>DAOVPV010000002.1 GCA_030629005.1 bacterium | reverse complement strand
TCTTTATTTAAAATTTCATCTTGCTCTACGTATATAAATTTTATATTTGGATAATTTTTTTTAATCCTACTTATACCATCCTTAGAACATATAACTGAAACAAATATAATTTTTTCTTCCTTTACCCCCAGCTCTTTTAATATTTGTAGAGCTTTTAACCCACTTCCACCCGTTGCAATCATTGGATCCAATAGAATAATATCGTCTGTCTTTTTTATTGTAGGCAATTTTCTATAATACTCATTAGCAATCGCTGTCTTCTCATCTCGCCTTAAACCTAAAAAACCAACCATTGCATATTCAAAAAAATTTAAAAATTCTGGCAATAAAGAAAAAGCTGCTCGCAAAATTGGTACAATTACAATATCATTTTTAAATTTAAGCTTAAAACTTTTACCAGTTGGTGTATCTATTTCTATCTTATTTTTTTCCAATATTTCACCAACATCAGAAGCTAGAATAGATGCTAACTTATCCGATGTTTCTCTAAATAACTTTATATCAATATTTTTATCTCTTAAGACTGAAAGCAAAAGTTTTTTCATCGATACTTCCTTTTATTACTAATATTTTTTTAATATTTATAACTTAAAAAAATATATATCTTTATGTCAATCTCAAAGGACAAATAATGTTCAAAGATAGACCTACAACAATCGAAAGAACCAAGATGAAAAATAAAAAAATATTAGGTTTAAATATTAATATAATTTTACTTGGTTTAATAAGCTTTTTAAACGACATAAGTAGCGAAATGATATTACCAATACTTCCAATATTAATAAAATCATTTGGCGGAAGTGGAATAATAATAGGTCTCGCCGGAGGATTAAGAGACGGATTTACAAATATACTGAAAATATTTAGCGGATATTATTCAGATAAAATTCAAAAGAGAAAAGTATTTATTGTCAGTGGATACTTTATATCATCTATCTTCAAATCTCTTTTATACCTCGCAAAAACGTGGCCCCAAGTTTTGTTTATAACAGGAACTGAACGCTTTGGAAAAGGTTTACGTGATGCACCAAGGGATGCTTTAATCGCTATGTATACAACACAAAGAGGAAAAGCTATAGGATTCCACAGAGCAATGGACACTACTGGAGCAATAGTTGGATCTGTTCTAACTTTTTTGCTTATTGGAATATTCTTCCTAGATATAAAAACTATAATATTTATTGCCGCAATATTTTCAATATTAACGCTAATCCCATCTTTTTTTATAAAAGAAAAAAAATACAAAGACACTGTTGTTATAAACTCTTCTAAAAAAATATCGCCATCCTTAAAATATTTCTTATTCATATCTGGTTTTTTTACATTATCAAATTTTAGTTATATGTTTTTTATTTTAAAAGCACAACAACAATTCACCAACAAAAATGCCATTACCATCACTCTTTTTCTATACGTATTATATAATATTTTTCATGCATCCTTTGCTATCCCAATAGGGATACTATCAGACAAAATAGGCCGAAAAAAAATTATAATATTAACCTATTTATTTTTCAGCACAATATGTTTAGGTTTTTTATATTCAAAAAACATATATCACCTTATCGTTCTGTTCATCTTTTATGGTATATTTAACGCTTCTATTAATTGTGTACAAAAAGCACTTGTGATAGATTTATCTCATGAAAAAATACGTGCTACAGCTTTAGGTCTTTTTGAAACAGTTAATGGAATTCTATTCTTAATTACAAACTTAATTGTCGGTTTTTTATGGGAAAAAATATCCAATAATTCTATTTTTCTTTATGGTTTTACAATCAGTTTTATATCTGTGATACTCTTTTTAATGTTTACAAAAAAAATAAAAACATACTAAAAGGAACCCCTACCAATGCAAACATATCCGGTCAAATACGTGCTGACCGGGGGGCCATGCACAGGGAAAACAACAACAATAAATTATCTAAAAAAACTTGGTTATCAAACAATACCCGAAGCAGCAACCTTGCTACAAGAACACAATATTGCTAATAATGAAACACCATTCGATTTAAACAGCCGGCTATTCCACGAAAAACTAATTTCAAAACAACTAGAATTGGAATCCAAAGTAGATAAATCAAAAACAACATTTATAGATCGCGGAATAATAGATACCATTTCTTATTATAATTTTTTTGGATTAAATTCTTCAAAAAAAATCTCAATTAAAGTAAAAAATCATAAATATACAAAAATATTTATCTTAGATTTTTTAAATGTATATGCAACAAACAAAATGCGTAAAGAATCTGCAGAAACTGCTAAAAAAATCCAACAACAAATTCATAAAACATACAATGACTTTGGTTATAAGCCAATAGTTATACCATTTATGCCTGTAGAAAAAAGAGTAGAATTCATATTGAATAACATAGGTTATAAAAATTATGAAATATCAAATTCTTATAAAAAAACAAAATAAAACTTTGTTCAGATAAAGTTACAAAAAAAGGCTTTCACAAAAGTAAAAGCCTTTTTTATATTACTAACTAAAAGTAGTTATTAGTAACGACCACCACGACTACCGCCGAAGCCACCACCAAAACCACCTCTATCACCACCGCCACGGCTGTTACCACCAAAGCCACCTCGGTTTCCACCGAAGCCACCATGGCTACCACCATTTGAACGACGAGTATCTGTTTTAGGTTTAGCAACGTTAACTGTAAGTGTTCGACCTTCAACTTCTTTTCCATTTAACTCTGCAATTGCAGCTTCTGCTTCTTCGTCATTTGGCATTTCAACAAAAGCAAAACCTCTAGATGTTCCAGTGAACTTGTCCATGATTATTGTTGACTTTTCTACAGCACCAAAGGCTTCGAAAAGCTCTTTTAATTCTTCTTCTTTGACATTTCTGGACAAATTTCCAACGTAAATATTCATCTTTTATATTTCCTTGCATAAATGAATAATATATTAAAACAAAACCGACTAATTTAAATAGTTCTCAATTTCTATAAAAAAACACTGTTTTAAAGACACATAAAGACAAATTCTAGAAAGACTCAAATCTCTTAAGGTTCTTAAAACACCACCAATTCAGCCCTACAAAAACAAACACAACCCAAAAGAGAAATCAAAGCCTTGTAAGATAAAAATTTCAACACCATCCAATTAACAAGATACTAACATATTATAATTCTAATTTCAATGGGGGGGGGGAAACAAACACAAATTAGTTACTATAAAAGAGAAATAATTGTTGCCTGTCGTCCAGCATCTTGTCCAGAACGCCTATAAGAATGGAATCTTTGATTACAAATAGTACAATCATTATAATTCGTCCTAATTTCCCGACAAGTAACACCTAAGTCTAACAGCTGTAAAGATACTAGACGTGGTAAATCTAAATATAGTAAAGAATCTTTTTTTAAAATTACATCTTCTAAAAACGTACTATTTTCCAGGTTTTTTAAAAAATCAGATTTAACCTGATAACAGCAAACTTTAGCCGAAGAGCCTATGTATACTTTTAAATTAGCGACTTTTGAACCAAAAGACTCTTGCATGCTTCTAATTACAGTGGTAACAATGTTGTTAACAGCACCCTTCCAGCCAATATGAGCGATACCTATAGCATTATTTACAGAGTCATAAAAAGTCACCGGTAAACAGTCTGCTGTAAAAACACCGATACCAACACCTCTTTCTTTTGTAATAATAAAATCACCCTCAGACTCGAATAAAATTAAATCCTTTGTTAAATGCTCCGAAGAAATGAGCAAACCTTCATTTCCGTGAGTTTGTTTAAGAAAAACAAGATTTTTCAAGTTTAATTTTTTAATTTTATCTACAAAACAGTCTTTATTAAAAATTTTGCCAAATTTCACACAATCATCTTTAATATCACCAAAGTATATCTTAAAAGAAGAGTCATTATGCAAAATCATAAAAATTAAATCCTTTAATATTTAATAAAAAAAGACCACCTAAACTTTAACTAAAATTTTCAAATAAACATGAAAATTAAAAAGCTTAAATGGCCTATAAATCAAATTATACCACAAGCTGACGTAATTATTCAGCCTTCTTTAACATTTCCTCTTCAGCTTTCTTTCGTAAAAAAGCTGGAGTATCAACATCATCCAAATTAAACTCAGATAAGGCAGCATTACTTGAAGAAACTTTTAATACGTCATCATTAAGTTTAGCTTCTATTTTAATATCTTCAAGTGTACCCAAACTTTTTTCAGCCCTATCAAATCTAGGTTCAAATAGAACATTCGATTGTTTTTGCTCCTTTTCTACAAATTTATCTTCAACAGCTGGCGTAAATTCTTCTTTAGCTGTCTCAAATCCTGTTGCTATTACCGTTATCATTATCTCATTTCCCATATTAGCATCTATTACAGATCCTAATATAATCTGAGCATCTGGACTTACTAAATCATGGACCAATGTTGCGGCTTCGTTTATTTCATGTAAACCCAAATCAACGTTACCTGTAATATTAATAAGCACACCCTTTGCACCATCAATACTAACGTCATCCAACAATGGAGAGTGTATTGCTTGCATTACAGCATCACTAGCTCTATTCTCACCTTCCGCTCGACCAACACCCATAATTGCCATGCCCATGTCCTTCATAACTTCTTTAACATCGGCAAAGTCCACATTTATATGACCAGCTCTAGTTATTATATCAGAAATACCTTTTACAGCATTTTTTAAAACATCATCAGATAAAGCAAAAGCATTCAACATAGAAATTTTAGGATCCGCTTGTTTTAGAAGCTTTTGATTTGGAACAATAATAGTTGTATCAACAGAATCTTTCAAATTATTAATAGCCTCATCTGCATGGCCTAAACGCTTCCTTCCTTCAAAAGCAAATGGTGTTGCCGCAACAGCAACGGTTAAAATTCCCAAATCTTTTGCCGCTTTTGCAATTACAGGTAAAGCACCTGATCCCGTACCACCACCCAACCCTGCAGTTAAAAATAAAATATCGGCTCCTGATATTTTTTGAACAACTAAATCCAAATCTTCTTCAGCAGCACGCTTACCAACATCTGGTTTAGACCCGGCTCCCAGTCCTTTTGTAATTTTTGCACCTAATTGTATTTTTGTTTCAGCTAAAGAAGTCGAAAGGGCTTGAGCATCTGTATTTGCAGCCAAAAACTCAACTTGCTCGATTTCTCCTGAACTTATCATGCTATTTACAGCATTGCCCCCTGCACCACCAATACCTATAACCTTTAACCTTGCCCCAAGTACTTCCTTTTTTTCTTCAACAGCAAGCTGTATCATACAAATTCCTTTCTACTTTTTTTTCTAAATAAAATCATAAATCCAGGATTTCATCCGTTTAAAAACTTTTTTAAACGCAGAATCATCATTCCCCAAATTAAAATCCAAATTATTTTGTCCACTAGCACAAATTAACAAACCATAACCAGTAGAATAAATAGGATTTTTTAATTGTTCTGGAATATTATTATAATTTTTAAATTTCTCAGGATAACCAATTCGCACAGGCATTCCAAAGCGTTTTTCTGCAAGTTCTTTCATACCTAAAAGCATTGCTCCTCCACCGGTAAGAACCAAACCTGATGACATAAATGCTTTTAAATTAAATTCAACAAGTTCATCACATAAAAAATCAAATACTTCATCTGCCCTCGGTTGAAGTATTTCAAAAGTAGAAAATGTATCTATAGTCTTAGTTTGTCCTTGATAACCCAAATCAACCTGAATTCTATCTTTATCTAATTCAAGATATTTATCGTCCCAAACAAAACCATAATCTTTTTTAACTCGTTCAGCCTGCATTATTGGAATACCAAGACCAATAGCAAGATCATTTGTAAAATGGTTTCCAGCCACTGGTATAACTTTTGAATGAAGAATTCTTCCATCTTTATAAATTGCAAAATCAGACGTACCCCCACCTACATCCAATATACCAACACCCAACTCCTTTTCAGATTCCGTAAGCACGGCACCTGCAGAAGCTAACTGTTCTAATACAATATCTGAAACTTTAACACCAGCAAGCTCACAAGATTTAATAATATTCTGAGCAGAAGAAATTGCCCCTGTAATTATATGAACCTGAGCTTCTAACCTAACACCATTCATTCCCAAAGAATCCACAACCTGATCTTGTCCATCAACCTTAAAATATTGCGGCAAAACATGTAATACTTCCAAATTTTTTGAAATCGGAACAGCACGTGCCGCCTCAATAACCTTATTTATATCATCTTGAGTTACATCATAATTTTTGATTGCCACAACACCTGTTGAATTTAAAGATTTAATATGCCCACCAGAAATACCAATTGTGGCATAATCAACTTTGCAACCAGCTAAATTTTCAGCTTCTCTTAGCGCATTAGAAATAGAATCAACGGTCTTTGCAATATTTACAACAACCCCTTTTTTCAACCCATAAGAAGGACTTTGCCCTATACTTAAAAGTTCCAAACTTCCATCAGGAGAATTTGCACCAATTAACACACAAATTTTCGTTGTCCCAATATCAATTGCCGTAAATACATTGCTATAAGTTTTTTTTACCATAGCTCCCCCCCCTAATATTTCTTTTGTTTTTCAACAAAATTCTTTTATCATACCTTAAATCCAATACATAATTTTTTCTCGAATTTATTTTTTTATTTTCAGACAAATATTTAAAAATCCTTTTCGCATTTAAAAGCTTTTCTTCATTCAAAATATTTTTCTTATCTGTTATAAATTCATAATTATCAAATAACTTTTTATCTTTTTTAATTAATAAAATATTATTTTTATTTTCATAATCAACTTTGTACTCATCCCACACATTAAGAGATATTTTGTCCATAAAATTAACAATACGATTTGATAAAACATTCTTAGATAAAAATTCTTTAGTACAAGAAAACCTATAGTCAGTAAAAAAATCTATATTAAAAACAGAGTCTTTGCCCGTACAAATAAATTTTTCATTTAAAAGACATCTAGGCTCCTTACCAATAATTTTTAATGAAGCAAAGCCGGGGGCACTAAAATTCCATTCAATCGTTTTTATAAAATTGAATTCTTCTTTTAAAAAAAAGCAAAATTCTTTTAAATCTATATTTTCTATTTTTTTATTTTTGAAAAAACTTTTAACGAAATCTGTTATTTTTAATTTAGATGCACCAGAATAAACAGAGATAAAAACTAAATCAATCTTATCGGGTCTAACCAACTCCAATGATTTGTTTACAGTACAAAAAAAGAGATTCTTAACCATTGGAATAATGGCTAAAACTATAAAAAAAAGAATGATAAAAATAGCGACTATTTTTATTTTTTTTATGATATTGGTTCTCTTTTCTTCCATGATTCTTCATCCAAATTTTATTTTTTTAGAATAAATCAACATGTTCGCTGTCAGCAGCATAGAAAAAAAGAATCATTTTTCGCAATAAATAGTATTTTTATAGAATAAGACTTATTTTATTCTATATTTTAAAATTTAAAATTTACGGTTTTTGACTATAATAAAAAACTATTTCTTTTAATTTATTCTTAAAAATAAAAATTTTAACCGGAATATTTACATAACGCTGTAAAAAAGAATTTTTACTAATTATATCCCAAAAATTTTTATTTTGATTAGCTTGCATTGAAGTTAAATAAGAATCTTGCAACGTTAAACGCATATGGATAACAAAATTCATATGTCTAAAAAAATCAATCGATTCTATATTTTTCCAATTTACAAAAAGCATTCTAGAATCTCGTCTACTTTGCTGACAATAGCGCCCGTTATAAAAACCGTGTGTTTTAATAATGGGTCTAAATGAAATACCCGCTTTATCCAAGATAATTAATTCTAAAGGCTTTATAAATCTATGTAGTCCACCATAAATAGCTAGTCCTATAAATACACAACCTAAATACAAAAAATAAACTCTAGGTATAACTAGATCAAATATATTTACCATTTCAGGCACAATTTTATCAAAAAATTTGGCTCCGAAAAAAGCAAAAACCAAGACTAAAAATAATATAAAGAAAGATTTTAACCGAGATTCATAAATTACATATTTTTCAGGATACTCTAAATAATTATGCATATTCACCCTTATATTTAATTAAAATTAAAACTCATACATGAATAATTATAAAATATCAAAAAAAAAATATTTCTATCAATTAATAAAAAAAATACCAAAAACTTATTGTAACTTTTGCCTCAACAAAAACATTAAAATACCCGCTGCAACAGAAGCATTATAAGAAATATCTGCAGTTTTTTGAGGAATTGTTATTAATGTGCCCCTATCTCGAATAGATTTAGAAATACCGTATTCTTCACTACCAATAACCAAGCATGTTGGTGAATTGTAATTTATTTTAGTAGCATCCTTGCCTTTTTCCAATACAGCCATGTACATATGAAAGCCCAAAACATCCAATTGGCTTACCGCATGTTCTATAGAAGAAACCAAATAAATATTCAAATACTCAGCTAATCCAGCAGAAGCCTTATGAGTAGCTGCTGTAATTAAAGCACCCCTCTTTTGACACAGAACAACTGCATCAACCCCAGTACAATGAGCTGAACGCAAAATCGCCCCTAAATTTCTTACATCTTTAACACCATCTAACAATAAAATAAATTTCTTATTCTTAATGCTATTAAAATTAGAAACATATTGAACTGGAGAAACTAGAGCAATAATTCCCATGTGATCAGAACAGCCTGCCATGCGATCAAGAACATCACGCGAAACATATTGAATATTTGGAATAGATTTTGGCAAATATCTTTCAACCCGCTTAAATGATTTTGGTAACTGTTTTAAAGTATAAATAGAATACAACTTCCTTTTTTTAGCCTTTAATAATTCAATTATACTATGTGCACCGTAAATCATATCAAACTTCGGCTGTTTTTTTGTACTCTTATTTTTCATATTAATATTTTCTACTTCACAAATTAATTTTAAAGTTTATTTTTAACTTATACTTGCATGCAAGTTTATATTAAATTTTCAAAGCTTACAAAGGGCAAATATGTATATATTAGAAGGAAATATTGGAGTTGGTAAATCTACCTTTTTAAATAAAGTAAAAAAATCTATAGATAACTTAGAGATATTAACAGAACCCGTTAACAACTGGATCAACCAAATCTTTGGACAATCTTTACTAGAAAACTTCTATAAAGACACCTCCCGCTGGGCATACACTTTAGAGAACCTAGCTATGATTCATAGAGTAAAAGATCACATAGAAATACAAAATAAACAAAGTCAAAATATACTTATAGAACGCTCTATATATTCTGGGCAATATTGTTTTGCACAAAATAGTTTTAAAAATGGACATTTAACAAACACCGAATGGGAAATTTACAAAACCTGGACTAATTATTTATTAAAAACCTGCAACCCTCCAACTGGTTTTATTTATCTTAAAGCTACCCCAGAAATCTGTATGCAAAGAATCAGAAAAAGAAACCGAATTAGTGAAAAGAAAATCACTCTCGGATATATCAGACAAATAGACGAATGGCACGAACGTTTTTTAACATTAAAAGAAAACATCGCTGACAATTTAAAACCTGTACCAGTATTAACAATAAACTGCAATCAGGACTTTATAGAAGATGAAAACATCTTGGCAGAACACATGGAAAAAGTTAAAAAATTTATAAAAAGCACACCAACTGTACCCAATTATGCAAAAAAAATACACAACTTTAAACAGAATCTTTGACTTGTTATTTTTTTTACTTTAAAATTTATTTGAAATTAAGGGCGATTAGCTTCCTACTTCGCATAAAGCTTCGTAGGACAAGCAGCTTATAATATAAAGTATTATTCGGGCGATTAGCTCAGTTGGTTAGAGCACCTGCCTTACAAGCAGGGGGTCGCAGGTTCGAATCCTGCATCGCCCACCATACTTCGCCAAGGCTTCCTACTACGCCCTACGTGGCTTCGTAGGACAGGTCGTATGGCAGGCCATCTTTTTAAAGGAAGCTTGAAATATAATTGACATTGTTAGCAATAAACGAAGTATGCCCTTCGTAGCTCAAAGAGCGGAGTAGGACCAATTTAAATACCTTCGCTAAAGCTACGGCTTGGCGAGCCAGTAAAGGATTCTTTATTTAAGTAAATACTAAAATAGAAAAAATCTGCGAAGGCTGTCACGCCGAAGTATCAACGTAAGCGGACAAATTATTTATATTGAAATATTTTATTAGTTTGATAGCATAGTATCAACGTTCCTCGGTAGCTCAGTTGGTAGAGCAAACGACTGTTAATCGTTGGGTCGCAGGTTCGAGTCCTGCCCGGGGAGCCATTTAAAATTTTGGCCTGGAGCTGTAGCTCAGTTTGGTTAGAGCGTCCGCCTGTCACGCGGAAGGTCGCGAGTTCGAGTCTCGTCAGCTCCGCCAGTCTTCGTCCCTTTGGGACTTCTTCTGGCTACGCCACATAAATTACCCAAGTTTAAACTTGGGTTTTTTTATTACAACACAATCATCCTTTTACCTATGATTTTATCATAAATAAATGCCTAAATAGCAAAAATACTCCAAATACTGACGATTTTACACTTGAACGTTTGAGTAAATATTCAAATATGACACAATATAAATCCGTGTTTTATTCAATATTTTGAATAAAACACATAAAAATATAAAAAAATGGAGCTTTTATGAAGAAAATAATACTTTTTTTACTTTTTAGTTTATTTGTAAACTTTGCATATCCAAAACCAAGTGAATATTTCTTTGGATTAGATATTCTTGATTTACATAGTAATTTAGAAAAAATAAACGAAAACCTTTGTGAAGAAGGCCCTTTTAAAATAGGCTTTTCAATATATGAAAACACCTTTAAACCAGGTGCAGATCAAGAGCCAATTGATTGGGATGAATCTGGGGACCCTCGCATTACAAAACTTGCAGAGCTTGGAGAAGTTATCAGACAAATAGACTCTATTAAAAAAGAAAATACATACGAACTCATTGAAGAAATCCACCAGGGTAACGACAAAATTGTATTTCAAGCTATAAATAGAGAAACGGAAAATCCTAAAGCCATAATACTATTTCTTAATAAAAAAAGTAGACAAGAATATTTTAACAATGAAACTATTTTGTTAAAAGGACTTAATCATGAAAATATTGCAACAATAGAAGACATAAACCCCAAATACTTTTATATTGTTCAAGATTTAGCAAATTGCGATTTACAAGAATTTTTGATTCAAAATAGTTCAAAATTTAAATGTACAAATTTTCAGATAACTCTTTTAGATATCCTAAGACAAGTTGCTTTAGGAATATCATATTTACAATTCAATAGAATTATACATAGAGATCTAAAACCAGAAAATATTTTATTATTCATAAGCAAAGATGGAATTGTCACCGCAAAAATCACCGATTTTTCTTATGCGATAAGAATTCTTGAAGAAGAATCTTGTGTCATCGAGAATGTTTTATACGGAACATTTTTCTATATTGATCCTAAAATTCTTACAACATTGTTATCGAGAGATAAACTAGTTAAATATAAATTTTCTTCTGATATCTATTCTTTCGGAATATTATTTCATGATTCTTTTTATTTTTTATATCCAGATATGGAAGATTCCTTAAACGAGGAAATAGAAGCATCCGACGAATCTTCTACAAATCAATCTATAAATGTATTACATATCGAAGCGCTAGTAGCCGGAATACGACCACAACTCCCAAAACAAATATTTTCTAACATACAATTTAAATCAACAAAAGATGTAAATCGATTAATTGAAGGTTGCTGGTCTCAAAAAAGATCAAATCGTCCAACGATAATAAAAGTAATTAAAGAATTAGAAGTAATTATAAAAGAATTTAGTGATTTTAATGATTTTGATATTGAATCATATGAATTTTCCAGCGAAAGATCTTTTAAATCATGTTGTGGTTGTGCAATGTTTTAATTATCCATCAAAAAAAGATTAAAACTTTTTTTATATTTAATTTTATATATAATTTAGAAAAATTGTTATTCGATTTTCTAAATTATAAAAAGGGTGAAAATGATAAATGAATTAACCTTATGGCCAAAAAAATTAAAAGATGGCTTAGATCTAGCACATAACTTTTATTTTGAAAACAAATCAAAACTTCCAAAAAACATAAAACAAATAGCATTCTTTGGAATGGGTGGATCTGGAATAGCAGGAAGAATTGTAAAAACATTCTTAGACAAAAAAAGCAACATTCCATCCTTTATAATAGATTCACCAGAAGTACCAAAATTTATTTCAACAGATACGCTCTGTTTTGTCATAACATACTCAGGAAATACTTGGGAAACATTAAATGCGCTAAATTATCTAACAGAAAACTTTATTCCTACAGTTGTTATTTCTCACGATGGACGAGCTTTAGAAATATCTGAAGCAAAAAATCTACCATTTATATTATTACCAAACTCCAGCCAACCAAGAGCAGCACTTGGTAACTTTTTGGGTCTAATATTAGGTTTATTAGATTTAATGAAAATTATTCAAACCAAAGAAATTATAGAAACATTTATAAAACAAGCAGAATTATATATTCCAAAATTTGAATCCGAAGAATATTTTAACGATTTTCTATATGCAAGTAATGGATATGAAATATTTCACACATGGGGAATATCTGGAGATAGTGCAGAGTTTGCATATCGAGCACAAACCCAATTTAACGAAAACAGCAAAGTAAGAGCCGTTTACTCTTCCTTCCCTGAATGTTGTCACAACTTACTAGTAGGTTTTACAAATTGTAAAGAAAAACCATTAGTTCTAATGTATTATACTGACTTCCTGTCACAAAAACTAAATCTGGCAATAGAATCAACAACCGAAATTCTAAAGAAAGCAGGGGCAATTCTTTACAAAGTACCTGTTTTAGGTGATACTTGGGAAGGCCAATTATTCCATATGATTTTATGGAGTGATTTTGCATCCTATTATTTAGGTAAAAAGCTCGGGGTAGACACTGTTTCTGTTAAACTTATAGAAGAATTAAAAGCTAAACACAAAACAAAGGGTATAAAATAATGAAAAAGAATTTTCATCCAGAAATGCATGATATTACAATACGTTGCGCATGCGGAAACACTTTTCAAACAAGATCAACAAAAACAGAATTTCACTCAGATATTTGCTCCTCATGTCATCCATTTTTTACCGGACAACAAAAATTTATTGATACAGCTGGTAGAATAGAAAAGTTCCAAAAAAAATACGGTACTTTGAGCAGCAAAAAGAATTAATATTTTAATTCGAATTACTACAAACCTATTATGATCAATTTAGATTGGGATTCAATCCAAAAAAAACACAAAGAACTAATTACAGCCCTTTCTGCCTCTAATATAGATGCAAAGGAAAGAGCTGTATTACAAAGAAAAGAAACTCAATACTCCAATTTAATCACTACAAGCAAGGAAATCGAATCTCTAAATACAGAATTATCCGATCTTAACAAACAATTTTCAAGTGAATCTGACCCTGAATTAAAGGCTCTATTTGAAGAAGAAATAAAAACAAACAAAGACAAAATATATAACTTAGAATCTGAACTAGAAGAAAAATTATATCCTGCAGACGAAAAAGACGAGCGTTCTGTATTCTTGGAAATTAGAGCTGGAGCAGGGGGTTTGGAAGCTGCATTATTTGTTTCTGATTTATTAAAAACATACACAAACTATGGCATGTCAAAAAACTGGAATGTATCTTTAGTTGATTCTAATACCACAGATATCGGTGGCTTTAAAGAATTAACACTATTTATTAAGGGCAGAGACGTTTTCAAACATCTAAAGTTTGAGTCTGGAGTTCATAGGGTTCAACGTGTTCCCAAAACAGAAACAGCGGGGCGCATTCATACTTCTACTGTAACTGTTGCTGTATTGCCTGAAGCGAAGGATGTTGATATTCAAATTAATCCACAGGATTTAAGAATAGATACATACAGAGCAGGGGGCGCAGGAGGCCAACACGTAAATAAAACAGAATCTGCAATTCGAATTACACACCTTCCAACTGGTGTAGTTGTTACCTGCCAAGATGAACGTTCTCAACTCAAAAACAAAGAACGTGCCATGAAAATATTAAAATCTAAAATTTTGCAGGCAGAAGAAGAAAAAAAAACAGCCAAAATACGGTCACAAAGAAAACAACAAGTTGGATCTGGTGACCGGGCAGAAAAAATTCGTACATACAATTATCCTCAAAACAGAATAACTGATCATAGAACAGAACTAACATTAAAAAAATTAGATATAATTATGTCAGGGCAACTAGACGAAATAATAAATCCGTTAATTCTTTGGGAAAAAGAACAACGTAAAAAAGATAATTCTGAATTTTCTAAATATTTCATTTAAAATCAATTTATAAAAAATTTATTCATATAAAAAATCTAAAAAATCTATATATTACTTTTAAGTAAAATCTATTTTTTTGTAAAAACTTGGGAGTAATTATGAATTTTATATTTAACTATTTATCACAAAATAATCATTATCTAAGCATAATTGGAATACTTATATTTCTGACTATTGCTTTTATTTTTTCTAAAAACAAAAAACATATTAAATTATCTAGGATACTCATAGCACTTGCAATGCAGTTTGCAATAGCATATCTAATTTTGAACACAAAAATAGGACAAACTATTTTTCATAAAATCGCAATGGGCTTTAACAAAATTAACTTTTTTGCAGAAGAGGGTATAAAGTTTGTTTTTGGAAACTTAGCGATACCAACAGAAAGTTGGGGTTATATTTTTGCAATTAAAGTTTTACCAATAATAATATTCTTTGGAGCATTAACATCTTTACTTTATCACTTAGGAATAATTCAATTTTTTGTAAAAATAATAACAGTTTTGATAAGCCCAATACTTGGAACCTCCGGAGCAGAAACTTTATGTACAGCAGCAAACAGCATGCTAGACCCAAGCGCAGCAACTTTGTTAATAAAAAGTGAGTTAAAACATTTAACAGATTCAGAAATGTTTACAATTCTTGTTGCAGCAATGTCCACAATAACAGCATCATTAATTGCAGTTTATGGCTCTATAGGTATACCAATGTTGCACTTAATTACAGCATCTATAATGTCAATTCCAGGAGCAATATTAATTTCAAAAATTTTATTTCCAGAAACAGACTCTCCTAGAACTGCGGCCGGAAATAAAATAAAATTAGAAAAAGATAGCTCTAATATTTTAGATGCAATCTCTACAGGAACAAGCACCGGCTTAAATATTGCACTCGCAGTTGGTGCAATGCTTATGGTTTTTATTGGCCTTATGAATATGTTAGATTTTGGAATAGAAAAAATAACAGGATACTTTTTTGAAACTTCTTATACCTTAAATCAACTTTTAGGTTCTTCATTTTCTGGAGTCGCATACATCATAGGAATAGCTAAACAAGATACTATTGCAGCAGGTGCACTTTTAGGACAAAAACTAGCTTTAAATGAATTTGTTGCTTTTGCAAATATGCTAAAAATGACACTTAATCCAAGATCAACTATAATATTAACTTATGCAATTTGTGGTTTTGCAAACTTTTCGGTTATAGGAATTTTAATTGGAGCGGTTGGTTCTCTTATACCTAGCAGAAGAAATTTTATAACAAAGTATGGTTTTAAAGTTTTACTTGCAGGAACTTTAGTTAACTTACTAAATGCTGCAATTGCAAGTCTTATTATTTAAAAATACATAATATAGCCCAACGCTTACGCGCAGGGCTACTAATTATAACCCGCCTATCTTTTTAAGCAGCTTCCATGGCTACTTCTTTTTGAATCACTGCAATACCTTCAGTCTCTATTTTATCAAAAGTAGTTTTTGACAAACTCTTTTTAAACTCGACCTTATCTTTAATGGCTTGCACAATCGCATTTTTTGCTTCAGTAAGATTATATTGAGTAAGACGTGTTAATAATTCATACTGTTTACTAGAATAAATAAAATTAAAAGTACCACAAAAACCATTTTTTATTTCTTCTTCAGGATCAAACTTAGTATTATATTTAGAATTTTTAACTAACGGAAAATAAATAATAGTAGGAACAGTCGGATCATTTTCATCTTTAAATACGCTAAAAATATTTTTCGAAGCTTTTTCATAATCTATTTTGGGAAATTTAACACCATTTTTTCTTGCCCATTTTTCTGCACTTCTTAAATCCGGAGCTCCATCGTAAACTGTTTTTGAGGCATCCATAACAATGATTATATCAACAGGTCTTTCTGCCCTTAGTAATGGAGGAAATGGTAAATTAAAGTCTAACCCCGCATCTACAAGAGTTAATTTTTCAACATTATTTAAAAAGGCATTCTTAGCTCCATATGCAAAATTATTCAACCTTGCAGGCCAAGCTCTTCTATTTTCAGCTCCAATAAATTCTATAGACTTTTCGATAGAAGTCTTAACAAATGGAGACAAGGAATCTTCAAACTCCTCTAAAAGTCCATCAAAATGTATAGTATATGCAGATCCCCAAACTCCCATATAAAAACCTAAACTTTGCTCTTTTGCAAAATCCATAGATTTACCGTTTAAAAATCTTCTACCAGCAGCCCAAGTTGAAGCAAAAGAATTATGCCAACTTGTTCCAATCTCATAAGGTGTAAACTCAAACCAAACATATGGAGGGCCAGGCTGTACTGCTGTAAGTATAGGATATGGCTTTTTGCCTTTTTTAATCCTCAAGCGTAAATCTGATAATTTTACATTTTGTCTTTTAAATCTATTTAAATCTGAAAATAATTTATCTGCCAATAAAGCCCCATAAAGATCGACAGACGTAACACTTTGTTTATCTACTTCTTTTTTCTCAATTAAATATTGAATAAAAGCTCTCAATGGAAAATTATTTTTTATTTTCTTTTTACCATTTTTCTTAACAACTTTTTTCCCTATTTTAACTTTAACCTTAGGTTTTAATCTTTTTTTATAATCACTTACAGATTCATTAAAGTATAACCATGGAGTCATAAACCAAGTTGAACCAGACAAACCTGAAATATAAGTTATACCATCCAATAAATTAATTTCCTCAAGTCCACTGAACAGCCCAAGGGTTGAAAGCATAGCCCTATAACCACCACCACTCGCACAAACGGCTATACTTGGTGTCTCATTTTCATTAAAGCTTATTCCTGTAAATTTTTGTAAATTTCTGTTTACTATAGGCCTTCTTTTATTTAAATATTTAACTTCATATTTTGATAAATTCGTACTGATTCTTGCAAAAGCCTTTGTCCCAGATCTTTCCTTCTTTTTTAATAAACGAGTAGAAACATATTTTGTATATTTTTTTAAAAATTTCTTTGTGTTTTTAGTTATCTTCCATTGCCCCCATTTATAACTTTTTAAAGCAGCACCCTCTGGTACAATATAAAAAGAAATGCCATGCTTAATTCCAATTGGCTGTTTAGAAACCTTTAAATAATCTAAACCTGAAAGATTTTTCTTTAAAACACTCTTTTTATAAGAGAAAAATAATTTACGATCAAAATTAAGCCTAAACTTTGGTCTATTTATCTTTTTCTTTCGTTGTGGACGAATACGCTTAATCTTGCCTGCACGTTCAGCTTTTTCATTTCTACAAACATATGGAGCCATATAAACAGGGTCTAGCGCTTCACTATTCACTATTAACGCAAAAGCTTTTGTATTTAAAACAAAAGCCAAAATTAAAAACAAATATTTTTTATCAAACATAAACTTCTCCAAACATTCAAACAGACTTTTAACAAAATTTATGTTATCTATAAAATGATTTTTTATTCAAGAAATTAATATTGTTCGAATTTTAAGGAGAATTTTATGACAAAAATAATTACAAAATATTCAAATTATTTTTTAATATTATTTTTAGCAACATCATTAAATTTTAATCTTATAAAAACAGATAATACTCATATAGCTCACCTAAGTTCAGAATGGTATCCACAAAAAGAAATAGCCCTAGAACAAAATCTTAATTTTCATATAAAAAAAGCCAAAGAAAACTTTAAAGTAAATACAGATTCTAACCAAGTAAAAGTACTAATAACACCACATGCCGGATATTATTACTCTGGACTTTGTGCCGCAACAGCTTTCCAAACATTATTGGAAAATAATAAAAAAAATACAAAAATTAAAAATGTAATAATCTTAGCACCAAGTCATACCAAAAATTTTAATGGCATAGCAATTCCAAACTTCGAAAACTACAAAACTTCCTTAGGCAATATCAAAATAGATAAAGCTAAATTAAAAAAATTAAAAATAAATAAAAATTTCAAAATTTCAGAAGAACACACCCAGCCTTCGCCAAAGGCTTTGGCGGGCACGGCAGGTGTGGAAACATTTAATATTATAGAAAATACATTTAATAAAGAACACGCAATAGAAATTCAACTTCCATTTTTACAGCATACTGTAGAAAACTTTGAACTTATACCACTCATTGTAGGCAACATTCAAGAAAAAGATTTTGCAAATTATGCAAATACAATAAAAAATATAATAGATGATCAAACTCTTATTGTTATAAGTTCAGACTTTATTCATTATGGACCAAATTATAACTACACCCCATTTGATTCTTTTATACTAGATAATATAAAATATACAGATACCCAAGCGTTATATGCAATAGGACAACAATCTTTTAAAGACTTTAGTAAAACGATACAAAAAACTGGTGCTACAATTTGCGGTCAAAATTGCATTAAAATTTTATTAAAATTATTAGAAGATAAACCATTTGGCAATATTGAGCCCCGCCTAACTTGCTATTACACATCAGCCCAACTATCTCAAGCTAGAAATAAAAATAATATCAATATACAGAAATTGTTATCTGACCTTCCTGATAATCTTGTAAAAAATAGCGTAAGCTATGCCGGGTTAATATTTACAACAGAAAAAAATGATTCTCTAAAAAAAGAAGATCAATTAACTGAATACGAAAAAAAATCTTTGAGTAACTTAGCACAAAGATCTATCGAAAATGAACTATCAGAAAACAAACGACCTCCAGAATTACTGTATCCAGTAAGAACTTTAGGCTTAGATAGAAAATCAGGTGCATTCGTAACATTAGAAAAAAATGGCCAACTTAGAGGCTGTATTGGCCGAATAATTGCAAATCAAGAGTTATACAAAACAGTAGAAGAAATGGCGAGAGCTGCCGCTTTTAACGATTCAAGATTTACAAGTGTAAAAAAAGATGAACTAAATAATTTAGATATATCAATTTCTATATTAACGCAACCAAAAAATATAAATAATTATAGTGAAATAGTATTAGGGAAACATGGAATAATTCTAAAAAAACAAACCAAATCTGGTTATTGGACAAGTGCTGTATTTTTACCAAAAGTTCCTACTGATCTTGGTTGGAATCTACAAACAACATTGGAACATCTAAGCGCTAAAGCCGGCCTTGATAAAAACGCATGGCAGCAAGATTGTAAATTTGAGATTTTTGAAAGTTTCGAAATAAAAAAAAAGACTAAATATGAAAAAATATAAAAATATAATTTTTGATTTGGGCGCGGTTCTTGTAAATTGGAATCCAAAAGAAATGATTCCTAAGCTATTTAAAGACAATAATGAATCTACAATGCAACAAATATTTCAAGAATTAAAACAAAGCGTTTGGCAAGACTTTGACAAAGGTCTGGTAACAATAGATGAAATAATAAGCCAATATGAATCTAAATACGATAAAGAAAATATGTTACTATTGTTCGATGGTATCGCAGATTTTTTGTCTCCAATAAAGTCTGGAATAAAAATATTAGATAAAATAAAAGAAAAAAAATACAATATATATATACTATCTAATTTTTCTAAAGACCTATTCGAATTAGCAAGCAAAAAACATGATTACGAAAATCTAATATTGAACAAAACTAATGGTGGAGTTATCTCTTATCAAGTGCAAACAATAAAACCAGAGCCAGAAATTTATCAAATATTATTAAACAACTTCAATCTAGATCCAAATGAATGTTTATTTGTTGACGATAAAGAAGAAAACATAATTGCTGCAAGAAATATGGGCATTGATGGTATTGTATGTAAAAATCATGAATATCTCAAAGACGAACTAAAAAAAATAGAGTTGATATAATAAGCTAAATCAAGTAAATCTTGACAACTGCCGTTCGTCCGGAGTGTCCGCCGAAGCTTTTTACTGTGCAGTTACTCTTAACCGCAAAAGACCATTCTGATCTTCAAAAATGGTTGCATCAACAGTCTCTCCAGGCCTAGAATTAATAAACTTTAAAACTCTACCATCTTCGTCTCTACCAACTAAGTCAGCCGATTTTACACTATTAAAAACACCACCACCAAAACGTAGCATAGCAAAATATTTTTTAACCAAACCTTGCTTTGATGCATCATAATTATTAGGATCATAAGCTCGAACAATAATTCTGTATACGTTCTTAATACTCTTATATACATATGTTTCACCAGGCTTTAACCCTAAGTAACACCAGTTTCTACCAAATCGATCTAACTTAAAATCCAAAATATACTTTGTATTATTCTTAAAATTAGTAACTTTTGTCTTTGGCTCTTCTTTTTGCATAATTTGCTTATTTTGCTGATCATCCTGTTTTCTATTTTTCTTGGCAAAAACACCACCAGTCAAAAGCATAGAAGCCAAAATGGACATTATAATAATTTTCTTCATATTTCCCCCAAATTTAAGTCTTTTTAAGATACAAAACCCCGAACTCACCTAAATTTATAATACTATTTATTGTTTCAAATAGTCAATCATTGCGAATCACAACAAATAAAAAGACAAATTTTTGAACTTTTTGCAAGAAAATTAAGCTATAAAAAGCTATTTTTGTATTTTTTTAATCGCCTCAAATGGACAAACCAAAACGCATTCACCACAGGCTTTACACTTTTCTTGATCAATTATAACCTTACCATCATCTTCATAGCTTATTGCTCTATAAGGACAAGCCTGAATACACGCACCACAACCAGCACACATTTTTTTATCAACTATAAATTTTATATTCTTTTTATTTTCCATTAACATTAAATGTTTCCTCCGATTTAGCCTCTTCCAATTTCTTCTTAATAAAAGGACACGCTTCTCGTTCCACTTTGTTGTCCAATACAGACCGTATAAACTCATTACATGTCTTAAAGCCACAACGTCCACAATTTAGATTTGGAATAAGTGCTTTTAAATCTTTACCCATAACAAATCTATTATGTGATAAAACAGGATCTAATATTTTACACCCATAACAATATCCACAAATAGCAGATGGCATGGAATGACGTAAAATTAATTTCTTTCCCGTAATATTCGTAGAATATTTAATGTAATCTGCAAGATCATATGCACCTTCACCTGTAAGACCATTAGCCTCTATAATCTTAGCATTTGGATTTGCATCTAAAACACTAACCCGAAATATTTCTCGCTCTGCCTGAGATATTAAATCAGCCTTTGTAATAGAAACGATATCAGCTTGACTCAAAATTGGACCATATCTATCTGGATGTCCAGCCATAATATCTAAAACACTTATGCCTAAAGCTTCTTTTACATATGGAGAACAACGTAAGCATAAACCAGCAGTTTCTATAATAATTAGATCTCTATCAGAATATTCATCAACAATGCGAGGAATTTCAAGAGCTGCATAGTGATCAGGACAAAGCTCTTCTGCCAATCTTTTTTCAGCATCTACTGAACATTTTTTTCCTATAAGTTGATCATCTTGAGTCCTTAGACAATCAAACTTTACAAAAAGAATATTCCAATCCTTTTTTAATTTATTAATAACATGCTTTATAATACTTGTTTTTCCACAACCAGGGGTTCCGGCAAAAATGACCATTTTCATATTTTTTTATTCCCCACCAAAATTATTATTCGCTTTATCAAAAACTTGGCAAAAAATCTTTACTTCATCAATTCTTTTGCCATTACGAATATCTTCTCTAATTTTTAAATTATAATTTTCCACCCAACTTAAATAATGTGATATGCCTTTTTCTTTTAGAGTAGTATCAAGAACAGAAACAATACCACCTTCTTTTACAACAAGTCGCCTATCTACATTTAAAGCTAAAACAGGATCATGGGTAACCAATAAAACAATCTTTCCCTCTTTTATTAAAATTTTTATAGCGAGTTCCTTTTTTATACCCGCATTCTCTATTTCATCTATTAAAATAATAGGAGAATTACTTATAAATGCTATATCCGCAATCATTAAGGCCCTGGTTTGTCCTCCAGAAAGATTTAATAAATTAAAATCGGGTTTTATAGGCTCACCAGTAACCTGATTGGCGGCTTCTATAACCGTAGAAATTAAATTACTATCGAGTTTTTTACCCCTAGCCTTTAAATGCAGGCTCAAAAAATCTACTACCTTCATGTCTGTTAAAAAATTCATAGATTGAGCTAAAGATGCAATAAGCTTAAATCTAGGATCAAAGCGCCATTCCTTTTTTGGAACTTTGTCATTAACTAAAATTATTCTACCGCTTACAGTATCACCTTGAGTTAATTTTTCTATGTCATAAAGAAGTTGACTTTTACCGGCACCAGTAGAACCAACTATGGCTACAACATGCCCACTTTTTATCTCTAAAGGCTCAAAGGTTTCCTTTTGTCCAAATTTATTTACGCCAGGAAATATTGTAATTTTTTTTATAGATTCTTTCATCTTTTTATCTTATTTTTAAGGTTAATAATGTTAATAAAGATAAGATTATAGATATTATCCAAAATCGAACTGTAATCTTAGCCTCTTTCCATCCCATAAGTTCATAATGATGATGAATTGGCGCCATTTTAAACATTCGCTTACCAAAAACTTTAAACGAAAAAACCTGAATAATTACAGAAACCGTTTCTAGTACAAAAATACCTCCCGCAATCACCAACAAAAGTTCTTGTCTAGTTATCAAAGCAACAAATGCTAAAGCTGCTCCCATAGATAATGCTCCAACATCACCCATAAAAATTTGAGCTGGATAAGTATTATACCACAGGAAACCTAGTAACGCACCAACCAAGGTAGCCATTAAAATAACCAAATCAGAACTAGCAACATGGGGAATATAAAGATATTTTGCAAAATATTTGTGTCCTGCCAAATAAGCAATTATTGCAAAGGTAGAAAAATTAAACATTAATGGTCCTGCAGCAAGACCATCTAATCCATCTGTCAAATTTACGGCATTGCAAGTAGCAACTATTATAAAAGTAGCCCACGGTATAATAAAAATGCCTAAATCTGGATTTAAATTTTTAAAAAAAGGAATACACAAATGCGTATCTGGTTTTAATATAAAATACCATGCCAAACTAAATCCAAAAGCAACTAAAATTTGCAATTTAAACTTAAGTTTAGCTGGAATTCCTTTGTTTTTCTTTATTTTCTTCCAATCATCCAAAAATCCTATAAATCCAAAGCCAAAGACTCCCAAAGAAAATATCCAAGTTACAGGGTTGGTCAGATCGCACCATAACAATAAGTTCGTTATATAAATCATTAATATAAACAACCCACCCATAGTCGGTGTATCATTTTTAACTAAATGGGTTTTCGGTATCCACTCACGAACCCTTGCTTTAAACCTTACTTTGAATGTTTTTATAAACCAGTCTCCAAACAAAAATGCAAAAATTATAGCCGTTAAGAGTGCAGCTATAACACGAACACTAACATAGCGAAACAGGTTAAAAAAACTATACTTTGCCATTAAATAATGGCTTAAATGATAAATCATAAAAAATCCCAAGTAGCATTTAACAAAATATAAAATCTCTTTATTATTATATGGCAATTGTAAAATAATAAAAACCACAAATATACAAAGTTATATATAAAATTATGAATGATAATCACACAAAAACAATATCCAAAACAACAAATATTGTTAAAAAAAAATTTAAAATTATGAATAACAAATTTGATGTAATAGTTGTTGGTGCAGGACATGCTGGTGTAGAAACTGCATATGCCGCAGCAAAAATGGGCTCAAAAACACTTTTAATAACTTTAGATAAAACTAAAATAGCACTTATGCCATGCAATCCTTCTATTGGAGGTCTTGGTAAAGGACATATTGTTTACGAAATAAGCGCTCTTGGCGGATTAATGCCAAAATTATGCACACAGACTTATTTACAAGCAAGAATGCTAAATACAAGAAAAGGTCCTGCCGTACAAGGCCTACGACTACAAATTCATAAATTTGAATACTCAAAAAAAGCTTATGAAATTTTAGAAAAGGTTGAAAACCTTACAATTCACGAAGCCATGGTAACAGAAATTATTACAGAAGATACCATAAATAATACTATTAAAAAAATTACTGGAATTAAAACTTCAAATAATCGAGAATTTTTAGCCCCAACTGTTATTATAACTTCAGGTACATTTTTAAATGGCACAACTCACATCGGCTTTGAAACAGAAGAAGCAGGGCGCATGGGAGAACTTGCCGTTCCTAAATTAACTAAATCTCTAGAAAATGCCACTGGAGTAAAATTTAAAAGACTAAAAACAGGAACTCCGCCAAGATTGTTAAAAAGTTCTATTGATTTTTCTAAAATGGAAAAACAACAAGCAAGCGAGCTCGATTATCTTTTCGAATTTGACCCAGTAAAAACAGAAGAAAAAGTTTCATGCTTTATAACAACAACCAATGAAAAAACTCACGAAATTATACAAACAAACTTGGAAAAGTCGGCCCTTTTCGGTGGTCAAATCTCTGGAATCGGCCCAAGATATTGTCCTTCGATAGAAGATAAAATTAAACGACATCCAAACAGAAACTCTCACCATGTTTTTGTAGAACCCGATGGAGAGAATTTAGAAAAAATTTATCCAGCAGGAATCTCTACATCTTTACCATTAGATATTCAAGAAAAATATGTTCGGTCAATTCCCGGCTTTAAGAATGCCATATTTACAGATCCAGGATACGCAATAGAATATGACTTTATAGAACCGAATAACTTAAAACATTCGTTAGAAAGCAAATCTGTTGATGGATTATTCTTTGCAGGACAGGTAATAGGAACCACTGGTTATGAAGAAGCCGCAGGCCTTGGCCTTGTTGCCGGAATTAATGCTCATTTAAAAATAAACAACCAAGAAGCTTTTATTTTAAATCGAACAGAAAGCTACATTGGTGTCATGATAGATGATCTTATAACTATTGGTATCGATGAACCATACAGAATGTTTACATCTCGTGCCGAACGTAGACTTATATTAAGACAAGACAATGTCTTTTTACGCCTAATGCCTTACGGTAAAAATTTAAATTTAATAGATGATAAACTTTATAATAAATTTTTAAAAGAAAAAGAAATTATCCAAAATTCTATGAAAATAATTAACTCTTTAGAAACTCAAAGTGAAATTTTTAAATTATTTCACAGTATAGATTGGACTAAAGAAATTCAAAGTAAATCTAAAGAAATCTTGTTTAATCTTTATAGCAAAAAAATAGAATCCAAAATTAATTTAGAAGATTTAACATCACGAATCTTACTTTGTATTCACGCCAAAATACGTTATGCGGGTTACATAGAAAAAGAAAAAGCTGAAGTTGAAAAAATTTTAAAATTTCAAGCATTAAAAATACCCAAAGAAATTAATTATTCACAAATGCCGGGCTTGTCTGTAGAATTACAAAATAAATTAAAAAAGCATACACCAGGAACTATTGCTCAGGCACAACTAATTCCGGGCATGACACCAGCGGCAATTTCTATTTTAATTTTTAAATCGAAAATAATAGAAAAAGACAGATGGTAAAAACAAATAAAATAAATTTATTAACAACAATATTAATAAACGTTAATATTATGATAGGTGCCGGTGTTTTTATGAATACCGCACCTTTAACTAATTTTTTAGGCCCATTCGGATTTTCTAGTTATATATTTTCTGCAATATTGTTATTACCAATAGTTCTAACGATTGCAAAATTAGCAGAGAATAGAGCGGTTGCAGGCGGTCTTTATATTTACAACAAAGAAATATTAGGCAACTCTTTAGGATTTTT
This sequence comes from bacterium, assembly GCA_030629005.1. Classification (GTDB taxonomy): domain Bacteria; phylum Babelota; class Babeliae; order Babelales; family UASB340; genus UASB340. The sequence goes on along the minus strand of DAOVPV010000002.1, from coordinate 148,950 downwards.
AAGTGGTTGGAGTTTTTTTCTTGGCAAAATAACTTCCGCAGCTCTTTTGATAAATACCTTTATTACATTTTTTTATTATAAAATCCCAGCATTACAAAAACTATCAATACTAACTTTAGATACAATTTTAATTTTTGGATTAATTTTATTAAATATCTTTGGTTTACGCCTTGGTGGAAAAATACAATACCTTTTTGCCAGCTCTAAATTTATACCTTTATTGTTTGTAATATTTACCAGCTTATCTATTTTTAATCCAAACTTTTTTATCTTAACACCAATAGATATACAAAACTTGTTTTCGTCTATACCAATTGCAGTTTACGCGTTACTTAGTTTTGAAATGATTTGCTCTATTGGACACTTAATAGAAAATCCTAAAAAAAATATACGTCGTGCAATTCTTTATTCATTTTTAATAGTGACCGCTCTTACTACAGCAATGCAGTTTTCAATCTTTTTCGCAGTTGGCAAAGAACTTACCAATGTAAATATTCCAATATTACTACTAGGTTCAAAATTATTTACTAACGGCTCGTACATACCAGGAATAATAAACTCTTTAGTTTTTGCATCCATTCTCGGTGGAGCATTTGGCTTGCTTTCCAGTAACTGTTGGAATTTATTTGCTCTTGCTAAAGATAATAATTTTCCATTCATAAACATTATTACAAAAATAAATAAAAATAATGTTCCATATATTTCTTCATTATTACAAGGAATTTTAGGTTTTATACTTTTAGCAATAACTCAAAAACAAGAAACGTTGCAGAGTATGTCTGTATTTGGAGTAACAATAGCTTATCTTTTAAGTAGCACATCTCTATTCAAATTATTTTTTTTACAACGGAACACGGCAGAACGGACAGAAAAGATGTTGCCAATTCTAGCACTAATAAGCAGCAGTTATTTAATTTTTTTATGCATAAAAAATGTAATAAACTACGGAGCATCGTTACCATTTCTTACTATATTTTTATTTGGAATAATTTTAGTTTTATTTAAAAAATATAAAAATTATTCTACCTGAACCTGTAAATATAACTTCTTACTCATATCTACAATAAAGCCTGCCATAGGCTTTTGATTTTTAACTATAAGATTATCTTCTGATTCAAAATCACTATTACTGTTTTTATAAAAAACATCCAAATTAATTTCATTTAAATTTATAGAATCTTTTATTTCTTCTAAAGTAAAATTCCTAAAGTCCGGAACAATATAATATTTGCTAAGTCCCTTTGAAACATAAACAACTAATTTCTTATTTCCTAAATTTGCACCGTAATCTGGACATTGAGTTACTGCTGTATTTATTGGATAAAATGATTCTATCCAATAAAACTTTGTGTTTATATTTAATTTTGAAGCCATCTTTTCTATTTTTTTATAATCCATACCTATAACATTAGGAACTTTTATATCTTTTCTTTTTTGAGAAACAGTAATAAAGATATTTTGAGAAGCTTTAACTGTACAATCAGGAGAAGGACTTTGTTGTAAAATAGTCCCCTCAGGAAAATCTACTGATTCTACTTCATTTAATACTGTTAAGTTTAAGGATTTTTCTGACAATAAAATCAAAGCTGATTGTAAATTCTTACCAATAATATTTGGAACAAGTATCTCTTTTTTTGGGAAAAGAATAGAAAAAAAAATGTAACCTAAAAGAAAAACGACAAACGGTGTCAGCCAATAAAAAGATTTAATTATTTTTTTTATAACATCTAACATAATCTTAATTAATATTAACAATAAAAAACATATAAAACGTGTAGGGCATGCCCTGCCCTAAAACTGGATTCATTAACCATTTACATGATATCACTATTTTTCACTTTAACCAGAAAAAATATTGCTTTAATATCTCAATATTTTCTTTTAGTCCTCCCAAAACCCCTCTTCTTAGGCCTCTCAAGGGTCCTCTTAGGCTTCGCAAAACGGCTCACAATCCTCTTAGGCCTCTCAATGGTCACATTAGCCCTCGCCAGGGCCTCCCCTAAACGTCGTACCCCGCAACGGAGAGGATCATCTTTAGCCAGAAGAGCTTCCTCCACAGCTATCACAACTTTTTCAGCCTCCGCATAAGCTGAAAGGCATCTTCGTTTAACCAAAGCTATAAATAACTCTAATGCCGCACATCTATCATCTGGATCCCAACAACCTTCGTCATTTAAATACCAAAAACCTTCCACCGCAGCTACTGTAGCCGCCTCGCAAGCTTGTCCTTTTTTAACCAAAGCTGTAAATAACTCTAATGCTTTACATCTGGTATCTAGATTCCGAAACCTTTGCATCGCAACCTTTGTCGCCACATCATAAGCTTCTCCTTGACAAACCAAAAGCTCAAATATAAGAAAAGCACAATCTCTGACATTAGGATCTAGATCCTCAACGCAGAGACTCGCAGCTGCTATAGCTGCCTCATAGGCCGGAGCGTATTTTCGGATAACCAAGTTCATAAATATGCAGAATGCAGAATGTCTGACAACTGGATCTGGATCCTCAGCGCCTCGACTCACGGCGGCTATAGCCTGCGGATTAAATTGAATGTCTCCTTGTTCAACCTTAATCCTTAGTTCCTCCAATTCTTGCCCAGTAGAAGTCATAGAAAAAATACTTTGCGTTTGCACCAGCGCAATCACAGAACAAATTAAAAATATTTTGGTAAATTTCATACAAATTTCCTTTCTTAAAAAACATACATAATTATAATGTGTCAATGGTGACATGGAGTCTTATAGAAACAAAATAAAAAAATAGATTTAAATGATTTAAAATCCAGATAAAAACGTATTTTTACCCTCCATTACGCATTAAATTAATTTCACATAGTAAATATATTACGAGTTAAAAATCTTCGCAAATGGAAAGAGACAATATATCAAAAAATGCTTTATTTTCAAGTTTTTTTACTAAAGTTTTGTAATAAAGGACAGAAAGCCCAATTGCACAATAAATTACAATAAACCTAAAAGTAACGATCCCAAAGACATAATCAACATAGGAACTTCAAATCCAAATAAAGTTTTCTTGGGAGGATCATCTGGCAAATTTACATTAATCAAATTTAGTTCACTACATAAAATACTCAAATCTTCATATTCTTCTTCTATAGGATTTGGTCTGGTTGAAGTATAATAAACATTAATGTTGCCATTATAATGTTCACTCCTTTCCAAAGCATAATCTAAAAGTCGATTTAACGGCCAAATTTTTTCATACAAACTATTATATTCAGGTCTGTTAAGTCTATTTAAACCTTTATTCACTATATTAATAACACCTTCATCTACTAATAAAATAACCCAACATGGTTCTTCTGCAATTCTTATAAATTCTTTTGTAATTTTGCTTGGCTTTAAATTTTCAACAGATAAAACCTCTATAGAAAATCTTTCATCCAGACGATTGGTTATAAAATTATCTAACAGTGTTATAAAAGATATTACTTCTGAATCAAAATCCTCGGAATCAGAGTTTTCTAAAAAATCTTGAACACAATGAGATTTATGCTGGTCTAAAAAACAAATAATTTTATAACTCTGTGAATATAAAGATAAAAAGCTTAGGAAAAAAAAAGATAAAATAATTATTTTTTTCATTTTGAACCCCTTTTTTAATAGTCCCAAAAAACCAATAATTATTTTATAACGCAAAACCAAGTAATACTATTTTTTTAAAATTTGATTGGAAATTTACTCTTTTAGGCACACTTATAAGCCGGATTCTGTATTTTGATCCGTCTTCGTTTATAACTACGACGCGACCAAAATGGTAATCATCTATCTATGCGACATACCCACAGGCACTAAAAAACAAGAAAATTTATGACCTGTCTACTTTGTCTTGCTCCTGGTGGGGTTTACCCAATACACAAATTTCTTTGTATATTCGTGCGCTCTTACCACACGTTTTCACCCTTACCCGAAGTATTCAGGCGGTCTAGCTTTCTGTGGCACTTTCCGTAGACTTACGTCCCCCTTACTTGAAACCTTGTAAGGCACCATTCTTGTTTGGAGTCCGGACTTTCCTCTTTTAAAATTAAAAGCGATTACCCCGCATACCTAAAAGAATCAAACTTCCTGATAGTATACTAATAAAAATATCAATTAAGGTCGAATGGGTATAGATATTTCTATGTAAAAGTAAAAAATCAATAAAATATAGTCTTAAAAGAATAATAATTGATAAAAAGACAATATAAAATGCTCCTGATTCAACACTAAAAATTCTTTTTATTTTCACATCAAAAAGACTTACAAAAATAAAATAAACCAAACAATAACCAGAAGCACCATAAAAAACATAATCTTGCAAAAAAAGAAATACCAAAAATAAAATCTTATATTTAAAATTTACTATTTTATTATATAAAATAAACAATAAAAAATAAGCAAACAAAAAAGAAAAAATTGGTTTGTTAAAAATAGTAAAGGCTAATAAATCAACAAAAAATAATGCTAGAATATTTAAAATTATCATATTTAAGTATTTTATAATTTACAAAATTAAAGAAATAAAGATAAAATCTTAATTGATATTTTAATAAATTAAAAGAGAATAAAAAAAATAAACGTCATAGTCTTCGCTATGACGTTTATTTTTTTGCATGATAACCTACTTTTTTTTAGGTCTTATACCCATTCTTTTTTTACCTTTAAGAACTCTCTTTTTAGCTACTTTCTTTTTAGCAACCTTTTTCTTAGCTACCTTTTTTTTGGCAACTTTCTTTTTAGCAACTTTCTTTTTAGCTACTTTCTTTTTAGCTACTTTCTTTTTAGCTACTTTCTTTTTAGCTACTTTTTTCTTGGCAACTTTCTTTTTAGCTACTTTTCTCTTAGCTACCTTTTTTTTGGCAACTTTTTTCTTAGCTACTTTCCTTTTAGCAACCTTTTTCTTAGCTACCTTTTTCTTGGCAACTTTCCTTTTAGCAACTTTTTTCTTTGTTACTTTCTTTGTTACTTTCTTAGCTACCTTTTTGGCAACCCTTTTTTTGGCTACCTTTTTCTTAGCTACTTTCTTTTTAGCTACTTTTTTCTTAACAGCCATACTTCTCTCCTTTAAAAATTCCCCTTATGGAACAATACTTACAAAATAAACTCATTCTTCTTTAAGTTAGTTTTATTATAGACAAAACTAACCATTATTTGTCAAATAAAATAACCTTTTTGTCATTTTTTTTAAGGAAAAACTCAAAAAAGCATAAAAATACGCACTTATTAAGCAATGTAAAATATTTTTATTTTTAAATTTTTTTAGTAAACTTTAATCTTAAATAAAAATTTTCGCATCCAAATTTTATAAAAGTAACATATGTATATTTTAGTAAAACTGCTTAAAGGCTACCAAAAACCCCTCTACTATAAAATTCCTCAAAATTTAAATTTGGAACATTTACAAGGAAAAATTGTAAATGTTCCAATAAAAAATTATAACGTACCAGCATTGGTATTAAAAACATACGAAAAAAAACCGCCCAAATTAAACTTTAAAATAAGAGAAATAAACAACCTACAACGATTTCCGGATGATCCTAAATTTCATGAATTTGTAAAAAAAATATCAAAATTTTATTTGGTAAAGCCTTTATATTTTTATCAAAGAATTAAAAATTTTTTAGAACAAAACAATAAAGCAATCAAAACAAAACTCAAATCTCATTCTAATAGTATAGAATCTAAAGAGATAATTTTAACAAAAGAACAAGACAATGTTTTTCAAAATATAAAAAAAAATATACTCACAAAAAACAACGCACCAGCTCTTTTACATGGTGTAACAGGATCTGGCAAAACAGAAATTTATAAAAAAATATTAATAGAAACTATAAAAAAAAATAAATCTGTAATCCTTTTATTACCAGAAGTAAGTCTTGCTGTTCAATTTGAACACTTACTAAAAAAACAGTTAGCTGAATCTATAAAAATAATAGGATTTCACTCGGCATCTAAAATTTCAGATAAAAGAGAACTTTGGAAAAATTTACTAGAAAACAAAAGCATGCTTATAATTGGGGTACATTTACCAATACTTTTACCAATTCCAAACCTCGGACTAATAATAGTAGACGAAGAACACGAAGCAGGATTTCAAGAAAAAAAATATCCAAAAATAAATAGTAAAGAATTAGCACTTTGGCGAGCACAGTTTTATGATATTCCAATAATATTAGGATCTGCTACACCTAGCTCTAGCTCATTGTATAATCTAAAAAAGAAAAATTGGCATTTTTATCAACTTAAAAAACGCTTTTCCGGAGAATTCCCGACAATTGAACTTGTATTCTTAAAAGAAGAAAAAAACCGATATAAAAAACAATTTTGGATTTCTAAACAATTAAAAAAAGAAATAGAAGATAGATTAGAAAAAAAAGAACAATGCTTAATTTACATAAATAGACGCGGCTATAGTTTTTTTGTTCAATGCAAAAATTGTGGTTTTATTTTTGAATGCCCAAACTGTTCTGTAAGTCTTACCATGCATAAAAATGTCACTGGAGGCGAAGAATTATTATGTCATTACTGTGACTACAAAAAAACTATTCCAAATATATGTCCCGGATGCAAACAAAAAGAAGAGAGCTTTTTGCGCAAAGGCATTGGCACCCAACAAGCAGTAAAAATATTACAAGAAGTTTTTCCAAATTCAAAAATAGCCAGAGCAGATTTAGACACAACAAATAAAAAGGGATGGACCAAAACTTTACAAGATTTTGAAGATGGTAATATTGATATTCTTGTAGGAACACAAGTTATTACAAAAGGATATCATTTCCCTAAAGTCACTCTTGTCGGTATTTTATGGGCAGACTTAAATTTACATTTTCCCATTTTTAATGCAGCAGAAACAACATTGCAAAAATTAATTCAAGTAGCAGGGCGAGCTGGTAGACAAACTCAAAATAGCAAAGTTATAGTTCAAGCAATCCAAAATCATGAAATATTTTCTTATTTAAATGAAGAAAATTATCCAAAGTTTATAGAAGAAGAATTAGAATTTCGAAAGCTTGCAGGTTTTCCGCCATATAAACGCCTAATACAAATAGAACTCAAAAACACAGATGTACCAACGCTAGAAAAGGATGCTAAAAAATTAACCGATCTTTTACAAAAAAATAACAACTCCGATTTAGTTATATTAGGACCAGCAAAACCAGCCGTATATAAAATTCAAAAAACAGAATGTCGCAATATTTTTGTAAAAACTTCCAATTTTAAACACTTCTATGAAATACTAAAAAAGATAGATCTTAACAGTTTTAATAGCTCTGTGTTTATAACACCAACACAGTAAAGGAGAAATTATATGAAAAAAAGGTTTCTATTACTCTTGTTTTGTACACTATTTATTTCTAACCTAAAATCCTGGGGTATTTTTACTTTAAAAAATGACACCAAAAATAAAATTGTCGTATATGCAAATAATAAAAAATTTGTAATTTTCCCAGGAGAATTAAAACAATTTAAAAGAATAGATTATAAGAAATACGAATTTAAAATTGCAGAAACTAAAGCAACTACAAAAAGATCATATCTAATCGCACCCACAATAATTATAAAAAAAGATGCTCGTGGTAGATATCTTAAAGCAAGCAACATCTTTACAAATAAAAAATTGCCTCGAGGATATTCTTATAAAGAATATGCAACCGGTTTAAAAGAACAGAGAGAAACAACTATAATGCCAGTAAAAAGAGAACCCAAAACGGCTGGCAGTCTAAAAATAACAATCAAAAATGATACGCCTAATGAAATAGATGTAACAAAGTTAAAAGGATATCCAACTAGTTCTAATAATGAAAAAACAGTTATCTTGCCCGGAAAATCCAAAACTTTTAGAACCGTAAAATACGGTTCATATGAACTAAAAGTTGCTGAAACAAAAGCATCTACAAAAAGGTCTTATCGAATTGCACCTGTAATAATTGCAAGTACAACTGCAAAAAATGCTACTTTTAAGGCAAGCAAAATATTTAAAACTAGAAAATTACCAAAGGGATATTCTTATAAAACATATGCAACCGGTTTAAAAAAACCTAGAAAAGCTTCAAGATTAAGACCTTCAACACATTTAGATCCTGTAGAAACTCGTTAAACATTTAAAATCTTACGGCTTAAAAGCCGTGGAATCTAACAGGACTATTATATAACTGGATCCTGAAATAAATTCAGGATAACAAAAGAGAAAATCCCTCTCTGATGTGTCATCCTGAATTTATTTCAGGATCCAGTCTTTATTTTAATCCAATTTGTTGATGCGATGACTGAGGCTTATTAATACATTCCACCCATGCCACCCATTCCACCAGGCATTGCAGGAGCTGCAGGTTTTTCTTCTGGAATTTCAGCAACCATAACTTCTGTTGTTAACAATAAACCAGCAATAGATGCAGCATGTTGTAATGCAGATCTTGTAACTTTAGCAGGATCCAAAACACCAGCTTTTATTAAGTCTGTATAAACCTCATTTTTTGCATCAAAACCATTATTAACATCTTTAGAAGATTTAATTGTATTTACAACAACCGATGCTTCATATCCAGCATTTTGAACAATTATTCTTAGAGGCTCTTCTAAAGCTTTACGAACAATTTCAACACCCAAAGCTTCGTCACCTTTTAATTTTAAAGAATCTAAAACAGACTGAGATCTTAATAAAGTAACACCACCACCAGCAACAATGCCTTCTTCAACAGCAGCACGCGTTGCATGAAGAGCATCTTCAACTCTATCTTTTTTTTCTTTCATTTCTGTCTCTGTTGCTGCACCAATTTTCATTATTGCAACGCCATCAGAAAGTTTTGCCAATCTTTCTTGTAACTTTTCTTTATCATATTCAGATGTCGTAACTTCTATTTCTGCTTTTATTTGAGCAACTCTTGCCTTAATATCCGCTTCAGACCCACCGCCATCAACAATTATACAATTCTCTTTAGTAATTTTAATACTTTTTGCTGTACCCAAATCATCAAATGTTACATTTTCTAATTTAAGGCCAAAATCTTCAGAAACAAGTTTACCACTAGTTAAAATAGCAATATCTTCTAACATAGCTTTACGTCTATCACCAAAACCAGGAGCTTTAACCGCTGCAACATTTAATGATCCGCGCATCTTATTCACTACCAATGTTGCTAAAGCTTCACCTTCTATATCTTCTGCAATAATTAATAACGATCTACCTTGTTTTGCAATTTTTTCTAAAATAGGAACAAGGTCCTTCATGCTGTTAATTTTTTTATCATAAATTAATATTGCTGGATTTTCTAAATTAACTTCCATTTTTTCAGGGTTTGTTACAAAATATGCAGACAAATAACCTCTATCAAATTGCATACCTTCTACAACTTCCAACTCAGAATCCATTCCCTTAGCTTCTTCGACAGTTATTACACCATGTCTCCCAACATGTTCCATTGCAGTAGCAATAAGTTCACCAATTGTAGAATCAGAATTTGCAGAAATTGTAGCAACCTGAGCTATTTCTGACTTATTATTAACTGGTTTAGAAATTCTACTAATTTCTTCTACAACCAATTTAACCGCTGCATCTATACCACGTTTAATATCCATTGGATTCGCGCCAGCTGTAGTGTTTTTAATGCCTTCTCTGTAAATTGCTTGAGCTAAAACGGTTGCTGTAGTTGTTCCATCACCGGCAACATCTGCAGTTTTAGAAGCAACTTCACGCACCATTTGTGCACCCATATTTTCAAATTTATCTTTAAGATCAATCTCTTTTGCAACACTAACACCATCTTTTGTAATAATTGGAGAACCAAAAGATCTTTCTATTGCAACATTTCTTCCCTTAGGTCCAAGTGTAATTTTTACTGCATCCGCAAGGGTATTAACACCTTTTAAAATTTTATTGCGAGCATCTTGCCCAAATAATATTTCTTTTGCCATATTTTAAATCCCAATTTTTTAAAGTTTTTTTATTATTCAACTATTGCAAGAATTTCGTCTTCTCTGATAATTAAAAGCTCTTCACTATCTAATTTTATATCTGTACCAGAAAACTTGCCAAATAATACTTTGTCATTAACTTTAACGTTTAAAGCTCGAACACTACCATCATTATTTACTTTCCCTGTTCCTATAGCCATGACAAGACCTATTTGGGTCTTTTCCTGAGCTGAATCTGGGATGATTATTCCACCAGATGTGGTTGACTCATTTTCAACCCTTTTAATTAAAACTTTATCATATAAAGGCTTAATATTTTTTGTCATATTTCCCCTTCCAAAAATGGAATATATTTTAAGTTAATAAAAATTTATACAAACAAACTATATTAGATATCAATTAGTACATTAAATACTAATAAATATCAAGATGATATTATAGATAAAAAAATGAAAAAAACAAGGGAAATCTTATAGCACAAGACTAAAGTTTTTTATGGGGAAAATATAAGATTTGAAAAAAAATTATTTATTGGAATATAACAACTCAGATTTCTTTCCACTTTTGCAATATTTTTTAATTATTTCTACAGCCTCCTTTATAGAATTAGTAACATACAACAAGTCAACATCTTTTTCCAAAAGCAAACTGCTGGTAACAGCTCTTTTTTTCATCCAATAAATAATCGGTTGCCAATAACTTTTACCTATTAAAATCACGGGTAATTTTGGCATTTTAGACGTTTGTACTAAAGTCAAAACTTCAAAAAGCTCATCCAAAGTTCCAAAACCACCCGGAAAAATAACAAAACCTATGGAATATCTTACAAGAAGCCATTTTCTAGCAAAAAAATGTTTCATTAAAATTCGTTCATTAACATACAAATTAAAACTTTCTTTGGAAAAACTTGATAATCCGATGCCAATAGAAACACTTTTATCTTCCTTGTGAATCTGGCCATTAAGTCCTAATTTTTTAGCCGTCTCATAAGCTCCTTTATTCGCAGCAGCCATAATGCCAGGGCCACCACCAGTTATTACAGAAAATTCCTCTTCTGTAAGAAGTTCTGCAAGCTTTTGAGCTTTTTTTGCATATATAGAATCCACCTTTACCTTAGATCCACCAAAAATTGTAATCGCAGGTTGCGGAGCTTTTGATAATTTCCACATACCCCGTAAAAGTCTAATACTTGTTATAAAAAGACTTTTTACAAAATTCAAAAAAACTTTTATTCGTTTATAGCGATAATTAAATTTCATAAATAATTCCAAATTTTATTCGGTTAAATATTTTTTTGCTTCATTAAAAATTATATTTTCATAAATCATACCATTAATAGCCTTACATAATCTTAATGCATAGTTTAAATCTGTTTGATGAATATTTCTACCAACGGCACATCCTGCAACAAAACCGTTTTTTATATTATCATAAAGATCTTGTAAAAAAACATCTGAATCCTTTTGTTTGCCACCAGCTAAAATAACTTTAGTTCTACCAGCAGCAACAACCGCTTGCTTTAAATATTTTACTCCAGGATTATTTACTTTTACAAAATCAGCACCCAAACAAGAAGCAACACCACAAGCTCCAATAATTAAATCTGGATCTAATTCATTTTTTACAGCTTTACCCCTTGGATAAATCCAAAGCATTGCAATTAACCCATTTTGATGCGCTTTTAAAATTACCTGCGATGCTTGCTCTAGCATAATATTTTCAAATTCACTTCCCAGATAAATAGTAAATCCAATACCAACAATGGAAAGGTCTGAATTCTTTTTTAAATTTACAACATCTTCCACAGTATTTAATAGTGAACTTACAGGTTCTTTTTGGTTTGTATCAACTATATCTGTTTTAGAATTTAGTTTTACAACATAATTTATATCTCTGTAATCATTTCCATATTGAGAAATTAAACCAAGTTGTGATGCAAAGCATCCAACTTTGCCTAAAGATGCTATTCTAAATAAATGCTCTGGATCTGCAGATTCTGCAGAAATATTTTTCCCCAAAAAATCTTTATTTAAATGTTCTATTTTTTGATCACCAGCAAATAAAAATAAATTTTTAGTATTCTTTGTTATTTTATTTAAGTTATCCAAATAAATTTCTTTTGAATTTTCAGGAACGGTTGCTGGTATTTTTATTTCTAAATTACTCATTCGTACCTCTATGTTTTTTATAAATTTTATAATCAAATAATATATAAATAATTTTAGTCTAATAACAATCTAAAAACCAAATAACTTAAAATTTATAACTAAATATTAAACTTATCGGAGGAAACATTTAATGTTAATGAAAACTATTTTATGAAAAATCAAAAGAATTTACTTTAAAATAATAAAATCAATACCATTAATCAGTTATAAATAAATTATATTTAGTAAACTCCGGGATAACTTGTGGAATACTATAAATTAGATATTAATTCCGTAATTCTTAAACTAAAAACAAATCTCGATCGCGGACTAAACAAAATCGAAATTCAAGAGCGTCTAGAAAAATACGGACAAAATCTTATAACCGAAACAAAAAAAACATCCGCATTCATAATTTTAGTCAAACAACTCCTAAGCCCACTAATGTTTATACTTCTAATCGCAACCATTTTAAGTCTACTTGTTGGAGAACTGAAAGATGCAATTGTAATTTCTATTGCCGTTATTATAAATACGATTGTAGGTTTTTATCAAGAATGGAAAGCCGAAAAATCTGCACAATCACTAAAAAAACTAGAAGTTTTTCACTGCATCGCCTTAAGAGAAGGAAAAAAAGTTTCAATTGAAGCAAAAAATTTGGTTCCTGGAGATATCATATTTCTTTCCGCCGGTCAAAAAGTTCCCGCAGATATAAGACTCATAGATATAACAAATTTTAGAGTAGAGGAAGCAATACTCACAGGAGAATCTAAACCAATTCATAAAAACATAGTTAAAATTGAAGACGATGTCACAACCGGTGATCAAATAAATATGGCTTTCTCTGGAACAAGCGTTTTAAGTGGAAAGGCAATAGGAATAGTAATTGCAACTGGAGAAAATACAAACTTAGGGAAAATCGCAACCTTAGTAACAAAAATCAAAACAATTAAAACTCCACTACAACAACAAATGAAAAGGTTCAGTTGGTTTCTTGGCGGAATGTTTTTATCACTAACTCTTCTTGTTTTTATTCTAGGATTAATAAGAGGAATATCTCTTTACGAAATTGGAATGACAAGTATCGCAATAGGTGTTGCCGCTATTCCCGAAGGACTTTTAGTTGCATTAACAGTTATTTTGGCAATTGGAATGCAACGAATGTTAAAACGCAAAGCTCTTGTTCGACATTTAATTGCTGCAGAAACATTAGGAAGTGTTTCTGTAATATGTACTGATAAAACAGGAACCCTAACAGAAGGTAAAATGCAAGTTGTAAAAATAGTAACAAAAGATAATGAATTTTCTGTTCAAGAAAAAATTCAGGAAAATATCAACCAAAATATTCGTAAGAAACATTTAATGTTTAAAAATATAATTCATGCTTCTATTCTTAATAATGATGCACAACTCCAAGAAAACTCTAATGCAGCAATAGGACATCCAACAGAAATAGCATTGCTCCAGCTTGCAAATAAATTGAATATAAATATTCACGAATTTCAAAAAAAATATCCCCGAATAAGCGAAATACCATTTTCTTCTGACTTAAAATACATGGCTACAGTACATCAATTTGATAATAAACAAAAATTAATTGCTAAAGGAGCTCCCGAAAAAATATTTGAAATGTGCAACACAGAAAATATCGAATATTTTAAAAATAGTGCCGAAAAAATGGCTGAACAAGGATTAAGAATTTTAGCTTTTGCAGAAAAACACATTACAAATAAATTATCTGAAAATGATCTTCATAATTTAAATTTTATTGGACTAATCGGCATTCAAGATCCATTGCGACCTCAAGCAAAAGAAACGGTCGAAGAACTAACAAAGGCCGGAATAAAAGTTGTTTTAGTTACTGGTGATCATAAAAATACAGCTCGAAATATTGCTATCAGCGCAGGAATCGAAATCAAAAATGGAACAATAACTGGAGCCGAACTTGATAAGATGAGCGAACAAGAATTAGAGGATAAAATTGAAATAACCAACATTTTTGCACGAGTTGATCCTAGACATAAAATCAGAATCGTAAAAGCATGGCAAAAAAAAGGACACTCTGTTGCCATGACTGGTGACGGAGTAAACGATGCACCAGCACTAAAAACCGCAGACATTGGTGTTGCCTTAGGTTCAGGATCTGATGTTGCACACGAAATTTCTGACATGGTTTTATTAGATAATAACCTTTCTTCAATTGATGCAGCAGTAAAAGAAGGACGAACAATCTTTGATAACATCAGAAAAGTAATTGTTTATCTAATGGCAGATAGTTTTAGCGAAATTATTTTAATTACAGGCTCTTTGTTAATGGGACTACCGTTACCAATCCTTGCAACTCAAATTTTTTGGATAAATTTAGTTACCGATGGACTACCATATTTAGCTCTAACAGTTGAACCGTCAGAAAAAAATATAATGCTTGAAAAACCACGTAAAAAAAATGAGCCAATATTAGACAAAGAAATGAAAGTTTTAATTTTCATTATTGGAATTATTACAGACCTAGGCCTTTTTTTACTTTACGGTCTTTTACTAAAATTTAAATTTGAACTCACACATATAAGAACTATTATTTTTACAGCTCTTTCTATCGACTCTTTATTTTATATATTTTCTGTAAGAACTTTGCACACTCCGATATTTAAATCAAACCCATTAAAAAATAAATGGTTAATTCCAGCAGTTCTTTTTGGATTAATTACTCAATTGATGGTTGTTTATTTACCATCGTTACAAAAATTATTTTATACAATTCCTTTAAATTTATTTGAATGGATAATTATCATATCTTTATCTTTAATAAAAATTATTGCAATAGAAATTACAAAGATCTTTTTTATAAAAAAATAATAACTATTTTTTTATAAAAAGGATTTAAACGCTTTTTCTTTATTTTTTCTTGACATCATAATACGTGATTGCTAATCTTCATTTCGAAGATGCCAGAGCCCCAACGGGACTATGCAATACACAACGTAGAAAGCTTTATTCTGTCTTTAAAATGAAAAAAAGTCCCTAAATGAACAATACTTAGATAGTATTGTTCGCCCCCCCAACCCTCCAGCTTGTCCTAAGTTGGAGGGTTTTATAATTTAAAACAAGCAACAGAACTTAATAATCCATTAACAAAACGATTATCAACCTTAAAAACAGGAACAACAACATAAAATTGTTCTTTTTGAATAAAATCGTTACACATTGATTTATCTGAATGAAAATCATAATAAAAAAAATTGTTTTGTATCAAAATTGAATTTAAAGGCCTTTTAGGTAAAATTCCAGACCTTGATAATCTGTAAACATTATAACCAACAAAGCTAATATCATTGTTATCAGAATTAAATAAAAACTTACTCCAGGATAATTTAACACCGGGCGTTACTTTTTCTATCTTTAAATTTTTAACACAGCCTAGACTAAACTTACTAACCTTAATAACTTTTCGTTTTTTAGAAAAATCAAAAATATTCTTTTGTTTTTTTCCACAAGAAGATAATAAAAATAAGAAAATTAAAAAAAATATATTTCTTTTCACTAGTCCGCAAAAATTAATTGGAATTCTTGAACTGCATTATTTAAAGCACTGATATCTTGATCACTTAAGCTTCCGCTTTCTAATATATTATCATAATTTTTATTATAGGCACCTTTAAAATAACTCGCAAACTGTAAAACAAAAGGCCTAACGCTAGATAATTTTAAATCATCCAAAAAATTTTCTTTTAATAAAAATAAAAAGATTGATTGATCAACAAAAGAATAAGTTTCTCTTTCATTTTGTTTTAAAATTTCTATGGCTCTTTTGCCACGGTCCAAAGCTTTTTGACTAGCCTTGTCCAACTCTGAGCCAAACTGCGCAAAAGCTAAAAGTTCATTATATTGAGCTATTTCTAATTTAAGAGCACCCGCAACTTTTTTAATAGCCTGAGACTGAGCGGCACCACCAACACGAGAAACAGATAAACCAATATTTACAGCCGGTCTTATACCCATATTAAATAAACTTGTATCTAAAAATATTTGACCATCAGTAATGGATATTAAGTTAGTAGGGATATAAGCAGAAATATCATCATCTTGAGTCTGTGCCAAAGGTATAGCAGTTAAAGATCCTCCTCCTAATTCCGGACTCATTTTACCTGCACGTTCTAACAATCTTGAGTGTATATAAAAAATATCACCAGGATAAGCCTCTCTTCCCGGTGGACGTCGCAACAATAAAGCAAGCTCTCTATACGCAATAGCATGCTTACTTAAATCATCATAAATAATTAAAACATCTTTGCCTTGTCTTAAAAAAAATTCACCAATAGAACATCCACTGTATGGAGCCAAATATTGATTTAAGGCTGTTTCCTTTGCATCAGCTCCAACAACAATTGTATAATTAAGTACACCATATTTTTCTAATTGATATATAAACTTTGCAGTATCAGATTGCTTATGACCAATAGAGACATAAATACAAATAACGTTTTTATCCTTTTGATGTTTTATAATGTCAAAAACAATAGAAGTTTTTCCGGTACTTCTATTACCAATAAGCAACTCTCTCTGTCCTCTTCCTATAGGAATTAAGGAATCTATAACAGTTATACCTGTTTCTAAGGATCTATTAACGAGAGCACGTTCAACAATACCAGGAGCGATGTTTTCTATTGGATAAAAATCATCTGCTTTAATTTCCCCAAGAGCATCTAACGGTTTTCCCATAGAATTTATAACTCTACCTAAGAGAGCATTCCCTACAGGAACTCTGAATACATCCCCTGTCCTTCTTGCAACCTCTTGTTCTGTTACCAAAACATTAGATTCCAACAAAATAACAGATACATAGTCTTCATCTAAATCTAATACTATTCCTTGCCCACCTAATTCAAACTCTATTAATTCGCCGTAAACAGCGTTGGTCAAACCATAAATTCTACAAATACCATCACCAACTTTAATAACAGTCCCAACCTCTTCTAAACTTTCTTGAGGTTTTTCTTCTAAAGCTCTTTCGAGCAAAGAAATAATATCAGTTTCTCTTTTTACCATAATCCTACCTGTTTAAAAACAGAACGTTTTACACCTCTAAGCTGCTTGGAAATAGAACGCTCCCATAAAAAAGTCAAACTTTGTATCCTTAATCCTACAATCAATTTTTCATTTACAACAAATTCTGCTTCTACGTTAGATTTTGAAATAGTCTTTGTAAAATCAATAATAATCTTTTTTTCCTGTTCATTTAAGCCATGGGAACTTGTAATCCTAAATAACTTTGTGTTAAGTCTACGCCTATATAATAAAATTATATACATTAATACTTTATCAAGAATTTCTATTCTACCATGATCTAATAACAACATTATCATTTTAACTATGGGCTTTTTCAGATCAAATGATTGTGCAACCCTAATTAATGCTTTCTGTTTAGTTAAACGCGATATTACAGGAATTCTTAAATAAACATAAAAGAGTGTATTTTTTTGTAAAAAACACACTAGTGCCTGCCATTTTTTTAAATTATCCTCAGATAATTCTTTTTCAAAAATATTCAAAAAAGCAACTGCATACCTTTTCGCAATAAAATTTAGTTCCAACAACATATGCAAATCCCATATTTTAAAAATCAGGATTTTATTTTATTTATCAACTCTTTGGTCAACAATAATCCTTTATCCCCAGCGTACATTAACTTAATTTTATCATAAGCTAACTTAATAGAAGAGGGAATAACCACTTTTTCTAATTTTAAAATGTTTAAATTATAACTCTGAGTTACTCTCTTTTTTTTTATTTTATCTAAGTTTGTTTTTTCAGATCGACTTTCTTCCATTTGTTTATTCAACAAATATCGTCTCCAAGAATTTATTTTCCCCTCCAAAAGAACAAACTCTTTTCGTTGTTCCTTTATTTTTGTAGAAACAGTTTGTGAAGTTTTACTTAAAAGATCATCTTGAGCTAATAGATCTTCTTTCTTTTTTTTTATATTTAAAATTTCACCATAAATATACGGAATTAAATAAAGTTTTATGCCTTTAAATAAAAGTATTGCTAATAAAAAAAATAATGTTAATTCAAAAAAAACATGCAAAATATTTGAAAAATCAATCAACATGAGGAACCCTCTTCACGAGAATATCTGCAGCTATTTTTGTTATATATTCTGCCTCTTGTTTATCTAAAACACATTCTATTTCTGCTGGGATGTCCACAATTTCAGGTTGATCTATTTTATACTTTTCTCCCGCTTCTTCCTGAAAATCAAATAGTTCTTCTTGTTTCTGTTTTTCTAAATTATAAATAAATTCTTGTTTCTGTTTTAATTCTAAATTTATTTTATCTTCAGATTTTTTTTGCATTAAAATATGAGCGAGTACAGGCTTAAACATAAACCTATTTAAAAACCAATACGTAATAATGAAATTAAATATCTGTAGAAAAAATGTAAAATTAAGCTGCATAAGAGATACTTAACTATTATCTAGCAACCACAAACATTAAAACTAAAGCAACCAAAAGTGCATATATTGCAGAACTTTCTACAAATGCCAGAGCAACAATCATTGTTCTTGTTATTAATCCTGCATTTTCTGGTTTTTTACCTATACTTTCGCAAGCTTTTCCACCAACAAAACCTTGCCCTAAAGCAGGTCCCATAGAACCAAGCCCTATAGCTATGCCAGCACCAATACACGCAGCAACTTTAACCCAATTAACGCTATCCACAAAAACCCTTTCACAAAATTGTAAAAATCTAATTTCAACAACTCTTTAGCGACTTATATTATTACGATGGCAACAATATTTTGTCAACTTTATCAATAAATAGTTTTAATTTATATATTACAGTTGAACCTGATTTTGTTTCGTAAAAACAGGATTTTTTTTATATTTAACATTCTCAATAAAAGAAGAAATCAAACTTATAAGTTCCTTTTGTCTTGCCATATCATTTTCAAATTCAAGATTACAATCTATAGAAAGAACAGGAACATCTTTTATATAATCAATCACATCAACTTTATTTATAAGCCAATCTTCATGCTTTTTGTGCAGAAGTTCTAAATAATCTAAAGGAACAGCACTTTCTTCCGAGCGATCTCTTTTTACCATACGTTCATAACAAACTTTTGGATCTGTCTTTAAATAAATAAAACCAGTTGGTTTTTGGGTGTAACTTTCAACAAGCCACTTAAACCAGTCCTTATATATTTGCCATTCTAAGGCAGTCATGGTACCAGATTCATAACAATTTTTTGCAAAACAAAATCTATCGCTATAAACAGATCGTTCTAAAATTTGAGTAACATTTGCATTTGCAATCTTCAACTTTTCAACGATAGCCTCAACACGGGTGATAAATGCAAAAGACTGAAATGTATAAGCCCAACGTTTTGATTCTTTGTAAAAAAGATCTAATAGATTTCCACTACCTGCAACATTTTGCCACTTGTCAGTAGGCTCGTGGATTATATCAACAGCCAAATTTTCTTTTAGTATTCTTAAAAATGTGGTTTTGCCAGCTCCAATATTACCCTCTATAACAAACAATGACGTTTCGGATTCTATATTTGACTGCATCTGTTTCTCCCAATTTTATAATTAACAAATTTTAACAAAAAGTTTATTAATAATTTCACAATCTCACAAGACAATTTTTTTTATTTTTTTTAGAGTTTACGTTTAAAAAACCGAGCAAAAGCGGCCTTTTTCTCGGTTTTTAAAGGCAAAAAGCGGGGTTACTTGAAAAAATTATTTATCCTTGAAATACTTTGTTATACTTTAAAAAACAAAAAACTTTATAACTGGATTCTAAAACAAGTTCAGGATGACATACCTAGCACAAATTTCACATTGTCATCCTGAACTTGTTTCAGGATCCAGTCTTAAAATTTTCATACAAACATTGCTCAATAATTTACAAAATTAACCTCTAAGAAAATTAAAGATTATTAAAAGATTATTATATGAATAGAAAAACAAAAAATTTTATTACCATAATTATTCTAACTATTGGTTTGTTTACAAGCCAATTAACAAAACCAAACTCACAAGATGATTTTAACTTTGACAATTTTAATTCGATAGATTTTGATGATATTTATATACCTGCAGACTTTTTCGATGACATTGATTATTCTCAAATACCAACAAGATCGTATGCTAATATATTTGAAGAACTCGCAGATATAATACTAGACATAAATACACCCTTATGGGGAATTACAAAACCACCAAAAGGACGTGATGTTTTATACTTAATGCCACATAGGATATCAGCGCTAGAGTATGGCGGGCTAATGCTCAATTTGTTCTTTAATTCTACAAAAGCTATGAACTTTTCAACAAATGAAACTTTAAAATTCGACGAAAACAAACTAGCTCTAGATCAATTATTAAGTGTACTTATCACAGAACTTGGTGTAAAAGAAGCATCTAGTTTAATTCCACTGTTTAAAAAACTTACAATACAAGAGCGTAAACTTGGCGCATTGATGCAACTTGCATTTACAAAGTCGATGTTTAAATTCGAAATAAACACCTCATTACAATTTTCTGAACGCAACTTCTGGTTAAATAAAGATGATCAAGCTAGAATTCAAGAAATGTTTTCAGACTCTGATTCTACTTTTGATAATAAAGAACTTTGTAAAACAAAATTAGGTTTTGGAGATACTAGAGTAAAATTGGGTCTTAATACATTAAACATGTCTAACCTTCAAGTTGATGTTGGTTTTGAAGGAATAATACCAACAAGTAAAATATCAACTGACCCCAAACTTCAAGAATACCATAGGGTCGATCTTAATAATTTCATAAATGACATACCAGACTTGTTAAGAAATATAAGAGATAATCTAATAACACCTCAACTTGGAAATTATGGCCACTTTGGCTTAGGATGTTTCTTCGAATCAAAAATAGATTTACTAAACAATAACTTACATTTTTTTAATAGAATATCTTTTGACAATTTATTTACCGCGAAAGAATACAGATTAATACCATCCAAACAAACAATCTTCCAACCAATTTCTCTTGAGGAACTTAAAGAAAATCCTGAATATGAAACAAAATTTATTAAAGAATACGTTTTTCCACCAGCTTATAAAGTTTTAATACAACCTGGAGATATTATAAATTTTGTTTCATCTATAACTTACAACACAAACAACAATTGGAATTTAGGTTTTGGTTATGACTATTACAACCAACAAAGAGAAAAATTCGAAAAGATATATACAACCGAAGATGCCTCTTCTCTTAAAATAAAATCTGCAATAGCTCCAGCAGCAATTCAACATAAATTATTTTTTAATGCCGATCATATAAAAAAATATAAAAAATGGGATTTTGTTTTCGGTTTAGGAGGAGATTACACAATTTCAGCCAAAAATATTGGTCGAGATTGGACACTTTTCTTAAAAATAGGAGCTTCTTTTTAAAACACCATATCTTTAAATAGAAAGGGAGTAATGGAGTATGTAGTAAAGAACAGGCAAATAATAGTATTATTTATTATTCTATTTTTTTCACAAACAGACATATTAGCTATTTTACAAACAAATAATTCAACAACAGATACGCAACAAAATAATTCTTCCAACAACGATTTTAATTCTATTTTAGAAAATAAATCAAAATTAATTTACACCATACCAGAATCCCACTCCAGACTTATCAATAAAATATTCAAAGATAATCTCATATATATGTTACGTCTTCAAAGTTCATATAAAAATTCAAAAATTATTCTCACAAAAAAAGATAATATTAAAGAAGCAGAAGTAGAAAAATTTAAACAAGAAATGTTAAAACCGGTAAAAGATATTTTCCCCCTCTTGCATAAAAAGATTTTTCGATTTATAAATGAACCCTTGTTTATCTCTTTATTAAGTCAAAATTTAATAGATAAAATAAAAAACACCGCAGCAAATAAAAATATAATTATAGAAAATATAAAATTGGAAGATGCCTCAAAATACTTAGATAAAGAAGAAATGCCAGCGTGTCTTATTTTTTTAAATACAGACGCAAGAGAAATAGACGGTTTTTTTGAAAAATATATACACGACAAAGACTCTCTTTTAAAAGTATGTGAAGAATTAATCCAACTTTTTGGGTCTTTAAACAAAACATTTACAGAAGAAACAAAAAATGGAGCTAAAGAGTTTTACAAAAAATTAATAGAACAAAGTAATAAACAAAAAAACAATCACAAAATAAATATAAGCTAAATAACAATCATGGAAAACAATACAGAAGTTTGCGGCACATTAGAAAAAGAAATATACAAAAATAAAGAAAATGGTTTTGCAATATTTACATTAAAAGTAACCGCAAAAGAAAATATTACAGTTCAAGGCTACCTGCCTCAACTACATCAAGGTGAAAATGTAACACTAATCGGCAAATGGGTTTTCCATAAAAAGTTTGGCCGCCAATTTGAAGTTAGTGAATCTAAATCACAACTACCATCTAGCACCTCTGGAATTCAAAAGTATTTAGCCTCTGGATTAATTAAAGGCATTGGACCTAAATTTGCAGAAAGACTTGTTCGTGCCTTTGGAGATAAAACTTTAGAAATTATAGATAAAAATCCAGATAAACTTTTATCTATAAATGGAGTCGGACAAAAAAAGGTAGAAGCTATTACAAAAGCTTGGCACGATCAAAAAGAAATTTCTAAAGTTATGGTCTTTTTAAAAGACAAAGATATCTCCACAGCATTTGCTGTAAAAATATATAAAACTTATGGCAATGATTCTTTAGAAATAATACAAGAAAATCCATACAAACTTGTAGAAGACATTTGGGGTGTAGGATTTAAATCAGCAGATCAACTTGCTCTAAAACTAGGCTTAGAAAAAAATGCAAAAAAAAGAATTTGTTCTGGTATCTTATTTTGCATTACAGAAAATATAAGTAACGGTCACTTATACATAGAAGTAGAAGAGTGTAAAGAAAAAAGCTTAAAACTATTAGATCTTGAAAAAAATCCAGAAAACAAACTCTTACTTAAAAAGGCTTTACACCAATTATATTCAAACGACAAAATTAAACTATTATCCCTAGAAAATGAAACGGAACTGCATTTTATAACACTGCCCAAATATTACTATTCCGAAAAAGGTATTGCAAATAAAATTCAAAACTTAATAATAAAAAAATCTAACAATCAATTTAATTTTAATGAAGTTTACAACTTAGCAAAATCAAAAGACAACAGAGGCTTAGAGCTAAACGAAGATCAGCAAAAGGGTATTATCGCGGCACTGCAAAACAAAGTAACAATTATTACAGGTGGCCCTGGTACAGGTAAAACTACATTGCTCAAAAAACTTTTAGATATTTTAGACTTTTATAAAATAAGATTTAAATTAGCAGCACCTACAGGCCGAGCATCTAAGCGCATGTTCGAAGGCACAGGCAGAAGTGCAGAAACATTGCACCGACTTCTAGAATTTAGACCAAATATCATGAATTTTGCCCGCAATGAACAAAATGCTTTAGAACTAGATTTTTTAATTGTAGACGAAGCGTCTATGATAGACGTCTTTTTAATGAATTCAGTTTTACGAGCAATGCCAGAAAATGCACATCTAATACTTCTTGGAGATATCGATCAATTACCATCTGTTGGAGCTGGCAATATTTTAAATGATTTAATTGAAAGTAACAAAGTTACAACAATAAAACTTACAGAAATTTTTCGCCAAGCTCAAAATAGCATGATTATCGTAAATGCACACAAAGTTAATAATGGTGAATTTCCAACAGGTTCCATGCCTGGATCTAAAAAAGATTTTTTTTATATAAAAGAAAAAGATCCTGCAAATATATTTCCAACATTACACAAAATTTATAACTCGACTCTTAAAAAACATTCTATATCTTTGGAAAACAGCATAGTACTCACTCCCATGAACAGAGGCACGGCTGGCAGCCAAAGAATAAATCAAGAATTACAACTCATTTTAAACCCTGAAAATTCTGAGTTGAAAGAAACCCAACGCTTCGGACAAATTTACAGAGAAGGCGATAGGGTGATGCAAATTAGAAATAATTACGACAAATTTGTTTTTAATGGCGATATCGGACAAATAAAACAAATAGATAACGAAAACCAAGTTCTTTTTATAAACTTTGGCAATCGCGACCTGGAATATGATTTTGCGGAATTAAGCGAAATAATATTGTCTTATGCCGTTTCTATACATAAAAGCCAAGGCTCGGAGTTTGATGCGGTAATTATTCCTATTTTCATGCAACATTTTATATTATTACAAAGAAACTTAATATACACTGCAATTACCAGAGCTAAAAAATTATGTATTTTAATTGGCGAGCCTAGAGCTATTGCCATGGCAATTAAAAATAACAAGAGCATTAAAAGAAATACGTTTTTAAAAGAGTTTTTAACAACAGATCTTGAGGCTAGATAAAAAAACATTCACATAAAACATATTTGCTTTAAAATTTTTTTTTACTAAAAGCTTCAACAATAGAAAAACAATCACAAAAACAGTGGTTATAGAAAATCAATTATTTCATTTATGTTTTGCCAGCTAATTAGGTTTTTATGAGAAGTTGTCACTTCATTTTTATTCGCAGCATGAACAATATATGATTTGTATGTTTCGGGATTTAATTCATTCCAATAGCTTAACCCCTGAAAAATTCTAGAATTAAAAGTTCTTTTTGCTTTTACCTCTATTGCTATTACTTTTGTTCCATATTCAATAACACAATCAACTTCGTGTTCATATCTATCTCTCCAGAAATAGATATTTGGATCTTTTCCTTTGTTATAAAAGTTTTTAATTATTTCTGAAATTACAAATGATTCAAAAATATTTCCGCGCATATTGTGTAATAAAAAATCTTCTTGCTTTATCTTTAATAAAAAAGACACTAGCCCTGTATCGTAAAAATGAAGTTTTGGTGTTTTAATTAATCGTTTTCCCATGTTTTTATGGTATGGATGCAATAGGAAAATTATATAACTTGCTTCTAGAATAGAAAGCCATCTTCTTACTGTCTGATCGCTTATTCTACAGGCTCGGCTTAATTCAGAATAATTTAGAAGTTGTCCAACTCGTTGAGCGCAAAGTGTTAAAAATGTTTGAAATGTTGTAAGGTCTCCAACATGAGCTAATTGTCTAACATCTCTTTCTATATAAGTTTTTAAATATTGGCTATAAAGTTTGTCTTGCGGAATGTTTCTGTCATATATTGCAGGATAAAAACCTTTAGATAAAAAATATTCTACATCTTCAGATAATAATTTGTGAGTTTTTAATTCTTCTATAGAGAGTGGCAATAGAGTATGAATTGATATTCTTCCTGCTAGTGTTTGTGAAATTGCCTGATTCATTAAAAAGTTTTGCGATCCTGTTAATATGAAATATCCCATTTTTTTTTCTTTATCTACAAATGTTTGAATGTAAGATAAAAGATCTGGTACATGTTGAAATTCATCTATGATAATTCCATGTTCATTTTTATTAAGTTTTAAAAATGATCGAGGATCTCTTTTTATTACTTCTCGAATATCAGTGTCTTCTAGAGATATATATTTGTGGTTAGAAAAAACTTTTTTAGCTAAAGTTGTTTTTCCGGATTGCCTTGGGCCCAAAATTGCAACAACCGGGAAATATTTAGACCCTTCTTTTACATCTTTTTCCATAATTCTTTTTATATACATACAAAACTCCACTTTTTAGCAAAAAACTCCATTATTTACAGGCAAACTCGACATTTGGTGCCGGTTATCTCGACATTTAGCGCCGGCTAATTCACTGATGAGTATTACTAAATATTATATTTTTTTACAAGAATACACAAAATTTACCTTAAAAGAGGATGTTGTTCAAAATTATACACTACAAATATTGAGTCTTATTACAACTAAATAAAAACAAATTTGCCTTAAAAATAGGTTTTTGCTACCATCTCAAACAATCAAAAACACACAGAATAAAAAAGGGATAAAATATGAAAAAATTAATAACAATTATATTTTTATCATCAACACTTTTATTTAATACAAATACTTTAAAAAGTATGGCCCAAGAAGAAGAAACAATAGCGGCAAAAGAGTCTGCAAAAATCAATTTAGAATTATTAGACTCAATCGATGCAAAATTAGCAGAAATCGAACTTGAGTACGAACGAACAGATACAACCAACAAAGAAGCCATCAAAAAACTACGCCAAAAATGTGTTGATCTATACGAAAAATATAAAGATATACTTGATCGCGACAAAAGTTCTTACTCTAGTAACATAAAAGCAAGTATTTGTAGTATGATTTTTACTTTAGATTTACAAATAAACGGACAATCGAAAAATTTTTTAAAAATAATAAAAAAATTTGTTCAATCAAAACCTAAAAATTAATTTTTACATGAAAAAAATTTCTATATTATTCATTTTATTAACAATTTTTTCATCAAATCTTGTAAATTTAAAAGCATTTAAAAAATCAAGAATCCCCAAAAATATTTTTACAAAAATAGAAGAAGTTGAAAGAATTTTAATAAACTTAGAAATAGAGCTTGAACAAACAACTCAAGATAATATAGTGAGGCGCATTGAAATATCTAACGTATGCTCAATATTATATCGTGGTAACGAAAAAGAATTTGAAGAATACGAAACATTTGAATCTCTAAGATTACGTATACTTGAATTAAGAAATAAATGTTTTGCAATTCCTGCTGAAATAATTTTACGTTACTTCTCAGACTGGTTAGAAAACTTTAAACGTGAATCTAACGATTATTTTGAAGAAATCGAGAAATTATTAAAACTGGATTAATTAAAATGAATTTAATTACAAAAATTATAATAATTTTCATAATTAATCTGATAAATTTAAACGTAATATTTTGCATGACTTCTGGTTGTTCCAAAACAAAAATGTCTGAAACTATAGATCTAAGTTATGAATTATCAATAGAATATTTAGAAAGTTTATTTGTTTATATATGTGTAAAAATTGAAAAATTAATAGCAAAACATAAAGATGAACCAAATCTCTCAAAAAAAAAAGACTTATCTAGAAAACTAAAAAAAATGAATGCTTATCGACTTTTAATATGCGAAAAAATTCAACAACAAATAAACGATGAAGGGGCGCAAATTGAAAATATAAATACTGATGTATTTAGGCCCTATCCTGAAGCGAGAAGAACTAAATGGTGCAATTTAATTTAATTTTCTAACTACCATTAATTAAAATCAAAAAACTCTTATAAAGACAGGCTCCTTTAAATATTTAACCAATTTTATATAATGTTTATTTAATAAACAATGTTTTTTAAAGGGTTTTAATATGAACCAAGTAACTTTTATTGTCCTAGGCGCAACAGGTGACCTATGCAAACGCAAACTAATTCCAGCAATTTACAAATTAATAGAAAATAAAAAACTAGATCTATTTGCATTTATTGGCGTTTCTTTTGATCAGACAAATACAGAAGAAATCTTACAAAATTCTAAAAAATTTATTTCTAAAATAGATAACAAACTTTGGAATAAGTTAGAAAAAGCCTCTTACTATCACCAATTAGATTTTTACAATAAACAAGGTTATAAAGCACTTCACGATTCTATAGTTAATGTAGAAAAAAAACATAATCTAAATGGCAACAGAATTTTTTATTTAGCAACCATTCCAAAACACTTCAAAGAAATTACAAAAAACTTAAATGAAAATAAAATAATCTCTAAACACCAAAGTGAAAGCAACTGCTCCATGTGCAAACACCCATGGGCAAGAATCGTTTATGAAAAACCATTTGGCTCAGATTTTACAAGTGCCAAACAAATAAATAATTGTATAAAAAAATCTTTTCATGAAAACCAAATATACAGAATAGATCACTATCTTGGCAAAGAACTTGTAAGCAACATTTCCCTTGTACGCTTTACCAATAGAATCTTTGAACCACTGTGGAATAATAAAAATATAGAATCTGTACAAATTATTTTAAAAGAAAAAATTGGATTAGAAGGGCGAGGTAATTTTTATAATAAATATGGTGCAATAAAAGATGTTATACAAAATCACATGTTGCAAATTTTATCATTAATCGCAATGGAACAACCCAAAAAACTAGAAGCTAAATATATAAGAAATGCAAAAGCAAAAGTCCTAAAAAATGTAAAATTTAAAGATGCTGTTTTAGGACAATATAAAGAATTTACAAAAGAAAAGGGAGTAGATCCCAAATCAAATACTGAAACATTTGCAGCGTTAAATCTAGAAATAAAAAATAAACGTTGGGCAGGAGTACCTTTTTATTTAAAAACAGGTAAATATTTAGATAAAAAAGACACCAGTGTCCATATAAAATTTAAGATGGTAAAGTGTCTTTTAACAAAAGGATGTCCAACAGATTCTAATTATCTGACATTAAAAATAAACCCAGACCAAGGTTTTTTTCTAGAATTAAATATTAAAGATCCAGAAAATATCAACACTATAATGCCAATACAAATGAACTTTTGTCACTCTTGCCTTTTTGGACCAAACACTCCAGAGGCATACGAACATTTATTATTGAATGTTATAAACGGAGATCAATCGGCATTTGTACGATCTGATGAAATAGAACATTCTTGGAAAATTGTAGAACAAATAAAAAAAGGTAAATTTAAATTATTTAAGTACGAAAAAAATTCATCTGGTCCAGAACAAGCAAACAAACTTAATGGTAAAGGAATAAGGTGGCGATCATGAACATAGGTCTAGTCGGACTAGGAAAAATGGGAAATGCAATAGCATACAGGTTACTAACAGATAACCATAAAGTTTTTGCATTTGATCCAAATATAAATAAACAAGAAATTATAAATTTAATTTTTGAACAAAAATTAGAAAATAAAGAAAAATTTAAAAACAATATTACATTTGTAAATTCACTAGAAGAATTGGCGACTGAAGTAAATACTGTGTGGATAATGACACCAGCCGGAGAAATAACAACAAATACAATAACAAAACTATCTGAAATTCTAAAACCAGAAAGTATTATTGTAGATGGCGGAAATAGTCTTTTTAAAAATACAAAAGAACTTTATAAAAAACTAAAATCAAAAAATATATATCTTTTAGATTGTGGAACATCCGGGGGTGTTGCTGGAAAATTTGAAGGTTATTCTTTGATGATTGGTGGAGACAAAGATATATTCAAAAAAATAGAAAATATCTTCAAAGCAATAGCTACACCAAATGGATATGACCATATGGGACCAACAGGAGCAGGCCACTATGTAAAAATGATCCACAATGGAATAGAATATAGTTTATTACAAAGTTATGCAGAAGGCTTTGATCTTTTAAAAAATAATAATGTATATAAAGATTTAGACCTTGAAAAAATAACCCAAACTTGGTTGCATGGCTCTGTTATAAGATCGTGGATACTTGAATTGTGTGAAAATATCTTTTCTCAAGATCAAGAATTGAACAATATATCTGGCTCTATAGGTGAAAATATGACTGGACGCTGGACTCTGGATGAAGCAAAAAAAGAAAATATATCTATACAATTGTTACAAAACGCGCTAGATGTTAGAACAAAATCCCGAGAAACTGGTGGAAACTATGGCACAAAGGTAGTAGCCATGCTAAGAAACCAGTTCGGTGGGCATAATGTTAAAAAAATCAATTAATCATTGAAATTTAAATTATTTCTGTTATTCTTTTCTCACGATTTGTTTCTTTTTTGGTTTGTACTTAAAAATGGAAGGGCCCACAATGGATTATAATAACCATTGGTGCTTTAGAATGCATTTTAATATTACATATCAACTTGCTTAGTTAAGCAAAAATCTTTTTACGTCTATTTTATTTATAAACATTTTATAGAAATTGAGGATTCATTATGGCCAATAATGAAACACATAACCCATTGGGAAGACACTTATTAGTTGAATTTTGGGGTGCAAAAACAATAGAAGACATCACTATTTGGGAAAAAATATTATGGGAAGCTGCAAAAGCAGCAAAAAGTAACCCTTTAAAAATTGCATTATATAAATTTCAACCTCAAGGTGTAACCGGAGCTGTGATCTTGGAAGAATCTCATATAACCTTCCATACATGGCCAGAAAAAGAGTATATCGTTCTAGACATTTTTACATGTGGAAAACATACGGACCCACAAGCAGGCATGGATTATCTAGCAAAACAACTATCTCCGAAAAAAATTGTTTCAGAACTTATAATTAGAGGAAAAGAAAAATAATGAACCAAACTAATATTAGATCTGAAAATAGCAAAACGTTTGGTCAAGAACTTGTTTTAAATCTTTATGGTTGCAACTTAAAAAAAATTTCAACAAAAGAAGAAATATTAAGATATGTTAACGAACTTTGTGAATTTATTGATATGGAAAAATATGGCCAACCATTTATAGAACGTTTTGCAGAGCACTCTGAAATTACAGCAGGTTTTTCTGTTGCACAAATGATTACAACAAGTCTTATTAGTGGACACTTTTCTGATTACCTAAAATCTGCATACATCAACATTTTTTCATGTAAAAATTTTGATGCTGAAAAAACAATAGAATTTACAAAAAACTTTTTTGAAGCAACAGAAGTAAACGTACAAATTTTACAACGTTAAGGCTTTAAACATGGAAGAAAATATTAAATATTTCTTTGAAGCAACCTGCCCAAAAGACGAATCTAAGCTTAAACATGGAATTGGAATTAAAGAAACGTTGTACTCAAATATTGATAAATTCACAGTTGGAAATATTTCTGGAACGTCAAAAGTTGAAGTTTTTGATACCTATGCTTACGGCAAAATGTTAGTCATCGATGGAATTGTACAAACCTCTGAGGCTGATGAATTTATTTATCATGACTCAATCGTTCACCTACCAATGACATACCACAGTAATCCTAAAAACATCTTAATTGTTGGTGGTGGTGATGGTGGATCACTAAGAGAAGTTTTAAAATATAATACAGACAAAGTAACAATGGTAGAAATTTTCAAATCTGTTGTTGATTCTTGTAAAGAACATATTCCATCTATACCAAATGGTGCATTTGAAAACCCAAGAACAAATCTCATTATAGGTGATGGAAAAAAATTTATAGAAAATCACAAAAATGAATTCGATGTTATAATCCTAGATCTTTCCGATCCTGAAGGACCCGCAGAAGGTTTAATTAGTGAAAGTTTTTATAAAAGCGTAAGCGAAGCACTAAAAGACAATGGAATCGTTTCAATTCAAAGTGAATCTTTGACCTATCAGCCAACACTTGTAAAAATAATGCAAAAGAACATTAGAAGTGTTTTTCCTTTTGTTAAACTACATACAGCAAGTATTCCAACATACCAAGGTAGTGTCTTCGGTATTTCTATTGCAGGAAAAAATGATTTTACTAAAATAACAAAAGAAGAAGTTAAAAATAAATTATCTAAACTTGGTGAACTTAAGTATTTAGATGAAGATGTATTTTTTGCTTCTACTGTAATTCCAAAATATCTTAGAAATAAAATTGGGTTATAAATTAGGTTTTTAATTGTTATAAAGCCCCTTTATGGAGCTTTATAATAGGAGATGAAATGATTTTTATTGATATAAGCTGGTTAATAACAAATGAAATCACTGAATATAAAAATAAAAAAACTGTACAAATAACACAAGTTTCAAAATATAATCCTAATGGAGTTCGTGAAAAATTATTAACATTTAATTCTCATACAGGAACTCACATCGACGCTCCTGCTCACTTTACAGAAAACGGAAAAACTTTAGATAAATTACCTTTAGATAAGTTTTATGGTCCATGCAAAATTCTCAACCTAACACACATAACTGAAAAAATAACAGCACAAGATTTAGAAAACGTTGATATTCAAGAAAATGACATAATTTTACTAAAAACTAAAAATAGTAATCTTAACGAAACAGGAAACTTTGCATTTGATTATGTCTATCTAGAAAAGTCTGGAGCTAAATATCTTGCTGATAAAAAAATAAAAACATTCGGTTTTGATTATCTAGGAATAGAAAGGAATCAACCAGAACATGAAACTCATAAATATCTACTAGAAGCTAACATTCCAATTATAGAAGGGTTAAGACTTAAAAATGTTGTACCTGGAGAATATATTTTATCTTGCTTTCCAATATTTATAAAAGATGCAGATGGAGCTCCTGCAAGAGCTATATTGATAAAATAAATGCCCCTATTCGAGGAGTATTTATTTTTATTTATCACTTATCTTTTTTAATAACCTTGGTATGCTGTTCTAAATAATCCAAACGTCTAATTTGGTCTTGAAGATCCACAAAATAACGAGAATAACTTATTCTCAAATCTTTATACATTTTTTTTAGATATCTCTTTGTTGTTTTAAGCTTATCATTCAAAAAACTAACAGCATCATCAGAAACATCTTTAAAAACAACAATTTTTTCTAACGGTTTCTCGGCTAAAATTCCAGCATAAAAACCTAATTCTTTTACAACTTCTGCCAAAACTTGATTCAAAAATTTTTCATACCTTAAAAAAGACTCTTTAACCTTTTGATAATCTTGATCATTCAATTGAATTTTTTTTCCTGTAACTAAATTTTCCAATTTCTTTTCTATAGTTCTATACATACCCACAAAAGAGGAAATCTTTTCGTCTATTTCTAATTTAGCTTTGTCCAATTCCTTTAAAACGAGAATCGCATCTTTTTTAAAAGATTCAGATAATTCAGGAACATCAAGTTCCTTTGTATTTTTTTTCATAAATTCTTCGATAAGAGCCTTTTGTTTTTCCTCTTGTTCTTCTTTTGTTAGCTTTGGCTCTTCTTGTTTAACATCTTTGTTAACGTCTTGAGTATCTATAGTTTCAATGTCTAATGTCTTTAAATCTTTTTCTTCTGCCATGAAATTTCCAAAATAATATAATTAAATAAACAAAAAATATGTGTTCGAGACTTTAATTTTATACTTTTTAAAAAAAACATCAAAACCAAATCTATCAAACTTAGAAAATAATTCTTAAAAAAATATTTATCACTGAATATTTTTAAATAGACCAAAAGCAAAAAACCCCGACTAACCTCAAATATCACACAAACAACAACCCTCAGCCATAAAACTTCAAATAGTAAAGTTATTTTATAAAAAAAAGAAACATAATAAACCCTAGAAGGGCTAATTCTAGACACACAAAAAAAGTTACAAACAATATTGTTAGTAACTAGGTTACATTTTTATGGAAAATAAGAATAGCAAGAACTCTCAACAAAATGTATCTTTTTAAAACAGATAAATATCCCCCCTACCAGTAAGCCTATCCATAGACTTAACATAATAACTGAACCGCGACATGTTAAAGTATAATAAATTTTGTTTTTAAAAATCAATAAAATTGATAAATTATTCTTAAATAAACTTTTCAACACAATAAATAGATGTAATTATATTGGCATATATAGGAATATATTAGCATGTTTAGTAAAAAATATCCGGTAACCTGCAATACAAAGAACGTTTCTAAGGATTGCACCTTTGTTGCAATTAAAGGTTTTTCTTTTGATGGCAACGATTTTATAAAAGAAGCAATAAAATTGGGGGCAAAAAAAATAGTCTGCGAAGATCGACACCCAAAAACTTTATCCTTATGCAAACAAAACAGTGTAAAATTTTTGCATGTAAAAAATGCAAGAATAGCCTTGGCAGAACTAAGTGCAAAAAGTTTAAATATTCAAAATATAAAAACAAAAATAATTGGAGTTACTGGCACAAAGGGAAAAACAAGCACAACTTACATAATTGAACATATTTTAAGAAACGCAGGCTTTAAAACAGCATTAATTGGAACTATTATAAATAAAATTTTAGACAAAAAATTTGAAGTTACCAACACGACACCAAACAGTGATTTCTTACATATGTTTCTCTCTGAATGTGAATTAAATAAAATCGACTTTTTAATCATGGAAGTATCATCACATGCATTAAGTCTATACAGAACACATGAGTTAAGATTTGATGCTGTTGGATTCACAAATTTAGCACATGAACATTTAGACTTTTATAAAACAATGAAAAATTACTTTAAAGCCAAACAAAAAATATTTAAACAATTAAAAAAGAAAGCTATTGCTATAATAAATACAGACGATAACTGGGGAAAAATAGCATTTGAACAAATAAAAAATAAAACAAGTGCTATCAGCTTAAATAAAAAAACGTTTAAACAGACAAGAAAACTTATACCAAAACACATGCCGGGAGAATTTAACTTATATAATTTCTCCATGGCATATCTAATTTGTAAAAATTTAGGCATTCCAAAAGAAAGTATATTCAACGGCATTAAAAACTTTCCAGGAATTCCTGGTAGATTACAGTTACATACCCTAAAAAATGGCTCTCGAGCTTTTGTGGACTACGCACATAATCCATCATCTGTACAAGAAGTATTAAAAACATTGCGCCCTCTAACAAAAAATCTAATAACTGTTTTTGGTTGCGGAGGAGACAGAGATAAAGAAAAACGCCCACTCATGGGAAATATTGCTTCCAAATACTCCGACAAAGTTATAATAACAGACGACAACCCGAGAACAGAAAATTCTCAGCAAATAATAAACAATATATTATATGGCATTGAATCCAAAGCAACAAACAAAACAACTGTAAAAAACAATAGAAAAGATGCGATTGAATACGCTGCAAGTATATCTACACAGAAAAGCATTATTGCAATTTTAGGAAAAGGGCACGAAGATTATCACATAGTCGGTAAAAAAAAATATCACTTCAATGACTTTGAAGAAATAAGCAAATTCTAATTAAAATAAAATCTTTTATAATTTTGGCAGTATTTTTTATATTCTAAATATAGTTTTTAAAACCAAATACAATATTTATTAAAAAAATAAGGAGAAAATATGAAGAATTTTTTTATGTTTATCACAATATTAACGTTAACAACCAATCCAAACTACGCTCAAAATACATCGGAAGAAACATTTAATGTTGATGTAAAAACAAGAATAGAGTATTTTAATAAAGCAATTTTAGAAACGATAACACAAGAAAAAATTGGATATGAAGATGCAATAACAAAAGCTCTAGATATATTAGAACCTCTGCAAAATGAAAAACCAGAAGAAGTAGCAAATGAACTTAAACTTCATGGATATATGCCAAAAGAAACAGATGAAAAAATAAGTATTACAATCAGTACATACCATCTCTTTAAAAAACTTGCAAAATACAAACTCTCAAAATTCATACAAAAACAAAAACTTAATTTAGAAAAAGCAATTAACTGGTCTTTAAAAACAGTAAAAAACAATGGAAAAACAATTTCTATTATAGCTGCAAGCACAGGAATTTTAATAACAGGGACATTAAAAAAAGAAAAAATTAAAAAATTTGCAACAAAAACAGTACAAAAATTAAAAAAAGAAAAAGCTGATAATCCTACTGTTTAATTCAATTTTGGTTAGATTACCCGCAGCTTACAGCGTGATATATGATTTATAAAACTGGATCCTGAAACAAGTTCAGGACGACAAATGAGATGATTTATATACCCACAGTCATCCTGAACTCGTTTCAGGATCCAGTAATAAAAATTCAATTATATCGTATGACTAAAACTAGTTATTCTTCATTTATTACTTCTGTAAAATTTAAAATCTCCCATTTAGATCTTAAGGCTTTATGCTTTAACTTTTTGTTGGGATTTACAGCAATCGGCTTTCCAACATGTTCTAATAATGGAATATCGTTATTGCTATTAGCATAAAAAATAGTCTCTTTTAAAAATCCACCCAAATCTTCTTCTATAAGTTTTTTTATAACATTATATTTATGAATCCCAGAACAAGGCTCTCCCAAAAGTTTCCCAGTAGACTTGCCATCTTTATATTCTAAATTTGCTGTAAAAACATAATCAAAATCATAAACGTTTAAAAGATCTTCATACAATTCAGAAATACCAGCATCTACCATTATAAGCTTAAGCCCCTGTTTTTTGTATGTTTTGAACAAATCTGCAACATCTTTATAAATAAAATTTTTACAATCTTGTTCCCAAATAAAACTACACTTGTCCTTTATTTCATCTTTAGACATATTATTCATATATTTAAAAAAAGTCTGATAACCTCTTTTTGCATCCAAATTACCTAAGGCATAAGAAACACCACATTGTAAAAGATCAAAATAACCCTTAATTGGTATCTTTATTCTCTTTTTTAAAGACATAAAAATTTCATATAAAGTTTTTTGCCAAAAACAATTACTAATATCGAACACAACAAATTTGTACTCTATGTTTTCAGTTTTTAAACTAATATCTTTTTTTGTTTGATTATCAATAGTTTCTGCGTTTGCAACGGTATTTTCTGTTATTCTCGATTTTTTTTTGTTAGCAAAAGCAAAACCAAAAGAAAATATTGCTAAAAAGAATATTAAAACCTTTATCTTCATATTTAATCTCTTAGAGTTTAATTATAAGCTGCAAAAATTTATACGTTAAAATTAGGACTAGATCCTGAAACAAATTTAGGATGACAGGACAAGTGTTCGTTCCACTTTGTCATCCCAAACTTGTTCCAGAATCTAGTTATAAAAATTTCTTTACTCTATTTTAAAAGAGCTTCTTTATAAAAATCTAGAGCATCCAAAACTTTACCCGCACCAAGAACAACCGAAAGTAACGGATTTTCTGCAACTTTCACCGGCAAACCTGTGTCTTTAGAAATTAATACATCTAAATTTTTAAGTAAAGCGCCACCTCCAGCCATCATAATTCCATTATCAACTAAATCTGAAGATAATTCTGGGGGAGCATTTTCTAAAGCAGAGTGCACGGCATCTATTATTATAGAAATAGGCTCTGTTAATGCTTCAAAAACTTCTGCATCTGTAAGAAGAACTGTCTTAGGAACACCCGTTACAAGGTCTCGTCCCTTAACAGTCTCTCTGGCCGTTTCATCCGAAAGCAGTGCTGTTCCAATTTTTATTTTTATATCTTCTGCCGATCTTTCACCTATTAACAAGTTATATTTTCGTTTTACATACTGAACAATAGCACGATCCATCTCATCGCCGCCAACACGTACAGACCGACAATAAACAACATCTTTTAAAGAAATTATAGCAACTTCTGTTGTTCCACCACCAATATCAACAATCATATTACCAATTGGCTCTTCAACAGGAAGACCCGCTCCAATAGCTGCAGCCATAGGTTCCATTATGGTGTAAATCTCCCTAGCGCCAGCCTGCCTTGCAGAGTCTTCTACAGCTCTTTTTTCCACTTGTGTAATTCCAGATGGAACACCGATAATCATTCTAGGTCTTACTAAAGTCTTTCTATTATTATGCACTTCACTTATAAAATAACGTAGCATACTTTCTGTTAATTCATAATTAGCAATAACACCATCACGTACAGGCCGACAAGCAACTATACTTTCGGGAGTCTTACCTAACATTCTTTTCGCCTTATTCCCCGCCGCTAATACTTCACTTGTTGATACTTTTACAGCAACAACAGCTGGTTGATTTAAAACAACTCCCTGGTTTTTAACATATATTACCACATTTGCTGTACCAAGATCTATCGCAAGATCATTGGAAAATAAACTAAATAATTTAGTCGCTGGCCAAAACTTCATAAAAATTTCTCCATCAAAATTCTGCCTGTATACCCAAAGTTAATTGGTGTGTTTTACTAGAACCATTTCCACTAAATTGATAATCAAAAGTCATAAAAAATTTAGGATCTAAAATCCAATTATTTCCAGCTTCTTTTGAATCATACAAAAGCTCAAGAGTTATATAATGCATTCTCCATCTAGTTAAATCAAACTTTACATCAATATTCTTATTAATGTCCTCTTGAGTTAAATTTTTATCCGTCCAAATTTGAGTACCAGATGTTTGATTCAAATAACTTTTAACAAAACTACCAGTACGGTCATCATACTGCTCATCACTATTGTGCCTTAAATAAGTATACCGCACCTGAAAATCAATTCCATCGGTTAAATTCTCAGCAATAAAATACGGCGAAAATTTAAACGTCATTCCCGGACTTGTTTTTGAATCAAAAATTAGAGCACTAAATATTGCAGGTTCTTGATACACAGGAACCCTGAAAGATCGAGAATTATCAAATTGATATATGGCACTCAACATCAGACCAACTTTCCAATCCTGCTTTAACTCAAACTCTGGAACAACATCCAAATACATTGACCAATGTCCATTGCCCATAAAAGAAACGGATGAAGGATAATTAATATCTGAATTTACAGCAGTTGGAATAGTTAAACCCAACCTAAAATTTAAATCTATCGATTTCATCAACCACTCATGATCCCAATTATAGTTTAAAGCAGCATGTAAATCCAAATCCCCGGGACCAACTTTTACCCAATCTCCACCAAGCACGCCTAAATCATCATTTACAATACGCCTAATTCTATTCAACTGATCTAACTCCCCGCTTCTTAAATTATGAACAACAACGTCTGAAGTAGAAGGCATAAAAACAAAATTGTTACCTGCATTCACACGCATAAATGGTACAGACAATCCAAAGGTAATTCCATTTAATTTTAAATTTAAATTACGTAAATGAACACCATTTAATTTATAATTAAAACCTTTAAATGAAACATATTGCTCATAATTTAATAATAAACCTGTCGATTTTACCTTCCCATTCACTTTAAACATAATCGACTTATCTAACCATGCATCAGCAGGGCCTCGTTCTTTTTCAATTGGATCTATATAACCAGAACCTTTAACTTTTTTTAAACTAGATATAACATCTCTTAAATCATATCTCCCATATAGCTCAGGTATACCTGCATTTCCACCACCTCGACCAAAAGCAACCGATGCATCTGTTACAAAGAAAGATGGAGAAACATGTGATGTATTTTTTGTTACATACTCAGCAGGACGCTCTAAAAATGGAAAATATCTGCTCGCATTATGAGAAGCATCTAAATTTAGAAAGAATATTTGGGCTAAAAAGATAATTAGAATTTTATCTATTTTTTTTAATATCACAGAAGACCTCATCAACCTACACCACATTTTTAAAATCCCATTTAAAGCAAGATCTGATCATACTTTAAATTAAAATTTCGTCAAGATTTAATCAACATAAACTTGGAAAAATCATTAAATAAGTTATTATGAAATTAAATCATAAAAAAAACTGCTTGTAAAAAAAAGGAGATATTATAATAAATGAAAACTAATTTTACGTTCGTATCTAACTGGAAGATGCACTTCAACTCCATAGAAGAAATAAACTATATATCAAAAAATTATGATGCCTTAATAAAATTAAGTGAAAATATAGATTCTAATATAATAATAAGTCCATCCTTCCTAAATTTACGACAGATATCTGAAATCTTTAGATCCACAAAAATAAAAGTCTGTGCTCAAAACTGTTCATCTCACTCTAGAGGAAGCTTTACAGGACAAATATCGGCAGAGAGTTTAAACAAATTAAATATTAGCCACTGTATAGTTGGACATTCAGAAGCCAAAAAAGAATTTAACGAAACAAATATTGATATAAAACACAAATTCTTAAGGCTTGTCGAAAACAACATTTCACCAATACTGTGTATAGGAGAAGCTCTAGAATGCTTTGAAAAAAATATAACCTTAAAAGTCCTAAGAGAACAAGTATCTGAAATATTAGATCTTTTGAATTGTAACACTATAAAAAATTTGAATCATCTCAAAATTTATATAGCCTATGAACCTATATGGTCTATAGGAACAGGCATAATTGCAGACAAAAACCACCTAGAAAATATATTTATGTGGTTGCATAAAACTTTTTCTGGATTAGCCTATAAAGTAAAGTTTGAACTGCTATATGGAGGCAGTGTAAACTCTAAAAACATTAATTTTTTTAAAAATATAGAAAATATAGATGGATTTTTAATAGGAAAATCAAGTTTAGATTTCCAAGAATTTAAAAAAATAGTAAAATCATAAATTATATTGTAAATACCAATAAGTTTATTAATAAATGAAAGGCCATAAATGGTAACATTTTTAACAGTTCTTTTTGTAATACTATGTTTATTTTTAATTCTATTTATATTAATACAGCAAGGTAAAGGAGATATGGGTCTTGGTAGCCTTGGCGGAGGGCAAGCACTTTTTGGAGGTTCAGGCGGTCAAGATTTTTTTGAAAAAGCAACATGGATTATGGGAGCTCTTTTTATATTTGGAGCTTTAGGTCTTACAATCTTAAAGACAAAAGAGATGTCTAAATCTAAATTAGAAAAAATAGCATCATCTACAAACTCATCTGGAAATAACCAAAAATCATAAAATATTAAATTAATTGATTTTAAATAGATTTAGTAATAAAAAATAACTAAATCTATTTAAAATGTTTTTGATATAAAAAGGAACAAATGTGCTTTTACGATTTATCGATTTAATTGGAAAAATTGTCATCGATATTTGCAATCGAGCCGGAAAAATGGGTGTCTTCTTTTATGAAACTCTAGAAACATTGTTCACAACAAGATTAAAAACAAAAAAATTCTTTTTCCAAATGTCCTATATTGGAGTCGGATCCATATGGGTTATTATTCTTATAGGAGTTACAGTTGGTGCTGTTTTAGCGGTTCAAGCTTACTATGGCTTACACAAGTTTGGAGCCGAAAAATTTATTGGACCAATTGTATTCATTTCTATGGTTAGAGAATTCGGTCCGGTATTTACAGCTATAATGGTTATAGGCCGAGCGGGTTCTGCTATAACAGCAGAAATTGGAACCATGAGAATTACCGAGCAAATAGATGCATTGCAAACTCTTTGTATAAACGTAAAACAATATTTAATAGTTCCTAAAATATTAGCTGCCACTATAATACTTCCATTTCTTTCTATATTTTGTTCTCTTCTTGGAATCATGGCAGGATATTTTATGTCTGTTTATGTTCTTAATATAAATCCAGAAATGTATACTGAAGCCATAAGAGAAAGTGTTGTATTTTCGGATATAACAAATGGACTAATTAAAGCAGTATTTTTTGGATTACTACTTTCGCTTGTTAGTACATACAAGGGATACACTACAACGGGCGGAGCTCGTGGTGTCGGTATAGCAACAACACAGAGTGTTGTTTTAGCTAATGTCATAATATTTATTGCAGACTATATACTTTCAACTCTTATGTTTTAGTGATAAAAATATGATAGAAATAATAAACTTAGTAAAATCATTTGGAGATAAAAAAATAACCCGCGGGTTAAACTTAACGATTAAAGACAATGATTTTTTAGCAATTATAGGTCGCTCTGGTGAGGGTAAATCAGTACTTCTAAAACAAATAATTGGCTTGATTAAACCTGATCTTGGTAAAATTATAATAGACGGCCAAAATATTTCCGAACTGGATAAAAAAGATTTAGAAAACATATACAAAAAATGTGGCTATGTATTCCAATTTGCAGCACTACTAGATTCATTAAATATTTTAGAAAATGTTGGAATTACTATGTTAGAAAACAACGAGCCAATCGAAAATGTAAAAATAAAAGTAACAGAAAGAATAAAAAGTGTTGGCCTAGAAGAAGATGTATTATATAAATATCCAAGTGAATTATCTGGAGGGATGAAAAAAAGAGTAGGACTAGCAAGAACATTAATGCTGAGTCCGAAAATATTAATTTACGACGAACCAACAACAGGCCTAGATCCAATTACAGCAAGAATAATACATGAACTTGTTAAAAAGACTCATGAGAATTTAAATGCAACGACAATAGTCATTTCCCATGATATAGAAATCTTTAAATATGCAAATACAGTAGCAATGTTATATGAAGGTAAAATAATTTATACCGGCCCAACAAAAGATATATGGGAATGTGATAATCCATATATTTACCAATTTATAAGAGGTTTAGCATCTGGTCCAATTACAAATAAAGCTGAAGATAAACTTAAATAAAAAGAGACTTTTTAATGAAACACAAACCATTAATTTTAGTTATTGATGATGAAACATTTATATTAAAAACCCTTAAAGAAATTTTAGAAGATGAAGGTTATCAGGTAGAAACACTAAGCGATGGGAATAAAACAATAGATTATATAGGAAAACTTATTCCAGATTTAGTTTTTTTAGACATCTTTATGCCTAATTGTAATGGAATGGCTCTACTAGAACAAATAAAAAAAGAATTTCCAGCTCAAAAAGTCTTTATGATTTCTGGTTTTGGCAACATTCCAATAGCGATAGAATCTTTAAAAAAAGGCGCCTTAGATTTTATCGAAAAACCATTAAATCTAAATGTAATTTTAAAAAAAATAAATTTTTTAAATGAAAAACAAGCAATCCAAAATAAAACAAAACAAGAGTCCGATAAGTTCTTACTAAATAAACTTGGAATTATTGGAAATAGCTATCTTTTCCTTGAACTACTACAACAAGTAAATCTTATATTAAACTTAGATTATCCATTAATAATATATGGAGAACACGGCACAGGTAAAAGCTTATTTGTAAAATATATACATCAAAAAGGTTCTCTAAAAAAATATGAACTAATTACAATAAACTGCTTAAAACTAAAAGATCAGGATATAATAAAAAAAACAAACAAATTTTATTCTAAGCAAAATGGTATTATTTATATAAAATACATAAATAAAATATCAAAAGAGTGCCAACGCAACTTGTTAATAAACATAGAAAAGATTCAAGACAAAAACAAAAGATTAATTGTGTCTAGCACAGAACCTCTTTTGTCATTAGTAAAAAAACAAAAATTCAATAGCGTCCTTTTTCATACAATTAATGTTACCCCTCTAGAAATACCATCCTTAAACAAAAGGCGATATGATATTCCATTAATGTGCGAAAGCTTTATTAAAACAGAAAATATCAAACTCAAAAAAAATATCATTTTTGATTCAAGAGCAATTCGAATATTAAGAAATAAAAATTGGTTTGGAAATATACGCGAATTAAAAAAACTAATACAATATGTAATTAAGACATTTAAAAATGAAAATGGAATAATAAGTGAAGCTGAAATTTTTGAATATTTAGAAGAAAACCAAATAGAAATGATAGAAGAGCAATCTTTTACGAGTTTTAAATCATTAACAGAAGCTATGAACAACTTTGAAAAAAAATTTTTATTATACTTTCTAAAAAAAAACAAATACGATATTAAACAAGCTTCTAATAACTTAAATTTAACCTCTGTACAGCTAAAAGATAAACTATTAAAATTAAATATAAACATTAAAAATTAAAGCGTCTAGGAAAGTATTGGTAAAAAGTAATTCTTGAACATTTACTTGACAAAACTCTATTAAGAAAATTATCTTCATTCTCTGCAGAAGGGTGATTTAGTTATGAAACAATCTTTATGGCTTTTAAATAGTTCTCTTTTAGTAATATTTATTACTACACTAGTATTAAATATTTATTTATTAGAAAAAAAAAGAGTTCTGTTAAAAAAACAATTAATAGAAAAAAAACGACCTGAAGAAAAAGAAA
This sequence comes from bacterium, assembly GCA_030629005.1. Taxonomy (GTDB): domain Bacteria; phylum Babelota; class Babeliae; order Babelales; family UASB340; genus UASB340. Next base: position 105,328 of record DAOVPV010000002.1, on the reverse strand, counting down.
TTCAACAAAAACCTTTAGATATCGAAAAAATATACACACAGGATTTGTTTGACACCTATGTCGCAACACCAAAAATTAAGCCTACAAAAAAAGATTTAATAACACCTATCCCAGAATATGAACCACATCAAATAGCAATACCCCCAGAACCAGCAAAACCTACATTTATAGATTCACTAAATCTTAAGTTAAGTGGGATAATTTCATCTCTAAACGAAGAAAAAAGTATTGCTTTAATTTTGGATGAAACAAATAAAGAATCAATATATCGTCTTGGTAATTTATTTAAAGATGGACAAATAATAAAAATATCTAAAAACAGAGTCATTGTTTTAAGAGCAAATGGTCAACAAGAAATCTATTTGTTAAGAGAAGAAAATGCAACAAGAAGAACCACGCCAAATTTTTGGGAATACACCATAAAAAAAATAGACAACATTAATTTTATAGTTGATCCAGATGCTTTTATAAAAAGAGTAAAATCTCTAGGACAAGCTCTAGAAAAATATTCCTTAATTCCTGCTTACGAAAATGGAAAACTCATTGGACTTAAAATCGGAAATTCATGCGACAGTGAAATTGTAAATATAACCGGATTAAAAAAAGGGGATATTTTTACAAACATATGTGATATAAAAACAACTCAAGATAAAAATAGAATAAAAATTTTTGATAAAATAACTAAATCAAAGATTGGAAATACAATTAAACTTGTCCTTAAAAGAAATAACAATCTTATAACAATAAACTATAAATTAGAAAAAATAGAAAAACCCATAAAAAAAATATTCTTAAGCCCTGCTGAACCAGAATCAGAAGAACAAGCTCCATCAACAAGTGAAATGCTAAAACAAAGCAAGGAACAAGAGAGAGCAAAACAAATAAAAAAATTTGAAAAACAACATAGAACACCAAAACAAGAAGACATAATTACAGATATAAAAAAACGAATATTACAAAGCATGAATGCAAGATCCATGAACCGAAGAATACGGTAAATAATTAATAAATGGAATAAATATGAATAAAAAAAATTTTTTAATTTTATTTTTGTTCTTAACCTCAGGAACAACATTCTCTCAAGAGCTAATAAAAAAAAATGCAACCACAGCAATACCACCAAATAAAGAAGAAAATATAAATAAAAAAATATCTTTAGAAACTAAAACACCCTCTGGTAACAAAGAAAACAGGAACAAAGAAAAAACTATAACAAAAACAGAAACAACTAATAATAAAAATCAAAATAAAATCCCAAAACAATCTAAAATATCTAACAACAACAAAGACAAAGAAGAAGCCACAAAAAAACAAGAACCTGAAAAACCAATAATAGAAGCTGAAAAAGATGATGTTGAAGACGAAGAAGAAACGGCCACAGTCGAAGAAGAAACAACCTTAGACGAAGCCGAAGAAGAAATAACCTCAGACGAAGAAGAAGAAATAGCCGAAGACAAAGAAGAAATAACCTCAGACGAAGAAGAAGAAATAGCCGAAGACAAAGAAGAAACAGCCTCAGACGAAGAAGAAGAAACAGCCTCAGACAAAGAAGAAATAGCTGAAGACAAAGAAGAAATAGCCGAAGAAGCAATAGGCGAAGAAAAAGCAGATTCCATACAAACAATAAAAAAACAAATAGCTAATATTCCAGATGAAATAGATTCTCAAGAAAAAGATTTAACAACCAAAGAAACCACAGAAAAAAAAGATATTTACCTTAACTTTGAAAACGCAGAATTATCTAATTTTATAGCTTATATCGCTGATATAAAAAACTTAAATCTTATTCCTGATAAAGCCATAGAAGGTGTAAAAATATCTCTCAATATTAGAGAGGCCTTAAGTATAGAACAAGCCTGGAATGTATTTTTAACTGTATTAGAAATGTCAGGATTTAGCATAATCAAAATAGGCGATGTTTATGTAGTTATGCCAAAAACAAATAAAACAAAACAACCATTACCCGCATATATAAACGTTCCAGCAGAAACATTACCAGACAGCGATGAAAATATAAGATATGTAACATTTCTAGAAAATGTCGATGTTACAAGTATACAGCCCATTTTAAATAGCATGTTAAGCCCAGAACATAATATAATACCATACCCAGAAGTTAATGGACTTATAATTACAGACAAATCTTATAATATAAAATCTGCAATGAAGGTGATTCATGCTCTAGACCAAACAGGCTTACAAGAAACCGTTACCGTTGTAAAACTTAAAAGAATAAATGCAACTGATGTAAAAGCACTTTTTGAAAGTTTAATGAATAAAACCGAAAACCAAAGTCCTCTTGCGAGATTAATGGGAAAACAAGCAGAAGCAAACTTACAATACTTTTCTCCAACAACAAGAATGATAGTCATAGAACGATCTAACTCCCTAGTGCTATTAGGCACAAAACAATCTATCGATAAAATTGTAGAATTTATAACAGAACATCTAGATACGGAGTTAAAAGAAACAATATCCCCATTACATATCTATGAATTACAACATACAGATGCAGAACAGATAAAAACAATATTAGAAAGCGTAACCGATGTTTCTGCAATAGGCGAACAAGTTGCAAAATATGGTGCAGTAAGGGATGGTGTAAAATATTTTAAAGCAATGAAATTTGAAGTAGATAAAGACGGAAATAGATTAATTGTTTCTTCCACAGATAAACAAGATTGGAACTTATTAAAAAAAACAATAAAAGATTTAGACAAACCTCAACCCCAAGTCGCTCTAGAAAGTTTATTTGTAACAATCGCAATTGACGACAGAAAAGAATTGGGTGGCAGTATTAGAAATAAAAAATCAGGCCAAATTGGTAGCAACATAAATTATCAATCTGCTACTGGCGATGGTCCAATAGTTTACAGTACAGAAGATCCTCGAAATCTTTTAGGAAATATGATTAACGCTGTAAGCGGCGGCCTTGGTTCAACAATAATATCATTTGGAAAAGACTCCAATCTTTGGGGAGTATTTAAAGCGCTTAATACTCAATCTCATACAAGTATCTTAGCACAACCATTTATGACAGTAGCAAATAAAACAAAAGGTCACTTGGAATACGGTAATACTCAAAACGTTGTTATGGAAGAGGGTGCTCCAACAGGCCTTTTTGATCCAACAGGGTTTCAAGGATATAAAGAAGTAAAAGCATTAACAACATTAGATATCACGCCACAAATAAATGTTGATGGCATAATAAGGCTAACTCTGGAAATTAATATAGATGAATTCATAAACGCAACCAAAGGTAGTAAAGAGATTAAAAAAATAAAAACAGATGTAACTGTTGCAGATGGACAAGTTATAGCCCTTGGAGGTTTTGTAAAAACATCAACAACCGAAAATTTTCAAAAAACTCCAATATTAGGGGATATACCATTACTAGGATGGTTTTTTAAAAGAAAACAAGTCTCTGTGCTAAAAAATTATATCTTTATATTTATATCTCCAACAATAATAAAACCACGAACAACTCCCGGTGTAAATCTTTACACAAGAATGAAACTACATAAAGCTAAAGACACAATGGAAAGAATAGGAAGTTATCAAAAAATCAAAGACCCTATCGATTCTTGGTTCTTTGATATAAAAAGCTCAAATTACAGTAAAAAAATAACTGATTTTGCTAGCGCTAAATTCCAACCAACAACAGTAGATATAAAAAATGATCCTTATTATAGAGTTCATACAGACAGAGATGATGACATCGAAAATTTTCCAGAAGATAATCCAACAAAAGAAAAAATAAACGACACTAAAACAAGTATAAATAAAAAATATAATATAAAGAACAGCCTTAAAAATTTAAAATCTAGAAGGAGGCTGTCATGATTAAACAAATTTTCCTACCAGAATTTATTAATAAAAAGAGACTTTATTCTCAAACAATAGCAAGTTTTTATATTGACGAAAACAATATTTATTGTATAAAGGCATTTGCTTCTAGAAACCAAATTGTAATAAAAAAAGCAATAACAAGACCTTTTCCTTTAGGAGGTAAACAAGAAACTCTCTTAAATTTAAAAACAGAAATCGGCAAATTTGACCAAGCTTACATCACAATTCCTACAAACTATGTAATTTTAAAAGAAATAGAAATACCATTTTTAGAAGAAGACAAAATTAAAATGGTCCTTGATTACGAAATAGAATCTCAATTACCATTTTCACTACAAGAATCTACTATAGATTTTATTATAACATCACAAAATAAGAGTGAAAAAAAAACAAATATCTTGGTTGCTGCTGTAAGAAATAAAGATGTCGAACCTATTTTAAATATATACGAAAAAGCAGGAATAGACCCTACAAAAATAACTCTGGACCTCTTTTCTATATTTGACCTATATAATCAAATTGCAGAATATAAAAATATAAAAAAACCAAGCGCTATCATAGATATCGGTTTAACATCCACAAGAATCGTATTAATAGAAAATAATGTAATAAAGTTCACCAGAGTTTTATCTAAGGGTTTACAAAATATTATCAAAAATATCGCCAAAGATATGAATACCTCTGCAGAAAAAATAAATGAACAAATATTAAAACTTGGTTTATCTGAATCAACAGATGAAAATTATAATAAAATTTCACAAAAATATTTTTTTGACTTTTTTAATGATATACAATTTACACTAAATTCATTTTCTCTAAAGCTTAGTCAAAAAAGGGCTATAGGAAAAATAGTCTTTTCCGGACGATATTCTCATTTAAAAAATTTAGATGACTATGGTACAAATTTATTGCAAATTAATTGTGAAACCTTAGATTGTAATAAAATATTTAATAATAATTATTTTATTAATCAAACTGAAAAAAACAAAATAGATTGGAATAAATATATAGTACCATTAGCCTCCATAATACAGTCCGAAACATTTATTAGCTTCAACTTAAGAAGAAAGGCTTTAGAGTCAAAACAAAATAAAATACTATTGAAACAATTAATAACATCTATAATTCTTACATCTTTTATATTCTTAAGTATATTAATTATAGGCTCAATACGATTATATAATCTATCAAATCAAAAAAAAGAAATTGAAAATACTGAAAAACAAAAAATTTTAAAAATCTTTCCAAAAGAATATAAATTGCCAAAAAATTTAACTTTTAAAGCTTTAATAAATAAAGCCGGACGAATAGTATCTGAAAAACTTGAAATGTGGGGAACATTTGAAAATACCAAATTTAAAGCTCTAACAATATTAGAAGAATTAACAAATATAATGGATAAACGTCAATTTGACATAACAGTAGAAGAAATTTCTATATACGAAGAAGATGAAATTGCAAAAATAGAAGTCGAAGCAATATTTCGATCAAAAACAGGAAATGATCACTTCGCGTATTTCAAAGAGTTAGAAAAAAGATTTGAAGAATCCAAAATATTAAAACCTTGGGATCCACAAACTGGATTAGATCCAAAACCATATGAAGACACAGGGTTTCAAGGAATTAGATTTACAGCCAAATTAAAATTAAAAGAATAAAAATCGGAAGAAGCATTTAATGTTTATGAAAATAATATACGATTTTACCAATAAAATAGAAAGTTTATCAAAAAAGGAATTCGAAAAAAATTTAAAGTTAACAATTCTATTTATAGTTATTGCTGCGTTTTCAATTAGCTTTCTATTTTATTCCAAAAACGAAGACCTTATTATGCAAATAAAAAACACCAAAACATTATCTGCAAAAACATTTGAACTTATTAAAACAAATGAAAAAATGTTAATAGCTGAAGAAAAACTGCAAAAATTACTTGAACAAGAAAAAGATTTCGATCTTAATATATATTTTGAACAACTATGCAAAGAGCAATCTATTCCGCCAGAACCTGATTGGGAACCGGTAATACAAGAACTTAGTGGTACAAATAAATTTGACGAAGTTACTTTAAAAGCAACATTTAAAGATCAAACAACAGAAAATCTTGTAAAAATACTGGAAGAAGTAGGTACAAAAGAAATAGTATATATAAAAGATCTTGTTATAAAAAAACAAGAAAACAATAAAATAATGTTTGATATTAATTTAGCAACAAAAAGATTAAAAAAATAACAGTTGGAGTCTATAAATGATAAAACAACTAAAAAAACATAACTTAATCTATTTTTTATTAGTTACAATTTTTCTATTTATAGATAAAAAAACTTACACTCGGAACCAAGATAGTAATTTTATACAAAGTCATTCAAATACAATAAATAGCTCACACAAAGAAGAAGCTAATATTTATCTTAACTTCGAAAATGCTAATTTATCTAGTGTAATAAACTATATCTGTGAAGAAAAAAAAATAAACTTTATCCCAAACAAAAGTTTAGAAAATATTAAAATATCTCTAACAACAAAAGAACCATTAACTCTAACAAAAACATGGGATTTACTTCTAACAATGTTAGAAGTAAATGGGCACACAATAATAAATGTTGATGGCTTATACAGAATAGTTGCAAAAGGACAAAATAAACAAGAACCCTTACCTATATTTTCTGGAATCGAACCTGAACAACTTCCAAAAAATGACGAAGTTATAAGATTTATATATTTTTTAAAAAATATTAAAGCTGATACAGTCGCACAATTTTTATCTCAAATGCTAGAAGGCCAGGTCCAAACTAATCCTAGCTTAAATGCCCTTATAATTACAGAGCGTTCTTTATTTATAAAGTCTGCAATGAAAATAATTACAGAATTAGATCAAGGCGGACTTAGAGAATCTATAAAAATAATCCATTTAAAATATGCTATAGCCGAAGATGTTGCAAAAATATTTAAAGAAATTGTTCCCTCAGAACAACAAAAAGATTTACGGTTCTTGCTCGCTCAAGCCAATAAAAAACAAGCCACATATTTTTCTCAAGATACCCAAATAATTACTGAACCAAGACGTAATGCATTAATACTTTTGGGTTTAGAAAAAAACCTAACCAAAATAATAGATTTTATTCATAAATATGTAGATATACCAATTGATAAAGCAAAGTCACGAATACATATAAAAGAATTAAAATATGCAAAAGCAGAAAACTTAAAACCATTACTCAAAAATATAATACAACCACCTGTAGGAATAAATAAAGCATTACAGGTTGGTGAATATAAATTTTTCGAAGATGTATTAATAGAAATAGATTCCTCTACAGTTTCAGAAAGTGGAGGAGGGGGAAATAGATTAATTATATCCTGCGGTAATGAAGACTGGAAACGTTTAGAACGATTAATAGACAACATAGATAAACCTCAGCCTCAAGTAGCCTTTGAAATAATGGTTGTAGATATCACAACAAAAAATGATAATGAACTTTGGTCTCAGTTTAAACCTAAAAAAATAGGTAATTTAGGCGTAAATACAGATATACAATTTATGACGGCACTAAATACTGCACCATCTGCAGCCCCAGACACACGAATTGATTTAATCGGAGCAGGAGCTGCTGATTCTACCTCTCTAATAAGAAAAGATGCAAATACAGGTACAAATATAACATTTGGACATACAACAAATCTTTGGGGTATTGTAAAAGCAATATTAGAACAAGAAAATTATAATGTTATTATTCAACCATATATAACAACAAACAATAACCAGGAATGCCAAGTTGACTTCACAATAGAAAGACAAGTAAAAGGCTCAATGTCTTCTAAATCTGCAGCTACGGGCTTTTTACGAGACAAAGAGACTAAACAAGCTCCAACATCTGTTAGATTAACACCAAAGGTAAACTTAAACGGAACTGTTGATCTAAGAATATTTGTAGATGTTGAAGAATTCCAAGAAGATGATCAAACATCGCCAAATTCCACAGTAAGAAAATTAGAAACAAAAGTGAATGTTGGAACTGGAGAAGTTTTAATTCTTGGCGGTTTAACTAAAAATAAACATGTTGAAGATGTATATAAAGTTCCTGTTTTAGGAGATATACCAATTATAGGAAATTTGTTTAAAACTAAAAAAAATTTAAAAGAAAAAAGTAATCTTTATATCTTTATAAGACCAAGCATAATAAAACCTAGATTTGAAGGCGTATTAGACGAATATACTCAATTAAAACTAGATTTTGCAAAACACCAAATTCTAGATAGTGATACTTATATAAAAGATAAAGACCCAATACAACGATGGTTTTTTAGACCAAGTAAGCAAACCGTAAAACAAAAAATTGCTGATGCAAAAATAGGAATGCTCCGACCAATAGACGACTACTCATCTTGTAAAAATCAACCCAAAGAGGTTAATATTAAATATGATCCATACTTTAGAATAGTAGATAAATCTAAAATAAAGGGAACTCCACATAAAGATGCTATTATTATAAAACAAAACAATACAAAAAACCGTGTTCCCAAAATAAAAAAAGAAGAAATAATTAAATCACCTGAAAAAATAGAACCTCCAGGAAAAAAACTACACCGAAATATAAATATTACTAATATTTTAAAAAAAGATCACAGAAAAAAAACAACTAATAAAAAATTATTAGAACATAAATATAGCAACATAAATTCTTTATTTGTAAAACATACACTTGCAAAAAAAACACTTAGTGCAAAAAACACTGAAGGTAAAGCAGAAACAAACAATACAAAAAAATCTAGGTTTAAAAAGAATCAAAATGAAAAAAAAGAAAATCATACAAACAAAATTCTAAACGCTAAAGATCCTAGGATTTAATAATAATTAACCGGCAAAAAAACAGTACATTTCATAAATGTCAAAGTAGACAAACAATAAATCTAAGGTCTTATTCTTTCAATTTATGTAATTATTGACTATCTGAATATAAAAAACATATTCTCTTAATAGTTGATCAATAGGTAAAACTTGCGACAACTATAAAAAACCTTGGGGAAGGGGAAAGGGAATTCATGAAAAAATTCATATTTTTTCTATTTTTTGTATTTTTATACTCAGTTAAAACAAATTGTAAAACCATAAATATTGCTTTAATAGATACAAATAATACAGAAATATACAAATATAATAGTTTTGTAGAACTAGCAAATACTGCCGGTTTTAAAATAGATTACAAATCTATTGCAGATATTTTAGATGAAGAAGAATACTTAAATAGTACAGACTATGATGGCATATTTTTTATTACAGGAATCGAATTTTTAAAAGGAATCGCAACAAGATCTCAAGTCTCTATAAAATTTTTAAAATTACTAAAAAACTTTGCTCAAAATAAAAATAAATTAATTAGCTTTATGCTACCACCAATAAACAATCATAATATAAAAAATAAGCTTTTATTATTTGCACCATTATTCAACTGTCTAAATATAAACATGTCTGTAAATGGTTTTATTGAAAAAGGAAACATAGTAAACTCAATGGAATTTAAAATTATTAATAATTATTTAAATGTTCCATTCGAATCAAAAAGAGGAAATTACGAAACAACATTATCTGAAGCAACTCATAAAATTACCAAAAATACTCAAAATATAAACACCAATTCTTTTACAACTTTACCGATAAATTCTATAAAACATGATAACATTAACTCACTAACCCCATACGGTATATATTGGTTAAAAAATAATAATTCTATATTTATAACAAGCAATTCTTTGCTATCATTTTCTGGAATATCAGAAAATTTTCATTTTTGCCCTACAAATTTTGAATTAAGAAAAAACATTCATAAAAATGTGCTAATAATGCTAACAGAACTAAAATATATTTTTAATAATAACAATAGTAAATCGGAAGAAACATTTAATGTTATTGATTACACTAAACTTAAAAATATCAAAATATCAAAACTACCAAGCCATATTAAAAATATGGGAAACAAAATTGAAACAAAAAAAGCAGCTCATCTTAAAAAAGTAGCCTGGCTTGATATGAATATATTCGAAAAAACAGATTCTGCCGCCATAAATGCACAAGATAAACTTATAAATAGCATCACGAAATCTAGCCCAGGATTAACATTATGGATAACATTAAATCCACAGATGTACTATAGCCCAATAGCAAAGAAAAAATCAAAAACAAATGTATTTATAAAATCAATAAGCCTATTCACAAAAAAACTAAACAAATCGTGCCAAAAATTAAATATTAAAAGACCTAAAATTTTAATTGGATTTGAAATCGCAAATAACTTATATGAACCAAATTTACCTAAAAAACATGCCGTAGATATATACAAAAATATATATAGAGACATACCAAACCCAATAGATAATAGCTTTTGGAATCAAGAAGTTTTAAACCCTTTAAATAAATTCCTAGATAAATGGCAAGAACCAAATGTTAACAACAATATAAAAATATCAGGTATTGTACTAGATTTAGAAATGTATTGCAGAAAAACTTCCAGCAATTTTTTAGATACCACAGGTTTTAACTTAGAAAATATAAAAAAATTCGGAAGAACAAACATAAATGATCTAATAAAAAATAAAGAATCAAACCTATATTTTAAATTTCTAAAAAATCAAGCTATTAATATTGGTAAAAAAATAAAAAATATAGTTAATAATAAAATTGAAAATGGAATTATAGGATGTTACGCTCCAAATATATCTACCAATTGGTTTTATACAGGACTTTATAGTGGGCTAAGCTCTAAAGACAATCCATTACAATTATTAACCTTTAACTCCGAATTTAACATACATCAAAAATGGCTTCTATCAAAAAAAATATACGCTAATCATTTATCAGCACTAATGCTTTCCAAAATAAAAACACCAAAAAATTTTAAACGTATTAATAAAAAATTAGAACATAACCACGGTGTTTGGTTTAATAAATTCTCTAGATTTGCAGAAAAAAGACACAATGACTGGATGTCTGTAGAACAATCAAAACTTACTCCAAAGGATGAAGAAAAATTCTTTAAATTTATAAAATCTATGAATTAGACAAAAAAAACCTAACTGTTAAATTTAATTTATAACAAAAAAAATAAATATTTATAAATTAGATAGGAGCCAAAATGGCAGTTATCACTTTAAACTCACAAAACTTTGAACAAGAAATAACAAATTCTGACAAACCTGTAATTATAGATGTTTTTGCAGTATGGTGTGGACCTTGTCAATATATGATCCCAATTTTTGAAGAGTTATCCAAAGAAATGAGTGATAAATATAAATTTGCAAAAGTAAATGTTGATGAGGAAAGAGATATAGCCGTTAAATATAATGTTTCTTCTATTCCAACATTTGTTTTTTTAAAAGATAGTAACGTTGTTGGCAGAGAGCTTGGCTTTATAGAAAAAGAAACATTAAAAGCTAAAATTGAAGAACTTCTTGGTTAATTTTTTTTCAATTTAAACTAAAAAGGGGCTGCAAAATGCAGCCCCTTTTTTTGTATGCGTGCGTTCTTTTACATTACACCTTGAACTTGTAATTTTACAAGATCACCTGTTATTGGATATACTAATTTAGCACTTATAGAATCAATCCCCTCTGTTTTTATATCAATAGTATCATTTATAGCAACATTTAATGCATTGTTCAAAGTTAAATCTGCCGCCACAGCACTTGTCTCTATAGTAACAGTTTCGTAATCAGTTGTAGGAGGAAAATAATGAAAAAGATTAATACGGAATGTATATGGATATACAGTAAGTTCTGTTAAATCTCTTGTCCCAACATTTAATTCTTCACTGAAACTCAAGAAATCGTCTTCTGACTCCACCATAAATACATGCAACATATGATTGTCCGAAGCTTGAATAACATTATGCTCATATTTAACATCTTCATTTTTATAAACAATAACATCAACAGATGAATCTAAAATTAAATTTGTAATTTTTCCCAAATACTCCACATAGATAGGATCTATTTTTTCTATTTCAGCTTTATATAAAATATCTTTATTTATTATATTAAATAAACCAGGCTGCCTATATTCATTGTATGTATAAAATGGCATGGAAGCATTAACAACAATTTTATCAATAGTCCCATTTTCTTTTAATTTACTTGCTAAATTAAATATTTCATTCATACAACTGATATTAGAACAAGCATTCACTTGAGATTCTTCGGAACTTTTTAAAATATCTAAATCAATATAAAAACTTCTACCTTGAATAAAATAATTTTTAGGCAAAATATTATCACTGGAAATAAAATGTATAACTTCTTTTTTAGGTAGATTCTCTTTACGATTATCATCTATTTTTTGCGCTTGCTGTTGAGAATTCATTGCCTGAACAATATTGCTTAAAAAAGGTAAAACCGAATTTTGCAAATTTCCACTTTGCTGGCTAGCACTAATATAAACATTGGAACAAAGCCCAATAAACAATATTAATAAGCTTTTTCTAAACAAAAGAACACTATTCATTAAAAAATCTCCTCTTTAACATTAAATGTTTCTTCCGATATAATTTTTAAACTCTCTGATAAAAATTTAATCCAAACAAAAAGTTTTGCAAATTATTATAAAAAGATTAATTAAAGAATAAGATTTATTTACCAACACAAAAATCTTTGAAAATTTTATCTAACAATTTTTCGTTAATGTTTTTTCCTGTTAACTCTGTCAACTTACCAAGTATATTTTTAATATGATGGGCTATAAGCTCATATTCTAAAGATTGCAAGAAACTTTGTTTTATAAACTCCAAATCACCAATTAATTCAACAAGTGTACTAATCTGTCTTTTATTAAGCAAAAAAGGCGATTTAAACTCCTTAAACATCTTTTGAACCATTTTTTCTATCTCAGCTTCCAACAAATCAAGACCTATTTTGTTTTTTCCAGAAACTGCCAAAAACTTTGTATTAAAAATCTGATTTAATTTTAATAATATTTTTTTAGATTCTTTTATATCAGATTTATTTGCAACAAAAATAATTTTATCCCTGTAAAATTTCACTATATTATCATACAATTTTATCTGATCAGTGATCAAAGACTTAGAAGAATCTAAAATTAATACAACAATATCAGAAACTTTTATCTGTTCTAAAGAACGCTCAATACCTTCTTTTTCCATAAAGTCTGTTGTATCTCTTAAGCCAGCCGTATCTGTTAATTGCCAAAAACTACCATTTTTGTACAAGTTAGACTCTATAACATCTCTAGTTGTTCCTTCTATATGGGTTACAATTGATCTATTCTTACCCAAAAGAGCATTAAAAAGAGTCGATTTGCCCACATTTGTATAACCAACAAGACTTATCTTTATACCATTTTTAATTTGTTGCTGAATATTAAAGCTATCTTTTAACTGGTTTAACTCATTCAATAAATTATCAATGCTATTTCTAATAAGATTATCCATATCTAAATCTCTGGCTTCTTCTTCCAAAAATTCAAAACTGCCTTCTACCAAAGCGAGAATATATAATAATTTTTCTTCTATTTTTAAAATAAAATTAGATAGACTACCTTTAACCTGACTTAAGGATTTTTGTACTGCCAATTGAGTCTGAGCACCAATAAGATCGTTAATAGACTCAGCTTGTACCAAATCTATCTTGCCATTCAAAAATGCCCTTTGAGCAAATTCTCCCGGCTTTGCAAGACGAGCTCCAGCAAATATAGATAACGCAACAATATTTTCAATAATAAACTGGTTATTATGACAACTTATTTCTACAATATCTTGACCAGTAAACGTTCTAGGTAGACGCATTATAAAAAACAAAACTTCATCTATATCTTGTTCTGTTTTTTTATCTACAACAAAGCCATGCTTTATTGTATGACTTTTGCAATCAACTATTTTTTCACCATTAGATAATCTAGAGATTTTATCTGCAATATCTAAAGAATCTTGTCCAGATAATCTTATAATAGCAATAGCACCACTACCTTTGGGAGTAGAAAGAGCGACTATCGTATCTTGATCAAATGTCAATTTTTTTTGATGCAAATAATTCATTTCAGCTTTTTTTAAAATGCATTATCAAATAATGACTAGAAAATTTCTTTTTAAATTTTTTTCTTAAAAACTGTATTAATAAGTTAGACATGCTTATAAAAAACATTTTTTCATCTTCAAAGTCCCCCAAAACTTTTTTATCAATGAAAAGATTAAGCATCTTATTATCAACAGTAAAACTAAAATCTGAGTCAAAACCAATTATACGGAAGATATCTTTAAGACTTTCTTCTACAAAATCAACATATTCTTTTTTCCAGAAAACATGGAACGAAGGATCTAATTCTTTTTTATCTCGATCTTTTATATAAGATTCTTTTTTAGTCTTAATATTTTTTGCATTAGACAAATCTATCTTTTTACCCTTGTAATCAAATCCTTTTTTCTGATCAGATAAAATCTTTTTTGTACGTTTTTCTGGTAAAAAACTAAATGAAATAACGGCAGGTTTTTTTACAATACCAAAAAAATTCTTTTCTTCTGTGCTCAAAATACAAATTGAAAACTCAGCAGGGCAACCACAAGAGTTCCAAGCCTTTTCTATAGCCTTTAAAACAGAAGAATCCTGTTGTAATATAGATTTCATTAAATAAATCCTTTAGAGAATAAAATAAATAAACTATTTTTACTAACAATATTAAGTAAAAACTCTTAAACATAGTTTAAATTAGAACAAAAAATAAACAATAGGGGGAAATTGAGCTCAAAGAGCGTAGGCGGATGGCCTGCCACCCGTAGCTTTATGCGTAGGGTGGAGCGGGAGACGAGATTTGAACTCGCGACCCTTGCCTTGGCAAGGCAATGCTCTACCACTGAGCTACTCCCGCATTAACGATATAAATATCAAATTAATATGCTAAAAATTTATAGTTAAAAACAAATTATGTCAACATGTATCTGGTTCAAGACAAGTGTTAGAACAAAGTGATAATTTCTTGACTTTAAAGTCTAATTATTATCATTATTTTAAATAGCTCTACTTCTTTTATAAAAAAATGAGGTCTTTTATGTTTAAATCTACAAATTACAAAATTTTGTCTTTCTTAATATTAAATATTTTACTTGTTAATAAATCATTTAACAATATAGATTTATCTTCGAAGAAAAGTTATGAAAAATTTGAAATTAACGATTTACCTATAAAAGGTCCATTGGTCTTTTCTGAATGTGACATTGCTGAAAGAGTTATTGTAAAATTAAAGAATATTCAAATTAATGGCTCTCTTTCTATTGGTAGCTTAACACTACCTTCATGTTCGGCTTTTATTATTGAAAACGTAACCATTTGGCAGAATCAACTATTAACAAATGGAGTTTATAAAAATATTGACGCCTTAAAGCAAGATATTTTTAATAAATGGTTAGAGGCATACAAGTTTAATATAAAAAATATTAATAAAAAAGATAACAGAGGCAGGACTGCTTTAGGGCTTGCTGCAATCAATGGGCATGTGGAGGTTGTAAAAGCCTTAATTGCTGGCAAAGCTGACTTGGACATAAAAAATTCTGACGGCTGGACTGCTTTAATGCTTGCTGCACAGAACGGGCATGTGGAGGTTGTAATAGCCTTAATTGAAAGCAAAGCTGACTTGGACGCAACAATGAAAGACGGCTGGACTGCTTTAATGATTGCTGCACTGAACGGGCATGTGGATATATTAAAAGCCTTAATTGCTGGCAAAGCTGACTTGGACATAAAAAGGAGAGACGGCTGGACTGCTTTAATGATTGCTGAAAAGAACAAGCATACATATGTTATAAACGTGTTAAAAAAAGCAAAAGAAGCAGCCAAAAAGTAAAAAATTAGAGCTCATTATAAGGCTACGCTTGTAAATTTTAAAATTACCTGTAAAACTATCATAAAATAACAACATATAAAGAATATATAAGGATTTTTTTTAATTTGTATGAGTATGAATATATTAGATTTATCCCAATCTGAACTAGAAGAAAACTTATGTTCTCTAGACGAACCCAAATATAGAGCGACACAGTTATTTAATTGGATATATAAAAAAAACATCACTTGCTTTGACCAAATGTCCAATGTCCCAGATCAATTAAAAACAAAATTAAATACAAATTACACAATAAAATTACCATCTATTTATAAAATCAAGCATTCTAAACAAGATAATTCGTACAAATTTTTACTCAAAACAATAGATGATAACCTAATAGAAGCAATATTAATGCTCGAAAAAAAGAGAGCAACACTGTGCCTCTCTTGCATGATAGGATGTCCATTAAAATGCAAGTTTTGTGCATCTGGAAGCGAACTAAATTTCAAACGAAATCTAAATGCATCAGAAATAATTGGTCAATTCATCCAAATTCAAAATTATGCCGTAGAAAATAAACTAGCTGCCAAGATAACAAATATTGTTTTTATGGGTATAGGGGAACCCCTATTAAATCTAAAAAACGTAGAAAAAACAGTCAAAGTCCTAATCGATAAAAATGGATTTGGACTATCAAAAAATCGGATTACTTTGTCTACGGTCGGAATAAATAACAATTTGGCAAAATTCATTAACAAATATGGTATAAAATTAGCAGTTTCATTACATTTTCCAACAGAAGCACAACGCTCAGAATTTATGCCAATAAATAAAACTTTTTCTTTAAAAAATCTATTAGAAGAACTAAAGCAAATTAAATTAAACAAACGCGATAACATCACAATAGAATACATAATGATAAAAGACATAAATGATGACCTTAAAGATGCAAAGAAACTTATTAGCATACTATCTGGTTTAAAAGTAAAAATTAATCTTATACCATATAATCCAATAGCAAGTTTCCCAGAACATCCTTCAGAAGAAAAACAAATCAATATTTTTGTAAATTATTTAAAATCAAAATCTTTTTTTGTATCAGTAAGAAGAAGTAAAGGGTTAGAGTCTAGTGGGGCATGTGGGCAATTTGCATTAAAAGAATAAATAATTCGGAAAAAACATTTAATGTTTATGGAGAAAACAAATGGATCTTAAAACTATTAGTATTTCTTTGGCAACAGAATCTGGTCTAAATGCCGAATTCGTAGCAAAATTTGCGCTTTTTTTAGCAATAATATTATTAACGACAATAATGATTGGTAAACTGTTAAAAATGTCTTTTAAACTACCAATTGTTGCAGGACAAATAATTGGAGGAATAATACTTGGCCCATCTTTTCTAAAAATCCAACAACTTAAAATTTTCCAACATACAACAAGTTTTTTAGACACAACAAAACAATATATTTGTAATATAGCATCAACCGACTTTTTTCTCTTTTTTATACTATTAATATCATCAGCGATAACGGTTTCCTATCTTCTTTGGCTAGCCGGTCACGAAACAAATATCAAAGATATGGCTAAAGTAGGGTTAGTTTCAACCCTTTCTGGAGCGATTGCGGCAATAATGCCAATAATTATGATAACCGCAACCTTTTATTTTTTGGATGGTTACTGTTTCAATTTAGCGTCTTCTATAGGCCAAGGAGTAGTGTTTGCAGCTACAAGCGTTTCTATACCTATTACTATGCTCATTTCTTACGGTAAAATGGATCTCAGATCCTCCAAAGCAACTATTGGCGCTGCAATTATAGATGATATTTTAGCTATAATTTTATTTTCCATATTCATAATTCTTTTGCAAAATAAAGTATTCGGAAATAATATTTGTAATTTAATTGGTTGTAAAAATACAAATATTTCAATAGCTATAATAAAAATGGTTTTATCATTTTTAGCCATGTTTTTAATTGGCACTTACCTTATAAAACCAGTTAATAAATTTTTATGGAGAAATAAATTCTCTCACCTAATACCTTCATTTGCTACATTAATGATGCTTTCTTATTTTTCTTTAGCAGAACTATTTGGTGGATTAGCTGGAATTACAGGGGCGTATTTCTCGGGACTATTCCACAAATCTGGAGATCAAAAACACAAGGCTGTTAGAGCTATATCCCCATTTGTTAACGCAATACTTTTACCTCTCTTTTTAGGCTCAATAGGAATGCAAGTAAATATCACATCCTTAACCTATTTTGGTTGGGTAAAAGTAATTGTAATATTAATTGTTGCCATTCTATCCAAGCTTGTTGGATGTTATATAAGTACATCAATAACAAATATTTTTATAAAAAGAAAAAATAAAAATCGAAAGAAACCTTTAATGTTATGGTCTTTTTGGGAAAGTTTTTTATTTGGTTCATCAATGGTCGCTCGAGGAGAAGTCGGTCTTGTTATCGCAACAATATTAAATGGTACAAACCTCTTAACACCAGAACAATATATTATATGTGTTGCTGTAATAATATTAACAACCATAGCTTCTCCAATATTACTTTTAACTGGATTTAAACAATTAAAAGCAAAACAAAGGCCAGCTGAATATACAGTAAAAATAGGAACGTTTCATAGTATATCGATGAGAAACCTTTTTGACGTAATTTCATCATATGTCGAAAAAACAGAACCTATTAAACCTATTATTGCTCTTTCTGAAGGCAACAAAATACTTACTCTACGTAAAAATACAAAAATCATATTAAATGCTGAAAAAAATATAGTTTTTAAAGGCGATGAAGAAAAAATTAAAAAGATTTTAAATGATATTAAAAATAATTTAATACAAGATATAGAAAAAATTCCTTCTTTTACTATAGAAGAATTGCAAGAAACATTTCATCTATAGTAAAAGAAGGAATTTTTAAAAAATCAAAACAACAAATAAAGTAATTTTACAATTCAACTCTTCCTAAAATATATTCCAATTTTTCCCTACGATTTTTGCGCTCATCAAAATCAACCGCACCTTTTTCTTCTAGTTTTTCACCCCAAAAATCTAAGCCTTTACGTGCAAAGTCACAATACTCAGAAAACACACTTTCATCTAAAACTTCAAACAACATAACTGCACGATAAAACCTAGAGCATATAAGATTAATTTTTTTTCTTTCCGATGTTAAATTTATTCCTCTAGAAATTAAAAATAATTTAAAGAAACTCTTTTCCTCAATTAATTTTTTTGTAAAAAAATTCGTATAATAAGATTGATCAACTTTTAATAAACAATATAATAATTGTAATCCATATACTTGCATAAGAAGATCGCCGTTTAAAAAATCATTCATTAAATCTTCAATCAAATCTTTTTGCTCTTCAACCGCATTCTTTGCATAACTCTCGTTTATTTTAATTATAAAAGAAAACAAATCTAAACAAAGTTTTCCAAGAGATTTCTTGTCTTTATCTATTTCTACTCTTGTTGAATAGGAAGAAACATTTAATGTTAGAGAATGTTTAAATAAAAGAATAGATCGTTTAATTGCACGGCAACAATAATTAAATTTTTTATCATCGCGAAAGCTACTAATATTAATTTTTCTGATATTTTTAATCTCACATTCCAATTTTTTTAACAAATCGGCCTTAGCCTTTTTAAGACACGTTCTTTCTTCATCTCTTAATTCTTTAAGACCTTCTCTTAAATCAAAAGATTCATCTTCTGAGCTATCAGAATCAATTACATAGCTATCAGAATCAGTTACATAGCTACTTAACTCCTCAGAAGTCGTCATTGCAAAAACAGAATTGCTATAAGCTAATAAAACGCCTCCAATCAACAAATACTTTTTAAAATTCATATTATCTCTCCGTAAAAAAATTTAACTTTTATAACAAACACTCTTTTTTACTTATCATAATACTAAAAAAAGGGATCTAAATTTAGATCCCTTTTTCTTAGTATGCAAAATTAACACAAAATTAACTAACAGTTATTTCTACTCGTCTATTTGGTTCAAGTTCTTTAATAAGCTTTTGTTTATCTATTTCCTCGCTCCAAACAACCGGAATTTCCTGACCACAACCTATAATTTTAACCTTCTCTTCTGGTATTCCGTTTTTAACCATCTCTTTTCTAATAACATCAGCTCTTCTTTCTGAAAGAGATAAGTTATAGCTTGGAGGACCCATCTGACAAGCATGCCCTTGAACAACTATAGATTTTCCATCAGCTATAGCATTTTTTGCAGCATCAATATCTTGTTTAACAAACTCTAACTGATCATTTCTAATTTCATTTTTATTTAAATCAAAATGAACTGTTTGGAAATTTAAATCTTGAACGACTTCTTCATCCCAAGCAACAAATAAACTTTCATCTTCTTCTATATTATTTTCATTAAATAAAGAATCGTCTGCATCCATTTCTGAAAATTTATATGTTTCTTCACTATCAAGATCATCTTCACCTGCAAATGCAAACTCTGCAATATCATCTATAAAAAATTCATCTACATCTATTTCTTCTTCCGCAATAGGTATATGAGGTGAAGCTAACATCATATTTGAATCATCAGACCGAAGGGCAACTTTCTTTTGTTCTATACTCTTATTTTTCTTTTTACCACAACCTGATAGTAAAAGAGCCAAAACAAGCACGCAAGAAACTGTAAGATCACGAATTTTAAACATAAAACTCCTTTCACTAAGTGAAAAAGTACAACAAAACCACCCGAGAGGGTAAACCTTAACATAATTTATTCTATTTTCCTACTAATTATTACGAATATTGTTTATAATTATATTTATAATTAATATTTAATAAACTATAATTTAAACTTTAAATTATAAAAAATTATAAGCATATTAATCAAACAATATACGGAGTATAGCTTGAAAAAAATTTTAATAAACAAAAATGTTTGGCAAACTCGTGTCGCGGTATTACGCAACGATAAATTGCAAGATATTTATTTTGATACACATTCCAAAGAAGAATTGGAAAAATGTTTCTTTAAAGGCAAAGTTTCTAAAATTCTACCAGGAATACAAACTGCATTTGTAGATATCGGACAAAAAAAAGCCGGATTTTTACACATTTCAGAAATAGACAGAGCTTTAGCTACAGAAAAAACTGCCGAATTTTTACATGTTGATGATTTTGAACAAAACATAATAAACAAAAAAATTAAAAAGGCTATAAGCATAGAAAAAATTTTTACACAAGGTGAAGAAATTTTAGTACAGGTTATAAAAGAACCTATATATGAAAAAGGTGCAAAATTAACAACCTGTTTTACCCTACCCGGAAAATTTGTCGTGCTAATGCCCAATATCCCTCAAATAGGTATCTCTAAAAAAATAGGCGACCGAGAAGAACGTGCTCGCCTCAAAGAAATTCTTTTAAAATGTTTACCTAAAAATATGGGGGCCATAATTAGAACAACAATGGAAGGACGAAAGGCTAAGGACTTAAAAAAAGATATATCATTCTTAGTGTCTTCTTGGAAATCAATTTTAAAGAAATTAGATCAAGCCAAAATTGGAGAAAAAATACACGAAGACCTCAGATTAACTCTTCGAGCAATAAGAGAACATTTTGATGAAGATGTTGAAGCTTTATACGTAGATGATAAATACGAAAAAAACTCAATCCAAAAATTTGTACAAAACTTCGTGCCAGAACACATAGATAAGATTAAATTATATCAAGGTCCACCAGAGCTTTTTGAAAAATACGAAATAGATAAACAAATAGAGAAAGCTCTATCACAGAAAGTTTCCCTGAAATCTGGTGGAACATTAATCATAGAAACAACAGAAGCAATGACAGTAATAGACGTAAACACTGGTAAATTTATAGGAAAAGATAATCTTGAAGATACAATTTTAAAAACAAATCTAGAGGCAGCAGAAGAAATAGTTAGACAATTAAGATTAAGAAATATTGGAGGTCTTATTGTTATAGACTTTATAGATATGGCAAGTTCTGCCAATAAACAAAAGCTTTCTAAATTGTTCGAAAAAACCTTAAAAGAAAATGACAAATATCAATCTGTCCTATTAAAAGTTTCTGAATTTGGTTTAATCCAGATGACAAGAAAACGTTCTGGAAAAACTCTTTCTCAACAATTAACAAACGTTTGTCAATGTTGCAATGGATATGGGGTTACAAAATCTATACAAGCACGAAGCTTTGAAATCTTAGCAAACTGCAAAAACGATATATTAAAAGCAAAAACAAAAAGGAACATATCACTAATTGTTCCTGAATCAATTTTTAATTATCTAATTCACAATGAATTTAAATCAATTATAGAACTAGAAAAATCTCTCCGATGCAAGATCGTTTTAGAAGGAAGCAAAAGTCTACAGGCAAATCAATATAAAATAGAAGTCGTTAAATAGCTAAACGAATACGTTGTAACTAAAAACAAAAAACGAATGTTAATTATGACACAAAAAATAAAAAATATTTTGGATAAATTCCCAGACTTTAAAGCAAACATCGGAATAGAAATTCATGTTCAATTAAAAACAAAATCAAAAATATTTTGTTCTTGCCCAAATGTTTTTGGAGAAAAACCAAATCAGAACATATGTCCAATCTGCTCTGGATACCCAGGAGTTTTACCTACACTGAACAAAAAGGTTGTTGACTTTGCAATCATGGCAGGACTTGCAACAAACTGTAAAATTACAAAAAAAAGCTGGTTCGATCGTAAACATTACATGTATCCGGATTTACCTAAAAATTTCCAAATAACACAAGATCAAGCTCCAATTTGTACAAACGGGCATATACCAATAGAACTACCAGATAATATTAACAAAAACATTCGTTTAACAAGAATACATATAGAAGAAGATGCCGGAAAAAACATACATGGAAAAGATAATGAAAGCTTTGTCGACCTTAACAGAGCAGGGACACCATTAATAGAAATCGTAAGTTTTCCCGATATATCTAATAGTAGCGAAGCAAAATTATATTTAACAAGACTAAAGTCAATTGTTCAATATCTCGGTATTAGTGAAGCTAATATGGAAGAAGGGTCTTTCCGTGGCGATGTTAATATATCAGTTAGAAGAAGCGACGAAACGGCTTTAGGAACAAGGGTAGAGCTAAAAAATATTAACTCATTTAAATTTATAGTGAATGCAATTGAATATGAAATAGAAAGACAAATAAAAGCTATTAAAAATGGAGAAAAAATAAATCAAGAAACAAGAGGTTGGAATTCTAAAGAAAATAAATCATTTGTAATGCGTTCAAAAGAAGAAGCCGCAGATTATAAATATTTTAAAGAACCTGACTTACCTATAATTTTAATTGATAATGAATGGCTTAACAAAATAAAATTAAATCTACCAGAACTCCCTCATAAAAAAATAAAGAGATTTAAAACTGAATATAATTTATCAAGTTATGAAGCAGAAATACTAAGCAGTGAAATAATCTTTGCCGAATTTTTTGAAAATACGTGTAAAATAACAAACAAACCGCAAAAAACAGCAAATTGGTTTTTAAGAAATGTCCTTGGTTTTTTAAATGAAAACAATCTTAATCTAGAAAAATCAAACATAACAGTTCAAAATTTTGCTGAACTAGTTCTCGCTGTAGAAACAAAAAAAATAAATAGCTCGATAGCACAAGAAGTCTTCTTAGAAACTGCAACAACTGGGAAATCACCAAATTCTATAATAAAAGATAAAAATCTTGGGCAAATCGAAAATACAAAAGAGCTTGAAAAAATAATTGTTGATATTGTAAAAGCTCATCCTAAAGAAGTGGACGCGTATTTATCTGGTAAAGATCGATTATTTGGATTCTTTATCGGTCAAGCTATGAAAAAAACTCAAGGAAAAGCCAATCCTAAGATTTTACAAGAACTACTAAAAAAGCATTTAAAATAAATATTTAATTAATTATTTTTAAATAAACGCTCAACGCTTTTTTTATAACCAAAAGCGAAATGCTCATCTGTTATCATACTAGCACCGCGACTAACTGCATATAAAGCAGACTCATTTACAAGATTTTCTAATTCTGCAGCAGAAAACCCTTTTGTATTGGCAACAATTTGATCAAAAACATCTCTATTTATTTTGACATTTGGCAACTTATTAATATAAAAATTAAAAATTTCAAACCTTGCTGACATGTCTGGCAATGGTACTTCTATAATTTTTGTAAATCTTCCAGGACGTTTCAAAGCCGGATCCAGCGCATCAGAATTATTTGTAGCAGCTATAACAATAACAGAATCATCCTTGCTAAATCCATCAAGCTGACACAAAAGTTCATTCAAAGTTTGTCTATATTCTTCGTTTCCACCAGCGCCTCTATTTGCAGCACCAATAGCATCAATTTCATCTATAAAAACAATAGAAGGTTTATGATTTCTAGCTTTTTCAAAAAAATCTCTAATTCTTTTGGCTCCAACACCAACATATAACTCTACAAATGAAGAAGCTGACTCATAAAAGAAATTAAGTCCCGATTCATTAGCTATTGCTCTAGCTAAAAGCGTTTTGCCGTTCCCAGGAGGACCTTGCAGCAATATTCCTTTAGGAAATTTTGCACCCAGGGCCTTATATTTTGCAGGATTTTTCACAAAATCCACAACAGTCTTAACTTCTTCTATAACATCATCTATACCAGCAATATCATCAAATTTTACACCCTGTATATCATCCGGCATATTTTTAAGAAAAACAGATCGCCCATCCAGTTGCAATGTTTTAGTTTGTATATTATCCTGATTTCTCGTGGATTTATGGCTTATTCCGCGAAATACGAAACCAATTATACCGCCACCAAAAAAACCCTTAATTTTTCTCGAAGTAGAAGAGCACAAAACAGCATTTGAATTCAATAGGCTAAAACAAATAAAAGGTATGATTATTTTTTTCATAATTTAACTATCTTATAAACTTAAAAATATTACTATAAATTAGTATTACAATATTTTTTAGTATAGTATACTACCCAAAATATTAAACAAATGGCAACAATACAGTTGAAAATTATCGGAAGAAACATTTAATGTTAAGGAAATCATGAATAAAAATATAATTAAAAAAAATATATCAATATTACTCACCTTGGTAGCGTTAGCAATCCTACCAAACTGTGCTAGATATAAAGCGAAAAAACTGTACCCACCACAAGCACCTACTCACGAAAAAGATAATCTAGTTGTTGCAAAAAAAACTCTTACAGAAGAAGAAGCTCGTAAAATATTTGGTGGTAGAAAAATAATAGAACGTGGATATACACCTGTTCAAATTTATGTAAAAAACAAAAGCAACAAAACTTATTATCTAAACCCAAACGATATTCAAGCTCCATTAGAACCATCAACAAGTGTTGCAAGAAAATTACACCGAGATGTCGGTTGGAAAACTGCAAAATATTTCTTTATAGGCGGTCCTCTTTGGGCAACAATCGAAGGTGTTTCATCTTATGAAGCAAACCGAAATATAAACACTGATTTTAGAGAAAAAACAGTCAGGCTTGATGAGGTTATAAAAATCAGACCTTATGGTGTTATAAATAAGGTAATGTTTATTCCTAACGAAAATTATACATCTGACAACCTCAAAATAACACTAACAAGCCCAGAACTTAAAAAACGAGTCCTGTTCGATTTATAATACAAATTTTTACTTTACACCGCTGTAACTTGTTCTAGAAACTCAATCCACAAAGTATCCTTTGCAAATTGAGTTTCTAAATAAGAACTATCTATATGATTATTTGGAAAATAAAAAGATATACCCTTTGCTTCGGTTTTATTTTCTCCCGTAACATTGGCAACAACAATATTTTTTACAATCTCTTTGCCTGTATTTAAAATTTGTCTTAACTCTCTCAATCTATAATAATAACTAACACTGCTATCTAACTCCAACAATAATTGGGTATAAAATGAATCTATACCTGTATAAAATGGCGCTTGGCAAATTGCCAAAGATTTTGAACGAGCATTTTTTATAACATTTTTAAAAAATTCAAAATTATATTCTAAACACTTTTTATAAACATCAACAAACTTATTAATATTATTCACCAATAAATCTATATTATTCAAGCCAAAGGCAGAAAGTGTATACGCTTCTTCTCTTGTATGCTCTTTATAATACTGTCCATAAGAATCAACTATAGAAATGCAAACTTCTTCTGGTGTTAAATTTTTAATAAAATCACTAAAAAAATCATTGTAATTCCAACCATCTTGTAACTCGCAATTTTGAGAACCAATAAAATAATTTACAGAATCTTTTATCTGATATCCCACTTCCAACATTGCCATTTTACAACAATCCGTTCCTAAAATATCTATCTTTTTATTATTTAGAATTTCTTGTTTTATTGATCTAAATGCTTGCACCATACCCTGATTTGTTAAATAAGTTTTATTATGTTCTCTAAACAAAGTTCCTTTATGACTTAGCCCATGAAAATTATCGGAAGAAACATTTAATGTTTTTGATCCATAATCAAATTTTAAAGGACATAAACCATCGGGACAAACAAAACTATCTAAATCTGGCTCTGCCTCCCAATTAAACTCTTCTAAACTATGTTCCATATAATTAGGATCCAAAATACCAAATCCATGATTCCATAAAATAATTCCATAGTGCTGATAATTTGTATTTTTAAAAGCCCATTCAGAAGCATCAACCAAATCTTTTGAATTATCTGATGTCAATTTAACTGTACTGTCATAAACCAAGGAATTACTGCTAACTTTATATCTATAAGCAAAATCTTTTACAATATGGCACTGAATAAAAATATCCACAAATTCACGGTCAAATTTGGCACTGATAACATCTGTTAAGTTTTTTAATACCCACGGCGCAAGTTGGCTGTCTGCTTCCATATAAATTAAAAATGACCAATTATTTTTTGAATAAATAGAAGAGTTAGTTGTTATAAAAAATAAAAGTAAAAATAATATTTTTTTCATTTGTAATATCTCCATAAAATTATTATGTTTTATTAAAGAGTGTATTCGCCCAAAAATATTTAATTCAATAAATAATAAATTAATAAAGAAAAGCTTTATCAATGATTAATTACTTAACTGGAAAAATAAAAAACATAAAAGAAAAAAGTTTAACTGTATTAGTAAACGGATTAGGTTTCGAAATATTTACACCGCAAATACAAAACTTTTCAGAAAAACAAGAAATAGAATTATACACACATATGCATTGGAACCAAGAAAATGGACCAACAATATATGGGTTTGCAACAGAATTAGATAAAACAATTTTTTTATTAATAATAGACTGTCCAAAAATTGGACCAAATATCGCTACAAATATACTCTCTCAAATCCCAACCTCTGAATTTATACAAATAATTAGTCAACAAAATGATAAAGCTTTAAGTAAAATAAATGGTATTGGAGTAAAAAAAGCAGAACAAATAATAGTTCATTTAAAACATAAAATATCTAAGCTAATATCTACAGGTAAATTAAAAGTTGAAGAATCTCAACAAGACTTTACTCAATGGCAAAACATAACAGAAGTTCTAACTTCATTAAATTATTCCAAACAAGAAATATCAAAAACTGTAAAATTCTTAGCTGAAAAACACTCTGAGAAGAATATATCTCTCGATCAATTAATTAGATCTGCTCTAAATTTTTTATCGGGTAATATATAAAAAATATCAGTCTTTTCGTGTAACTCAAAACCAAGTTCAACAATTTTGTCTACAAACTCCATCGGCCTTAGCCCAATTTCTGAAGCGGCATGAAAGATTGCTGTAGCAGGAGTCATTCCTGGCAACGTATTAATTTCTAAGATAACCAATCTTTGTTTTTTAGTCGGAGATATTTTTGCATCTTGATAAAAACAATCTATTCTTGCATATCCAGAAAGATTTAAAGCTTTATAAGTTTTGGCAATTTCACTCTGAATAAACGTTAATGCTTTTTGCGGCAATGGAGCAGGTGTTAAATTTTCCCCAGCACCTGGTAAAAATTTTTCTTCTATAGATAAAATATCATTGCTCGCCAAAACTTTACTTGGAGGCATCGCAACAACATTCTCATTACCAAAAACACCACCAGTAAGCTCCATTCCAATTATAAATTCTTCTATCATAACAGAATCTTTTCCAGATTCTTTAAAATAAGTCCCTATATTTTTAAGCAAATCTTTTTTATCTTTTATTTTTTTAACAAAAAAGCTACAACCGTCATCATGAGGCTTTATTATCAATGGAAAATTAAAATCTATAGTTAATTTACCTAAAAACTCTTCGTTCTTATTTGTCTCAAATGTTTTAATATCTAGAACAACAGAATCGGCAACATCGATTTTTTTAGTTTTTAAATACTTGTTTGTTTTGAATTTATCCATGCAAAGCGAACTCGCCAACACTCCAGAACCATTATATGGCAAATTTAACATCTCTAGCATACCTTGAACCGATCCATCTTCCCCAATACCACCATGAAGCCCAATAAACACAAAATCACAAATATTGGGCAAATCTGACCAGTTAGTTTTCATATCTTGAGTTAATAGATCATTAATTTCTCGAGTTGAATTTTGTACCAAAAGTTTATTACTAATCTTATAAAGTTCCTTTTTATTATCCACAAAAACAGGAATAACCTCATA
The DNA here is from genome assembly GCA_030629005.1 of bacterium. GTDB lineage: Bacteria > Babelota > Babeliae > Babelales > UASB340 > UASB340. The sequence continues at coordinate 77,004 of DAOVPV010000002.1, read as the reverse complement.
TTTATGAGGTGATAATTTATAACAAATATTTCTACCAGAATCTAAAGAAACTTCTCTTTCATTGGTATTGCCGCCTAGAAGAACAACAACTCTTTTTTTTAAATTTTCAATTTTATTCATATTTTTATCTACAATTAAATTTGTATTGGAAATTCCATATTGTTTTAACTCTGAATCTATTAAATAATTTATTAATTGCGTATGATTCATGTCAACTTCTGCTGCCTGATTAAACAAAAAAGAAGATGGGCTCATACCAGTTAAAGAATTTGGATCTATTATATAAATTTTTCCATCTTTAGTTAAAAAACCATCTATACGAGAAATTGCATTAAAATCTAATAATTTTGTTACCTTTAAACAAGTATCCAAAATATTTTTTTGTATCTTTTCATCAATTCGAGCAGGAGTAAATTTGGTAGCTCTTCCTGGCATGTATTTTTGATCATAGTCATAAAAATCATATCCATCCTCGATGATAACTTCAGTAACAGAAAGTCCAAACCATGTTTTGTCTGGTTTTTGTAAACAAACAACAACAAACTCCATCCCTTCCAGTTTTTCTTCTACAAGCACCGACTGCACCATCCCGAACGTACAAGTCGCTGCATTTTTAATAGCCTGTAATAAGTCGTCTTTTTTAGAAATAACAGAGACACCAAAACTTGAACCTTCGTGCACAGGTTTTATGACTACAGGTAAATTTATTTTTTTTTCTTTCAATTTCTCTAAAACAATATCTAAAGATATATTTTTAATGTCACTTGAATTTATAATAATATCTTTTGCAACCTTAATACTACTAGCCTGCAACAATGTCTTTTGAGCAATTTTATCCATTATTAAAGCACTACCAAAAACTTTTGAGCCTAAATAGGGAATTCCTAAAATCTCTAAAGCACCTTGAACAGTACCATCTTCCCCATAACGCCCATGTAAAGAAATATAAACAAAATCTACAGTTTTTTTTAAATCATCCCAATTTATTTTTTCTGCTTCATTTTCTAATCGATTATAAAAATCAGATATTTTACCTCTATGCAAAAAATGCCACGGTAATAAATAAAGTTGACCATTATCTTTTTGAAAAATAGGAATTATATCAAACTTTTGTGTATCCAAATGATCACAAATAGTTCTACCAGAATTAAAAGAGACTTCTCGCTCTATAGAACGTCCCCCCATTAAAACTCCAACACGAATTTTATCTAAAAGACTAGACGAAATCACAAGTTCACCTATTAACACTATTAAAAACAACTAAATTAATAAGTATTAATATAGTAAATTAAACTAAAAAGTGAATGTTTTAAATTATATTATTAATCAATATGTAAATAATTTCTTAATATTATCTACAGATGAACCAGGTCCAAAAATAGCAGAGGCGACACCAATTTGATCAACACCTGTTTCAGTAATCATCTTAATATTATCTTTTCCAAGACCACCATCCATACCTATCTTAAAATTAAGATTCATGCTATCTCTTTGATTTATCAAAGAATCAACTTTTTCCAGAACCTCCGGAATAAACTTTTGTCCGGAAAAGCCTGGATTTACAGACATAATCAAAATGTGATCTAAATTATCAACATAATCAAAAATAGTTTCTATCTCAGTTTCAGGATTAATTGCAATTCCAATCTTGTAACCTTGAACTTTCACACTATCTATTAACTTTAAAATTCTATCATTTTCTTTAGTTGCTTCATAGTGAAATATAAAAGTATCTTTAGATCTTAATTTTACTCTATTAACCCATTTCTCAGGATCTTGAACCATTAAGTGTAAATGTATGGGGAGTTCTGTTGAGTTTAAAATTTGCTCAACAAACATCGGTCCCCAGGTTAAATTTGGAACAAAATGATCATCCATAACATCAAGATGATATCCATCACAATGATCATCTAAATCTTTTATAACTTTACCTAAATTTAAAAGATCCGCAGATATTAAAGATGGCAAAATTTCCATAACTTCTCCTTGTTATTTCATAAACAATTTACAACCTGGCCCATTTTTACTTGAGTTTCATAACCTTTTTTTGAATTTATTAAAAATTTATCTTTTATTTTAATTTTATCTTTTTCAAATAATAAAACTAAAGTTGAACCACCAAATTCAAAATAGCCAACTTCATTCCCTTTCTTATACTGATTTTCAGGCTTAAACGTGTGAACTATTTTACCAACAAACATCGCCCCAACACTTACTAACAAAGCAGAACCAAAATTTTGGGTCTTAAGCTTAATCAATTGGCGCTCGTTTTCTGTTAAAGGCTGAATTCCAGATTTATATACAAGACTATTAACAGACTCTAATTTACCGTTTATCTTTACAGGTTTTTCAGGAATGCAATCAAATGGAAAATGATATCTATGATAATCTAGTGGAGCTAATCTAAATATTAACATTACACCACCAGAATATTTTTTCGCCAAATCTTTATTTTTTAAAAAATTTTCTAAGTTAAATTTTTTATTTTTTACAAAAAATTTAACTTCCTTTGATACATCCGGAATAACAAAGAGCTTGCTATCTGCGGGAGAGACAACTAATTCAGGATTCCTATCAATTGGGCGAACATTCGGCTTTAGTTTCCTTGTAAAAAAATCATTAAATGATTTAAAGTCTGAGCCTTTTTTTAAAAACTCGCTAGTATCTATCTTATATTTTTTTATAAAAGGTTTTATCTTATGTTTGCTTAATCTAGAATTATTATAAAAATTCGGAATTTTAGAAACAATTTTTTGTGTTAAAACTGGCCGAATAATTTTTCCCAAAAAATTATTATATAAAAAATTTAAAGCTGCTCCCGCATTAATATCTTCACGAACTAATTTATTATCTAAATTAAAATAATAAACATTTGCTTTTTTATGTCCAAAAACTTGACTTATAAACAAAATAAAAACCAATGCAAAACTATATATAATTATTTTTTTTATAAAAAACATCTCTAATTAAAATCCTCCTCCAACTTTCCTGGAAGTAATAATGTTTCCTTTAAATAAGTAATAAGATTATCTATCTTTTTATGTAAATAAAAACTCAAATAATCTAAAGCTTCATTCAAAAAAGCCTGTACAAACTCGCCATCCAATATTTTCTCAGCAAGCCATTCTAACCTAGCATCATGGAATTTTATTTTTTTTAATTCACTTAACAAAATAAAATCAGATTCTGTAATTAATCTGTCATCTGTAGAAATTAAATTATATATAATTTCTACAAAATCTTCCATTAAATTAGCTACAAGTTTATCATAATTAAAAAATAAATTTGGAGCCTTTGCATAATTAGCTTCTATTTGAGCAATTTGCGCAGCTGTATTTAAAGCTGCACCAACAAAGTTTGGAATCGCTTCTTGAGGATTACCGGTAGATGCTTGGGCAATAGCAGAAAATGCATTTACTAATCCCCAAAATGCAGCCGCAACTTTTTCTTTTCTTTTTTTACTTAATCTTAATCTATTAATAACCTCTTCTTTTGTTTCAACATTAGAATTCTCTGTAGAGATTATTTTTTCTTTATTTTTAGGTATAATCTCGACGCTTGTAAAATCAGTAACACCTTGAGAATTTAAACTTAAAAAAGTAATTATTAACATCAATAAAAAATTATTCTTTTTCATACGACTTATTCCTTTTTATTATTGAAATCCCGAAATATTCCATTCTTTAGAAAAATCTAAATGATCATCTTGCATCACTTTGTTATTAACCAAAAAAACAACCTCTCTAATTTTAAAATTAGCTTTTCTTAAACTTTTAAATAAAGCTTCTATACAATTCCATTTTTCAAAAATAGACCAACTAATATCCAAAATATTTTTATTAAAAGACAAAAATAAAATATTTTCATTTTTATCTAAACTAGCAGATAAAACTGATACATCTATTGCCAATACTCTTTCTGCAAGTAATATAGAAAGCCAATCATTAACAAAATGCTTTACATTTTCAGACTTACTTTTAAAAAAAACAAAATCTTTTTTTTCTTCATAAAACTTATTATTTTTCCAAAAGTAAAAAACCACCTCTTTTTTAAAAGAAGTATTATAATTGTCAAAAACATTTTTATCAAACTTTAAACTTGGTAAAAATTTAACTATCAGCATATTTTTATGCAAAAGATAAAATACAATCCCTGCTAAAAATACAAGACCCAAAAATGAATATTTATAAAAAGATTTAAAATTAAGCATCCGTTTAAAATTCAACTTCTTTTAAATCAATTTTACCACTTGCTTCTCGTCGAATAGAATCTTCTTCCATATGAAATGTCGAAAATTCAAATATTTCTGAATCTTGCAAACCTGTAAACCTATGCCACATACCAATTTTTATATGCATAACATCACCGGACGTCAAAACCTTTTTACCAAAAACCCCATTGTATTCAAATTCCATTAAAACCTTACCTGATTGAATATAAAAAGTTTCATCTTTTATATTATGCTTGTGCATAGAACAACGAAAACCTTTTTTTAATACCAACTTTTTACCACAATATTTAGAATTATTAGCAATCCACTCCTCATGTCCCCAAGCTTTAGTCACAAAATTAATTAACTGGTCTAACTTAGCTACAGGAATCTTTTCAATAGATTTATTAGCATCTTGCATAGCTACCTCAAAAATTACTATTCGTTATTAAAAAAAAGATTTAATCTAAAGTTAAAATAATTAAAACTAAAAAACAAGGATAATTCGAAATGGGCAAAAAAACAATCTTTTTAGGAGCTCACACATCAATAAGCGGCGGACTATACAAGGCAATAGAAGAGGGCGAAAAACTAGGATGCACAACAATACAAATTTTTACAAAAAGTAGTCGTTCTTGGCATGCAAGTAAACTAAAAGAAGAAAACATACTAAAATTTAAAGAAACCCAAAAAAAATCCAATATCAAAACTATAATTGCACATACATCATATTTAATTAACATAGGTTCTCCAAACAAAGATACTGAAAAAAAATCAATAGATGCTTTAAAACTAGAATTAGAAAGATGCCAAGACTTAGAAATCCCGTATTTAGTATTACACCCGGGCGCACACCTAAAATCAGGTGAAGAAAAATGTTTAGAACAAATCTCTAAAAACCTAGATTTCGTTCTAAAAAACGCCTCTGGAAAGACAATGATTTTACTAGAAACAACAGCCGGACAAGGAACGAATGTTGGATATAAATTTGAGCATTTAAAAGAAATTCGCGATAAGGCGAAAGAAAAAAAGAAAATAGGTACATGTCTAGACACATGCCATATCTTTTCAGCAGGATATGATATTTCTACGCCTACGGAGTATAAAAAAGTTATACAAACGTTTGATAAAATCATTGGCTTAAAAAATCTAAAAGCTATACATCTAAACGACTCCAAAACAAATTTAAACTCAAGAAAAGATCAGCATGAAAATATAGGAAAAGGGTATATTCCACTAAAAACTTTTTCACTTATTATGAATGATAAAAGACTAAAAAAAATCCCCAAAATATTGGAAACGCCTGTTAAAAAAGTTGATGAACACAAGGTAGAAATCGATTTATTAAAAGATATGGTTAAATAAAAATAATATAAATCCAAAATATAAAAAAGATAAAACAAACAAAAAATAAAACTTTTAAAGATATTATTTTTAATAAAAATAAAAATGAAATTAAAGATAAAAAACATGATATAAAAAACACAAATTTTAATATCTTAGAAACACTCCATCCTTTTCTCTTTAAATATAAAGCAAAATGATCGGGAGTTGGTTTATAAAACGGTATTCCTTTATATGTACGTATTATAACTAAAAAAAAAATCTCTAGCATAGGAATTGCCAATATTACAAATGTTACAAAAAAAGAAAAGTGATCTATAGAACTCCAATTTATAAGTTGTGGAATTGCCGCAAAAAAACCACCTATAAAAAGAGAACCCGAATCTCCCAAATAAATTTTTGCCGGAGACTTATTATAAAAAAAGAAAATAAAAATGGGAACAATAAAAGCCAATATCAATATAGAAATAGCATATTGTTTTAAATACAACGATATAAAAAAAAACGAAATCCCTGCCATTATAGAAACAACAGCTGTTAAACCATCCATAACATCTATAAGATTAAATGCATTTATAATAGACAACATCCAAAAGGCAGAAATTATAATTGTAAAAACATCATTAAAAAAAACATTTTTTAATGAATAACCTCCCTTTAAAAAACATATTACAGCTATTATTTGTCCCACAAATTTTTGTATAGGAACAAGAGCCTTTAAATCGTCAACAAATCCAACAAATAGCAAAAAAGTAACACCCAACAAAAGCCATAAAATCTGGTTTTCAAACGGATAAGCAATAGCAAGTGTAGCAATAAATGGTATATATAATCCAAATCCACCTAAATAAGGAACAGACTGTTTATGATTTTTAACACCACCGTCAGGATTATCTAAAATATTAAAACTTTTTGCAATACGAATTAAAAGTGGATATATATACAAAGCAAAAAGTGCGGGAAAAACAAGACAAAACAAATGTCTTGCAACAACAACCTTCATATAAACTCTCTCAAGAAATAATTCTCAATTTTCGCTCTACAATTTTATTGTATATTAATTTTTAATTGATCCAAAAATTTTTTTTCATCATTAAAAAAAAATTTAAATTTTATTCTTACAACATAAACAGGAATATCATTTTTATGTAATAAATATTTTGAAATTTTTACCCAATCCTTTTGAGTCGTAATTATGGAATTAATCCCCAATCTTTTAGCATTTAAAAAAAGTTCGTCTATGTCGTCCTTGCCATAATCATAATGGTCAGAGTAAGATTTAAACTCACAATTTCTTAAACCGATATCCAATAAAAAATTTTTAAAGGAATCAAAATCACCAATCCCGGCAAAGGCCATGTTTTTATTCTTTTTAAGTAACTTTAAATCTATAAAATCTTTATCATTAAAAAATAAACCATCAAAATTATGCATCGCACAATAAATATTTTTATGCTGAGTTTTAAAATATAATTGTTTCTTTATTTTTTCAATATTATCAAAATCTAAAGACTCTGTGTGAGTTAAAATAATACAATCAGCCCTAGAGCAATCCTTCTCTCGCAACTTGCCCGCAGGTAAGCAATATCCATTTTCAAAAGGATGCCTTGCATCTAGCAATAAAATTTCAAAATCTTTTTTTATAGATAAATTTTGATATGCATCATCAAGAAATACCAAGTCAATTTCATCTTTCAACAAATCACAAGATCTAACTCTATTATTACCAACAACAACAGGTACACTCAAGTTACGTGAAAGCATAACAGCTTCATCTCCAAAAAAAACTGCCTGAGTATCCTTTAATTTTTTTTCAACAACAACGAAGCTTTTCCCTGTTTTTTCAGCCAAACTTTTATAGCCTCGCAAAACAATCGCACATTTTTTATTTAAGCAACATTTTTTTACTAAGTACTGAACCAAAACAGATTTGCCTGTCCCGCCAACAGAGATATTACCAATAGAGACTACTTTAAAATTATATTTATTTTTTTTTACAAACCTTTTTTTATAAAAAAGAACAACGACAAAAAAGAAACAATATATTTTTTGTAAAAAAATAAAAAAATAAAAAAACAATTTTTCTACAAAACAAAATTGGGAAAAATCATAAGATCTTTCCCAATAGTTTATTAAAAAATTTTTAAAAAATTCTTTATTCACTCGTAATTTCTTCTTCTGCAAAAACGCTTACAAAATCACCTTCCTGCCAATCGTGAAAAGCATCTGTAACAAATCCACACTCAAATCCAGCATGAACTTCTTTTACAACTTTTTTTTCTCGTTGAAGGCTCTTTATAATGCCCTCACCAATCGTTTTATTATTTCTTATACAAACAACCTTGTTACCATTAGCAACAACGCCTTCTTGAACAGAACAACCAGCAATAACACCCATGCCCTTAATATCAAAAATTTTCTTGACTAAAAGTTTTGCTTTAGGAACCCAATGGGTTTTTATTTTTCGGGTCTTCTTCAATTCATCTTCAAGAAATTCTACCAAATGATAAATAACATCAAATTTTTTTATACTTATACCTTTTTCCAAAGCCAAAGAAGCAGCTTTTCTATCAACCTTTGAATGTAACACTAAAATCATTGCGCCAGCTATTTCCGCAAAACTTACATCTGATTCAGAAACTTCACCAATACCGCTAGAAATAACGTTCAATCGAGCACAATCCTCTTCTGTTAATTTCCTAAGCTTAGCAATTGATAACTCAATAGCATCTTTGGAACCTTGAGCATCAGTTTTAAAAATAATATTTATAGATTTTTTATCGACCTCATCTATAAATGCAATAGGAAAAGCAGTGGGCATCATCGCCGAACGAGAAGAAACAAAAGAACCTTTTACTTTTTTATATTCTTTGGCGGAAACAACATTAAGCCAACCGCCAATATCTAAAGCTTTATCAAAACCAACAACCGTTACAGGAATAGATGGACAAGCTTGAGTAACTTTTTGACCAACACTATTAATCAACAACTTAACCTTCCCAGAAGATGATCCGCAGGTAAAATAATCGCCAACCTTTAACACACCTTCTGAAACAATAACTGTCGCAACAGGACCAAAACCTCGCTCTAGCTTAGACTCAATAATAAAAGCCTTTGCCGGAACTTCTAATTCTGCTTTTAAATCCATCAGATCAGATTGTAAAACAATCATTTCTAACAACTCATCAACACCTGCTCCAGTCTGAGCTGATATAGGGACACAAATAATATCACCACCCCAATCCTCAACCAACAAGTCGTTTTCCGACAACTCCCTCTTAATTGTTTGTAAAGCAACATCTAATCGTTCTGGAGAAATTTTATCTATTTTATTCACAGCAACAATGACGGGAACCTCAGATTTTTTTGCAATTTTTATAGCCTCAACCGTCTGTGGCTTAATACCATCTTCCGCTGAAATTATTAAAACTGCAATATCAGTAATACTAGTTCCTCGAGACCTTATAGCCGCAAAAGCTTCATGCCCTGGAGTGTCTAAAAAAACAATTTTTCCATGTTTACTATCAACCTCATATGCTCCAAGATGCTGGGTAATTCCTCCCTTTTCTCTTGCAACCGTATTTTGTTTTCTTAAATAATCTAGTAAGGTCGTTTTTCCATGATCAACGTGTCCCATAATAACAACAACAGGCCATCTTTTTTGACCTGAAACATTTTTTTTAAAAAGCCTACCTTGGAACTCATTGTCTTTTTCAACAGCAACAGCTATTCCAAAACCTTCAGCAAGAGCTTTTATTGTATCTACTGGCAAAACATGATTACGATTACAGACCATTCCATCATTTAGCAATGAAAATATTAACTCCCCATCAGACTTGCCCATAAGGCTTGCAGCTTCAAATAGGGGCATATTATGTTTTAGAGATATTTGTGTCACAGGCATTCTTTCAGCATTATTTTTTTTGTGAGAAATAACTTCTTTTGCAACTTTCTTTTGTACGCCAACTTTTCGCACACTCGGCTTTTGAACACTAATCTTTTGAATTTTTGGCACAACTCGCTTAGACTCATCAATAATCTTAGTCTTAATAGGTTCCTTTTTTTTCAAAACACTGCCGCTCTTAGCAATAGTAATACTTCTTTTGATACTTTTTTTATCTTCTTTTTTTGCAACTTTATTAACAGAAGAGTCTTTTGCGCCTACAGAACTTTTCTTAGCCAATGTTTTTTTTAACGCCGAGTTTAAATAAGTCAAGTTATCTTTCGTTAACACAGACATGTGACTATTAAGAGAAAACCCTCCCTTAGTCAACAAATCCAAAATATCTCGACTCGAAAGACCTTTTTCTTTCGCAAACTCATATACACGCATAAAAACTCTCTTCTTATAGTAATTTTGTTATCAAAAACAAAAGACTATTCCATATCAATAACGGGCTCAGAAGGGGTAACATCCTGCAATTGAATCTCCAGACCAACAAGCCTAGACGCCAGATTTATATTCTGCCCCATCTTACCTATAGCAAGAGACCTCTGATCCTGAGCTAACCAAACAGTAACCGTTTCACCTTCAATAGAAACTTTATCAATTTCCGCAGGCTTTAAACTAAGCTTAACCAAAACCTCCGGAAGGTCTGTCCATTGTATTAAATCTATTTTCTCTTGCCCCAATTCTTTTAATATAGGCTTTATTCTAGATCCACCAACACCAACACAAGTTCCAACGGGGTCAATCTCACTACTATTGGAATCAACCAAAATTTTTGTTTTATAACCAGGAATCCGAACTATTTTCTTTACCTCAACAACACCTTCAAAAACCTCTGGAATCTCAACCTCTAGCAGTTTTTTTACAAATTCAGCAGAGCCCCTGTCTAAAATAAGCTGATAATCACCCCTAGAAACTTCCAAAACCTCCTTCAATAAAGCCCGAACAGGATAACCTGTTCGCAAATTTTCTTGCGGGATAAGATTTTCATTTGGAAGCAAAGCTGTAACTTCACCCATCTTAACCGCAAAGCCAGTACGCTCTCTTTTGTAAACAGTACCGCTAACAATAGTACCTTCTTTAGACTGATATTCTTCAAAAACAGAAGCTTGTTCTAAAGCTCGAATTTTATTCGCAATAATTTGTTTCGCTGTTAAAACTTCGATTCGACCAACCTTGTGCTCAAAAGGAACCTCTATAATATCACCAACTTTAACTTTTGGATTTATAACTTTAGCGCGTCTCAATGAAATCTCTACGGCGTCATCCGTAACCGACGAAACAACAGTTTTATCAACAAAAGCCTCAACTTCACCTATTTTTTTATTAAAAACAACTTTAAGTTGAGAGTTTGGGTATTTTTTTTGAAATGCCGCAAGGACACCTTCACAAACAGCATTAATTACATTATCTTTATCAAGACCTCGTTCATCAACAAGACTCTCGATAACATCAGCTAAATTCACTTTTATAATATCCCTAAAAAGTAATTATTAAGAAAAAAATCGAACAGAACGAAAACAAATTCAGTATTAGTTTAAATAAAAATCTAAAAAAGTGAAGCATCTCTTTTGTTTTATGTTTTTACAACACAAAAGCTTTAACGTTTTATGCCTCAGCTTATTATAATTAATTTATATATTATATAATATAATAATAATAAGCTCGGCCCAAAATGTGGATAACTTTTTAAAAATGAGCCCTTTTTCCTTTATTTCCGCCATTTATTTTTTTTAAACTATGTTGATAACCTGTTGATAACTTGTTGATAACTTGTTGATAACTTTTTTGAACTTTCCAAAGCAGCCTGTGCCGGCGCCTATTGACCGCGTGTTTTTCGGACACCCTTGAGGGCTCCCTGTGGGCCGGGCCGTTGCCGCCTCTTTTTTTTTATTAGGCAAGTTATCCACAAGTTATCAACAGGTTATCCACAGGTTATCAACATTATGTCTTAATAGACATGTGTATCTTATTTGTCGGTGCTTTTTTGTCTGGCTGTTTTTTTCAGATTGAAAACTATTTTTTGTAAGTCTTCCCATACAGGCCTTTTTGCGTGTGGATTTCTAAGTAGATATGCGGGGTGAAAGGTGGGCATTATTTTTGCTTCATTTAGCTTAAAAAATGTGCCTCTTACTTTTGATATTTTTAGATCTTCTCCAAGCATTGCTTTTGCCGCACTTGCGCCCAGGCAGCAAATTATTTCTGGTTTTATAATCTCGATTTCTTTTAAGAGTATTTCGTTTTTACATATGTTTGTTTCATTTGGCAGAGGTGTTCTGTTGTTTGGGGGGCGGCATTTTACTACGTTGGAGATGTATACACCTTCTCTTTTTAGACCCATTGCTTCTATCATTTTTGTTAAAAGTTTTCCGGCTTTACCAACAAAGGGCTCTCCTTGCATGTCCTCATTTCTTCCGGGCCCCTCTCCAATAAACATAAGTTTAGCGTTTGGATCTCCTTTTCCAAAAATGACTTGTGATCTGCCCTGTTTGGCTAAAGGGCATTTGTTACATTTTTCGTATTTTATTTTTATTTGATCTAATAAAAGTTTTTTATTCATATTTGACCCATTCGTTTTTATTGGTGTTTTTTGGAATTTTAGCATAAAAATAGAGAGTAGGCCAAGCCTGCTTTCTATTTTTAAATGTTTATTTTTGGGTTATTTATTTTTTATATAAGCTTGTAAAAACTCGATCCATTTGTTTGTTAATGCAAAATCTGTTTTGTAGTAAGAGTTGTGAATTCTTCTTGTTGGGAAGTAAAAAGATATTCCTGATGCTTTAGGTGTTGTTTTGCAATATGTTTTTTTTATGACCATTTCTTTTATTTTGCTTATAGCTATATCGGCAGCTATTGATATTTTATCCAAGTTTAACTTTGAATTTTTGTAATTATCTAAAAGAATCTTTTTATTTATTGTTACTTTAAGACTTTTTAGAAAATGTTTTAAGTCTATATAGTCTATATTTGCAAATATTGTTGATGTTATTCTTGATGTTCTAATTTTTTTTATAGTTTTAAAAAAGTCGGTTTTGTTTTTTGAATTTAATACTTTTATTAATTCTTCAGAAATTATATTTATTAGTTTTTCTAAGTCATTGATTTGTTTTAAGTCTACCGCCGATTGAGTAAAATCTGTGAATCTTTTTTCGTAATAAGCCTGGTAGCTATCAACTATTTGAATTCCAAGCTCTTGTTCTGTTAGGTCTTGTTTTTTTAATGGCTTTAGTATTGGATGATAATTCCAGCCTGTTCCTGGTTCTGTTTCCTCAGACCCTACCATTATATTTACAAAATTTTTGATTTGAGTTCCTATTTCTAGCATAGCCATATTGCAGGCGTCCATGCCTAATAGGTTCAATTTTTGGTTATTTAAAAGTTGGCTAGATATTTTAGATAATACTTCTTTTAAGTCTTGGTTTTTTAGGTAAATTTCAAAAACGTCGTTAAAGCATATTCCTCTTTTTTTTATTTCATTTCGGTTGAGTTCATACATTCCAGTTGTTTCATTAAATATATATAAATTAAATGGAATAAATTTATTTGAGACTTTCCATATGCTTGGATCAATAACTCCAGACCCATGGTCCCATAGTATTAAAGCATATTTTTTTGCTGGATATTTTTCTATTGCCCATTTTGCAAAACTGAATAAACTTTCTGGTGTTCCACTAATGCTTTCTGGTTTATTTATAACGGTTTCTATTACCTTAGAGCGTCGTTTTTTTACAAATAATCTTTCTGCTTTACCTTGATTTAGAATATCTTGTTGCACAACTATGTTTAATTTATCGTTTGAGCCAACCTTTTCCATTTGCTGTACGTTTGGTCTTGCAAATTCATATAAATTGTTGTTGGAGGTTATGTAGACCATAAACGTCCAGTTCTTTTCTTTCGATTTTTGTTTTTGAGTTATTTCTTTAACATTAAATGTTTCTTCCGATTCAGAGATATTGGCATTGCTTATTTTTTCTGCTTCTGTTGTTTGTAGGCTCAAGGTTATAAGTAATAGTAATAATAATTTTTTCATAAGAACTCCTTTTTTTTGTTTAATGTTTTTTTATTAACATTAAATGTTTCTTCCGATTAATGTATATGTTAATTGGTTATGTTAATTCTTTTCAATATATTTATTTTTTGAAAGCATTAATTTGATTATTTGTTGTTTCATTTACTAATAGCAGGGCAAATGTTAGTCCGTAAGTTAGTTGGAAGTCTATAAAAAAGAATTGAATCGGGTTTAGTAAAAGATTTACTATTGCTGTTAAGAGCAGAAGGTGTAGGTACTTATTTGGATGCGATAGTATATTTGAAAGCTGTATTAATATGAATACATAAACGGCTCTATATAAAGAAAGCGCTGGCCATGTTAGCAATGTGTATAATGTGACGATAATAAGTAGAAATATGTTTTTATAATTTATGCTTATTGGTATTAGGGATAATAATAGTTGCCATATTAATATAAAAATGACGATATGTAGGCCAGATCTTGCCAAATAGTGAGAGACTCCCCAGATGTTAAATAGATTTTTGTTATCAGCGTTTGTAATGTTTGTTTTATTTCCTAGAAATATAGAGGAAAAATAATCAAATGTTTTTGATGGTATTTTTTCTTTTAGCCTTAAATATAGTTTTCTTCTTATTCTATATATTTTGTTAAGTAATGTATTTTTAGGCTCTTTTATAATTTCATAATTGATGTTGTTTGAGAATATGGATGTTAATACTTTTTCTTTAATTAAATATTTTTGATAAGAATCGTTTTTGATATTTTTTTTTATGTTTAAATTTCTAAAAATTACTGTTTGGCCTTGTTCCAGTTTTGTGTTTTTATTTATATAAAGTGAAAGCTTAAAGTTTACTTTTTCTTTGGTAGGTTTTAGTGTTTTTTTTACTTCAACCAGGACTTCTTCTTTTATTCTGGAGTTTTGTTTTTGATTTATGTTTTTTATAACGCATAAAACGTCTATTTTTTTGTTTAATATTTTTTCAAACAATTTATTATGATTATTTATTTGATGAGCATAAAGAGATGCTCCTCCATAAAATGCTAGAATAATATTTATTATATTTTTATTCGATATTTGATACTTGCTTTTATAAGAAAAGTAAGTGTAAGTCGTTGGTAAAAAAATTATTGTTAATAAACATGCTAAATATAAGGTGTTAATTTTTACAGAAAAAATTTCCTGAAAAGAAATGCCTAATATTAAAAAAAATAATATTAAAAATAATTTATTGTAGTTTTTCTTTATTGTCATTAATCAGAGATATTATTGCGTGTTTTAGTATTTGAATTTTAGATTTATCGAATAGCTCAATAACAACTTCATTATTATTTATTTCACAAATTTTGCCAATTATTCCACCTTTTGTAATAATTTTATCGCCGATTTTTAAGTTATCAATCATATTGTTGATGGCTACTTTTTGTTTGTTTTGTGGGCGGATTATCATAAAATAAAAAATTAGCACAAAAAGTATTAAAATAAATGCTTGGCCGTATTTAGATATTAAATTTTGTATATTGCTAGTATTTATTGTCTGGGCTGTATCCGTTGCTGCGCTTAACATTGTAAAAAATAAGCTAATCATCTTAATTCTTTCTTTTTGGTTGTAATCCTATTTAAAAAACTATTATAAATAACTATAATTTCATTTAAATGTCAATTTAACAAGCTGTTAATTATTAATTTTAGAAAGTTATCATGAAGATTAAAAAAATATGGGCAAATCAAATTTTAGATTCTAGAGGTTGGCCAACTGTTGAGTGTAATCTTCAAATGGAAGATGATCATTTAATAAAATCTAGCGTTCCTAGTGGTGCCTCTACTGGAAAACTTGAAGCCTTAGAATTAAGAGATGGTGATAAAAATCATTATCTTGGACGTGGTGTGTTAAAAGCTGTTGAGAATATAAACAAAATTATAGCACCAACATTAATTAACAGAGAATCCGATTTAAAATTAATGGATTCTGAGCTTATAAATTTAGATGGAACAGAGAACAAATCTAAACTTGGTGCAAATGCAATTCTTGCGGTTAGTATGGCAATAATTCGAGCACAAGCTTATATAGAAAAAAAAGAATTATATCAATTTATAGGTGATTTTTTTTGTAATAAAAATTTTATCCTACCTAAAGTTATGTTTAACGTTTTAAACGGTGGTGCGCATGCAGATAACGGTATAGATTTCCAGGAATTTATGATTATGCCTATATCGGGTAAAAGTTTTGCTGAAAATCTACAAATGGCTACTATTGTTTATCATAATTTAAAAGATATTTTAAAAAAGAATGGTTATGCTGTTGGGGTTGGAGATGAAGGTGGCTTTGCTCCAAAAATTGAAGGCTCTGGTAAAGATATCATAAAAAAAGTCTTTGACTTGTTAAGTCAAGCTATCGTTTCTAGTAATTATTCTTTAGGAAAAGATATTGTTTTTTGTTTAGATGTAGCGGCATCGCAGTTTTATGATGAAAATAATAAGATTTATAATCTAGGCAAAGAAAAATTAACGACAGAAGAATTAATTTCTTTTTACGAAGATTTAATTAAAAATTATTCAATACATTCTATAGAAGATGGTCTTTATGAACAGGATTGGAGTGGCTGGAAAGTTTTGACAGAAAAATTAGGACAAAAGGTTCAACTTGTTGGAGATGATCTTTTTGTTACAAATCCAAGATTAATTCAAAAAGGCATAGATAGTAGCATTGCAAATGCTGTGCTTATAAAACCAAATCAGATAGGAACAGTTACAGAGACTCTTGCTGCTATAAGACTTGCTCAAGACAATGGTTATAAAACGGTAATTTCTCATCGGTCTGGCGAGACTTGCGATACTTTTATTTCTGATTTAGCGGTTGCTGTTGGGGCAGGGCAGATGAAGGCTGGCGCTCCCTGTCGAAGTGAACGTGTGGCAAAATATAATAGGCTGTTGGAGATAGAGTTTAATTCATCTTCATGATTAATATTAAAATTGTTTCGGTTATTGTGGAATCCAATTTCACAATAAACGGGGTGAATATGTATAAAAGAACATTAATTTACAATTTTTTAAGTGTCGTAATATGTTTTGTTGAAAAAGATATTCCTTTATCAAGAGAGGCTCCAGCTATTCCTGTTGGATATTTATAAGTTTAATCTTTAGATCTTTTACCGGTGGTGCAGCTTTTTTTTGTATGTTAAGCTAAATTATTATGAAAATAGCAGTATTACTTTCTGGTGGGGTGGATAGCTCCGTCGCTTTAAAATTATTACGCGATCAGGGGCATGATATAACTGCCTTTTATTTAAAAATTTGGTTACAGGATGAGCTTTCTTATCTTGGGCAATGTCCATGGGAAGAAGACTTGAGATATGCCAGTGCTGTTTGTAAGCAATTAAACGTACCATTAAAAGTTGTTAATATGCAGCAACAGTATTGGGATAAGATTGTTTCTTACACAATTTCTGAAGTTCGTGCGGGCAGAACCCCAAGTCCGGATATTTTTTGTAACAAAAGAATAAAATTTGGAGCCTTTTTTGATGAAGTTGCTGGTAAATTTGATAAAGTGGCAACGGGACATTATGCAAAAATTGAAGAACTTAACGGTAAATTTATGCTAAAGATGGCGGTAGATAGTTTTAAAGATCAAACTTACTTTTTATCGCATTTAAGTCAGGATCAATTTTCCAAATTGCTTTTTCCTTTAAGTGATTTAAAAAAAGAACGAATTCGCGAATTGGCATTAAAGTTTGAGTTAGCAAACGCTAAAAGAAAAGATAGCCAGGGTATTTGTTTTTTGGGTAAAATAAATTTTGGTGATTTTATAAAACATCATCTTGGTGTAGAAAAAGGTAATTTAGTTGAAATAGAGACAGGTAAAATTTTAAGTCAACACGATGGCTTTTGGTATTTTACTGTTGGGCAAAGGAAAGGAATTGGTCTTTCCGGTGGCCCTTGGTTCGTTGTTTCTAAGGATATAAAAAAGAATATTGTTTATATTTCTAATAAATATTATTCTGAAGAAAAGAGTAGAAAAGAGTTTGTAGTTTTAGATTTTAATTGGATTTTGGGGAAAAAGCCTGAAAAAATAAATTTGAAGGTTAAAATTAGGCATGGGGAGTATCTATATAATTGTAAATTAGATTTTATAAAAGAAAATAGAGCAATAGTTGCTTTAGATAAAGATGATCAAGGTTTAGCTTCTGGCCAATTTGCAGTTTTTTATGATAATGACACTTGTCTTGGGTGTGGCAAAATAGAGTAATTAATTTTATGAGTAAAAATTTAGATCTTGGTAATAAGATAAACAAATATATTTATAGAGAAAAAGTTTTGGGACGATTTGCGCGGGCTAAAGAGTTAGCTATAAATTTTGCAAAAGCGTTACCGATGTCTTTAAGATCTTGCAATTCTTCAAAATACTTGCAGGGAGTAAAACTTGCAGATTGGTATACTCCATCTATTCCTGATTCTTATAGTGAAGATTTAAAAATTACTTGGATAGGACATTCTTCTTTTTTGATACAGATTTCAGGTATTAATATATTAGTTGATCCAATTTTTTATGGTTTAATGTTTTTATATAAAAGAGTCTTACCATCTGGTATTAATATAAAAGATTTGCCCAAAATAGATTATGTTTTAATTTCTCATGATCATGCCGATCACTTTGATTATAAAACATTGTTAGAATTAAAAAAATTTAATCCTACGATTTTAATCCCTGAGGGAACATCAAGCTGGTTTTTTAAAAATAATTTTTTAAAAGTAATAGAATTGGACTGGTGGCAAGATTGTTTTTTTTACTTTAATAATAAAGAAATTAAGTTTAGTTTTTTGCCTGCGGTACATTGGTCTGGTAGAAAATATTCACAGATAAATAAATCGTTCTGGGGCAGTTGGATGATAACGGTAAATTATAAAAATATTTATTTTGCTGGCGATACAGCTTATGACAATCACTTTAAAGATATTGCTCAATATTTTAAAACGATAGATATTGCTTTAATGCCAATTGGACCGGTTGAGCCTCGAGATACAGTTAAATTTTCTCATTTGTGTTCTAAGCAAGCTGTAAAAGCGTTTATAGATCTAAATGCTGAAAATTTTATACCAATGCATTGGGGAACATTTAAACTTAATCTAGATACATTTTCTTTACCAATACAAAGACTTCATGATAGTTGGGAAGAAAATAAAGAGTTTTTATCCAATAAAAAATTACATGTATTAAAGTTTGGTGAATGTGTAAAACTCTAAATAGTAAGTAAAATAGAACAATATTTCTTTAATTGAGGCTTTAGACGGATATTTAAAAGGAATAATTAGAGAAAAGTTTAAAGAAAAAACGATTGATTTTTATTTTGCAGAAGAAAAAAATAAATGTTCAATTATGATTAAAGATCTTTTAATTGTAGAAGACGTTATTTTTTCCCCAAAATTATATATAAGCTGCTTTAAAGAATTATTGGGTGTTCTTGAATTTGAATCTACAACGAGGGAAGACTTTTTCTATCAAGAGAGGTTAAATAAAATAAAAGAAGTTACAAAACAAACGATTAATAGTATAGTCGAGGGCCTAGAAAATAAATCCCTTACAGGTGATTCAGAAATAGTTATAAATGATTTAATTATAGGGGTTATAAGACAATGCTATATAGAATATATTAAGATCAAATATTTTAGCAAAGACTAATGTTAAAAAAGGTTAGATTTCTATTGATAAAACGCCATAACATTAAATGTTTCTTCCGATTAGGTAACGATACCTAGCTTTAATTTTCTAACCAGGCAATTGTTTGGTTGTGTATAATTTTTAACCCTGCAGCCTGATATTCAAGCATTTTTGTAGGCCTTGAAACCCAGTTTATTATATCTTTATTTCTAAATAATAATCCTACATCTCCTGCAGCCATATATTTAAATAGATCTTCTGCTTTTACATTTAAAAGAGCATAATTCGTTTTTGGGATGTTTTTATTTAGGAGTAATTTTTTTAGTTCTTTTTTGTTTGGCGATAATAATAAAAGAAAACTTTTTGAATTTTTATTATATTGCTGGCAAAAATATTCAATTATTTCTGGAATGCATTGCCATACCTTATATGATCCGCTATAGCAATAAGCAGGCTGATCATCTTTTATGTTTAATTTTGTTCTTATAATTTTTCTCCATTTTGTTTTTTCTTTTTCGTTTATATTTTGAGGAATATCTTTTGTTGCTAATGATATGGTTGATTTTGCTGCATAAAAATTTGTTGCTAGATATTCTTTGAGAGCAGGGCTTACAGATTCTATTTTCTTTTTAAAGTGAGGGTTATTATCTTTTTTATATGCTTCATATTCTACGATTTTAAGTTTTTTATAAATAGATTTTCTTATTTTTTTAAATACAAAGTTTTCTTTTGTATCCTCCGTTGCAAACCTGTATTCTTCTGCACAAAGGCCTCGTGCTTGTATTTTTAATGTGATATTATTTTTGTTGGTTTTCGTGTAAAGTTTATTAAGTGTTTTTTGCGTGATCCATCCAGCAAGAGGGCCTCTTGAAATTATCTTTTTGTGATCGATTATTTTAAATAATTTGTTTAATTGAAAAACGGCAAAGTTTAATGTGAATTTTCCAAGAAATGGTAAGCGTCTGCAAAGTATGAAGTGTAATCTTTCATGAGCAGGTATTAAATTTTTTAAGGTTTTATTTGTTGGTCTTTTTTTTTCAAATGACACTAAATTTATTTCTAAGTTGTGATCTTCTTGAAGTAAATTTAAAATTGGTTTTAATACTTGGCTTATAAAAATAGAGTTAGATATACTGTCATATAATATAAAAGTTAAATATTTAGTTAGCATGTTAAATCCTTTAAATATAAAATATCATTAAAATAATTTTTTTAAATATAATAAAAAAAGGGGTCAAATTGCCATGAAATTTATAAAAAAGTTTGAAGAGTTACGTATTAGTGATATTCCATCGGTTGGTGGCAAGAATGCTTCTCTTGGTGAAATGATTCAAAAGTTAACGGCAAAGGGTGTATTAATTCCATCTGGTTTTGTTATAACTGCTCAAGCATATAGATATCATCTTAATTTTAATAATTTAGATGAAAAGATAATTAAATTGTTAGATAAGGTTGATAAAAAAAATTTAAAAAAGTTTGTATTAATCGGAAAAAAAATAAGAAGTTTAATTTATAAAGCAAGTTTGCCAAAAGACTTGGAAATTGAAATTGCAAAAAGTTATAAAAATATGCAAAAAAAATATGGTAAAACTTGTTCTTTTGCTGTTCGCTCTTCTGCAACGGCAGAAGATTTGCCAGAAGCATCCTTTGCAGGTCAGCAAGATACCTTTTTAAATATTTCAGGAGAAAAGCATCTTTTGGATGCATGTAAAAAATCGTTTGCTTCTTTATTTAATGATAGAGCTATATCTTATAGAATGGACCATGGTTTTGATCACATGGATGTTTCTTTGTCTATTGGTGTACAAAAAATGGTAAGATCGGATTTGGCTTCTGCTGGAGTTGCATTTACGTTAGATACAGAATCAGGTTTTAGAAATGTTATTTTTATTAATTCGTCTTATGGTCTGGGTGAAAATATTGTTCAAGGTAGTGTTAGCCCAGATGAATTTTATGTTCATAAATTAACCTTAGAAAAAGGTTTTAAGCCTATATTAAAAAAAAGATTGGGTTCTAAAAATAAAAAATTAATATATTCCGGATTAAAAACGAATCCTGTAAAAAATATTTCTGTATCTAAAAAAGATAAATTATCCTTTTCTTTGAGTGATGATGAAATTTTAAAAATAGCGGAACAGTGTTTGATAATAGAAAATTATTATTCAAAGTTAAAAAAGCAATGGTCTCCTATGGATATAGAGTGGGCCAAAGATGGTATAGATGGTAAAATTTATATTGTTCAGGCAAGACCTGAGACGGTCCATTCTTTAAGACAAGATCAAAATATTTCTGAAGAATATGTATTGGATAAGAAAAGTAAAAAGAAAATATTGATTACAGGAAAAAGTGTTGGTAGAAAAATTGCTACTGGTCGGGTTAGAGTTATTTTTTCTGCAAAAAATATGCATCAGGTAAAAGAGGGTGAAATACTTGTGACTGATATGACAGATCCTGACTGGGAGCCAATAATGAAGCGTGCCGCAGCTATTGTGGCAAATAGAGGTGGCCGGACTTGCCATGCAGCAATAGTAAGTAGAGAGATTGGAATACCTGCAATAGTTGGAGCAGTGGGTGCTACAAAAAAATTAAAGACGGGTGATATTGTAACAATAGATT
The DNA here is from genome assembly GCA_030629005.1 of bacterium. Taxonomy (GTDB): domain Bacteria; phylum Babelota; class Babeliae; order Babelales; family UASB340; genus UASB340. The sequence continues at coordinate 55,219 of DAOVPV010000002.1, read as the reverse complement.
GTAGTAATGGTGAAATCGGTTTTGTTTATTCTGGTAAAGTAAATTTTAAAATAGAAAAAATAGAATTAAAAAAGATTCCAAAGTTAAAAGTTGAACTTTTAATAAATGTTGGCAACCCTGATCAAGCTTTTAATTTTGCGAAATTGCCTTGTAATGGGGTTGGGCTTGCAAGATTAGAATTTATTATTAATAACTCAATTCAAATTCACCCATGCGCTCTTGTTGAGCAAAATAAAGTAACATTAAAAAAAGATAAAGATTTAATTAATAAATTAACTTTTGGTTATAAAGATAAAAAACAATTTTTTGTAGATAAATTGGCGCAAGAAGCGGGTACTATTGCTGCAGCATTTTATCCAAAGTCTGTAATTATAAGACTTTCTGATTTTAAGAGTAATGAGTATAGACAACTTATTGCAGGTAGATATTTTGAACCCGTAGAAGAAAATCCTATGATTGGTTTTAGAGGTGCTTCTAGATATTATAATGAAAAATATAAAGATGCATTTAAACTTGAGTGCTTAGCTATTAAAAAAATAAGAGAAGAGATGGGTTTGGATAATGTAATCGTTATGATTCCATTTGTAAGAACTACAAAAGAAGCAGAATTGGTATTGGCGGAAATGAAAAAACATGGTCTTTCTCGAGGCAAGAAAAAGCTACAAGTTTATATGATGTGTGAAATTCCATCTAATGTAATTTTAATAGATCAATTTAGTAAATATTTTGATGGTTTTTCTATTGGTTCTAATGATTTAACTCAGACAACGCTGGCTGTGGACAGGGATTCAGAATTGGTGGCATCTATTTTTGATGAAAGAAATGATGCTGTTAAGGTTATGATGTCTATGGCTATTAAGGGTGCTAAAAAAAATAAGAAAAAGATTGGAATTTGCGGACAGGCTCCGTCTGATTATCCAGAAATTACAGATTTTTTGGTTAAAGAGGGTATTGATTCTATTTCTTTAAATCCAGATACTGTACTTAAAGAAATTATGATTTTGAGTAAAAAATAGTTTTAACAAAAATACCCGGGAGAATTTCCCGGGTATTTTTCATTGTGGTATTTTTTATTCAATGTAATAAAGAGTTGTCCCGACTCGCTCTTCCTGATGTTTTTCTTTAGAACTTTGTATTCTTGCACATGGGCCAGATTTGTTTAATCGACCATATCTTGTTGTTTCATACTCACATGAATTTATTACAATTACTACGTTTTCACCATCTTCTAGAGTTATGTCTCTTCTTAAATTTACTCTTCTTCTACTTCTTCTTGTTCTTCTGTGAGTTGCTTTTCTTGTAAGTTGAAAAACTGTGCCGACAGGAATGTTATTTATTGTTGTTGTATCTAAATCTATTGTCAGATCTCCTCCAATATCCTGAGTTGTTCCTTTTGCTTCCAAGCTAAATCGACCTCGTTTTGCCTCTCCAAAGTATTTACCGACCCATCTGTTACCCGTTTTATTAACAATAGTAACGGTTTTTGCCAAAGCGATTCCACCTAACCAGCTTATAAACAATACAGCTATGACAGCTGACAATATCTTTTTCATAAATCCCCCTTTTTGTTTTTCGTTTATTTCCCTAAGAATATTATCCCATAATTACAAATAGAAAATCAACAATAGGCTTTAATAATTGATTTTTTTTAAAAAAAAAAGGTGTTTTTTGTATGTTTTTAAGTATTTTGTGAAACTTCTGTTATTATTTTGTCTTACGAATTAGGTTTTAAGAGTTATTTTAATGAAACAAACTGTATGAAATTAATTACATTTAAATCAATATTTTTTGGCTTAATCATTGGTTTTTTGTATGCAAAATATTTTGCTTACAGATTACAAGGTTTATTTATTGGTAAAGATGTTTTTTTAGAACAACCAAAATCAAAAACATTAAAAGAATATTTTAAAAATAAAAATTTTTTAAAATATTCTTTTAATTCTTTTTTAATATTTATTTTTTTAATTTCTATATTTGTTTTGCTTTACTTTATAGTAAAAGTTAATTTAACTATATTACTGATTTCTTTTTTTATTACTTTTTGGATAAAAATTTTATACGAAGTAAAAACAAGCAAAAGGTTGGATTAGAAGTGAACATATCTTTATTTGATGAAAAAACAATTGCCCCGTTTAAATTTTTGGGATTAGATACACCTTTTTGGTTAGTAAATAAAAATACGCTTATTAATACTTGGACATCTATGGCTGTTTTATTTGCTTTGGTTTTAGTTGCAAGAATTTATTTAAAAAAAGATCTAAATCCTATTTCTTATATTTTTGAGAGAGCGGTTAGTTTTTTTGATGAATTGTGCAAAGAGTCTTTTGGCTCTGGTTTTAGGTATGAGTTTTTTGCATTTTCAGCTGCAATTTTTTTCTTTACATTGTTTGGATGTTTAATTGGATTATTACCATTTTTAGAAGAAAGTACCAAAGATTTAAATACAGCTTTTGCTATTGGTACTATGAGTTTCATTTATGTTCAATATCAAAAGATAAAAATTAATGGTTTAAAACAGTTTTTTAAAGAATTTGCAGAGCCTATATTTGTATTATTACCTTTAAATATTATTGGAGAGTTGGCTAAAATTGCTTCGATGTCATTTAGGCTTTTTGGAAATATTTTGGGTGGTGCTATAATTTTTTTAATAGCAGTAGATTTTTTATTTGCTTATAAAGAATTTTTTATGATTACTTCTTTATTAACCCTGGTTCTTTATTTTATTGTCAGCAAAGTAAAACGCTTCGCTGAAATTAAATTTTTAAATATTGTTTTAAAAACATTATTGGTTACAGTATTTTTTTTAGCGGGGGCGCAATTGTTTTTTGGTGTCTTTGAAGGTTTTGTTCAGTCTTTTGTTATTTCAATGCTAACCATTACTTATCTTTCCGTTGCCGTTCAAGATGAACCAGATGATGTTAAAGTAACAGAGGGAATATAGAGATGATTTCTCCTGAATTTTTACATTGTTTAGCAATTGCGTTGAGTATTGGTTTAGGCGCTATTGGGGCTGCTTTAGGGCAGGGTTTGGGCGGTTTTAGTGCATTAGAGTCTATGTCTCGTCAAGAAATGGGCAGAACCCAGACATTCAGAACTATGATTATTGGTTTAGCTTTTATAGAAAGTGGTGTAATTTTAGCTTTGGTTGTAACGTTAATTATGCTTTTTTCTAATATTTCTAAAATTAGTATGGGTGTTGCTATTGCGGAAATTGGAATAGCATTAATGATGGGTATTGTTGCTACGTCCATAAGCATAGCATCTAGTTTAGCTGTAAAATCGTCTTTATATTCTATATCAAGACAGCCTATTTTTGCTAACAAAATATTAACATTGATGTTGGTTTTGCAATCTTTAATGGAAGCTCCTATTGTTTTTTCTCTTATAATGGCTTTTGTTTTAATTGCAAAGTTCAAACCAGATTTATCTATTTTATATGGATTTAAATTTTTTGCTTCAGCATTAACGATGACTTTGGGTTCCATTGGTCCGTGTATAGGGCAAGGTATTTTTGCAAAAGAGTCTTGCAAAGCTGTAGGGCTTAATAAAACGGCTTATTCCAAAATATTTACATTTTCTGTAATTAATGGTGCTGTTATTGAGACATCTTTAATTTTTTCATTGCTTGTATCATTACTCATAATTTTTTTACCTATTTCTACTGTAGATCCTATTTTATCTGTAGTAATATTTGTAGTTGCTGCATTCACTATGGGCACGGGTTCGATTGGTCCTGGTAGTGCAACTGGACATGTTGGCTCAAAGTCGGTATATCAGGTTGCTATTAATCCTGAAAATTATTCAACTTTATTTAGATCAAATATTTTGGCACAGGCTTTTATAGAATCCGGTGCTATATATTCTTTGGTTGTGGCCTTAATATTACTTATAAATTTGGCAAAGTAAATTTTAAAAAATACCAATTTCTCTGAATGCCAAAGATCTGGTTTTGGCATCAATCAGAGCTTGTAGAAAGAATTCTTTTTTAGTTTTGATTCCTTTATCTTGTTCTTCTAGTTCTAAGAAAAATACAGTTCCATTTAGAATATAATTTTCGGCTTCTTCGAAAAATTCTGATGGTAGCTGAGTTGCTACAAGATCTAAGAAAAATATAAATCTGTGTACTAGCGACCATAATAAATCATCTAAGTCATCCATATGATCTATTATTTTGTATTCAGCTAGTTTTAATAAATTATTAGATATATTTAACAAAGAGCTCCAAATGTTACTGTAATTTTTATGATTCCAGATAAGCTTTGATATTGTTAATTCTATAAATTTTATAATTAAACTTCTGAGACGTTCTCGTTTATATATGTCTTCAGATTCTCTTTTTTGGGCATTAAATTCTTTTTTAGTGTTTTTGAAAATTTCTTTAGATAAATTATTAAATAAATTATTTTCAGTCATTTGTAGATTTTGCGAATAAGAAGAAAGCTTAGACATTATAATTTTATCTATGCTTTGTTTTAATAATTTTAAATTGAAAGGTTTTCTTGTTTTTACAAAATATCTTTCCATTAATTCTGGCATAGAGTCTAGCATTTGGTTTAATACATTGTCATCAACAACTATGCATGATTTTATTTTGTTATGAAATAATCTTATGCATGTATATATGGATTCTTCATCGAGGTTTAATTCATTACTTAATTCTAAAAATTCAACGAAGTGTGTTCCGTTTTGTGATAAAAAATTAGCATAAGAGTTGTTGTTATATATTTCTTTGACGTACTTTGATAGTACCCTATTGAACTGAGAAGATTTGGAATTACTTTTGGTTATATTTGTACAATTTTGATCATTCTCGGTATTAATATAATATTTTATACTCATGTTACTATATTCTAATGGAGTTAATTCTGTGAAGTTAACTAAATAGTTATTTGTTGTGTAAGCATTGTTAGAAAATAGGCTTATAATACCTATAATTATTGTAATCAAATTTTTTATTTTCATTTATAACTCCTTTTTGATAACTTTACTTAGTAATTTTAAAAAATTATTTGTGATATTACAATAAATGCTAAGTTTGCGTTAGGTTAGCATCGTAACATTGTTTTTTTCAAGTAAAAATTGAATATTGGAGTTTTTATGCCACTTTATAAGTATGAATCATTTAATCGTAGTGGTAAAAAAATAGCAGGAACTATAGATGCATCGTCTAAAGAAATGGCTAAATTTACTTTGCAAGGACAAAATTTATTGCCATTTAAAATAGAAGAGGTTGGTACTGGTTCTGTGGGTTTTTCTATTTTATCTATTTTTGAGCCTGCAATTGATCTTAAAATAAAGGTTGTATTTACAAAACAACTTGTTGTTTTATTAAGAGCAGGTGTACCATTATTGAAATGTCTAGAGTTATTAATAGAACAGTTTGAAGGTAAGTTTAAACGGGTATTAATAAATGTAAAAGATGGTGTAAAATCTGGTCAAACATTCGCTTCTGAATTATTAAAGTATCCTAAGATTTTTCCTAATGTATATGTTCAACTGGTAAAAGCTGGTGAGGCCAGTGGTAAATTACATATAATTTTGGAAAATTTAATTGAATATATGGTTCGAGAAGCAGAAACAAGAAAGCGCGTAAAAAAAGCTTCTAGTTATCCTTTGTTTACTCTAGGTTTTTCTTTTTTAGTTATTATAGGGTTAATTGTTGGTTTGGTTCCGCGTATTACAACTATGTTTGCAAAAATGGGAAATAAAGAGTTACCTGCGCCTACAATGTTTTTGAAAAATTTATCGGATTTTTTTTTAGCCAATTATATTAGTTTAATATCTGTTATAGGTTTATTAGTAACATTTTTTTTATATTGGAAATCGACTAAAGCTGGTAAAAAAAAATTGGATTATTTATTTTTAAAATTACCAATGATATCTTATTTTTCCAAGACAAAAGCTGTTGTACAGTTTTCGCAGACTTTAGGTATGCTTTTAAATGCTGGTGTTAATTTAGCGGAAAGTTTAGATATTGTTACAAATATAGTTGAAAACAGTATTTTGGTTGAAAAATTAAAGGATGCTAAAAATAATATTATTAAAGAGGGTAAGATTGCAAAATACTTAAGGCAAACCGGAATTTTTCCAAACATTGCAACCTATATGATAGATACGGGTGAACAGTCTGGTAATTTGGGAGAAATGCTTTTAAATGTTGGTCGAGATTATGATGAGGAACTTCGGGATATAACCGATTCTTTGGTTTCAAAAATAGGGCCAGTGACGACTATTGTTACGGGTGCAATGATAGGGTTTATAATTTTATCTGTGTTTTTGCCTATAGTTGAGATGGGTGATTTACCAGGAATGTAGTGATAATAAATATTAAGATAAATTTATAGGAGTTTTTATGATAAAAAGTAGAGCTTTTACGATGATTGAAATGATAGTTGTTCTTGGAATTATAGCATTTATATTAGCTTTTGTTGGTCCCGCTATAACAAAAAGATTTGGAAAAAGCCAAGTTGCTATGACAAAAATGAAAATGTCTAAATTGAAATCTGCATTACTTGAATACAGACAAGATATGGGGCATTATCCAAAATCACAAAAAGAAGGAGGCTTCCAAGCTTTACTTACAAGACCAAATGTAGCTAATAATGAAAAATGGGATGGACCGTACATAGAATCTGAAGAAGATTTACAAGATAGCTGGAGTTTTGATTTGGAATATAATAATCCTCCGCAAAAATATAGACAGCAGTATAAAATTTTTGAAATTATTTCTATTGGCGGGGAAGCTGAAGAGGCAAAAGAAATTGTTGATGGAGTTTAATTTTGCTATCAACAAATAAAAGAGCATTTACTTTAATAGAGATTATAGTTGTACTTGGAATTGTGGCTTTTGTTATGGCTATAATTTCTCCTAGACTATTTAGAAAAAAGGATCAAGTTAAAGTTGAAACTATATTTAGAGAATTTAATAATTTATTAAGTATTGCAAGACAAGAAGCTGTTTCAAATCAGAAAATTTGCAGATTGCGTATTAAAGCGTATAAAAATTTGCCTGTTGTAGTTAGTATAGAGGAAATGGAAGTGGATCCAGAGAAAGAAAATAAATTAATCTCGAAGACTATTTTTTCTGAATATTTAAAGACTGAATATATTTTGCCACAAAATATAAAAATAGAGGCTGTGTATTTAGGAAAACAAAATTTACTTGAAGAAAAGAAAGGTGAAGCATTTTGTTATATTTCTACGGATGGACTTGTCCAAGATATTTTGATTCACATTGCAAAAGTTAAAGATGATTTGCAAGAAAAATATACATTTAAAACAGATCCATTCTTAGGAGAATTTTTATTTTTAGATGGATTTTTAAGACCAGAAAAGTAGTATGAAAAATAAGGCATTTACACTTTTAGAAGTTTTAGTTGCGTTGTTAATTTTAGTATCAGCCGTAATTATATTTTCTAGTGTAAATTTCCGTGCATTTTCAAGAAGCTCTAAAGAAAGAGCTTTTTTAGATCGGGTTTTTATTATTCAAGAAGAGTTTTTAAAATTTTTGTTGGATATTGAAAATAAAAAAAAGAAAAAAGAAATAAAAATTATAGAAGATCCGGAAATTAATATTAGTAGTAAAATTTTGGATCTGGATAAAAAATCTTCACTTAAAAAATTTATTGGTAACGTAAAAATATTAAAAACTAATGGTAGTTGGGTGAATTTTTCTAATAAAAACAATCTTGGTTTTATAGCCTTTGTTAGATTAAAAGCGGATAAGAAAGATAAATAAGTTTTATTATGAAAAAAAGAGCATTTACTCTTGTAGAAGTTTTAATCGCGCTTTTTATATCATCATTTATTATGATTGGTATGATGCAAGTTTATAATAATCTACAAAGATTTATAGATAAAACATATTCTTTTATAAAGTTTAACAAAAAAGTTTATTTATTTTTTGACCAATTAGAAGCAGATGTTACTAGTGCTTTTATTGATGATTTGTCGAAAGAACAAGAAAAGAATATGAGTGATAAGGTTTCTAATAAAAGTTCTAAGGACAAAAAAACAAATGAATTTTTTAAGACCGATATTTATTTGGGTGAGCGGTTTAGAAAAAAAGGGAAAAATTTAGAGTTATTTAAGAGTTTAAGTTTTGTTACAACAAATGTTTTTAAAATTTATGGTGAAAAGTTTGTAAATTTAGTAAGAATTGGTTATTTCTTAGAAAAAAATAAACCTTTAAGTAAGGCAGATAAGCCTGTTTATGATTTGTATAGAAAAGAAACTTTTGATACTAAAAATATAGATTTTAAAGTATCAGCTGAAATGTCAGATAAATCTAAGGATAAAGGAATTCGGATTTTTAAGATTGCAGAAAATATAAAAAAATTTTGTATAGAATATATGAGGATTCCTAAAGATGATAAATCTGTCCATTCATCAAGTAAAGATTCTGGTGAAAAAAAATTAAAATCTAGTTTTGAATGGGGCAAAAAAGAGGAAACAAAAGATATTTTGCCGAACTTTTTATATATTTCGGTATCGTTTTGGGATGATAAATTTATTGGAGAGCATTTTTTTACAAAATTTATACCTATTTTTGTATTTGAAAAAATAGAAAAAGAAAAAACAGCTGTGCAGGAGCAAGGTGCACCAGATGTACAAAAAGAGAAGATGAATGAAGAGTCTCCAGCGGTTAGTGATCAGCGGGAGATTAAGTTTTGATACTAAAAAAAAGTAGAGCTTCTATTTTAATTTTTACGTTACTTATTTTGTCTGTTATTACAATTTTAACAGAGCAGCTTGTTAGAATGGTTTTAGTAAACTATTCCTTTACATCTAGTCAGGTAAAAAAAGAGCAGGCACGGTCTATCGCTATAGGGGCTGTTAATTTAGCGATATCTCAATTATTAGATAAAGAAAATATCGAAGGTAAAGATAGAAAAGAAGAGTCTACGGCTCAAGAGTCTACGGCTCAAGAGTCTGATACTCAGGAAATGGATTTTAAATTATATTTAAAACGAGTGTTGCCAAATATAAACAGAATGCAAAAATTTAAATTGGTTGAAAGTCTCGATGGTATTGATGGAGAAGTTGGATTTTGTATTACATGCGAGAATGGGAAAATAAATATAAATAAGATTTTTGATTTTGAAAAAAATGAATTTAAAGATGAATATAAAAAAATATTAGCTGGCCTAGAAATTAAAGGTAAATTAAAAGCGGGTGAAATCTTAAAAAGATTAACTGAATTTTTAAAGGAACGAAAGAGGCCTTTAGATGATGTTTCTCAGTTATCAAGAATTAAGGGTTTAGAGAATTTAGATTTACTTTATAGTCCTCCATTATTGTCTGAAGGTAAGAATAAGCTTAAGCCAAATAATAATATTTATTTACAAGATTTGTTTACGATATGGACTAATAGTGAGTTGGTGGAGTTTTTATTTTTGTCTAATTCAATGCTGAGAATATTTGGGTTAAGACAACCTTTAGCAAATGACTCAGTAGTTTTAGAAAAACAATTTGAAAAAATGATAAAAGGAATTCAGAAAAATTATTCAGATAATTTAAATAATAATTGGGCGGACTATGTTTCTATTTTTGGTAAGAATAATAAAGAATTAGAGCGGATAAAACCGATTTTATCAAAAGAGTTTGGGGCGAAAGTTTTTTCTGTGCTATCTTATGGTAAAGTTGATGATGTTAAAGAAAAATTACTTGTTATTTTAAAAGAGGTAGAAAAGAGTAAGGAAGAAGAAAAAAAACAAGGTAATTCTACCTCAAATCAAAGTCTTGTAAATAAGCAAGATCAGGAAAGTTCTAAAACTTTTCGAATTGTTAGGATGTATTGGATTTAATTTTTGTTATTTAACTAGATAGGTGTTTTTGTGAAAACAGAAACTAAAGTTGGTATATTTATACTAATTGCCATAGGAATTTTTATCTATTTAAGTGTTAATATTGGAGCATTAAGATTAGATACTGCTCAACACAACGTTTATAAAACATATTTTGATGATACTGGAGGGCTTGATGTTAAAGCTTCAGTAAAGATTGCCGGTGTAGATGTTGGTTGGGTTGATTGTATAGAATTGTTATCTGATGGAAAAGCTGAAATTGTAATGCGAATAAACAAAAATATACGCTTAGCAAAAAATGCTTATGCTATTATAGGCCAAGAAGGTTTAATTGGAACAAAGACTTTGGAAATTGAACCTGGAGATCCTCAAGCTGGTATTTTATTACCTGGTAGTGTTTTATCGATTCCTGGTAGATCTCCTGCGAGTGTCAGTAATTTGTTAGACCAATTTAGAGATATTGCGACTTCTATACAAGATATTGCTTATTCTTTTAAAAATGTTTTTGGAACTCAAAAAGGTGAAGATGAAATGAAAGATGCTTTAGAAAGTATAGCTAAAGCGTCTGATAGAATCGCAGATTTTTCTGAAGTTCTAGAGCGAACAATGAAAAATAATGAAGAAAATATAAATTCATCTTTATCTAATTTTGATAGTGTGTTAAGTAGTTTTGAAGATAAAACACCATCGATTTTAAAGAATTTGGATGAAACTATTCCATCGATAAAAGATACATCAGATAGATTAAGAGTTGCATTTGCTGATGATACTTTACCTCAAGTAAGTTCTGCATTTAAGAGTTTACAGTCTACTTCTGATCAAGCAAAAGAAACATTTAGACAAGCAGAGGTTGTGGTAGAAAAGATTAATACAGGAAAAGGTGTTCTTGGTAAGCTTATTAATGAAGACGAAACATATGATGATATTAAAAAGACTGTTAGAGGCCTTAAAGATTATGTTGCAAAAACACAGTCTTTGAAGGTTGATATTGATATGCATTCAGAACTTAGTTTAGATCGGGATTGAAATTCTAAAGGTTATTTTGATGTAAGAATTCGTCCAACTCAAGATTATTTCTATCAAATTCAACTTGTTTCAAATGAGCGTGGCCTTGTTGTGGATCGTGATGAAGATCATATGGAATGGTTTGATAGTAGCTTTAATAAAATAAATATAAATGACTTAGATTATGGTACAGATGATTTTGGTAAAGCTATGAAAGCCCATGATCTATTAGAGTTTGCACCAATTAAAGATAGAGTTAGAAAAAAGAAAAATTATATGTCATTTGGATTTCAGTTTGGTAAACGTTTTGACCGTTTAGCTTTAAGAGTTGGTATGTTTGAAAATTCTTTTGGAATGGCGTGTGATTATTATTTACCATTAAGAACAGATAAAATTCACTGGATAACAACCTTAGAAGCATTCGACTTTAAAGGTCTTAATAGAATAAATGAAAATAGACCACATATAAGATGGTTAAATAAGGTATTTTTCATGAAAAATCTTTATACCGCCTTTGGTGTTGGTGATATGATTGGCAAGCACACAGCAGCACCATTCTTTGGTGGTGGTATAAGGTTTGGAGATGATGATATTAAATATGTATTGTCTTCTTTGCCAATAGGGAAAATTTCTAAGTAATTTTTAGATAATTTGATAAATAATCGAATTTTATTAAATTTTGTATGGTGCTTAAGTCGCTTTAGGCGTCATATGAGTTTAATTCAGACTCTTCTTCGTCGTCTTGATCGAATACAAAGCCCATATCATAAATAGTATAATCGTAGAATGAATCGTAATTTGAATCGTAATTTTCACTGTATGGCATTAGTATTAGTCCTTGTTTTTAGGTGTTTTTTGTGATATTAAAATAGTCCACCAAATTGTATGAAGATTTATATTTTATACATGTTTTATGCTTTAGCAATGCAAAAAATATATATTTTTTAAAAAAATTCGTATAAAAATGTAATTTTTTAATGCGCTTGCAAATAATTACAAATATGAAATAATAGCAATATTGGGGATTGTTAAAAAAAAAAACAAGTTTTGAGGTCGAATTTAATGAAAAAAAGCATATTTTCGTTTAAAAATATAATAAAGAGCATTTTTTTTGTTTTGATTTTGTTTGGCAACCTGCAATGCATGGTTGAGAGTCAAAAACAAGAAATTTTTTTTTGGTGAAGAGCATGCTTATTGGCAAGATTCTTTTTGGAGATATAGGAGTTGTGGTGCCGATAAAAATGTCTATAGCCGTAAGAATGAGGGGACGGCGTTAATAAAATTTAAATCTAAAAGTTCTAAAGATTATATAGATTATATAAAGGAACGAGATTTTTTATTAAATTATGAGCATGAAAATATTATTCGGTTTCTTGGTTTTGATGATGAAAATTTAATTTTGATTCAAGAGCTAGGATTTATAGATTTACACGGATTTTTATTTTCAAAAATAGAAAAAGATGGAGAAAGAAGATTAAGAAAAATTGGAATTAAAACGAAATTAAAATTTTTGATTGATATTATTTCCGGTATAAAATTTATGCATGAGATGGGGATTATTCATAATGACCTAAAACTATCGAATATTTTATTAGTTAAAACTGATGGTAAAAGTTTTGATAATAGAAGATTGATTGCGAAATTGATAGATTTTAGTCGTATTATTAATATTCGATTAAAAAAAACTTCTTTTTATGGAACTATAAGTTTTATGGACCCATGTTGCTGGGAAAATATTAAATTTGGATATAATATTATTGAGACAAAAAATTGTATAGAATTAGCTAAATTTAATTATAGATATTCTTATGATATCTACTCCTTTGCTATTTTAATGTTTGAAGTTCTATATAGAGAAAGTATTTTTAAAAGATATGAAGAGGAATGTTGTTCGAGTGAATTTTCTTTAGATGCTCAGCTAGAAGGGGTAGTGTTGTTGCTCGGTCTGAGTAATACAAAAGGCTACAGGTATCAAACTTTAATTGCGAATGCTGTGGTTGAAGGATGGAGGCCTAAATTGGACCGATTTGATTTAGTAGATTGTTTAAGCGATTTAATAGGTGGCATAGACGGTATTTCAGATAAGCGTATGATTGGTCAAAAACTTAATAATTTAATAGCAGTTTGTTGGGGTGAGCCTTTGTATAGGTTAACTGCGGGTGAAATTTTAGATGAGCTGAGAAATATTTTAATAGATATAGAATATGCGCAAGAGGCTGAAAAAAATCGGAGTGAAAAATTATAAACAAGGTGACTATGAGAATATTTAAAAATATAATAAAGAGTATAGTTTTTTATATGAAATTAAAAATTTATTTGGGGATATTATGTTTAAATTAGGAAATATAAAATTTATTTTATTAACTTTTATATTTTTTGTTTCTACACAAAACTTATTAACAAAGTTTCGTAGTCTTGAACCACAGGAATTTTTTTCGTCTCTTTTAACCCAAGGGCATTCCGAAGTAGATGCTGTTTTGGTATTAGTGAAAAATTATAGAATGAGTTCGAAACAAATTTATTCTTTTCTTAAAACTAATAAATATCCTAGGGAAAAAGTTTATGAAATTATAAGAGAAGTTTGTGTTGTTTTAAAAAAGGAACGCGAAGAAGCGCTTCTAAGAGAACAACAACGAGAGTTATTTTTAAGAGAAAAATTGTTACCAGGTTTGGAAAGAATTGCGGATGGTGGTGAGAAGATTGTTTATAAAGGTCGTTTTAATAATTTAGATGCTGCATATTTATTTTATAAACTTGGAACCGATTTTCCTATTGGTATGAGAAGGGAAGTAATAAAACAATTATTAGAAAATATCGATTTTAGGTTTAGAAATGAAATAGGTGCTTTGAATTTACTTTCTGATTTTCCAAATATAATTAATTTGTATAAGTCGTATGATGAAGATAAGGTTGTCATTTTAGAGTATTGTCCAAATAGTTTGGACAACTTTTTGAAGAAAGGTGTCGTGAGCACTGAAAGCAAAAAACGATTGATATCAACGATTTTAAACGGTGTTTTTCAGATGCATTCAAATAATATTGTTCATAATGATTTAAAACCAGAAAATATTGTTTTTAATGATGATTTGAATGCAAAAATAATAGATTTTTGTTTTGCGGGTCACTTTGATCCTGAAATTGGTTTTTATATTTCTCCATATAGATTAGGTACCGCTTATTATCTTGCTCCAGAGTATTTTCGCTATTTTGCTAAAAATGAGGGGGGTGAGTTTATAAAAACAAATGATTTTGGATATACAAAGTCGAATGATATTTTTGCTCTAGGTTGGGTTTTAAATTCTGTTCTTACTGGTGAATCTCATATTACAAAATTTTGTAGATCGAATTTTATGAATATTGAGAATATTAATGAATTTTATGGGTTAGACGATTATAGAAGTCTTATTGGTGTTATAGATGGTGCAAGTGAATTTGAAATAGAAATGTTAGAGTTAATTAAATCTTGTGTAAGTAGAAATCCTGAGTTAAGGCCTACAATAGAAGAGATTCGGGATAGATATGAAGAAGTTAAGATTTTATAAAAATTTATAAAATGCTTTTTAAAATTTTACCTTCGACTTGTTTCATTTCTTTATATTGTTTGTCCGTTATATGATTGTAGCCTAATAGATGAACAATGCCGTGAACAATTATTTTAATTAAATATTTTTTGAATGGAATTTTTAACTCTTTGCTATCTTTTTTACAACGTTCCAAAGAAATAAGAATGTCCCCCAAATTTTGTTCATCTGTGTTTCGAGCTTTTATTTTATTACCAGGCTTTAGTTCTGGGTAAAAAGGAAAAGACAGAATATCTGTAGACTTATTTTTATGTCTAAATTTTTTGTTAAATTTTTTGATGGTAGCATTTGTTGTAAACCATATACTTACATCAAAGTTTGGGTAATATATTATTTTTAATATTTCTTTGATTGTGTTTTTAACATAATCATTATTTATTGTTATCTTTTTTATGTTGTTTTTTATATAAATCATAATTTTTTAACATTTTTAAAATAATAAGGTAAATTAATATTACTTATATTAAGCACTATTGCTTATATTTTCAAATATTTATATTATATAATATATTTTTGCATATAAAACTTATTACAAACTGGATTTATGCTTACGCAATCCGAAAGGTACGCTGTGTCAAGAGAACGATTAAATGTTGTTGTAGAACAAACTGATTTTTTATTAGGGAAACAAAAGGAACTGTATAAATTTATAGAAAAGGTTTATACAGATATATTAAATTTACTGGCAAGCAAAATATCTGAGCAGAATGATCAAGATATATTAAATGACTTGGAAGCATTAAATAAGAAAATTTCTGATCATTATAATGATATATCTTCTGATATTAAAGAAGATATATCTTTTTTAGAAGAGCAGGTTAATGCAATTGTTCAGGTAAAGGATGTAGCAGACGATGCTAAGGCAGAAGAACTCTTGAACATGATTATAAGTAAAGATGATGTTTTAGTTGAAATGGACAAATTCAAGCAACAAGTAGAACAAGATTTGGGTAACTCTATGAGAGAATTAGAGCATATGAGCGAAGATCTGATTAATGCTATAAGCGAAGGTAAAGTAAAAGATCTTAGATTAATGTTAGAAGCTGTAGAATCTCATGAGAAAGATTTAGAAGATAATTCTTCGCAAGAGTGTGATGTTTCTAGTTGTTCTTCTTGCTCTGGTTGTCAATCTGAAGATTCTTCAGATAAGGATGCAGATTTATTTGAATTTTTTAAAGATACAGAAAAAGAAGATAAGTAAGATTATATTTATAAAATAGATGTAAAAAATGTATTTTGTTTAGTATTTTATATGGGAGCTTTGGGTTGAAATTTTTTTATAATAAATCAAAAACATTAAATGTTTCTTCCGAACATAAAAGCGAAGAAACAGCTTTTTATAATATGAAAAAAGATTTTGAGCGTGATGGACAACTTATTCATGTAAGTGAATTATTGCATTTAGCCTATAAAAAATATCCTAATAAAGTTGCTCTTATATCAGATGGTAAACAAATTACATATAAAGAATTTTACTTTAGATCGGCTCTTTTTGCTAAAAAAATGCAGCATTTAGGAGTAAATCCAAGAGATAAGATTCTTTTATGCTCAGGAAATAGTATAGATTTTTACATTGCATATTTTGCAATTTGGATGATTGGTGCAGTAATTGTTCCGGTTAATATATTTTTGCACGAAAAAGAATTTGCATATGTTGTTAGTAATTCAGATGCAAAAGCTATTTTTGTATCAAATGATTTGAAATCTAAATTTGATGTTACTTCAAATACGGATATGGCTAATTTAGATTTTATACTAGATGATTCGGATATAGATTGGGAATCTAAGGTTCCAAAAGAGGTTGATTTTAAAGTTACAACTTTACCGGTAGAAGAGTTGGCATTGATTTTATATACTTCAGGTACAACAGGAAAGCCTAAGGGTGTAATGCTTTCTTCTAAAAACATAATAACAAATAGCCTGCAGGACTATGCGCGGTTAATGTTTATAAATAAATCTGAGAATGATCGATTCTTTTCTGTTTTACCTTTATTTCACGTTTTTGCGCAAAATACATGCATGTGGCTTCCCGTTATGGCAGGGGCTGCTGCTATTATTGTTAAAAAAATAGATAGAAAATTAATTATGCAAGGCTTAACCTTAAAACCAACTTTATTTTTTGGTTTTCCAGCATTGTATGGTTTGCTTTGTTTGTTAAAAACCGCACCATTAGATTCTGTAAGAATGTTTGTTTCTGGTGCAGATGCAATGCCAGATAAAATTCGTATGGCTTTTGCTTTAATATATGGAAGAAAAATTTGTGCGGGTTATGGTTTGACAGAAGCTGCTCCTGTTATTGCCGTTAACCATGAAAATGAAAGTCTTGCTACACATTATGTAGGTTATCCACTGAATGGTGTTCAATGTGACATTAGAGATGATGCTGGTAATAGTTTATCAAGAAATAATATTGGAACTCTTTGGGTTAAGGGTGATAATATTATGATGGGTTACTATAAATCCCAAGAGGAAACAGATAAAGTTCTTGTTGATGGTTGGCTTAATACAGGAGACTTGGGATCTATAAATTCTCAAGGATATTTATCTATTTCTGGAAGAAATAAAGATTTGATTATTCATAAGGGATTTAATATTTATCCGCAAGAAGTGGAAAATATATTACTTTCTCATCCTAAAATTATGCAAGCTGCAGTTATTGGAAAAGAGGATTCTTCAACTGGACAAATTCCGATTGCGTTTGTGGCTTTAAAAGGTAAAGAAAAGATTTCGGAGGGTTTGTTAAGAGAGTTGTGCGCTGCAAATCTAGCTAATTATAAAATTCCTAAGAAGTTTATTTATATGGATAGCTTACCTATGAATGCTACTGGGAAAATAGATAAAAAGATTTTGCAGCAATATTAAAAATTTAAGGGCATAAAGTTATATGAGTGTAATATATATAGAGGTTGTATTCTTTTTAATTTCGTTAACGTTTGCTTCTTTGTTTGCATTTCTAGAAACGGCTTTTACAGGATTAAGACTGTTTAAAGTAAAGGAACTTAGTTTACAAAAAAGTAAATATTCAGCTCTCTTTGAGTCTTGGGAGCAAAATCCTCAACGGATTTTAATAACAATATTAATAGCTAATAATTTTGCGCATGTTTTATCTTCTGTTTTAATTGCAGAGATTATGGAAAGATTATTTGGTGGCATTGGTTTAATGATTGGTGTTTTTTTGGCAACCATTATAATTTTGATTTTTGGTGAAATTATACCTAAATCTGTTGCGAAGTCTCACAATGAAACAATATTTAATTCATCTTTATGTGTTATTGCTGGACTGCATAAGGTTTTGTATCCAATAGTTTCAATTTTAACTGGTATAGCAAATTTTATTTTTAAAAGGCTTGGTAGAGAAAATATTTTTGATAAAAACCCTGATTTAGTTTCTGAAAAGGAGATTCAATTTTTAATTGATTATAGTGATGAAAAAGGAATTATTGAAGCAGAAAAAAGTGAGATGTTATTGAATATTTTCGAGTTGGGTCAAATTTTGGTTGATGAAATCATGATTCCCAAAGTAGATATGCTTACTATAAAAGCTAAAACAAGCATTCAGGAAGCTGCTGATATATTTTCTAAAACTAGATTTTCTAGAATTCCTGTTTATGAAAAAAATGAAGATAATGTTATAGGAATAATTCATCAAAAGGATATTTTTGATTTAGTTTCTAAGAAAAAAGATTTAACTGAATCTGTAAAAGGATTTATAAGACCTGTTCTTTTTGTTCCTGAAACAAAAAAAATAAATCAATTGCTAAGTGAGTTTTTGCATAAGCGGATGCATATGGCAATGATTATCGATGAGTATGGCGTAATTTCTGGTCTTGTAACATTGGAAGATGTTTTAGAAGAAATCGTTGGTGAAATTAGAGATGAACATGAAAGTGTTCGTTCTGATTACATTTCAATGGAAACTGGAGGTTGGCTTGTTGATGCTAAAATGAGTTTGGATAAGTTAAGTGAACTTTTGGATATTGATTTTGGGACTAAAGAGTCGAATACTTTAGCTGGTTTTTTGTCCGAAAAATTACAACATTTACCTGTCAAGGATGAACGTTTTGTTTATAAAGGTTATTGCTTCCAGGTGCAACAAGCGACTTTGCGAAGAGTTATTCAAGTTTTAGTTTTTGAAGAAGATAAGAATTAAAAAACTTCAAATAACGTCAATTTTTATTATTTTTTTCATTATATTTAAACAATATAAAACCAGTTGTAGCTAAAATCATAAATGGTAAAAAGTTTTTTAATCTTTCTATATGATCAAATCCTATTAAGACCCAACTATATCCAATAATTAGGAGAGACGATAATATGGATATAAGTGTTATAATAATACGAGATTTAGCTCTTTTTTTTATTTGAATTGATAGCAATGATAATAGTGTTAATGCATAAGTTGTTACAATACCAAAGTTACAGAGGGCACTTAATATTGTTATTTTATTTGCAAATGTCATTAATATAAAAACGGTTAAACCAGTAAGTAGGATTGCATACTTTGGTCTTCTACTTCTAGTTAGTTTTTTTAGAGTATTTGATTTTGGTAAAAGATTATTGTCTAACATTATATGTAAGTTTGATGAACTTGTAAGAACACATCCAAAAATGGTGCTTGCATATGCAACAAAGATGGCTGATGAAAAAATACTAGAAATAATTTTATAAACTAGAGGGTTTTTAAGATTTAAAAATTTTATAACACCAAGGGAATCATATTTTATTAAATTATCAGGTCCCATTATGTGTAATAAACTTAAATGAAAAATTGTATAAATTAAAGCAGTCCCTAGAAAGCTTATTAATATGACTTTGGAAGGAGTGTTTTTATCTCCTTCTATTAAATGACTTATACTACAAGCGGCTTCGAATCCTAAAAAACCGAATATTGATAATGGTATTGTAAATTGTAAATTAGACATATCTTTTATATCAAAAGCTAGGTTAGGATTCCAATAAAAGAATAATAATAAAATTATAAATAATAGTGGGGTTAGTTTTATTAATGTTGTTAAATTTTGTATTTTGCCTACATGTTTTAGGTTCAAGAGATTTAAAAGACAAAATATTAAAATTATAACAGCATTAAATATTAGTATATTATTCATGGACATTGAGAGTCCTAATTTTGATATAAAAAGGTCTCTTAATTTTAAAGATAATAATGAAGATACGGCGGCAAAACCTAGAAAGTAGGTCCATCCGTTTATAAATCCTATGTTTTTACCAAATTCTTGTTTGGCGTAATGGTAAAAACTTCCTCCAGTTTCAAAATATTTAGTAATTTGAGCAATACTGTATACGACAGGTAAAAATATAGCTGTTATTAATGGCCAAGATAAAAAACTTAAATTGCCACATAACTTTGATGTTGATACCGGAACAATATAAACACCAACGCCAATCATAATATTCATGGTTATAAGAATTGCTGTTAGCTTTGATATTTTATGTGCGCTATCCATTGTTTACCTCTTAATAGGATAAGTTAATATTAATATGTATTTATGCTTTAAATTAGCAGTTTATGCTTAAAATGTATATATGTTCATAAAAGCATTATTATTAATTTCATAACCTTGAAAATTTAGTTTACTATGTTACCATTAGTCGTGCTAATGTTAGATATTCATATTATAAAAGAAAGGATTTGTATGAATGTTAGTGTAAGAGTTTTTGCAAAAGTTTCACTTGCTGTAGCAGTTGTTGTTTTGCTTGGTGGATGTAAGCCTTTGTTTGATTTATTCAAAAAAGATCGCGCTCCAGAAAAAATTGCTCCAATAAAGGAAGAACGTAAATTAAAAGGTGCTGTGTTATTGAATATAGACGGTAAATCTGTTGTTACAGAAGATGATTTTAATAAACACCTCGCTCAAATGTTGCAAGCAAATCCATATTTTAGAGGAGCTACTGCAGATAGTCTTCCAAAACAATTACAACGTAAGTTTTTTGATGAACTTATTAAACAAGAATTAATCGTTGCTTGGGCAAATAAAAATAATATTCGTGAAGATCAAGAGTTCAAAAAGAATTATAAAGAACTTAAAAAATTGGTTCAAAGATCTTTGTTTGTGCAGTTCTATGAAAAGAAGATTTTTGATGATATTAAGATAACTGATGAAGAAGTAAAAGATCATTATAATAAAAACAAAGATAAGTTTGTAAAAGAACAGGGTGGTATTTTGGTTGAAGGCGTTGAGTTTTCATCAGTTAATGGTGTAGATGCATTTTTAGCTAAAGTTTTGGGTAAAGAAGCTGAATTTAAAAAAATAGCTAAAGTATCTTATTCAAAAGAGTTTGAGGATTTTGGAAGAGTTGCTGATAAAGATTTAGATGGTAAGTTACCAAAAGAAATTAAAAATAAAGTATTTGCTTTATCCAAATTTCCTAAAGTTTTAAAAGTTGCAGCTGGTGATAAAACTTGGGTTGTTTGTGCATTAGATAAAAAAGATATTTTGTATTTTGGTTTTGATGAAATAAAAGATCAATTAAAAGAAATGATTAAAGTTAATAAATTTAAAGATTTATTGAATGAAAAGATTGATAAATTAAAAAATGGCTTTAAAATAAATATAAATGAAGATTTTTTTAAGGATACTGTTGCCCCTCAGAAAGATATTGCTGATGTAACAGAACCTGTTGCAAGAACGGCTGCAACAGCTGCGGTTTAATTTTTTAATTAAACAAACAAATTAGGAAGAGGAGACGAATGTTCGTCTCCTCTTTTTTGTTTTTATTTTTAAAATATAGGTTTAATATATGCATTCAAAAGTTTTTTCTGCAACAACATTGGGGATAGATTCTCACTTGGTAGAAGTTGAAGCGGATCTTTCTATGGGTTTAATAAGGTTTGATATTGTAGGTCTTCCGGATAAAGCTATTACAGAAAGTTCAAAACGTATTCTTGCTGCGTTAAAAAATTCTGGGATTAAAATACCTGAAAGATCGATTACTATAAATTTGGCCCCTGCTAATCTAAAGAAACAAAATGTTTTATTTGATGTTCCAATATCTGTTTGCATACTACAAGCTGCAAAACTTTTAAATATTACTCAAAAGTTTTTAAAAGAAACGTTGTTTTTGGGAGAGTTGGCTCTTGATGGTGGAATAAGGCCCGTGCGAGGGGTGCTTTCTGTTGCTCATGGCATGTTAAAGACAAATAAAAAACGTCTTATTATTCCTAAACAAAATTGTGAAGAAGCAAGTCTTATTAAAGATATAGAAATTATAGGTGTAGAAAGTATTATAGAACTTGTGGGATATTTACGAGGTCAAAAAACGATAGAACCGACGAAATCCACTTTCGATACTCTTACTGCAAAATTAAGAGACAATTCTTTAGACTTTGACCAAGTTAAAGGACAATTTACTGCTAAGCGTGCTTTGCAAATAGCTGCGGCGGGTATGCATAATATATTATTTATTGGTCCTCCTGGTGCTGGCAAAACCATGCTTGCTAAAAGGTTTGCAACAATATTACCAGAAATGACTTTTGATGAAATAATAGAAACTACAAAGGTTTATTCTATTGCTGGAAGATTGGATAATAAGTCTTTAGTTACAAATAGACCATTTAGAGCTCCGCATCATACTATTTCTTCCGCAGGTCTTGTCGGTGGTGGTACTAATCCTAGGCCGGGAGAAATTAGTTTAGCAAATAAAGGTGTTTTGTTTTTAGACGAGCTTGCAGAGTTTAAAAGACCAACATTAGAAGTTTTGCGTCAGCCAATGGAAGGAAAAAGTGTTTTGATTTCTAGAGCTAATTATGCGCTGGAGTATCCAGCAGAATTTTTATTAGTGGCTGCACTTAATCCATGTCCATGTGGATATTATGGCGATAGAAGTGGCAAATGTACTTGTACAAAAAAACAAATTACAAACTATTTTTCTAAGCTTTCAGGTCCTTTATTGGATAGAATAGATATTCATGTTAATGTGTCTGCTGTTGAGTATGATGATATTAATAATAAAAAATTAATTGGAAAAAGTTCCGCACAGCTTAAAGTTGAAGTTGATAATGCCGTAGAAATTCAGCAAAGAAGAAATCTAAAAAATGCATTTATGAGTGCTCAGGATGTAGAGAAATATTGTAATTTATCTTCTGATGCAGAGAGCTTATTAAAGAAGGCTTTCGAAAAATTGAATTTAAGTATGCGGGGGTATCATAAAATTTTAAAAATAGCTCGAACAATTGCGGATTTAGAAGTTTCAGAGTTTATAGATAAAAAACACGTGCGTGAGGCTATAATGTATCGGACTTTAGATAGAAATAGTGTTGTTTAATTTATGATTTTAGGTATTGGTACAGATATTGTAAAAGTTGATCGATTTAAATCTTGGTTAAATTTGGATCGTGATAAATTTTTACACGTTTTTTCTGAACAAGAATTAAATTTATGTTACAAAAACGAGAAGTTAGATTTGCAAAGCTTAGCTTGCCGTTTTGCTGCTAAAGAGGCTTTTTATAAAGCTTTAAGCTCTGTGTTGGTTAAGCTTAAATTAAATAAAAAAAAGTTTTCGTTTTTATTTTGTGCAAAGAATGTAGAAGTTTTAAAGGGGGAATGGGGTGTTCCGGCGTTCAAAATAAATTGGCCTGCGTTTGAAGAAAAATTGGGTGTAAAATTACCAAATTTAAACGTTGATCTTTCTTTGTCGCATGAAAAAGATTACACTTTAACTTTTGTTATTATTTCTAATTAAATTTTTGTTTTGAATTTTTTTATAAAAAACATTTACTTTTTATTTTTCGAATGCATACTTCTTTTAGTTCTTATTTGTAATTTGTGAATTTTAAATTAGAAGGAGTTGTGAAATTTAAATATTGTTTTGTGAAATGTGAGAATGAAGAAGAATAAATTGGAGTAGAAATATCGATTGTTCAAGAGTAGTGATTATTGTTTATATCTCATTATACGTAATTAAAATTAAAATTAAGAATCAATTAAAAGTTGTAGAAATCGATGGTCAAAAGGTAGAATTTGAAAGAATTTCAGAAAAACAATTTAAGAGCATCGCATGGGGGAGCTTCAGGAGCTATTGCAATAGTTGAAGGAATAGCATATGGAGCAAGTTGCATTGGAATGTTAGTTCCATGGTTTTAAGTTAGATATAGTTTTATTTATATGAAATATAAAAGCAGGCTTTCTATTGTTTTTGATAAAGAGAAGATTTTTTTTATTGTAGCTGCTTTGACTATTGTGATAGTTATTGTATTTTTTTTGTTATGCTATTTATGGAAGATTTTTTTAATTAAGATTTTGTTAATTATAATATTGTGCCTGTTTTTATTAACATTTATATTTTATGCGAATGAACTTATAGAGGGTTGCAAGCCTATTGCTATTTTTAATTCAGATGGAGCTTGGTTTAGATATTTTGGTTTCGTTCATTGGGAAGATATTGATTCTGTTTATTTGGATTTATTAAATTTTCAGCCAGAATATTCAAAGAAATATTTATCAGAAAAGGATAAGATTATAAAAATTTATTTTAAGAATCTTAATGTTTTAACAAATGTTTCATTTAGTGGTCGAATTTCTTTGTTTTGGTCGAAAATATTTAATATACAGCATGTTTCTTTGGTTCTTCGGTTGCAGGTGGCAACTTTGAATGGTGTTTTAGTTTACAATGATGATATAATAAAATTTGCGAATAAATATATAAATTCAACAAGGATTTAATCTGAACAAATTAGTTCTTATTTTAAATTTTTTTAGCTTGAGAATTTAAAAAAATGTTTAAGTGTGAATATAAAAAATATTTTATTGGTTTAAAGCGGTGGTTGTATCCTTTTAGTTTTGGTTATTTAGTATACTTAATGGTTGAAATGTTTAGTAGTTATTTTGGGTTTAAAACATTTAATTATAAGGTATTGCCTCCGAATTTTTTTTATGAACCAGCAATGTACTTTATTTTAGCAGCTTTTCTTTTAGCGCCATTTTTTCATATTAAAAAATAATGACGATTTAATATGAAAATTTTTTTTGAATTGTTATTAATGATTGTTTTTTTATTTTAATTATATTTTTAAACATCTCCATAAGATTTAATTAAGTTAGTTTTGATGAGTTTATAAAAATAAAAATAAGCTGGATGGATAAACGAAAATGGTTAATAAAAAAGAAATAGTTTTAAAATTTGAACTTGATGAGAATTTAAAAAAGACTTTCATTAAATTCTCGCCATTTTTGGCTATTGGTTTTGTTTTGTTTTTTTCTTTTCTTTATTCTTTAATATCTCTTCAATTGCCATTTAGGTTTAGAAGCGTTGTCGTTATTTCGTTTTTTTGGTTTTTGTTTAAGATAGCACTATATATTTTTATAGGGTCTATGGTTTTTATTGGGCCATTAATTCTTTATTTATTTGTTTCAAATTACAAAAATAATATAGTTGCAAGAGCTAATAAAGATGGAGTTTGGATAAAGTATCATAATTTTATTCCGTGGGAATATATCGAGAAAGTGGAAGAATTTTTACCAAGTTATTCACCTAATGCACAAGTTCAAGCTGCATTATGGATAAAGTTTGATCCTTTGATTCGTAAAAAATTATCTATAGGCACAAGGATGGGGATTTTTTGGTCAAAAGTTACTGGGTATCAGCATATTACTACTGGAAGTATGGATGGTGTTAAAACTTTGGAATTTATTAGGTTTGCACAAGATTGTTTAAAAAAATGACATAGTATTTTTTAGGGATATTTAATATGTGGTTTTGGTATGAAGGTGTAATTATAGGTTGTATATCTTATTTAGTAATAGAAGTTATAAAACAATATTTTTTTACTGAAGGTTAGATATGAGTCAGAATATACATCTTATCATTGGTTATATTGTTTTTTTATTAATTAAAAAGTTTATATTTAAACCTATTATTAATAAATAAAGATTAAAGCATACTTATGATAATTTTTAATTGTTGTGGGTATGCTTTATTCTTTTAACAGGCAATGTTGTCTACCAATTTAAGTTTAGTTTAAATAATTAATGCAAAAGAGAATTAAATGTGTAATAAAAAAGAGTTTATTCTAAAATTTGACATGCCTGGAGAAACAAAAAAACAGTTTTTATTATTAATCCCATTTTTGGTTATAGCATTTTTTGTATTTTTATATTTTCTAAACTATTTAACAAAGATGGATTTACCGTTCGCTTGGAAAAATGTAAAAGTACTTTCCTTCTTATTTTTTTTAGTTAAACCAATAGCATTTATATTTATGGGATTAACTATTTTTCTTTTTTCAATTATTTTATTTACTTTTTTATCTTTTTCAAAAAACAATGTTATGGCTGTTGTTAATGAAAAAGGTTTAAAATTAAAATTTTATAATTTTATTCCATGGGAATATGTAGAAAGAATTGAAGAATATAAATCCTCTTATTCACCACAAGCCCCAATCCAACTAGCTTTGTGGTTGAAAACTGATAAACAAACTCGTAAAAATTTATCTTTTAGTGCAAAGATGGGTATATTTTGGTCAAAAATTACGGGTTATCAGCATATTACTTTTGGGGGAATGGATTCTGAAGAAAATTTAAGAATTTTAGAATTTGCGCAAGATTGTTTAAAAAAATTATATTGATTTTTATTTATTTGAAATAAAAACTATATATTTAAAATTATTTTAAATTATTTACAAATACCTTAGTTATTTTCAATCATGTTTTAAAAGAAAATATGGTTGAAATATGAATAATAAAATTAAAAAACTTGGCAATATAATCTCTGGGTCATTAAGCGAGGGTTTTGTAATGCGCTTAGATCCAGACTCAAATTTAGAAGATGTAAAAACCGGAAAATTCGTTTCTATTAAAGGTAAAAATTATACCTTTTTTTCTCTAATTACAGATTTAGAATTACAAGTAACAAATCAGGAGATCCTACTCTTTCCACCAGAAGAGGGCGAAGATTTATTGTTGGATATTTTAAAACAGCGTGATATCTACACAAAAGTCTCTTTGCGTCCAATGTTGATGCTTGATAGTGCTGGCACTCATATGCCGGTAAAAACTATTCCAGGACACTTTTCTTCAGTTTATGATGCTACAGCAAAAGATGTGGCATTGATTTTTGGTGATGAAAAAGAGAGTAAAAAATATTTTAATATTGGTTCGCCATTGGATATGGAAACACCGGTTTGTATAAATTTAGATTTATTTACAGAGCGAAGTAATGGTATTTTTGGAAAAACAGGAACCGGTAAAACTTTTATAACACGTTTAATTTTAGCGGGTCTTGTTAAATCGGAACGTGCGGTAAGTTTAATTTTTGATATGCACTCAGAGTATGGTTTTCAGGCACGAAAAGAAGGTTTAAAGGAGTCTTTTGTAAAAGGTCTTAAAACGTTGTTTCCGGAAAAGGTTGCCATATTTTCTTTAGACCCTGAGGCTACTCGTAGAAGAGGGTGTGCTGCAGATGTTGAAGTTACTTTGAGTTATCAAGATTTACAAGTTGAAGATGTTATTAGTTTACAGTATGAGCTTAATTTACATCCAACTGCGGTTGAGGCTGCTTATCTCATTGCAAGTAAATATAAAAATGACTGGCTTCTTGTTTTATTAGAACAGGGTGAAACAATAAAAGAGTTTGCTCAGCTTGTTGGTGCGCATCCAGAGTCTATTGGTGCATTGTATCGAAAATTAAAACGCTTGGAGCGCTTCTCATTTTTAAAAAAACGTCGAACCGAGGAATCGGTTATGAAAACATTGATTAGTTTTTTAGATAGAGGTATTAATGTTGTTTTAGAATTTGGAAATAATACTTCACTGCTTTGTTATCTTTTAGTTTCAAATATTATTACTAGAAAAATTCATAATGTTTATATTGCTAAAACAGAAAAGTTTTTAGCTACTCAAAAAAAAGAAGATGAACCCAGGCGTTTGATGATCGCGATTGAAGAAGCGCATAAATTTTTAAATCCCGTTGCTGCAAAACAAACAATATTTGGTGTTATTGCACGTGAGATGCGGAAGTACTATGTTTCGTTGTTAGTCGTTGATCAACGTCCGTCAGGTATTGATGATGAGGTTTTATCTCAAATTGGTACAAAGATAGTTGCGTTGCTTAATGACGAAAAAGATATTCAGGCAATACTTACAGGAGTCTCGAATTCTTCGGGCTTGAGGACGATTTTGTCTACGCTTGATACAAAGAAGCAAGCTTTGGTTTTTGGGTATGCTGTGCCCATGCCGGTGGTAATTAGAACTAGAGAGTATGATGATATTTTTTATGCTGCCGTTGGTGGTTTTATTGGCGTTCAAGATATTAAAAAGACCATAGATCAAATTTTTTGATTGCTTAAAATAAAAACAGCTATAATCTTTTCTTTAGATTTTATTAATTAGATGAAAGGGTTGTTGTATGAAAAATATATTTAAGGTTTTGATTTTAAACTTAGTTTTATTTTCTTCTTGTTTATCTAGTAATGCTTTTTCAGAAATATTTTTTAATGCACTATTGCAAAATAATTTGCATTTGGTAAGAAAGCTGTTAAAGGAAGGCTTTGATCCAAATGCTAAATTATCAGGTGATATTACGGCATTAAGATGCGCATGTTTAGAAAGTAATTTTGATTTAGTGAAATTATTAGTTGAGTTTGGAGCTGATATTAATGAAGTATCTGATTTAGGATCTTCTGTTTTGTATGCAGCTGTTTATTCGGGTAACTATTCTATAGTTAAATTTTTACTAGATAAAAAAATTAATATCGAAGGTGAAGTTTTACACTTGGCTTGTGCTTATAATTTTACAGATATAGCTTTAGATCTTATTAGATTTGGAGCTAATTTGGATCTTAAAGATAAGGATGGGCTAACTTCAATTTTTTATGCTGTAAAAAATAATAATTTAGTTATGGTAAAGGAATTGGTTCGTTTCGGTGCAGATGTGAATATTTGTGATATAGATGGAGAAACACCATTATTTTATGCCATAGCTAACTATGATTGGGATATATTTTCTTATTTACTATCTGTTGGTTCTAATATTGATGTTAAAAACAAGGATGGAGATACAGTTTTACATTTTGCTGCAGAAAGTGAAGACATGCGAATGGTAGATGTTTGTTTGCAGAATGGAATAAATGTTAATTCAGTAAATAAAGATGGAGAGACACCATTATTTTTTGCTGCTATATCAGGTAGTATGAAGATTTTTAATCGTCTTCTTTCTGTTGGTGCAAATTTGGATGTATACAATAAAAATAAGGAAAGTATTTTAATATATGCCATTGAGTCTGAAAATATTGATATTGTTCAGAAGTGCTTAAGTATAGATAATAAGGAATATTTGCATCCTCTTATATTTGCAGCAGAAAAAGGTAATCTAAAGATTTTTAATCTTTTATTGAAAAATGGTTTTAGTATTAATGATCCTTATATTTTGTACTTTGCAATTATTGGGGACAATATTGACATTATAAAAATGTGTTTAAAGAGTGGTCTTGATGTAAATGGGCGTTATGAAGATGGAATTTGTCCTTTGTATATAGCAGCTAGAAATGGTGATTTAAATACCTTTAACTTTTTATTAAAAAGAAAACCTAATTTAAGTTTTAAAACATATAAACATAATTTTAATATTTTACATGCAGCTTTATTAGGCGGAAATTTAAATATAGTAAAAAAATGTTTAGACATTGGTTTTTATATAAATGAAAAAACAGGTGATGGTTTATCAGCTTTACATTTTGTTGCCACTAATGGTGATTTAAATTTAGTAAAATTTCTTCTGGATTTTGGCGTGAATTTTAGAAGTTTAACTAACGACGGTTTAAGTGTTTTACATTCTGCTGTTATTGGCGGCAATTTAGCTATAGTTAAGTTATTTTTAGGGTTAGGTATTAGTGTTGATATTCAGGGTAATTTCGGTATAACCCCATTATCTTATGCTGTGATTTATAATCATGAACACATTGTTAACTATTTATTAGATATTAATGCTAATTCAAATATTCAAAGTGATGCTGGTAATACTTCATTGCATTTTGCGGTGTATGGTAATAATTTTTCATTGGTTTCAAGTTTATTAATAAAAAAAGCTAACCCTATGATTTTAACTATTGATGGTTGTACTCCATATGATATATCTAAAGAAAGCGGTAATGAAAATATACAAAAATTACTCTTAAAATATATGTAATAGGTTTTAGCGTTGACGAGTTTGGATAAAAGAGCTAACTTTTCTACTTACGTACAATATATATCTTGAAATACTATTGAGGGAGTTTTTACTATGAAAAAGATTTTAAATTTAGCCTTAGTTATTGGTTTTCTGACATCTGGTGTTTTTGCAAATACAACAAGTAAAGAAATGTTAGTTTCTATAGATAGTTTAAGAATTTTGCAAGAGTCCAAAGAAGGTAAAGAGTTGTCTGTAATGTTGCAAAAGGATATTGAAAACTTCCAAAGCGAAGTTAAAAGCGCTCAAACAACCGTTGTTGATATGCAAGCTGATATTCAAAAACAATCTAAGGTTTTAAGCAAAGAAGCTTTAATAGAAAAAGGCGAAGAGCTAACAAAAATTAAAAAAAGAGCAGAAAGAGATTTAGCAGATAAAGAAGAATCTTTAAAATTAAAAGTACAAAAGCAACAAATGTTTTTAAGAGAAAAACAACTTAAAGTTACAAAGCAAGTTTTTGATACAAAGGGTTGGGGTTTAATGATAGATGTTAATACTCCAGGTGTTATTTGTTCAAACAAGGCAATAGATAAAACAAGTGAAATTTTAAGAGCTGTTGATGTTGATTTCGAAAAAGAATTAGTGAGCAAGGTAAAGGCTGCTTAATGCAAATTAATTTAGATTTAACTGAATTAGAAAGAATCATCGGGGTAAAATCACCCGGTGATTCTTTTTTTGTAAAAAAAATAGCTTCATTAGAAAATGCTACAGAGAATGATATTGCTGTAGTATTGGACAGGGGCGATAATTCTGTTTTTTCTGATATAGAAGTTGAAAAAATAAAAAATAGTAAAGCTGGTATAATTATAGCACCACAAAAGATGGTTGAAGATAAAAGATTTTTAGTTGTGCCAAATTCTTTAGATGCTTATTCAAAAATAATAAGCTTTGTAAATAAAAAGAATAGCCAACAGCGATCTAAAAATTGTTTTATAGATCAAAGTGCTCAAGTTCATGAAAGTGTTATTGTTGGCGAATATAGTGTTATTTCTAATAATGCAGAGATAAATCAAAATACAATTATAGATTCGAATGTTTTTATTGGTAGAAATGTTTGTATTGGAAAAAATGTAAAAGTTTATTCTGGTGCTAGAATTTTAGATGGTTCTATTATTGGGGATAATTGTATTATTTATGCTAACGCTGTTATTGGTTCAGATGGCTTTGGTTATGCAGTTACAAAAACAGGTGCCAAAAAAGTTCCGCAAATTGGAATTGTACAAATTGGCAGCGATGTAGAAATTGGAGCTTGTGCAACCATAGATAGAGCAACTTTTGATAAAACTATTATTGGTGATGGTTGTAAAATAGATAATATGGTGCATATTGCGCACAATGTTATAATTGGCCCTCATACAATAATTTTAGCTCAAACTGGAATAGCAGGAAGTGTTAAAATTGGTTTTGGTTGCCAAATTGGTGGGCAAGTTGCTATAAGAGATCATATAAAAATTGGTAATGGTGCAAAAATAGTGTCCAAGTCTGGTATATTAAAAAATGTTTTGCCAAATGAAACGGTTGCGGGAATACCAGCATTGCCTTTTTCTAAGTGGAAGCGTTCAAGCACTATATTTGCTTTGTTGCCAGAATATTTAAAAAAGTTTGAATCAAAATCGATAAAGTCTAACTTTTGGAGTAATTTAGTAGGTAAAGTTTTTAAAAAATGAAGCGCTACCAGATTAAAAACCTGTAATTTGCGCGAAATCACGTCGAAGCTGAATTTATCTGTAGGTTTTGGTCTACAGTTTTTTTGCGAAGACGGATAAATAATATTGGATTATTATGTATGATTTTGAATTTGTTGCTTTACAGAAGTCTAGTCTTGTCGATTCTATAGAAAAAGAATTTAACAAAAGATTTACCATACTGAGTGCTTTGTCATTTGCAGATTCAGAAATTTACATAAAATATAATGATCTACGTTTTTTAAATAATAAACATATTGTAATTTTGCATCAATTTTCCTTTGAGAAAAAAACGATAAGTGAGCAAATTTTAGAACTTTTATTTCTAGCTGATCTTGTAAGAAAGGCTGGGGCTAGTAAGGTAGATGTTGTTTTACCTTATTATCCATATGCAAGACAAGATAAGTTATTTGGTGGTAATTCTAAGGGTTTTGTTTTTTTAATAGATAGATTATTTAAAGCAGCATTAATAGATGAAATTTTTTCCTTTGAATTTCATGATTCCAAGGTGGTAAAAGATTTTGTTACAAAAACTTGTGAGGTATCTTTAATAGACTTTGGAATAGAATTTTTTGCACAAAATAAAAATGTTTTATTTGATTCGGAGAATGTTTGTTTTCTTTCTCCTGACAAAGGTAGAGCTGAGTCTATAGCGACAATTGCTAAATTTGCAGGTGTACCTTATGCTCATGTGGAAAAAGTCCGTGTTGCGGCAGATATGGCTAAGGCTAAAAAACTTGTTGGAGATGTAAAAGATAAAAATGTAATTATAATTGATGATATTATAGATACAGCAAATACTGCTATTGGAGCTTGTAATATAGTATTAGAAAATGGTGCTAAAAAAGTTGTTGGTTTTTTTGGACACGCCGTTTTATCTAAAGATGCTGTAGAAAAAATAGAAAAAAGTGCCTTTGAGCATATCTTTATAACAGATACTGTTTTAGTTGGTGATAAATTATCTAATACAAAAAAAATAACACAAACATCTTTGGCCCACATTTTAGTTAATTTTTTAAAAAGAAAATATTCAAAATAGAGCATTTTATGGAATTTGATATAAAAAAGATAAAAGCAATTATTGGTCTTGGTAATCCTGGGTTTAAATATTACAAAAACAGACATAATATTGGTTTTAGAATCCTAGACAAAATTGCTCAAGATTATTCTGCAAATTGGAGTGTTTCTGATATACAAGAAGATGCAACAATTACATTAACATTAAATGTCTCCTCCGATTCTATTGATAAAAGTTTACATAAAATAATTCTTATAAAGCCCCAGACATTTATGAATGATTCCGGTCGGGTTTTGCTTGCTTTGCAAAAAAAAGGTATAAATTCGGAAAATATTTTGGTTATACATGATGAGTTAGAAAAGGATTTTGGAAAAGTTAGTTTAAAGTTTGATGGTAGTGCGAGGGGGCATAATGGACTCCGGTCTATTATGAGTTTTGCTGGTTCGTCATTTTGGCGTTTAAGATTTGGTATTGGGCGCCCGGAAGATGGAGATGTTGCAAAATTTGTTCTTAGTAATTTTAATTCTCAAGAAGAAGAAAAAATTGATTTATTAATTTTGGAGTCTGTAAAAAAAATTTTTCAGTCATAAAATAAAAAGCATTTTTAAAGAGCTGATTTCATTGTTTATAAATTAAAATCTTTTCTGATATGAAACTTGTAGGTTTTCAAAGCTTTGTTTTTATTTTTATTGTTTTTTTTAAATTCAAAATGAAATGTATAGTTTTGTTTTTTTTGTTATATCAAAAGTTTTTTTAATATTTAAAAAAATTTCGATAAGAATAATTTTTTTTTAATTTTCTTAAATCATTTTTTTTGTTTAAAATATCATTTACATAGGTTGTGGGTTTTAAGATCTTTTTAGCTTTAAAATTTGTTTTTTTGTATAAAGGGGGAAGCATGAATGGGTATATTGTATCAACAAAAACATCTTTTATAGATGTTCCTGGAAAGATAGCGATATCGATAATTTTTTCTGGATGTAGTATTAGATGCAAAGATTGCCACAATAAGCAATTGTGGGATGTTAAAAGTGGTAAGCTTACAAGTTCTGATCAAGTGATAAAAAATATAAAAGAAAATCCTTTAGTAGATTATGTTGCTTTTATGGGCGGGGAGCCAACGGATCAGATGGATTTTCTAATTCACCTTTGTGAACGTATAAAAATGGAGTTAAACTTGCCAGTTGCTGTTTATACAGGTAGGGAGTTTGAAGTTTTACCGCAAAAATTAATTAAAAATTTAGATTTAGTTATTTGTGGACCATATAAAAAAGAATTACATATTGGGGGGTGGCCAGCATCTTCTAATCAACGAATATTTAAAAAAAGAGGTGATCAATGGCAATGTTAAATAGTTTTTCGGCGTTAAAAAAAGAATTTAAAGAATTATATTCAAAAATAAAGCCTGAAATATTAAGTTTAGAAGGAATTGCTTTAGAACAGTTAGACTCTTCTTTTATGGCAAGTAAATATTTTAGAGGAAGGGTTGTTGATTTTTCTGTAGATGATAATTCAAATCATTTACAAGATGGAAAGTCTCATGGAAATTATATTTCCGAAGTTGGAAAAAGCAATTTAAAACTTATTGGCTATAGTGATCTTTATAATTTGTTGTTTGACGAATATGGAAGAGAGCGTGCTGATAAAATATTAAAAGCTGTTTGGGAAGGTGATCTTTACTTCCACGACAGTACGGCTATTCAGGTTCCTTATTGCTGGGCTTATTCAACAGAGTTTATTTTAAGACGTGGTTCTTATTGGGGACAATTACATTCTTTACCTGCGCAGAGGGCTCGTTCATATATTGACCAGGTAAAAGAAGTAACAATAGAAATTGCACAAGAAATTGCAGGAGCTGTTGCTATTGGAGATTTATTTGTAAATTATTCTTATTTTATACAGAAGGATAATTTAGATATTAATGATAAAAATATAAGAAAAGAAATTGAAAATGACTTTCAATCTTTAGTTCATACTTTAAATAAAAAATTAAGGCCTTCTCATCAATCTCCATTTACCAATGTTTCTATTTTTGATAAACCAAATTTAAAAATTTTATTTAAAGATGTTGTTTTTCCCGATGGCTCAAAACCGGATGTAGACCTTATATGGGAAATTCAAAAAATATTTGCAGATTGGTTTCACAAAGGAGATCCTGTATCAGGTCTTCCCTATAGATTTCCTGTGGTTACTTTAAATTTAAGAACAAAAAAAAACGGTGATGTTTTAGATAAAGAAGCTTTAGATTATTATTCTAAAGTAAACTTAGATAAAGCAGGTTTTAATATTTATATTTCTTCAGGTAATAAAATTGCAAGTTGTTGTCGATTGACAAATGATCTTGATCTTGCTGGAATTGATAGTTTTGGAAATGGAGGGATTTCTCTTGGTTCACACCGTGTTATTACAATTAATTTGGCACGTTTAGGCAATAGAGCTAGTTCTTATGAAGAATTAATTACTTTACTTGATGAGCAACTTGATATGGCAAAAAATTCTTTAAATGCTCATAGAAAACTGCTTGAAAAACGGCATGCTGAAGGTTTTTTACCGTTTGTTACAAGGGGAATAATACACCTTGATCGTTTATTTAGTACTTTTGGAATTAATGGTGTTTATGAGTGTATAGAAGAGCTTGGTTATTCCATTACAACCAAAAGTGGTAAAAATATGGCGTATGATTTATTAGCTCATATAAAATCATATGCGGCTGAAGCGGCAAAAGATACCGGAAATTCATTTAATATAGAACAAGTTCCGGCAGAAAGCTTAGCTGTGAAGTTTGCTAAAAAGGATGAAATTTTATATGGAATGGATTATCCAATTTATTCTAATCAGTTTATACCCCTTTGGGTTGATTATGATATTGTTGATAGGATAAAATTAGATGGTGCATTTTCTAAAGTATTAACTGGTGGTGGAATATCTCACCTTAATGTTGGTGAAAAGTTAACATCTCCAGAGCAAATGAAAAAGCTTATAAGTTATGCAATTCACTCAGGTTGCGAACACTTTGCTGTTAATTATAATTATTGTCAGTGTGAAAATGATCATATTACAATATCTGGTCAAATTGATGTTTGCCCTATGTGTTCGGCTCCAATTAAAGAACAATATACAAGGGTTATTGGTTATTTAACTCCCGTTTCTGCTTGGAATAAGGGTAGACGCAAAGAACATAAAACAAGGATTTTTAAAGATAACCATATTAAGGATGATGTTGTTATAAACAAAACAGAAAAGAAAGACAAGTCGTTGCAAGTTTAGTTTTTAAATTTGTTATTTTGAATTTGTAATATTATGTTTATTAATTAATAAACATAATATTACAAATTATTTAATTCCCAATTTATCCTAAATAATATTTCTTTAGCTGTGGGACGTTTTTGTGGATTGTTTTCCAGGCACATTTCTATCAGTCCGTTTAGTACACTGTTTGGATTCGAACTACTGTCTTCATTCAGATATGGTAATGGGGGTCTCCAACCTTTTTTTGTTCTAAAACATAACATTTTTTTACCACGTATTTTTTTCTTGTATGTTTCAAAATCAAATTTTCTTAAACCATATTTTTCACAAAAGATACGTGTTATATTTTCTTGATGCATAACTTCATGAATTAAAAAACCTAAAGCATAGATATCATCTTTTTTTGTGTATATATAAGGAGGGTACTTAATTGAGTTTGAAGAAAATTGTTTAAGTAATTGGGGAGAAAGAGATGTATCTGTACCAAAGAATACCATAGAATCTACTGTCCCGTTGTCTTTTAATTTTAAAGAATGAGAGAAATCTATTAATTTACATATAGGTATTTTGTTTTCTTCAGAACTATTAGATGTTGCTTCGTATTCATAGCTGTCGGATTTGTATTCAGATTTAAAACTGTCAGGTTTAACGATGTTTTTCTTGAAAAACAGAACAACATTTTCGGTTTTTAAATCTCCATGAATAATATTTAGTTTGTGTAAATAAGCGATAGCACTTACTATTGGGCTTAATATTTTTAGCTTGGTTTTTAAATTTTGAAGTTTTCTTGTATTTATATAGTTTTTTAAATCGGAATTTCCCAACTCTTCAAAAAAATATAAGCCTTTTCTCCAGATTTCCCAGTTTTTTGAATGTGATTCTAAAAAAGAATTAATTTTTTTTGTATTAATTAATTTTATTATATTTGGATGATCAAGTCTTAGTAGAATTTTAGCTTCCCTCATAAAAGCTATTTGTGCTTCAATATCGTTGTCATGGTATAAGATAAAAGCAGTTTTATCATCGTATTTATATATTTTTTTTTCTGAGCCGAAACAAATTTCAGGACAATTTTTTCCGTTAATAAATATATCTGTACGTACGCCTGTATAAATATAATTAAGATTATTGAAGAGCAGTAATAAATTTGTAAGAACAAAAAATTTTAAAAGAAAATTTTTCATAGCGACCTCTTAGATTCTTTAATTTCTATAAGTTTATGGAAAATATTTATTGTTTGTAAATGCTTACGTAGATTTATTGGTTTGGCCATTTAAAATACTGTTTTTTAGGTTAAGATTTGAGTATGAAGAATTTAAGGATCATGTTGCTTTTGATAAATAGTAATTATTATTAAATATGTTGGTTTAAAAATGTTTTTGAGTTCTTTTTGTAAATTGCTATATTAGTCTTTTAGGGTCTAATCCTGAAAATTTTCTACACAACGTTTATAAGGAATAATATAGGACTGGATCCTGAAATAAGTTCAGGATGACAAGAATGAGCTTTTGTTATGTGTGTCATTCTGAACTTGTTTCAGAATCTAGTTATAGCAAAATCTAAAATTTATTGGATGTGAACTATGAAACTTTCTATTGCATGGATTTTTGATCATATAAATGCAGATTGGCGCAAACAGGATATGGATTATCTTATTTCTAAGTTTAATTCTGTCTCTGGAGAAATTGAAGATTTTTATAAAGTTAAATTTGATTTAAAACCTTTTGCAATAGGTCGAGTGCTAGAGATTAGTTCTGGGTTAATAAGATTAAATATACCTGAGTGGAAGAAAGAAGTTGAATTATCTGGACGATTGGATGCAAGTGTTGGTTCTTTATTAATGGTTGTAGATAATGATAACCAAATTGATATTGCAACTTTAAATGATTTTAATTTGGTAAAAGATGGTTTAATTCCAGAATTGTATATAAAAGAAAAAGACCTAGATGGTTCTTGGAAAAAAAACTTTGAGACAGAAGATATTATTATAGAAGTTGATAATAAATCTATTACCAACAGGCCAGACATGTGGGGGCATAGAGGTTTTGCTCGAGAAATAGCAGCATTTATGGATTTTGAATTTTTACCAGCGGATAAATTTTTGGAAAATAAAGAGGTTTTCGATTATCCAAAAACGGCTAAATCAACTAATACCAATAAATTTGCAATAGCGATTGAAAACGCAAAAGCTTGTTCTCGTTTTTCGGGTATTTATTTTGAGTCTATAAAAAATAGACCGACAGATCTTTTTACGCTGGGTAGATTATTGCGTGTTGGTACGCGTCCAATAAATATGCTTGTAGATCTAACAAACTATTTGATGTTAGATTGGTCTCAACCTGTACACGCTTATGATGCAAAAAAGATAGATGGTGAAAAAATAACAGCAAGAATGGCTAAAAAAAATGAAAAGCTACAACTTTTAGATGGTAGTGAGCTAGAGCTTTTACAAGATGATCTTGTTATAGCAGATAGTAAAAAAGTTTTAGGTTTGGCTGGTGTTATGGGTGGTCTTTATTCTAGTATAGACAAAGATACAAATTCCGTATTTTTTGAATCTGCAAATTTTGATCCAGAGGTTATTAGAAAAACGGCTTTAAGACACAAAGTAAGAACAGATGCATGTTTGCGGTTTGAAAAAACTTTAGATAAAAATCAGACTAGTGATGCTATTTTACGATTTCTAAATTTATTAAAGTTACATAATGTTGAATTTACAGTATCAGATGAAGTTCTTTCTGTCGGTGTACCTGCTCAAAATTTGGTTATAGAAGTCTCGCATGATTTTTTAGAAGCTCGATTAGGTATAGAGTTGCAGGAATATGATATTACCGTTTCATTAACCAAAATTGGTTTTAAGGTAGAAGTAGATAATCAAAAAGCGAATACTGCATTGACAGATGACTCTACTGTGAATAAAGAATCTAAAAAAGTATATTCTATAACAGTTCCAACATTTAGAAGTTCAAAAGATATAAGTATAAAAGAAGATATTTTAGAAGAAGTTGTTCGTTTTTATGGCTTTGATAAAATAGATCTTAAGCTGCCTAAAATGGAAAAAGTTCCAACAAAGATAGATCATATTTTTAGGTTAAGAAATTTGAAAAATTTTTTAATCGATGCGGCCAAGATGACAGAACAGCAGAATTATATTTTTTTGAATGAGCCATTTTTAAAATCTATAGATCTTAAAATAGAAGACACTGCTGCAAGTTTATTAAATCCTGTTTCAGACGATCAGGTAAGACTTGTAAATTCTTTGCTTCCTAATTTATTTAAAAATATAAAAGAAAATATTGCACATCAAGATAGTCTTAGATTTTTTGAGTTTGGTAGAGTTTGGATCTCAGGTAAAAAGGATGAGCTTTTAGAAAAAAGATCTTTGGCAGGTTTATTTTTTGAAAAAAAATCTGAAGTAAATTTCTATTCATGTAAAGCGCATATTACAGGTTTACTAGATTTAATAGGTTTAGATTTTAAAGCTGTAGATTGGAATAAAATAGAAAGTTCTTCAAATTCATGGATTATGCCTTACATGAGTGCAAAAGTTGTTTTTGATGGTAAAGAAATAGGTACTGTTGGCAAAGTGGATCCAGTGTTTTTGGCAAAATTAGATGTGTTGCCAGAAAGTGATGCTTTCTTTTTTGAATTAGATGGTGACTTTTTAATTAACTTTGAAGCAAAAGTTAAAAAGTTTTCTGAGATTTCTAAATATCAAGATACTTTTTTTGATTTAAGTTTAATTGTTCCATTAAATGGAAAAACGATAGATATCGAAGGTGTATTAAAAAATGTTAGCAATCTAATCTATGAGGTGCAGTTGATAGATTCCTTTGAAAAAGATGATTGGATAGATAAAAAATCTTTAACGTTTAGATTATATTTGCGAGATTTAGAAAAAACTATAGATAAATCGCAGATAGGTACTGTTTGGAAGAATGCTGTTAAAGTTTTAGAGAACCAAAATATAAAATTAAGAATGTAATTAGAGTTTTTTATGAAAATATTAAAAAAAATAAACATTTCTTATATTCGCCTGTTTTTAAGTTTAATTTTTGTAGATCAGTTAACTAAGTACTTTGTTTTTAAAAATTTGTTAGATAAAACAATTACTGTGTTTAATGGTTTTGATTTATGTTTTGTTGTTAACAGAGGTGTTAGTTTTAGTTTTTTTAATTTTGAGCAAGATGTTTTATTTTATTTATTATCTTTTGTGATTTTGTCTGTAATTATTATTTTTTCTATTATTACTTATTGGGATGCAAGAAAAGGTTTGCCAATTTTTTTTAATATGTTAATTATTAGTGGCGCATGTTCAAATTTGATAGATAGAATTGTTTATAATGGTGTAATAGATTTTTTAGATTTTTATTATTATAGCTATCACTGGCCTACATTTAACTTAGCAGATATCTTTATAGTGATTGGTGTTTTTGGTTTATTAGGAAGAATTTTTTATTATGATTATCTTAGAAAAGATTAAGGAATTTTGTTTTAATATTGCTACGTTATTTGGATTAGGACGTTTTTTTGCTCGTTCTATTATCGCAACTCTCATTTCATTTCCCCTAATATTTTTGGGGAGGTTTTTTTATAATATTTTGCCTATAAATATATTTTTTTGGTTGGCTGGAAGTTTATTTATATTAAGTCTATTTGTTCTTTATATGGCCTTAGGATTTGTAACACAACAGGATAAGTCTTCCATCGTTTTGAATAAAACTATAGGTATGATATTTGTTTTTATTGGTATTCCGTTGCAAAATAAACATGTTTTGGTTGGTTTTATGTTGTTTCATTTTGTAGGCTTACTTGCTCCATATATTTTTTATAAATTATTTAACAAAAAGATAGAGTCGTTGCCTGTGCATGTTGGCCCTGTTTTTGGTGATATTGTTTATGGTATTATTTGTAATATCTTTTTGAAGTTTCTTATTTTGGTTCTTTTGTGATTTTAAGTCTGCCTCGTAAAATATTAAAATTTGCTTTAGATTTTGTATATCCTAAATATTGTTGTTCGTGTTCTGTTTTATTAAAGGATGATTTTGTTTTTTGTGTCTCTTGTTTTAATAGCATAAAGCCTGTTGCGTCTTTAAATTTGGATATAACTCAAACAAAAAAGGTTACAGTTTTTGCTGCTGCAAGTTACAATGATTTATTTAAAAAATTAATAACAGAAAAGTTATATTCAAAAAATACATTTTTCTGTAAACAATTGGCATATGTTATTTATAAAAAAAAAGTTATTAAAAATTTAGATATAGACTACCTTGTACCAGTGCCGTTACATTGGACCAGATATGCAAAGCGTGGGTATAATCAAAGTGAGGTTATAGCAAACGAGCTTTCCAAATTATTAAATGTTCCTGTTGCGAATGCTTTAAAAAGAAATAAAAAGACAAAATATCAATCTCAATTGGATATTAGTCTTAGAGATTCAAATGTAAAAAATGCTTTTATTATAAATAATAAATATAAGCAGAGTGAGATTTTTAAAAATAAAAAAGTATTGTTAGTTGATGATCTTTTTACTACTGGTGCAACAGTGAGAAATTGTGCTTCTGTTTTATATTCTTTAAAACCTAAATGTGTTGATGCTGTTGTTGCTTGTAGGGTTATTTAATGTTACTTGAACTTATTATAAAATATTACCATTCATTCTTTTTTCTAATCGTGTGGCCATTTCTTGTAATAATTTGTAGTTATTTTCGATTCTGCCATTTATTTCTTCGGCTAAAGATTCATGATAAGTGTGAGATGAAAGATTTCTATCATCCACCATCTTTAACAACTGTTTGGTTTCTTTTTCCGTTGTTAATTTTGCGCTTAAACAATGCCTAAATATAGGCTTTGGACTATTTTCTAGTTCTTTACCTGATATTTTATAAAAATATAGTTTTAGGAATTTCCATAGTAGATCGATACAAAATTCGAAACTTTGTATTTTTGAGTTTCTTAGGTGTGGAAGATATTTTTCTTTGGATTCTGAGTTATAAATTTCTATTGCATCATTTAAAGCATTTAGTGCTTGTTGAAATGTTTTAAATTTTCCTATTAATTTTTCCATAAAATTTTTTCCTCATTAATTTTAGTTTTGAATTTTTCTGGCAGGTTATATATATCAACGATATCTACTTCAAATGGAATATTTAAGTCATTTATAGAAAGTTTAATTAAAGCTATTTTACTTTGATCGGATTTTTTCCCGGAATCTATTGCAATATCGATATCTGAATCATATCTTTCTTCATCTGAAGCTCTGGATCCAAAGAGATAAATTTTTGCATTAGGCATATAAAATGAAATTAGTTTTATTAGTTTTACCTTGTATTCTTCTTTTATCATTTTTACTCATTATGTTAATAAATTATTTATAAAGTATATTTTACCATATTATTTTAGTTAATTAATATTAATCTTTTCAATATTGGTATTAATTTGATTGTATATTAATTACTTTGTTGTTTAAATATTAAGGGATATTATGTTAAAAAAAATGATTTCTAAAAGAGTCTTATTGATAATAGTAATGTTTT
This sequence comes from bacterium, assembly GCA_030629005.1. Taxonomy (GTDB): domain Bacteria; phylum Babelota; class Babeliae; order Babelales; family UASB340; genus UASB340. The sequence goes on along the minus strand of DAOVPV010000002.1, from coordinate 13,162 downwards.
CAGTTTGTAATTTTGGAGTTGTATTTTCCCAAAAGGATAGACTTGAAAGAGAACAATGCGTAATGGCAAATATGAGGGGTGATGAATATTGCGGTAAAATATTAGATAGCTGTCAGATTGTTATTGAAGATGATAACTTAAATAATTTAAGTTTAAATGATTGCGAACTTAAAAATAGAACTATTTTAAGAGTTAAAAATGTAAAAAATTTAAATGAAATAGATTTAACAGAAGTTAGTTTAGATAAAAGTTCGATTTTAGTATTTGATGATATAAAAGTATTTGAAATAAAAACGGGGGGAAGTATTTCACCTTGTTCTGCAGTAATATTTAAAAATGTTCAACTTAATAATAAAAATATTAATTATGTATTTAAAAAAGGGGAAGATATAGATGCTTTTATAAAAAATTTATATAAAGCCAAACTTGAATTTAAAGTCGGTTCATTTGAAAAGATAGAAGAATTTCTAGAAAAAAGTTCAAATAAAAATCCTGTTGGGAATAAATCGTTTCTTGTCGATGCAATTTTAGAAGGTGAAATTGGTGAGCCTGGTCGCGAAGAAAAGCGATCGAAGTATAAATGTGGAGACGCATATGTAACAGTTGATCGAATTTCATCTTGGTCCGAAGCTTTAAAAAATTTACCAAAACCAGCTTTTGCTTATTATCAATATAACGAAAGTATAAATAATAAAATTTCTCTATATAAGGGTGATATTACAACCCTTGAAGTTGATGCAGTTTTGAATGCTGCGAATATGGGATTGTTAGGTGGTGGTGGTATTGATGGAGCGATTCACAGAGCTGCAGGTTCAAATCTTAAAAAAGAAAATAGAACTTTAGGTGGTTGTCAGACAGGTTTTTCTAAAATATCTTATGGCCATAATCTACCAGCTCGCTTTGTTATTTCTACGGTTGGGCCTGATTTCCGTTCTGGAGGGGACTTTTTGCAATTGAAGTCAGCTTATTGGACAGCATTAGAACTTTTCAAAGCGTGTGGTTTGAAAACATTTGCTTTTTGTGGTGTAAGTTCGGGTATTTTTGCTGGTGCCTATAAGTCGCAACCTTGGTTGTTTGCAAAAGTTGCTTGTGATACTGTTCGTGAATGGATGGAGACAAATAATAATTGGAAGAATGTTGAACGCATTATTTTTGTAAATTTTTTACCAGCAGAGGAGAATGTTTACAAAAAAACGTTACCTTTATATTTTCCTCCAAGGGATGTGCTGTTAAAGAAAAAAGATAATTAATTTAGTGTATTATTTAATAAAATACTTTTAACGCCACCAGATAATTCCAAAAAATTATTTTTCATATCAAATACAGTTTTTGGTGTTTTAAAGATGGCTACTTTTTGACTGTGATTTTTAAATTTAATTTTTACATCATAACATTCAACTAAGTTTTTCAGTCTGTAGATTTGTCCGCTTTTAGCTTTTATTTTTAATTGAGTATTTTTGTTTGGAAATAACTTTTGTAATACAAATGAATTAATCTTTATGTCAGCCATACTTGCTGCTTTTTGTATTATATTTATATCTGGCTTGTGGTTCTTTTTTTTATTATGATAAAAAGTTATATAATAACATATAACACTGGTTATTATTAAAAGTAAAAGTGTTATAAATATAATTTTTTTTTTCATAGTTTTAATTTAGCATATTTTTTACAAAATTTATCTAAGTTTGTAGGGGATTATTAATGAATGAGAATAAGATAAAACAAATAGACTTTTTACGGTTGGTAAGATAAAAAATTATTTTGTATATAATTTTTCTATAATCGCATGTGCTTGAGTGTAATCATCTATAGCAAAATCAGCATGATGTATTACATCTTTATTGAATTTATTTTTTATTGCAACAAGAGCCATGCCGGCTGCTTTTGCAGCTTTAAAACCGGTGATAGAGTCTTCAAAAACTAAACATTGGCTTGGCTTTATATTTAGTTTTTCTGCTACGTGTAAAAAGATTGCAGGGTTTGGTTTGGCAATGTTGCCAACATGTTCCATAGAATACATGTTACTACCAAAGAAATTTTTAAAGTTTAGTTTGTTACTTATTAATTCAAGAGTTTTTATATTTGAGTTAGTTCCAATACCTGTAGGAATAAATTTTTCTTTAAGCGTTTTATGAAATTCAGGAAAACCATTTATAAATTGAATCGGATATTTTTGCATATACTCTAAAGAAATGAGTGTTTTTTGTGCAACTAATTCAGGAATGCTTTCTTCAAATTTAAATTCTTCTTTCATTATAGTGCTAGTATTAATTAGACCACCACCAGAAGAATTTTTCATTCTATCTAAAAATGCTGGAGTGTATTTAGTTATACCTCTGTTTTTTAAATAATCAAAAATTATTTTTTTCCAGAGACCTTCAGTGTTTATTATTGTACCATCCATATCAAAAATGATGGCTTTTATTTTATTTTTCATATTTTTATTCCTCCCCAATGAGGTATGTTACTCTCTTTAAATTATTTTTTCTACAAAAAAGAAAAATAGTTCTTTTGTAGGATCAAAAAATACCGTTTTAATAGTCTATTTATAATATTTCTTATATAAAAGCATGTCAAATAGAAATAAAAAGTTTTGTTGTTTTTTAATGAAAAACGTGATTTTTTTTTGTAAAAAGTATATTTTTGATAAAAATTATATTTTATGACATATTACTCCTAGGAAATTAGTTTATTTTTTGGAGAGATTCTATGCAGCATTTGGGAATAATTCCGGATGGAAATCGTCGATGGGCGAGAAATAATAAGTTAAAATCTATATTTGGCCATAAGTCTGGTATGGAAGCCTTTAAACGTACAATGAAATTTTGTATGAAAAAAGGGGTTAAATATCTTTCTTTTTATACTTTTTCTTTAGAAAATTTTAATAGATCAGAAGAAGAAAAAAAATATTTGTTTTCTATGTTGGCTGAGCAGGCAAAAAATCAATTAAATGAGTTTATAGAAAAGCAAATAAGAGTTCGTTTTATAGGTGACAAATCGTTTTTCCCAGATGATTTAAGGCCTGTTATCGAAAAACTTGAAGATGCTACAAAAAAATTCGATAAATTGAATTTAAATTTTTTATTTTGCTATGGTGGTAGACGTGAAATTGTTAATGCAACAAAGGATATTGTTCTTAAAATAAAATCTGGAACTTTAGATCTTGCTTCGATCACAGAAGACAGTTTTAAAGATTATTTATGGACTAAAGATATTCCAGATCCAGAGTTAATTATAAGAACAAGTAGTAGCGCAAGATTGAGCAATTTTTTATTATACCAGGCTGCTTATTCGGAATTGATGTTTATAGATATTTTTTGGCCGGAAATTACGGAAGAACACTTACAAAAATGTTTAAATGATTTTGAGGGGGTTCAGCGTAATTTTGGGAAGTAGTGTAACGTGAAAAAAGGGGAGTTTATGAAAGGGAAGATTTCTATTTTGGGTGCTGGTGCATTTGGAACTTCTATTGCTACTATACTTGCAAATAACGATTATGAAGTTTCATTATGGGCTTATGAAGAATCTGTTGTAAATCAAATTAATTTTGAACATGAAAATAAAACATATTTTGCTGGATTTAAATTATCAGAAAATATAACAGCTACCACTAGTTTGCAAGAATCGACAAAAGACTCAAATATTCTTTTTATAGCCATACCAGTTAAATATTTAAGAACTATTTTAGAAAAAACAAAAGAATTTATAATCCCAGACCAGATTATGGTAAGTTTGAGTAAGGGTATAGAGGGTTCTACTTTTTTATTTCCAACTCAAATTATTCAAGATTTATTAAATATAAATAAAGATAATATTTTGGTATTAGCTGGCCCAAACTTTGCGCATGAAATTGCAGAAAAAAGACAAACATATTCTGTTATTGCTGGTAATAATAAAGATGTAGCAAATACAGTTAAAAATGCTTTAGAAAATGATTTCTTTAAAACAGAAGTTTCTGGGGATATTATAGGCGTTCAAGTTGGTGCAGCATTAAAAAATATAATTTCTTTATTAGCGGGATTAATATCAGGTTTAGATTTAGGACAAAACTATTTGGCTTATTTGGTTTCAAAAAGTTTTCAAGAAGTAGCAACTTTTAGCAAAGAACTTGGAGGTCAACCAGAAACAATTTATGGTATTTCCGGTTTTGGAGATTTGTATTTGAGTTCTACAAACTCAATAGGACGAAATTATTCTATTGGCTTGGAAATAGGAAAACTTATTAAAGAAAATAATTTTAATAAAGATTTATTTTTTAAAGATAAAATTTTGCCAGAGGGTATTAACACTTTAGTTTCTTTACATAATTATGTTATTAAACATAAGTTGGATTTAAAGTTTTTGTCTCTTGCTTATGATATTATTTTTGAGGGGAAGTGGGAAAGGTAATGGATTAGGAGAATGAGTATGTCTAAACAAATATTTTTTTTATTAATTTTAATTTTTAATAATCTATTTTCTATCGATTCAGGTCAATTTTTTATCTTAACTTTACCAAACACAGACTCACACCAAGAATTAGGAGTATGGCTGTCTAAAACAAAACCGGCTGGGGTTATGCTTTTAACTCAGCATGTTACAAACAGAGAGAAAATTAAAATACTCACAAATTTTTTGCAAAATAAAGCTAAAAAATTAAATATTCCAAAATTAGTAATAGCTGTAGATTGGGAGGGTGGTGTTGTTTCTCGCCCAGGAGAACCGGGGGGATTTGTTTCAGTTCCCGCGCCAAAAAATTTGGGAGAAGTAGACAGAACATATTCTTTTTTGACTGGTAAGTTAATTGGTCAGCAAATGCGATCTTGTGGTATTAATATGAATTTTGCTCCAAGTTTAGATTTGTTTGATCCGAATAATTTTATACTGGGTTCTAGAACTTTTTCTAATAATTCAGAAAAGGTTTATGAGTGCGCGGCTGCCTTTGCGTCAGGACTAGAATCAGAAGGAATTATTCCTGTATTCAAACATTTTCCTGGCTTGGGGCTTGGTGGTTTGGATACGCACTTGCATCAAGTTGAGATTAATAGTACTAAGCAAGAATTTGAAAAACATGTAAGCCCTTTTGTTTCTATTATAGAAAATCGCAAAGAACCTTTTATAATGGCCACACATGCAAAATTACCAACTATTTTTGAAAATTTACCATCAAGTATATCTCCAAAAGTTGTGAATTGGATAAAAGAAAAAAATAAAAATTCTGTTTTGGTAACGGATGATTTTTTTATGAAGGGTGTTCAGGTAAAAGAAGATATATCTGAGTTAGCTTTAGATTCTTTGTTGGCTGGTTTTGATTTTATTATTTACTCTGCTCAAAATAAAGGTGATGAAATTAGGCTAGTAGAATCACTTAATAGAAGAATTGATAGTATTTCTGAAAAAGAGCAAGCTGTTTTAGAAAATAAATTAAGTAAAGTTAAAGCTATAAAAGAAAGAAAGTTTTTAAATTTAGATGATGATTTATTAACATTAAATGTTTCTTCCGAATTATCTGAAAAAAAGTTGTCAAAATATCTAGCATCAAAAACTATAAAAGAGTTTTATGAAAACTTAGATCTTAATAATGCTTTATTGCTTACAGTAGATATTTCAAAAATACGACCAGGTCAAGAGTGGTTTACTAAAAACAATAGTAGTTATTTAGCAAAAAAATTAAAAAAGTCTGGAGTAAATATAAAAGAATTAATTTTTAATGCTAAAGACACAAATTCTGTAGATTTAGTATTAAACTTTGTTAAAGAAAATAAAGACAAATATAAGACGATAGTTTTAAGTACTTTCTTTTATGCACAGGGTGTTTGGGATACGGTTCAAATAGAGATTTTAGAAAAGTTAAAATCGGAAGAAACATTTAATATTGAGGAAAATTTAAATTTAATTATTCTTTCTATGGGCCATCCATATGAACAAAATATAATAAAAGATTCTAAAATTTTTAATTTAGGAAGCTTTTTAAAGCCAAACTTACGGGAAGTTACAAAAAGGCTTACAAAAAATTATTTACCAGAGCAAGATTTGATTTTAAATCAATTTAAAAAAAAAATAAAAAATAAGAACTTTGGCTTATTGTGTCACAATGCCAGTTGGTTAGATATTAATAGTAAAAAACATTTTTTACCGGACTTACTGCTTAATTTTGCAAAAAATCAGAAGAACAAGACTAGATTAGCGGCTTTATTTTCTCCCGAGCATGGTTTAAAGGGAAATTTTGGCGCCTGTGCACATGTAAATAGTCAGAATATTAGTCCGTGGGGTTGTCCTGTTTATTCGCTACACGGTCAAAATAAAAAGCCTACGAAGGATATGTTGTCTGGATTAGATTTATTGGTTGTAGATTTACATGAAGTTGGTATTAGAGCTTATACATATTTAAGTACTTTAAAATTAGTTTTAGACTCTGCCGCAAAAAATAATTTACCAGTTGTTGTTGTAAATTCTCCAAATCCAATATATTTTTGGCCACCTCAAGGGCCAGAGTTAGTAAAAGAACAAGAATCGTTTGTTGGTATGGTTTATACTCCTTTTATTCATGGTTCTACGATTGGTGATATTGCTAAGAATATAAACAAAGATATAAATGCTAATTTGTCCATTATAAATTTATATAATAAGAAAAATTTCAAAAATTATTATAAATCTGGAAAATATTTATCAGCTTCGCCAAACTTGGCTAATTTAGAAGCTGTTTATTCTTATCCCGTCACTGTTTTTTTAGAAGGTACAAATTATTCAGAAGGACGTGGAACAACATTTCCATTTCAACAAATTGGTGCTCCATGGGTTGATGGTCAGAAGTTGGCCAGTATTTTAAATTCAAAAAAGTTTGAAGGTGTTTATTTTGAACCTGTTCAGTTTAAACCTGTTTCTATGCAGGGCAAAAGCATTTTTCCTAAACATAAAAATGAAATTTGTCAAGGGGTATTTTTGCATTTTAGTGATATAAAAAAGGCTGAGGTTGCTAAAATTTCTCCAGTTATATTAAATACACTTTTTGATTTATATCCAAAGGAATCTAAGTTAATAAGCTTTGGTAAAATTTATTTATTAGATCACTTGGTTGGTAATGAGTCTTGGAGAAGGGTATTAGAGAAGAAAATTAAAAGTTAATATTTATTTCCGTATAAGTTTGATATTGTTTTTTTCAAGTGTTCTTTTCATATCAAAAAACAACTTCCAACCATATTTTGTAAGTTTTTTATTAAAATATGGCAACCGTACTTCTTCCAAATTAAAAAACTTAGACATGGATATAATTGCTTTAAATGTTCTTATCCCTGCGCCTTTAACGCTTAGTCTTTTTATATTTAATGTTCCGTAGTTTTTTATAATTTCTTGTCTAAGATTATATTCAACGAATTTTTCTATGGATTCTTTTCTGGCAAATAGGCCTAAATCTTTTATTTTGAGTTTATTTTTTTTATCTTTTTTAATTACAAGCTTATCTTCTATTGTTATTTGGTTTGGAGCAAGAAGATTTGTTTTTATTTTTAATAAAAAACCATAAGAAAATAGTAAAAGGATTAATAACAAAATCCGTTTATTTTTTGTTATTGTTCTCTTTTTTATTATTAAAAAAGTGAATATGGGAATTGTAAGTAGAATGAAAATATTGGTTTTTCCAAAAGGGATTAACCAATTTTTATTTCCAATAAGCATAATAGCTTGCCAGAAGTTTGTTGTTTTTTCTAATAAATAAATAATTATATTATTTGGGATGTATAAAAGTTCTGTAAAAAAAATTATAGAACTTAATCCTAAAAATATTGTTAAGAATGGTAAAAAGACTAGGTTTCCAATAAGTGTCATTTTAGATATTGGCAATCCCCAGGAGGTTAAAATTGGCAATGATACAAGTGTAATTATAAGTTGTATTTCTATAGAAGAGAGTAGATAGAAATAAATTTTGTAGAATATTCTTCGTAAATTAGCGTTTATTTTCATGTAGTGGAGCTAGTTTATAAATCTTTTTTGTGGGAAATTTATGTATAAGTTTTTCCAGAATATTTTTGAACTTCCTGATTGTGGCAGTTTATTTAATTTATTTTTTAAAAAACAAAGAATTGAATTATAAAAATCCAGGTTGTTAGAAAGGTTTGTTGAACCTTGACCTTTATTTAGAAAAATAATTTTTTGTGAATAGTAATTCAACATATTGTCTAACAATTCAGCACTTTGTCCGTCAGAGGGATTTATATTTTTAAAAGCTTTATCAAACTCTTGCGGATGATTGAATTTTTGTTCATAAAAAAATGATAAAATAAGGTGATCGTTGTTGCTATCATCAGATTCTTTAAATACTTTTATAAAGCATCTGGAAACTATTGTTGGTAGCATCAAGTTTTTATTATTTGTATGTAGAATAAAATTATATCCAGTTGGCGGTTCTTCCAAAACTTTTAAAAGTTTATTTGATGTAGAAAGACTTAAATTTTGGGCTTTTTGTAGAATAAAGAAAAATTTTTGGTTATTTTCCAAGCCAAGAAAAACTGTTTCAAAAATTATATCTAAGTCTGAAACGGAGTAGGTTTTTTCTGGATTTATAAATATAACATTTTCGTGTTGTCGATTTTTAATTTTGCGACAGTCATTGCAATAGCAATCTTTCCCATTGTTTTCTAAACAAAGATTTTGTTGTAAAAAGAACTCGGTTTCATTTTCTAATGTCTCTTTGTCGCCTACAAATAGTTGTGTTGGAATATTTGTTTTATTCATAAATGTGCCCAGGTTTAATTTATTGAAGCTTAATTTTTACTAGATTACAGTGAAATATGTAAATTATTATTAGGACTAGATTCTGAAACAAGTTCAGAATGACAAGGGAGATAAAGTTCTTTTTAATTGTCATCCTGAACTTGTTTCAGGATCTAGTTATTAAAAAAATCATTTTTAATATAGTATATTTTTATGTTTAATAAAAATATATTTTCTAGATTTTTATTATCCCTCTTCAGGAGTATTATTTCCCGTTTATTCAGAGTCATCTGTAATGGTATGAGTCGCTAAATTTTTATATGCTTCTAATTTGTAAACGTTAACTCCATAATAGTCGGAATATTTTTCAGGATTACTATCATATGATATAGCTCTGCCAAAACGGATTGGTCTGGTTGTATAGCTGCCTGATGGCAAGTCTGACGGCTCATTTCTATAAAGTTTTGAACCGGAAAGGTTTGATCTTCTCCATCCATGAATTCTTTTTGTACTTAGCGGATCACTATCTTTTGTTAATAAAACCATGTAGCCAAATCCAACACCACTTTCATCAATATTTTTAGGATTATTTGTTCTACTGTCAGGCATTCTTGGATAGTCTGTTGCAGAAGTTCCGTGTGGGCTGCCTGATGAGTCTATTATTCTTATAAGAAATTCAGAATATCCTGCTGGTGTTGGATATGCTCCTCCGAAGTCTGAGCGCTGAAATGGTTCTCCTGCTAAAATTAAAACGTGACCTGTGCTACTTGATCCGTCTTCATATTTAATTGCAATTATATCTCCAGGTTGAAGATCTTGGCGATAAGATATAACTTCCCAGCCTTTAAAAATATCAAGTTCAGGGTTGTGATTTATAAAAAAGTTTGTGAAGTCTTCGGCCAAAGGGCGTCTTATTGGAGGAGTATTTTTTCTGTGGTGGTGTCTTGTAAGAACCGCATAAGCGTATATTTTTTCTGCCCATTTATATAAACTCAATGCAAGAAAATGAAAGAGAATCGAAGAGCAATCACAGTAATATTTTTCTGTTAATGTGTTTATATCGGTGGGATAAGCGTAGAAAGATTTTTCAAGTTCATCTACAACCCGTTCTGCTTCTGCTAATAATTTTTTGCTTGGATATCTTTGATAATAGCCGTCTAATTCGTTATTTGCATTTTCATGAAGACTTAGTTTGAAGGCTGAAATATTTGAATAAATTAATATTAAACTCCAAAAAAATATTTTTTTTAAATTCATAGTATATTCACCATAAAGCAATAATTTAAATATATTATTTTACTGATGAGTATATTAATTATGTTTTTTTTGAGTCAAACAAATGCAAAATTGGGTTTTTATATATATTAAAAGATGTTTTATTTATTATATAAAGTTAAAATTTTATCTAAAGCTATTTGTGTTAATTGATTTGGCGTCATTTTACCATCTAAGATATAAACATTTTTTTTCTTGGCAAAGATTTCAGAATATCCATCAATAACTTTTCTCCAAAAAATTTCAGTTTCTTTTTCAAAAGATGTTAATTCTTCGTTTCTTGCAAAAATTCTTTTTTTTGCCGTTTCTATGTTTATTTTTATATAAAGGATTAAGTTTGGTTTTATGCCTTGCATGGCCCAGCTGTTTATATATTTTATTTTTTCGACGTCTAAATCCTTTCCATAGCCTTGGTAAGCAACAGAAGAGTCTGCCATCCTATCTGAAATTATAATTTTATTTTCATTAAGAGCCGGTTTAATTACATTTTTTATGTGTTGAGCTCTGTCTGCTGCAAATAGAAGATATTCTGCCATTGGGCATGTTTGATCTTTATTTTCCTGTAAGATTTTACGTAGACCTATTCCTAGTTGAGTGCCGCCTGGTTGTTTTGTTAAAAGAATTGGTAGGTTTTGTTTCTTTAGTTCCAGTTCTAAATTTTTGGCTAAAAGAGTTTTTCCGCAACCATCGATACCTTCTAGCGATATTAGTATTCCATTATTTTTATTCATATTATTTATTTGCGCGCTTTCTTTCGAATGACTTTAAGAATTTTTTTCTTAATCGGATAGATTTTGGAGTTACTTCTATAAGTTCATCGTTTTTTATCCACTCTAAAGATTCCTCTATATTCAGAATCTTTGGTGGAGCTAGTTTTACAGCATCATCAGATCCAGATGCACGCATGTTAGTTAGTTTTTTTTGTTTTGTAGGATTTACGTCAAGATCATTTTCTCTAGAGTGCTCACCCACAATCATACCTTCGTAGACTTCTGCGCCTGGGGCTACAAACAATGTTCCTCTTGGTTGTAGAGCATCTAAGGCGTAGCCTCTTGTTGCTCCATTTTCCATAGAAATAAGTGCACCCTTGGTTCTGCCTAAAATTGTTCCTGCGTAGGGTTCGTAATCATGAAATCTATGGTTCATTAAACCTGTTCCACGAGTATTTGTCATGAAAATATTTCTAAAACCTATAAGGCCTCGTGCTGGTATTTTGAATTCTAGCCGAACTTTACCTTCTGTATAGTGAACCATATTTAAAAGTTCAGCTTTCCGTTTTGCTAAATATTCCATAGCAAAGCCTTGATATTCTTCTTTTACATCTAATATTAAAAGTTCATAAGGTTCAAATTTTTTATGATTTATTTCTTTATAAATAACTTCAGGTGCAGAAACTTGTAGTTCAAAGCCTTCTCGTCTCATAGTTTCTATTAATACACCTAAGTGCAATTGGCCTCGACCAGAGACTTTAAACATTTCTGTGCTGTCTGTTTCTTCTATGCGTAATGCAACATTTGTTTTTAATTCTTTAAATAAGCGTTCTCTGATTTGTCTTGATGTAAGAAGTTTTCCTTCTTTTCCTGAAAATGGAGATTTGTTAACACCTATAAAAATGGAAAGAGTAGGTTCGTCTATTTCTGTATATGCTATTGGATTTGGTTTTTCGGGATTACAAATAGTTGTTCCTATTGTTATTTCTTCCTCAAAACCAGTAATTGCTATAATGTCACCGTATTTGGCGCTTTCAACTTCAACTCTTTTAAGACCTTCAAATTGGTATAGCTTTGTAACTGCCATTTTTTTACTGATGTAGTTATTTTTTGTTGTAATAATTTGATCGCCAATTTTAATTGAACCATTAAAAACTCTACCTATGCCGATTCGACCTAAGTATTCAGAGTGGTCTAGATTTGTTATTAAGATTTGTAGGTCTTCTGTAGAACCTTTGGGTTCTGGGATTTCTTTTAATATTGCATCAAATAACGGTTGTATTGTTCCAGATGTTGCGGTTGGGTCTTCTGATACAAAGCCTAATTTTGAAGAACCGTAAAGTACTTTAAAGTTTAAGTGTTCATCCTTTAAAGCCAGTTCCAAAAATAGTTCATGAATTGCTTCTTCTATTCTTTCAATGTCTGCATCTTTTCGGTCTATTTTATTTATGAGTACTATTGGTTTTAAATCTAAGGCTAATGCTTTTTGGAGTACAAACCGTGTTCCTGGTAATGGACCTTCTGCAGCATCTACCAAAAGTAAGAAACCTTCTACCATTTGTAGTGTTCTTTCTACTTCTCCAGCAAAGTCTGAGTGGCCAGGAGTGTCTACAATGTTAATTTTTGCTTCTGGTAAGACGATTGCGGTGTTTTTTGCGGTAATAGTAATGCCACGTTCTTTTTCTATATCACCAGAATCCATAACTCTATCTGAGACTTCATCTTTGGTTTCTATGGTTCCAGATTGTTTTAACATTTGATCAACAAGAGTTGTTTTTCCGTGGTCTACGTGTGCGATAATGGCGATATTTCTAATATCTGGGCGGGTTTCGTTCTCCATTTTTACCCCCTACAAGTTAAAATAGGTTAAAATTAATGTTTTTAGTTAAGATAATAAACGGGTTAAGTGATCTTTTTTATCATTCAACCCATTTCATTATAATCTATAAAAAATAAAATTTCTATAAAATACTTAGTTTTCATCGTTTTTTAAGGTTATTATTGGTTTTGATGTTTAGATATTTGTTTTTTTTTTCCATTTTATTATAATACGTATCCAATTTTTACGAATATAAGTGAGTTATAAAATTTAGGTTTAAATAGAAAAAAAAGGTTATTAGGGAAACATTGTGAAAAAATTTTTTATTATAATTGTATATTTTTTTACGATTCATATTTTTACAGATATTTGGGCGGTTGTAGGAGCTTTGTCGTCTCGGCTCCCAAATAATGAAAGCCAATTGTGTAAAGAAGGGGGGAGTAAGCATAAGGATTCTTCTCCTAATGAATTAAATAATTTACAAAGTATATTATCTGAAAAATTGTCTTCGGATATTGCGCAAGAAATGTTAAGTTGTTTATTAAAATTGCAGAATTTGAGAAAAGAAGTTGGGAAAAAGTATCGTTTTCCAGAAGAAGTAAATCTGCTGTTATGTTTATATAGATTTGCTTTTGGACTAGTTACTAAAAATACAGAATTAGGGTTTAAG
>DAOVPV010000004.1 GCA_030629005.1 bacterium | reverse complement strand
CCTCGATGTCGGCTCATCACATCCTGGGGCTGGAGAAGGTCCCAAGGGTTTGGCTGTTCGCCAATTAAAGTGGTACGCGAGCTGGGTTCAGAACGTCGTAAGACAGTTCGGTCCTTATCCATCGTGGGCGTAGGATATTTGAGAAGATCTGTCTCTAGTACGAGAGGACCGAGATGGACGAACCTCTAGTGTTCCAGTTGTTTACCAAAAGCAGCGCTGGGTAGCTAGGTTCGGAAGGGATAACCGCTGAAAGCATCTAAGTGGGAAGCCTACTTCAAGATTAGATATCCCGTGATTGGATTTAAGCTTCTTAGGTTCGCCTAAGTTGTAAGATGAAGATTACTTTGAAGATCCCTTGAAGACTACAAGGTTGATAGGCTGGGTGTGGAAGTGTCGTAAGGCATGGAGCTAACCAGTACTAATAGATCGATAGTTTTATCTATGCTACAATAAAAACTAAGTGTAATTACTTTATAATTACTGCTACAAATATTTTGAATTTATCTTGCTCGTTTATTTTATCTTTGGTAGAATAAGCGAGCAAGGCCAGATCTTTAAAAATTTTGAATTGAAAAATCACGTCATAGCTTTTAAGCGAAGACGGAAAAAATTTCCTGGTGGCGATAGTAACAGGGTAACACCCGTTCCCATTCCGAATACGGAAGTAAAGCCTGTTACGCCGAAAATACTTGGCTGGAGACGGCCCGGAAAAATAGGTACTGCCGGGGATCTAAATTTAAGACCCAGATGAAAATCTGGGTCTTTTTTGTTATAAATTTTCTACAAGTTTATAAAACTTATCTAAAAAACTTCAGACTTCTTTTTAATGCCGCCTTTTATCTTAAAATTTTTAATTTTCTTGAATAGAGCGAATGTAAATTAATATTCTAAAGTTAGATTGGAAATAATTTTGGGGATTGCATGAAAATTTCAATAAAAATTTATATACGAGATTTATTTAGAGTAATTTCATCAATGAGAATTTTTTGGGGAGGGACTTATGATGGATATATTACTATCTTTACGTGATGATTTTGGTAATTTTAGATTTATTCTTAAAAAGTTAAAAGAAGGTTTTTTTATAACCTTCTTTTTTTTTGTCTCATTATCTGGTTTAAGTCGGTTAGAGGTTGTAGATTTAGCTTTATATAATTTTGCAGGTAAGCCAGGATTACAACATCTTTTAAATAATATTATTGATTATGAAAAGAGTTGTTTTCCGAATAAAGTTTATTTTGCAAAACATCCTAATGGAGCACTATTTGAATTAGAGTCAGCTTTGCATTTAAAAGATACTTTGTCACATAATATTATTGGATTTGGATTGGATATACGCGTGAGTGAGAACAAGAGAAGGCCTAAATTTAATTTTGTGTTAGATCGCGGTGATTATTATGAAGAAGGTTTAATAGAAATTGTAGAGTTGAGAGAAACTGAGTTTGATGTTGTTACCAGTGATTATTGCGTGGAATGTAAGTCAGGTAGAATTTTTTCAGATGGATGCTCAAAACAGTTTAAAAAAGAAGTAAACATGATAAAATTTTTTAGACAACTAAAGAGGGATATTAATTTTGGCGATGTAATGATTGAGTATTCGGGTGACTATTTATATATAAATGGAGATATTACTAATAATTGCATAATAGAGTTTGAGTGTAATTGGATAGGGATGGTGCTTAAAGATGTTATTAATGGTATTGAAAATAGAAAAATTATAGATTGGAATTATATTATTGATCTTTTGGCTAATATTAAATTTGGTCTAATGTTTAGAAATACATTTGAAACCCAAGATTTTGCAGATAAAACTAAGTGTTATATTGAGTTAACGTTGGAAAATCCGTTTTTTTGTATTAAACAATTAGGGACTTAGTTTTTTTTAATTTAAAATAGACTATAATGTTATTTTTATTTCATACACAAACTTAAAGTAAGAGTTTATATTTTATGCATTTATTTAAATATTTATCAAGTTCCGGAGCTTGTCCTCGTCGTAAGGCTGCTGATTTAATAAAATCAGGAAAAGTTAAAATTAACGGTAAAATTGAATCCGATATTTTTTATTCAGTTAAAAAGAAAGATGTAGTTGAATTTGGTGGCAAAGTTTTGATTTTGCCAAAGTTTGTTTACATTATCTTGAATAAACCAAAAGATTATATTTGTACTCTTTTAGATCCTAAAAATCGTAAAACCATCATGGATTTAATTGTAGATTCTGGAGTAGGTCGGGTTTATCCTATTGGTCGATTAGATAGAGCAACAACTGGTCTTATTATTTTAACCAACGATGGTGATTTGACACAAAAGTTATCACATCCAAAGTATGAAATATTAAAGGGTTATAAGGTTACTTTAGACAGGCCTCTTAGAAAAGCAGATTTTGTTGCTATAAAAAATGGGATAAAGTTGGAAGATGGTTTTATTGCTCCAGACAGTTTAGCTTTTGTTGCTGGTTCTAAGGGGAAAGAAGTAGATATTGCTATTCATAGTGGTAGGAATAGAATTATAAGGCGTATATTTGAACACTTTAATTGTAAAGTTAAAAAATTGGATAGATTTTATTATGCAGGTTTTACAAAAACGGGTTTACCATTGGGGAAGTGGAGACGATTAACTAAAAGGGAAGTTGACGCTTTAAAAAATCTAGAAGAGTAGTATGAACCTAAATATACGAAAAAAGATAGAAAGGGCTTTATCATTGTTTAATGATAAGATGGTTCTTCACACGTCTCCTCATCCTGATGACGTGGTTCTTGGTTATTTGCCTTATATAGATTATTTAATAAAAAACACAAATAATAAACATTGTTTTTTAACGATGACTAGTGGTTTTAATGCAGTAAGAAGTTGTGAGCTGTTGGAAGTTCTTGCTAAAATAGAAAAGAATATTCTTGAAGTAAAAAAAAACGGGCAGCTAGAAGAGTTTGTTTTAAAAAAAATCTTAAAGTTAAATCAAACTCTGGGTAAGAAACAATTAATTTTAAATGAAATCGTAGATTTAAGAAATGATTTGGAGTTAGGTGTAGATAGTTTTGCAATAAAATTTTTAAAGGGCTCTGTGCGGGAATTTGAAGAAGAATGCGTTTGGCAATCTTTTGGAGTAAAAAAAAGTAATATAAAACACTTTCGGGCTGATTTTTATTTGAATAATACTTGTGAATATTCTAAAGATATCGATAATTTTTATGATTTGTTATTAAAAATTAATCCTGATATTTTAACTTTGGCTGTAGATTCAAAGGGTGTTGGGCCAGCAACTCACTATAAAATTTTTTTGATTATTCAAGAGGCCATTGGAAAATTTTATGAAAAAACAAAGAAAAATATAGAAATTATTGGTTATCGTAATGTTTGGCATCAGTTTAAATCGGATGAAGCAAATCTATTTTTTCCTGTAATTCAACATGATTTTGATTTATTAAATAAGATTTTTTGGGAAAATTATAAAACTCAAGTTGATGCGATGTTTCCAAATTCCAATTATGAGGGAAACTTTGCTCAGATTGCTATTAAAATTATGCAAGAAAATTTGAAAAGTATAAAAAGCAAAGCCAAAAATGATTTTTTGGATAAAAATATAAGAGGTCTTTGTTTTTTAAACCATATGAATATTGAAGAGTTTTTAGACTTGAATTTGTAGATTAAATTTTACAAAAATTTTATAGGTGAGCCATCAAGAATAAAGTTTTTTGTATGCTTATATTTTTCTAAAAATTCTTTATCAATAGAAGTTAATCTTTTTAAACCTGTGCTTGTATTTATTAATGGGTCAATTCCTCTAAATTTTCCATAAAGAATTTTATCATAATCTTTAGTTGTTGATAGCTCTATATGTTTTTTGGGATTTAGAGATCTGTTAAGATGTTCTTGTATTTTTACGTTATTGCTATTTTTTAGTTTATCTAAAACAATATCATCGATAGAAAAATGTATGTCGTTTTTTGTTATTATATTTAATTCTAGCGAATATCTTAAGGCTTTGGCTAGTTCCTTATAACTATAAATATAAAATGGATTGGCCCAATCGTTTTCTATTAAGTATAAAGGGATATTAGCGAATTCTTTTGCTATAATGATATTTGAAAAAAACCAGTTTTCTCTTTTATATTCTAGATCGTTTAATATATCTGTTATATCTTGGTCAGTTATTAAACTTTCGTGGTATGCTTGTTCTAAACAATAATCTAGCCGGTCTGCGCAAATATCTGGTAAATCTTGTTCTAAAATTCTATGAAAGCTGTTTGTGTGGACTATTTCGTCTAAAGAGATTTTATATTTTTGTAAGTTGTTTTCTAGATTTTGTTGTTCTAAAATCCACTTGTGAATATCGTCTTGGTAGGATGATTTGTGTCCCTTATGTTTGAATATAAAATCTCCAACGTGGGAAAAAACGGTATGAGATACATCGTGTAAAAGTCCCGCGATTTGAGTTTTAATATCAGCATTATATTTTATCAAAAGAGCAAGAACTCCAATGCTATGGTCATATCTGGAGACAAAATTTGAGTGTTTATTATCTACGTAATCGCTTATTCCTCGCTGATGTATGCCTTTTAGTCGTTGAACTGCTTTGGTATTTATTAGTTCTATTAATGGTTCTTGAACTTCAAATTCGCCGTATATTGTTTTTAGTAATAAATTTTTCATATAATAATTCATTGTTAAATTTGGTTAATATATTTACAAATAAAGCTTATATAACAAATATAATTTACTGAGGTAAAAATGCAAAAAGAAGTAGAAATTAAAATAAAAGTTGATTTAAAACAAGAAGAGAGCATAAAAAACTGGCTAGCTAATAATGCTAAATTTATTGGTGACTTTGATATAACGGATTATTATTTAAATAATTCAGAGAAAACTTTTTATACAGATTCGGGCGAAGGTTATAGCGATGCTTTAAGTTTTTTGAGGGTTCGGGCGACCAATAGGGGGCATTTTGTGACTTTTAAAAAGCGGGAGATTGATAAATCTGGAAAAACGTTGAGTGTTAATGAGGTAGAAACTAGTGTTAGTGATATCTCTAAAGCTTTACAGATTTTTGATAATTTAGGTTTTGATGAAGTTATAAAAATTCAAAAACAACGAACTGTTTATTTATATGATACTTTTGAGTTTGCTTTTGATAAAGTTGGAAAGTTAGGTGATTTTGTTGAAATTGAACTTAAAAATTATTCTGGGGATGTTAAATTGGGGATTCAAAAAATTCATAATTTACTAAAACAGATTGGAATTAATAAATTTGTTCAATATGATCGCGGTTATATTACTATTTATTTGAATCCAAAACATGATTTTGGAGAATTTATTGTGATTTAGTTGCCTATGATAGCTTCTCTTTCACCTAATAAATATTTATCTAAATTTAATATTTTACAAATAACTCCGCTTTCAACAACGTTGTGTCTTTTCAGCATATTTCTTACAGTTCCATGTGTTTCGCTCAATGGTAAAACGTTCCCGTTTCTTGATGTAACAAATGGATCTATGACTCTTGGTTTTAAAACAACTAATTTATATTGATGATTATTCGTTCTTTTTCCTGAGTGTTTTTTTAATACTGTACTTGGATTTTTAATTTTTTCTATTAAGCTTGCGATTTCAGGATTATCTTTCTGAGATGTTATTTTTTTCCAGATTTCTTCATCATTGATATTTGGCGCAAATATCAATTCATTTACATTTATTATTTTACTTCTTAATGCTATTTCAAAAAGTATTGCTCCATAATAATTCATTATTGCACTCCATGGTGCTGCAGAATTTATTTTATCAAATTTAATAGATGCTTTTGAAAGCATTATTGCATGCTTTCTAGCACTATGTCTGAAAATCCAAATACTATCGTTAATTATTGTAAGAGAATTAATAATCTTATTTACTTCTTTTGCATTTAATATTTTGGCAAGAAAGCAACCTGTTAGTGTATATTCTAGATTATCTGCACACAATTCGGGAGCAGATTGTTTTATTACCGGATTGTTTTTCAGCAATATACCATTTGTTTCGATATTATATTTAGATAAAGTTTTTATTATTCCAGTTTTTTTAAAGTACCATTCAAAAATCATATCTTGGATTGCAGATTTTTTTTCTTGAGAGTTATTTATTTGTTTTTTAATTGAATTTATAATTTTATCATTAAATTCTTCCTGAATAAGTCTTCTTAATAGCGAGTCTCCCAAGTGAGAGCCTTTTGTATGTGTGTAGTCGTGTAAAAGGGCACAGATTATTTCAGTTATAGGCCTATGTAGATGTATTAAAATTATTGCGATACCTATTGAGTGGTCCCCTCTTGTATATTTAGGAAAATCTTTTCGATTTAAAATGACTTTTTTAAATTCACCATAAACGCTTAATCCGTATTGATTTATTCTAAAGAGTCTAAAAAAATATGGATTAGTTATAATATCAATTAATAGAGCTTCTACGTTGTATGTTCTACATAGGTTTACATCTCCATAAAGAGTACTATGAATATGGAGTCCTGTAATTTTAATAGAGCCATTTGTGGTTGTTTCATGGGCAGTTATTTTTATTTCTGTTAATTCGTTTTTTACTAAAATTGAGTTATCGAGACTGGAGGTTTTTATATCTTCATTGCAAATAGTTTCTTCGATTTCTAATGCTGGATTGTAAATAGCTATGGATGGGATTATGGATACATTTGTAATTAGGCCAATAAATAAAAAGATTTTTATGATTGAATTTATTTTGATGTTTTTCATAGAAATTAAGAATCCCAAGTAATACGTAAAAAGCTAAGTAAAATAATGAAAAATATACTCTTGTGAGATTGAATATACTAATGAATTAAAAGAAAATGTAAAGGATAAATATAAAAAAAAGAGACAAAGGCTTTTATCTTAAAACAAAAGACTGTTCCTTTTTTTTATACCACTTGATTTGTATTACATTTAGATTTATATTATCAAAGTTTTGCTTTCATGATAATTGTTCCTTTTTTGAAGCAATGTGTTGAAATGTTTGTTTATATTTAGGAGTATTTTATGAATAATATTAAAAGGTTAAGCAAATTTTCATTGATTGTTTTATTTTTATTTCAAAATCTTTTTGCAATTAGATATTCATCTTTTTCTCTTGAAAACATTTTAGAGATTGAATCTGGAGTTGAAGGGGGAAAAGTAAAGTTTGAGCCTAGGCACAAAAATGAAGATACTTTTGATATTAAATTAGATGAAGAGCAAGGCTTACACTCTTTTGCTGTTTTTGACGGTCATGGCAGGAATCCCATTACTGGAGATTTTTGTGGAGGGGGTGTTTCTTCTTTTTTAAAAGATAATTTTTTAGGAGCTTTGAGTAAAGAGTTTAAGATGCAATTGGAGGTCCCGGGCCGTTTGGCAAGAGCTTATGAAAAGACAATACGTGTTCTAAATCAAGAGTTGATTAAAAATAAAAAATTAAATTTCTTTGTTGGTTCGACGGCAACAAGTGCAACGATTTTTGACGATCGAATTTGTTTTTGTAATGTTGGGGATTCTAGAAGCGTTCTTGTTTCTAAAGATGGTAAAATTTTATATTCAACAAAAGATCAAAAGGTTGATGTTGAAAATGATACCTCTTTGTTATTGTGTAAAAATGGTTTGGATTTGTATCGAAAGATTTTTGTAAATAGTCCATCTAAATCGGAGCTTTGTGGGAGTTATCAGCAATTTTTTGAATTTGATAGGAAACAGAGTAAGTTAACAATTTATTTTTTTAATTTATGTACTCAGGAGTGGATAGAAGATAAAGATGAATTTGACAGATTAAATGGCTTTTTAGGTTCAGATGTAAAGTTAAAAGCAGAGTGTGGCGAAGATGCATCAATAGATTCTTGTTTTTATTTGGGACGTAATTTTATGGCTGAAAGTTCTGATAGTTCTCATTCTTATTCTACAACGATGTACAGTTCCTTTGGTGATCTTATATTTGAGTCTAAAGGTTTTAAACCGTTGCCTGAAGTTTTTACATATAATTTAACTGGTGCTGAAAAATATTTAATTTTAGCGAGTGATGGTTTTTGGGATGTTGTTAAAAATGAAGAAGTTTTTGCTTTGATAGAATGTATATCTAGTCAAGATAGTTTCGAGTTTGAAGATTTGTCTCAGGGCTTGTGTAGGGAAGCTGAAAATAGGTCTATTTGTATTGCCGGTATTTCTGATGATATTACAGTAATTGTTGTTGATTTGGAATTAGATTCAACGGAAAATTAAGATCTTTTTTTTAGTAATAATGATATTAAAAACATTGTGCTGCTTGAAATTATGATTAGTGGTCCAGCCTCTATTCCTGTATATTGGGATAATAATATACCGATAATGCTGGAGATTATTCCAAAAAACATAGATAAATATGAATAGCTGAATAAAGTTTTACTTAAATTTTTACTTGTACTTGCTGGTATGGCTACAAGAGCTGCTGTCATTAAGCCTCCAACTATTCTGACACCTAAGGCTATAGTGATTGCTATACATGCTAGATATAAAAAGTTGTAAAGTTTAGTATTAATACCGGAAACTTTTGAGATTTCAGAGCTTATGCTCA
Source organism: bacterium (assembly GCA_030629005.1). GTDB lineage: Bacteria > Babelota > Babeliae > Babelales > UASB340 > UASB340. The sequence continues at coordinate 82,418 of DAOVPV010000004.1, read as the reverse complement.
TTAGTACCATTTTTGAAAAGATTTTTTTAGTAATTATAAAAATAGATAAAGCAATAATGCTTGTTGTTAACATACTCTTGTATGTTATCGAAGATATATCACCAATTAATGCTGGAATTGCTTTACCTTTAGGTAAAAATAGAAATGTTACTGACATTGCTGCAGGGAAAACAATAGCCGTTATTGCTTCTGTTGGTAGATTTGTAATTTGTTCTATTCCCCAAATAATAGATATTCCAAAAATTAAAAAAATTAAAGCGCCTATGGAAACATCAAAGTGATAGTAAAGAGCTAGTGCTATCCCTGGTAATGCTAAATGTCCGAGTGCTCCTCCCATAAGAGCCATCCTCTTTGTCATCATTAATGAGCCTATGTATCCAGCTAAGCCGCCCACAAATATTCCCATAATAAGTGCAAGTGTTAGTTGAGAGTAAATCATTTTTTATGCCTATGTTTATAGAATTTTATACCGGTACCATATATTTTTTTTAAATTTTCTGGGGTTAATATTTTTTCAGGTTCACCCATGCATGTAATCTTTTTGTTTAAACACAGGACCTTACTTGCATGTTCCCAAACAATATTAAGATCGTGTGTTACTAAAATTATTGTTAAGCCATATTCTTCCCAAAATTTGTGGAGCAATGTATATATTGTTTCTTCTCCACCAATATCAATTCCAGAAGTTGGTTCATCAAATATTAAAACTTTGGGTTTGTTGACAAGTGACCATGCAATAATCATTCGTTGAAATTGGCCTGTTGATAGTTGGGAAAATTCTTTTTTAAGTATAGATTCCTCTAGTCCTACACTTTTTATAATTGATGTAACTTCTGATTTTGTAGTATTTTTAAATTTAAAAAATTCCTCAATGCTTATTGGTGGTATATTTTTTCTAATAAGAAGTTCTTGAGAGGGTAAATAGCTTATGTCTTTTGTATTCCATAATACTTTACCTGTATGTGGTATGAGATTTAAAATCGCTCTTAATAGAGTTGATTTTCCAGAACCATTGGGCCCCAGTATTATTAATACATCCTTTTTTTTCAAAGAAAAGTTTATGTTAGATAAAATTTGTACATCATCAAATCTTACATTTAAGTCTTCGACTTTTAGTATTTCTTTATTTTTCATAAAAATTATTGTTTTTATATTATTTGTTTAATTTTAAAACTTTTATCCTTATAAGATTAAATAATATTTATTTGTTAATTTCAAGTTTTTTATGCAAATGACTTTATAAATTTGGAGAGGTGTGATGAAAAAAAAGATATTTTTTGTGTGTGCTTTATTAACTTTGCAATTTCAACTTAATTCTGTTGCAATTGTTACTCATGGTGCTTGGGGTGATGAAATGGAGTGGTATAAGCCTGGAGGTTATTTCCATAAAGCTTTAAGTATTTCTGCAAGTGTTATTGGTCAAAAGGTGTATCCTTTTGTTTGGAAGCAATTTCTTGGTGGGATCACACATAAAGAAAGACTTAATGCTGGCCGTGATTTGGCCAAGCTTGTTGTTGATTTTTCAAATCAAGGAGAGCGAGAAATAATTCTTATTGGGCATAGTTATGGAGGACATGTTATAAAGGCTGCGAGTCAAATTTTAGCTGTTGCTTTGCAACTGCAGCCAATAGATACGCCAATAATAGTACAAAGTAAAACGGATCAGATAGTTAATAAAAGTGGTGGCGTGGAAGTTAAAAAAGCTAATCCTAACGAGTGGGATCAAAAATACTATGAGCAAGTTTGCAATGAAGTAAAAAAGTATAAAGAAGAAAAATTGTTAAATAAAAACATAAATAAAGATTTTTTAATGGATGCAGTTTATACACTTGGAACTCCAAACGACATTCCTGACTATGAAGCAAATATGAATGTTGTTGGATATTTGTTTAATTTACATTCTTATGGGGATTTGGTTCACAATTTAATTGGAGATCATGTTTTGCCGGAACCGCGGCATAAGCGTGCCGTTGATTTAGAGATTAGGATTAAAGGTACAGGGTGGTTTGGTTTAACAAATAAGCCTGGTCATCTAAAAATGCATTCAGAAGAGATTGCAAAATGGATTTTATATATACCATTTCATTTAATTAATGAACCAAAGACGGGTTTTAATAAGTTTACTTTTGACAGACGGGGAATTGTTAAATTTGAAGAAAATAAGTTACCTATTTATTCCAGAAAAAGATGCTTTTTTACAGAAAGTCGAATTTTAAGTTTTATAAAAGATTTTTTAGGCTTGAAATTAGAAATTTAGTTTTTGTTTGTTGTAAGGCGTTTTCTTGATAGTGTTTATATGTTAAAATAAGTGTATTCGTTACAGTTCTTTTGTATAACTTTAAATTTTTAGTTGGGCTTATTATGAATAAAGATGAACAAATAAAAAACAAGAAAAACCATAAGAAAGAAGAAACTGAAAGTATTGAAAAGGTCGAATTAGATAAGTTAAAGGCTCAATTAATAAGAGTTAATGCAGATTTTGATAATTTCAAAAAAAGGGTAACAAAGGAACGTGCCGAGTGGGAAGATTTTGCTAGATCAAATATTGTAGAAGAATTTTTACCTATTTTTGATGATTTTGATAGAGCTGTTTTAGAAATAAAAAAAGAATATAAGGATACAAAGTCACCTGTTCTAGATGGTCTTGAATTGGTCCAGAAAAACTTGAATAAGATTTTAAAAAATTTGGATATTAAAGAGATAGATTGTTCTATTGATTTTGATCCTGAACTGCATGAGGCTTTAATACAAGTGGAAAATAATGATTTAAAATCTGGTCAAATTGCTCAAGTTTTTAATAAGGGCTACACTTTTAATGATAGAGTTATAAGGCATGCAAAGGTAAGTGTCGCAAAGTAGGGTAGGAGTTGCTTGTGCTGTTTGCAAAAAAGCGTAGAAAACGTATAAATTTTAATAGAAGAAAAAGACTTTTGTTAAAAAAAGGTATTTTTTACTTGCCAAATATTTTTACGTTGGGAAATGCGTTTTTTGGTTTTTGCTCTATTGTTTTTGCTGCGAGGTCTGATTTTTTTTCAGCTGCTAATTTTATACTTTTGGGTGCTTTAATGGATGCGCTTGATGGTCGGATTGCTCGCTTGGTTGGAGCAACTAGTCCAATTGGTTTGCAACTGGATTCTTTAGCTGATGCAATTTCATTTTGTTTGGCGCCAGCTTTTCTTGTATATTTTTGGAAGTTAAAGTTGGTAGGTTTTTTGGGATTGTTTGTGAGTTCTTTATTTTTTATGGCTGGTATTTTGCGTTTAGCTCGTTTTAATGTTATTTGGCATGAACAGGCGATATATTTTTTAGGTTTACCTACAACTATAGCAGGTTGTTTTTTGTCTGTTTTGTATTTGAATACAAGGAATATTGATAATAATTTATATTTTTTAGTTATAATTTTTATAGTAATTTTGTTTTTATCTTTTTTAATGGTAAGTCGATTTAAATTTCCGGCATTCAAAAAATATACTTTTGGGTTTAATAAGTTTGTGAATTTGAATAATAAATGGCGAAAGCTTGCGCTTGCTTTTTTATTGGCATTTGTCTTTGTTTTTCAATTTCACAAGGTTTTATTAATGTTATTTTTGTTTTATTTTGCTAGTGCTATTTTTATAAAAGAAAAAAGATAAATATAAATTTTGAGATCTATTTAGATATTCATTTTTATCTTAATTTGTTAACATTGTTTTTCTAGTGATATTTAGAATTACGTAAAATAAGGTGTTGAGGAATAGTTATGTATTATAATGGTGGAAGTAAGAGAAATTGGAAGACTTTTTTTATTTTATTAATTTTAATTGTTTCGTTTGGATTTGCTTTTTACAAATACTATCAAAATCAACGTAATCTAGAAAAGTATCTTAGATTTTTATCAACACAGTTTAGTGAAAAAAATAAAAACGATCCGTCAAAAGAAGATTTAAGTTCTTTGCCTGATATCTCTGCGCCAAAAACGTGGCTGGATGTCCAAAAAAAGGTAAAAAATACTGTTGTTCAAGTATTTGCAATGATAGATAATTTTAATTGGGTAGAGCCTTATAAGACACCGAAACAGGGCGGTGGAGTTGGGTCGGGTTTTTTTATAGATAATAAAGGTTTTATTGTTACAAATTATCATGTTGTAAGTCAGGCTAGTGGTGTAAAAGTTCAAATACCAGCATTTGGTAGAAAGCAGTTTGAAGTTGATGTTGTTGGTGTTTGTCCGGACAAAGATGTGGCTCTTTTAAAGTTGAAAGATCGAGCTTTTTCTGAAATAACAAAAAAATTGGGTTCGATTTCATATTTAAATTTAGGTGATTCTGATGCTGTGTTAAGGACTCAAGAAGTTCTTGCTTTGGGATATCCTTTAGGGCAAGAACGTTTAAAGAGTACTTTAGGTATTGTTAGTGGTCGAGAGAGTTCTGGTTTTATTCAAATTACAGCACCATTAAATCCTGGTAATTCGGGAGGACCTTCTTTAGATGGAGATGGAAATGTTGTCGGTATTAATTTTGCAATAATTTCTGGCGCACAAAATGTTGGTTATATTATTCCGATAAATGAGGTTAAAAGTGCTTTAAAAGATATGCGAAAAATAAAATTAGTAAGAAATCCTGTTCTTGGATGTTTGTTTACTGTTGCAACTCCAGAAATAGTAAAATATTTTAAAAATCCGGAGCCGGGAGGTTGGTACATTGCAGAAGTTTTTGATAATACAATTTTGCATAGTATCGGTGTTAAAGAAAATGATATGCTTTATGAAATTAATGGTTATAAGCTTGATATTTATGGTGAAATGTCTGTTCCATGGAGTGAGGATAAAATTTCTATATTAGATTTTTTAAATAGGTTTACGATCGGTGATGATATTTACTTTGTTATTTACAGAAACGGTAAACGTAAAGATTTTAATTTTAAATTAAGTAATCAATATTTACCTTCTGTTCGTACAGTATATTCTGAATTTGAACCAAATTTAATTGAGTACGAGGTTTTTGGAGGTTTAGTTGTGATGCCTTTAACTTTAAATCACGTGGCTATATTTGCAAAAGGGAATGTGTTTTTGGCAAATTATGTTAAGCCAGAAAAGCAGCATGAGCCTGCTTTAATAATTACACATATTTTACCAAATTCTCAAGCTCAAAAGGCTAGAGTTTTGGGTTCTGGAGTTATTTTAAAAGAGATAAATGGTAAGCCTGTAAAAACATTAAATGATTTTAGAGAAATTGTTGGAAGTTTAAAACAAGATGATTTTATGACGATAAGAACTGTAGACAAAATGTTTGCAGCATTCGCTGTAGATAAAATTTTAAAAGAAGAAGATTTGCTTTCTTCTAGGTATTTTTATAAAAAGTCGGATTTGATAGAAAAGATTAAGAGTAATTAATATGATTTCTGAGAAAAATATAATAGATGTACAGAAACGATTAGTTAATGTGTATGATCCATTGGAGATTTATATAATAGGTTCTTATGCTTGGGGTACGCCTAGGGAAGATAGTGATTTAGATGTTTTTATTGTTGTGAGTAAATCAGATAAAAAAAAATATGAGAGACCTGTTGTTGGATATTTGGAACTTATGGATTTTATGTTTCCAAAAGAAATCATTGTATATACAAAGGATGAGTTTGAGAAAGCATTAAAAGAAAAAAATAGTTTTTCTAGAAGGGTTTTTGAAGAAGGAAAAAGGATTTATGCAAAAGCATAAATATTGGTTGCAAAAGGCTCAAAGTGATTTGAATTTGGCTCAAAAAGGAGTTCTTGGTGAACCGAATACTTTAGATAGTGCAATTTATCATACACAACAATGTGCGGAAAAGTCTCTTAAAGCTTTTTTAATATTTTTAGATTACCAAGATTATTTTAGGACGCATGACTTGACGTTGTTATTGGCTTTTTGCAAGAAACATAATGAAAATTTTGATTTTTTGTCTAGGGATGTTGCTGTTTTGAATCCATATGCTACAATGTTTCGCTATCCAGATGATTTTATAAACGTTCCTGAAGTGGATGTGGTTAATGATGCAATACTAAGATCGGAAAAGGTTTTAAAGTTTGTTAAAGAAAAAATAAAAGAGATAGAAACGGGTCAGATCTCTATTTTTTAATGGTACTTTGTTTATGAAAGAAAAAAAAACGTTTAGATATTTTAGTTTTAGAGAAATATCCTCAATTTTCAAGAAATCAAATTCAAAGTTGGATATTGCAAGGTAAAGTTTTAGTTGATGATAAAATTATTACTAAAGCAGGAACTTCAACTTGGGTTGAATCGAAGGTAGAGCTTACGGCGAAAGAACCAAAGTTTGTCGGTCGGGCGGGCTTTAAATTAGAAAAAGCTTTAGATCATTTTAATGTAGATGTAACCGATTTAGTTATTCTTGATGCTGGTATTTCTACTGGAGGGTTTACTGACTGTCTATTGCAGCGGGGTGTTAAAAAGGTTTATGGTATTGATGTTGGCTATGGCCAGGTTCATGAAAAGATTATTAATAATCCTAAACTTGTTTTAATGGAAAAGACAAATTTGCGCAATCTCGAAATGTTACCAGAACAGGTTGATTTAGTAACATTAGATTTATCTTTTATTTCGATTCTTAAGGTTATGCCTGCGGTTGTAAAATTAATGAAACCTAATGCAAGAATAATTACGTTAATTAAACCCCAGTTTGAAGCTGGTAAAGAGAATGTTGGTAAAGGTGGGGTTGTAAGAGATTCTAAAATTCATGAAGCTGTTATAGAAAAAATAAAAAATGGCATGAAAGAATTTGGTTTTAACATGGTTGATCTTACAGAATCTCCAATTCTTGGGGCAACTGGTGGAAATAAAGAGTTTTTGGCTTTGTTTGAAAGAGCTTAAGTTATTTTTATTTCTGTTATTGTTCCATTAAATGGTCTTTAAACGGTCTTTAAACGGTCGTTAGTTTTCCGTTAAATTTTTTTAAATATAATACTTTAAGTTTAAATATCAATGTGCTTGAATATTAAATATTTTTTCCGAAAAAGCTAAATTCTTTATTTATTCATTTTGATAGTGCTATTCTTTAACGGTTATGTATTTCGTTAAAAATTTAATTTATTCCTTGGGGAGCTTATGAAGAAGGTACTTTGTCATATTTATAAGTCTACTATTTTTTTATTGTTTCTTTTCGTTCAAATATCTGCAACATTAAATGTTTCTTCTGGAAAACAAAGGCTTACAGTTGTTTTAATTGTTGATCAGTTTTCTAATCATTATATGAAGCGGCTTGGTAATAATTTTAATTATGCATTTAAAGAATTGGCAGAAAAGGGTGTCTATTTTACAGATGCTCATCATCCTCATGGTACACCAACTACTGCGACGGGTCATAATGCTTTAAATACCGGAACGCTTGCTTGTAATCATGGAATTATACTTAATAGTTGGGATGGTCCGGATGGAAAAAAGTTAAGATACGATATCGATCCTGATCCCCAAAATGCAGCTTTTAGTATTGATGGTTTGCAAAAAACAGGAAATAGTACAAAAAATATTATGACAACAGGACTTACAGATCAATTTGTAATGGGTGGCAAAAATCATAAAACCTTTTCTTTATCTTATAAATCGAGGGCTGCAATAGGAATGTCTGGTAAAGGTGGACAACCGATTTGGTTTGATAGTAGCGAAGGTATTTTTACAAGCTCATTGGCGTTTTTTGATAAATTACCGGAATGGTTGATGGATTTTAATTATGACAGGGTGTTTGATGAACTAAATTTTCCAAGAAAATGGAGACTTTTTTATCCTCGCAATAGTAAATATTATGATTTGAAAGATATTAATTTTCATGAAGAGACTAATTATAAATATGCAAAATATAATGAGAGTTTAATTGCGAATGATATTATTTGTAAGGATCTTAAAAGTTTGGATAGACGAATTAGAAAAAGGGGACTGGGTAAGAATTATGAAACTTATTTAAAGTCACCTTTTGCGAATGCTCTTTTATTAGAATTAGTTAAAAGTTGTATTAAAAATAATTTAAAAGAAGATGACAATATGCTTTTGTGGGTTTCTCTTTCTCCTTTAGATAAATTAGGTCATGTCTATGGGCCTCACAGTTTAGAGGTTATAGATATGATTTATCATTTAGATAAACAAATTTGGGATTTTTTAAATTATTTAAAAGAAGAAGTTGGAGAAGATAATTTTATGTTTATCTTAACGGCAGATCATGGAATGGAGCCGTTGGTAGAAGTTATGCAAAATCAGGGAGTTGATGCTCATAGAATTTTGACGAACGAGCTTGTTAAAGAGATGAATGAGCATGTAAAAAATAATTATAATATTGATAATTTAGTAAGGACATGTAAGGCTTCTCAGTTTTATTTGTATAGAGAAAAACTTAACTGTTTAGATCCTGATTTAAAAGATAAAATAATAAATGATCTTAAAAATATTATTTTGAATAAAAAAGGGACAAGATACGTTTGGTATTATGAAGAATTTAAAAATTTAGATTCTGAATTTGATACGCCAAAAAACTTTTATGCAAAACAATATTACGAAGGTCGTTCTGGGGATTTAATTTGTATGCCTGAGCGATATTCTTATTTTACACCCTATGATTATGGCGCAGGACATAGGGCTTCTTATGATTTTACAACAAATGTGCCTTTAATTTTTTATCAGAAGGGTGTATTTGAAAATAAGGTAATTGATAGAAAAGTCTGGATGCCTCAGTTGCCTGTTACAATTGCAAAGTTGCTAGAAGTTGGCAGACCGGCAAGTTCTGATTTTTTGCCTTTGAGCTTTGAATAAAGTTTAAAATATGTAAATAAAAAAAAGGTAGGTGAGTTTTAAGCTCACCTACCTTTTTGGATTAGTTTTTAATTTATCTTTTAAAAGCTTTTTTCGTTACCCCATTGGCATTCTACAGATTCATCTTTGCGCATTTTATCTTTTAAAGATGAGTAACCGCTTTGTATTGCGTAACCGGCCTTTGCGGCTTGTTTTCTTGTAGCTTTATAAGCTTTTTTTGTATTGCGTGCTGTATCTTTCCAGACATTTGTTCGTGGATCAAAAAAGCCTGTTTTTGTTATACTTTCTTCAGCCCTATCTAATTTTGAAATAATTCCATCAACAACAGTATCTTGTGGTGAATAATCATTTGAGCCATCTTTTAACCAATAAACAATATCATCAATGCCACTTTTTGCTGAAAAGAAGCTTAATAATGGATTTAAAAGCTCTTTATTAATAAATCCAGATGTTTTTTGTATAAATAAAATTCCACCGATAACAATAGCTATATCTTTTATTTTTCCATCATTAAATTTCTTTTCGCCATCTCTAAATATAGCTTTAGTGACAGTTTCACCTTTATAATTTGGAGATGTAACATTAAAGCCTAGATCTTGCATTCTTTCTTTTGATTTATCAAAGAATTCTTTTACATATTTGTTATCAATAGAGAATACGTTGAAGTAACGACTTAAGAATACTTGGTTTTCTTGTGTTAGAGCTGTTAGATCTTTTGTGTCTAAAACTTTAATTAAAAGTATAGGCTTCATAGCTGTTGGAGTTGCATTATTTATAAAGTAACTTTTGATAGCGCTTAATTGTGCTTCGTTTTTTAATACCCAAAACATTGGCATTGTGGCGTTGTACTCATCTATTAATATTTTGCCAGGATATGTTTCTTCTGGTAAAAATATTTTTTCAAATGTTCTAGCTATGACAGATTCTCTAGCACCTTGGAATTTATTTTTTATTCTGATGTTTGCAGAATAAATAGTTATTGTTTCTTCTAATACAGAAATGTTCTCGAATTGGTCTTCTGATTTTACGTGAGCATTTTTGTTGTTTTCGTTTACATATCCTAATTTTAGAAGTTTTATTTGATCCTGGTCTGGATTGAAGATACTTATCATTGGGTCTTTATCTGAGGCATTAAAAACTAGGCACCCGTAAGATGTGTTTAAGTATTTTCCAATTCCTCTTTGTGCATTTGTTGTTTTTACAGGTTCTATTGTGAGCGCGGCGTCTTCTTCTTGTATATTAAAGCTGTTTAGGCCGGAAGAAAGAATTATACTAAGTAGACCCAAAAGATACACATTTCTTTTCATATTTTATATCTCCTAAAAAAATAATATTATTAATTTGAATATTAGAGTTTTAGGATATTCTATAAATATTTTTTTTCAATCATTTTTCTTATTAAAAGGATTAAAAGTACAATTAGAAAATATGGTGAGATTATAAATATGGGATTTATGTGTAATTTTATTAGAAAGTTAACTATAAGATCAGATAGCATCATTATTGGGAACGGTGCGAAGACTGCGCTCCATTGGTATATTTTTTTGTTTTCAAAGAATATAAATAAACTTAATGTTAAAATTGGATAGAGTATTATTTGTAGAAAAAGTAATATTTTTTTTATGAATTCATATAGTAATTCTAGCCAAATATTATGAGGTAAATATTTTCTTTGTATAAATATATTTTTGAGCAGACTTTTAATAGATAGTGCTTGCTTTTTGGCTTTTAATCTAGATGTAAATCCTGGCATATTTATAATTTTAGATTCTTCTTTAACATTAAATATTTCTTCTGATTTTTCTTTATTTTCATTTTTTACTGAGTAGGTAATATTACATTCACGTAATTCTATTTTATTTTTATCACGACCTACTTTGAATTTTTTAGCACTGGTTATTTTTTTTATGCCAAAGTTATCTGACATTTTTATAATTAATAAATTATTTCCAGATTTTGTTTTTGTATAAAAATATGGGACATAACAGAACATCTTATCATCGCTGTTTTGTGGTTTTATTTCAAACCATTTGTTTGTTATAATTTCAAAATTTACTTTTTTAAAATTCTTAAATTTAAATTTATTAGAAATGTTTTGTAAATTATTTGAGACTAATTCTTTTCCAATAAGAGCCGATATGGCTGTTATTAATCCGGCAATAAAAAAAATATTAAAGATTTTTTTGTAGTTTATATTTAATATTTTAAATATTTCCCATTCGTTTTGTTCAAATAATTCTTTTAATAGCATTATTGTTGCAAGCCAACAACTAATATTTACTGAGTCAAAAAAAGATGGAACTATGTTTAAAGCAATAAATTGTAGTATTAATTTTAAACTTGCATCTTTTACACGTGCAACCTTTTCGAAGAATTCTATAAAGTTAAATAAAAATGTAACGCTTACGTTTATTAATAAGAGATAATAAAAGTAGCGTTTTATTATGTATTTTTTTAATACCATATATGTAAACGTTTTGTTATTTTTTATTGGCTAGTCGTTTTTTTAAACTGTTTGGGGTTACTATTCCACAAGATACTACAGATTTTACTGCTTCTTCAAACGTTAAATCTGTATCAATAATTTCGTCTTCTCTTAATATTAGAAAATATCCACTAGCAGGGTTTGGTGAGTTTGGCATAAAAACCTTATAATATTTTAGGGTGTTATCTTTATTTCCTGGTATTAAGAGTTGAAAATCGTTTTCTGCTGAATCTAACTTGAATGCGATGTTGTAAAAGTTTTTTCTTGGAAATTGTATTAGAACGACCTTTTTGTCTGAACGAGATAAACTTGGTACGTTAAAAAAGTGGGCAAGACTTTTTGCTGCGCCGTAGATTGTTCCAATAAGAGGTATTTTGGATATAAGTTTTTCTATTCTTTTTACAATTGGTTCTATTATTATGAGTTTTAAGATTATTCCTATAAGAAGTAATAATCCTGCAACCAGAAGAAATTCTATTGCAGGAATGTATCTATATTTAATAGGTATAAATTGTTTTATAGGAATAAGCCACAGTGAAAGAACCTTATATGTAAAATTAACAATAAATATAGTTGCTGCAATTGGAAGTATTGTTATTAGTCCATTAATAAACAGTTTTTTTAAAAAAGAAAATAGTCTTTTAAATATTTTTATATTTTTCATTATTGTCCTTAAATTTTTTTTTATAAGTTAATGTAGTTCTGCCTCAAGATTTTTAGCAAGTTGAATCGCTGTATTTCTGGTTAGTTCTTCTTCATTGCCTTCTGCCATAACTCTCAATATATTTTCAGTTCCAGAATAACGTACAATAATTCGGCCATCCTTTAAAATATTTTTGTATTTCTGTATTATTTGAGCAAATGGTTTTTCGTTTAGTGCATGTTTTTTTTGAATTGGCAGGTTTACTATAATTTGAGGAACATTTTTAAATTGTTTTAGTTTGTTAATGTTTTCTAAAATGACTGTTTCTAATGTTCTTAATGCGATAAATATGCCATCACCTGAGTTTAAGTAGTCTGTCATTATTATATGACCAGATGATTCTCCTCCAAGTACAAGCTTTTCTTTATGCAGTTCTTGGGCTATATATTTATCTCCAACATGCGTGCGTAAAAGGTTTATATTATTGTTTTTGAGGTATAGGTCTAATCCTAAGTTAGTCATTATTGTGCCAACTACAGAATGAGAGTTTAAAGCTTTTGGATGTTGGGTTAGAATCGCTAGTATTTGGTCCCCATTGATTTTGTCTCCATTTTTGTCTATAGCTATTACCCGATCTCCATCTCCATCGAATGCAAATCCAAAATCTGCATTGTTTTTAATAACTACTTTGCTTAGCATTTCAGTATGGAGTGCTCCGCAGTTATGGTTAATATTTTTCCCATTTGGTGAATTGTTTATGCAAATGGTTTGAGCTCCAAATATCGAAAAAATTTGTGGAGCTATTTTATATGCTGCACCGTTGGCGCAGTCTAATACAATTTTTTTATTATTGAGAAATGTTGGTTTAAAGATTTCAATTAATATTTTTATGTAATAATCTTGTGCATCAGGCCAGATTTTTATTGAACCGTTTTTTTTTATTGTTAAATGTTCAAAGTTTTTCCAATTTTGCTTAAAGTTTGATTCTATTATTTTTTCATCGTGTACTGTTAGTTTTCCTTTTTTGGCGTCAACAATTTTAATACCATTATCGGTATATTTGTTGTGAGATGCTGATATTACTACCCCAAAGTCAAAGTTTTTATCTGTGTTTATGATTTTGCATATGGCAGGAGTTGGTATAACCTGGGCATCTATAATTTTTACATCAAAATTCATGAGCCCCTGTTCTATGTATGCTTTTATATTTTTGCAGGATTCTCTTGTGTCGTGTCCTATTAATATTTGGGGTGCTTTTTTATACTTTAATGTTGCCCATTGAGAAATTGAATATCCTAAAGTGATTAATGCATTTTTTGTAAATGGGAAATTCGAGGCGTTTCCCCTTATACCATCTGTTCCGAATTTAATTGATTTATTCAATTTGAAATCCTTTATTTTGCATTAAATTGTTGTTTTAAGATATTATAATATATCAGATAAAATGTTTCGTATAATATATTTTGCTTTTTTAGGCAAAAACAGGGGATTTCTCATGGAAGTTAATCTTTTTTTTAGATGTTTTTTAATAGGTGCTTTGGCATCAGCCTCTTTGGGGCCAATTTTTATTTTGACCTTTAATAGAGGTTCAGTCTATGGATTTTGGCATGGCTTTGCAACAGCTTTAGGCGCCTGTGTGGCCGATGGCTTTTATTTTTTGCTTGGGTTAATTGGGATGCTAGCTATTTTAAAAGAATCGAATAGCTTTATTTTTATCTTAGATACGCTGGGTGGTTTATTACTGATATATTTAGGGGTGTATTCTTTACGTAAAGCTTTTCGGGGGGATGAGCATGTTGGTAACGAGCATCGATTGGGGATTTGGATTACTGCCGTTAAATCTTTTTTGTTGACTCTTTTAAACCCATTAGCACTTTTCTTTTTTATGCTGATTGGTGTTCAGATATTGCCGGATAAAGCATTTTCTTTACCAATGCACCAAGTTTTTATAGCGAGTGCAATTGTTTCTTTAGGGTCTTTATCTGTTTTAACTTTAGTTTCATTTGTTGCTTCTCAGATTGGAAGTTCTTTGAGTAAAAGAAGTTTGAGAATTATTTCCTTTGTGTCTGGACTTATATTTATAGGTGTTGGGCTTTTTTTATTAGATCATCTAATTATAAATTTTGTAAAAATATATGGTAGTTAGAAATAGCTGTTTTTGTATTATTTTTTTTATTTGTTCACAAATGTAGTTGAATTTAGGTATCTTTTCTTAGATATATATTTATTTAGGGGGGAGGTACTATGAAAAGTATTACAAATTTGTTTATGTCCGTTGAAAAATGGTTTTCTTGTCTGTGGAAAAGGGTGCAGTCTGTGTTTAAAGGGCGTTTTATAATATTTAGTGTTGTATCATTAGTCTTAATTCTTGCCTTGTTTCTTTTGGCAAATTATAAGGGGCGGTCTTTATATTCTTCTGAGGTAATAGTTAACGATATTAGCGTAATAATTAATGCTTTAAGTGAAATAGATAAAGAATGTAATATTTTAAGTATAAAAAACGATCGTAATTATGTTGATTTTTTAAATGTTGAAAAATTTGTAAGCTCCGAGGTTGGATGTTTGAATTTAGCATTTCCTAAAAATTGGGCAGGGCCGTATGTTCAAGATAATCCTACTTTACAAGGCAAGTTTTATGAAATTATAAAAACAACAGATGGCTTATTCATTGTTCCGGGCAGTGGTGTAGAGTTGCCTAATGGCTTGATCGTTGGTAAAGATTTTGATTTTGATAAGGGCATATCTTTGCAGGATATGCTTGAAGTTGGCGGATGTTTGAATTTTGATGGCATGCAATTGGCAGGTCGGCTGGATTTTGAAATAGGTGATTGGGGTCCTCAGCCCGATGATAAAAGATATTATGAGATAAGTGGAATGTTAGAAGAATTTAATCAGGCTATGCCATTTACTTATAATCAAACATCAACTGCAACATTTTAAATCTTTTTAACAAAACTTGATAATATTTTCTTTTCACCAGATTTGAATGTAATGGTTAAATAATATTCATCGGATCGTTTTTCCGACTTTTTTATTATACCTACTCCAAATTTAGGATGAGATATAGGTTGATTTTTTGCCCACGGAGAATTGTTTATTATTTTTGCAGCTGGTCTGGTTCTAAATGAATTGGATTTTGTTTTATTGGTCTTGCCTTTAATAGTTTTTAACGTTGTTGCTGGTTTACTAAAGATCATATCTTTGGCAAGATCATTTGCGAAATCATGAAATGTTATAACTGATTTGTCCTTGGGGTTAATCCATTGTTTAATTACAGAGTTTGTTGCAAATGGAGATTTGTCTGATACATCTATGGCTTTAATTAAATCTTCAGGAATTTCTGTTAAAAATCTAGAAATAACTTGATCACTAATTTGACCATATGTACATCTATTTTGTGCATGAAGTAAGATAAGTCTTTCTTTGGCTCTGGTTATGCCTACGTATAGGAGTCTACGTTCTTCTTCTAGATCTTTTATGCTATTTAAAGACCTGGAGTTAGGCAGAAGCCCTTCTTCTAGTCCTACAATTATTACACTATCAAACTCTAAGCCTTTGGCTGCGTGGAGTGTCATACACTGTATTTGGTTATTATTTTCTTTTTCGTCGTCTATTTTTTCCTGTATTAAGCTAACTTGATATAAGAATTCTTTGAGATTGCTATTGATATTATCCTTTTCAAAGTTATAAACAGATTGTATAAATTCTTTAATATTTTCCTTTTTTGTATTTGCCTCCGTGTTGTCATATTCTTTTTCTAAAAAACTAAAGTATTCAATGTCAGTTATAATTTTTTCTGTTATTTGACTTGCATAAGCGAATGGTTCTAGTTCTTTATATAGATCTAAAAATTTAAAAATATTTAGTTTTCTTTTTGGTGTTATTTTTAATTCACTTTTGTTAAGTATAATGTTTAATATTTCTTTAAAATTTAATAATGGGTTAAATCCGTATTCTGTATTTAAAATTTCTTCGAATTTATTGCCTAAAGATCTATTTGGACAATTAATAATTCGCATTAAACTTATTTTGTCGTATGGATTTATTACCAAGCGAAGATATGCCAAAATATCTTTTATTTCTTTTCTTTCATAAAATCGAATTCCACCAACTATTTTGTATGGAATAGAATTTGTAAGCAATGCTTCTTCGATATTTCTGGATTGATAATGTGTTCTATATAATATTGCAATTTCATTTAAAGATTTGTTTTTTTGTAAATTATTGATAATTGTCGTTGCCATGTAAGCTTCTTGTTTGCCTGATCTGCAAGATACAGACAAGATTCTGTCGTCGGCTTTTTTTTCTGACCACAAGTTTTTATTTGTTCTATTTTTGTTATTTAAAATAATATTATTAGCCGCTTGTAAAATTGGAATTACTGTTCTGTAGTTTTGTTCTATTTTTATAAGCTTTACAGGCTTAAAGTCTTGTTGGAATTTTTGCATGTTGGTAGCCATAGCACCTCGCCAGGAGTAGATAGATTGGTCTTCGTCTCCAACGGCACAAATTGAATTTATATTAAATTTGTTCTTTTCATTTAGTGCCATGTTTTTTAATAATTCATGTTGAACCATGTTGGTATCTTGATATTCGTCAATTAGGAGGTGACGAACTCTATTTTGAAAGTTTTTTTTAAATTCTGGATTAGTTTTAAATATTTTTAATACTTCTAAAAGTAGGTCATCAAAATCAAAGCAATGAGCCATTGTTTTTTCAGATTCGTATTCTAAATAAATTTCTTTTACTATTGGAGTTATAAGTTCTTCATCTTCATAATTTAATTTGTTCTTAAAATTAGAGATTTCGTATAGTATTTCGTTTACAGAAAATTGCTTTTCTAATCCAAATTTTTTTAAGATTTTTTTAATTAAAGATTTTTGATCATCACCATCTAGAATAGAAAAGTTTTCAATATTTAAAGATTTTTGATTTGTGCGCAATAGTAATAGACAATAGGAATGAAATGTCCCTACGTATGGAAGTTTTATGTAGGTGCTGTTCAAATTGTTTTCTAAAAAAGATTTTAATCTTTCTTTCATCTCGTTTGCTGCTTTGTTAGTAAATGTTAAAGCAACAATAGATTTTGCTGGTGAATTTTTATTTAAAATTAAGTGTGCCATGCGAGAGGTAATAACTCGTGTTTTTCCTGATCCAGCGCCTGCAATAACAATTAGTGGTCCAGCGTCAAATGTGGCGGCATTTTTTTGGGGATTATTAAGTTCTTTATTTAAAAATTGATTAAAATTTAACACAAGTTTATTCTCGACTAATTAAGTTTTATTAAATTAAAAATTTATGTAAAAGTAGTTTAATATTTCAAAAAATAAAAGTAAAATTAGAACTTTTTACAAGAAAGGACAATATGAGTATTCAGGCTGATAAATGGATTTCTTTTATGGCAAAAAATCATAAAATGATAGAACCATTTGCAGATAGACAAATAAGATACATAAACGACGGTAAAACAAAAGTTGTCAGCTATGGTGTTTCTAGTTATGGTTATGATTTAAGAGTTGCCGATGAGTTTAAAATTTTTACAAATGTCCAAAGTTCTGTTATTGATCCTAAAAAGTTTGACTCCGCTTCTTTTGTAGAAGTTAAAAGTGATGTTTGTATTGTTCCTCCAAATTCATTTGCATTAGCAAGGAGTGTTGAATATTTTATAATCCCAAAAAATGTTCTTACAATTTGTTTGGGTAAATCAACATATGCTCGTTGTGGAATTATTGTAAATGTTACTCCTTTTGAACCTGAGTGGGAGGGGCATGTAACTCTTGAAATATCAAATACAACTCCTTTACCTGCAAAAATTTATGCAAATGAGGGTTTGGCACAAGTTATATTTTTTAAAGCGGATGAAGAGTGTAGTGTTACATATGCTCAACGTGGTGGAAAGTATATGAAACAAACTGGTATAACTTTGCCTTCGGTTTAATAAGTAAAAACTTAATATTTAAATTAATAAAATAGGTAGAGTTACCATGCAATTAAATAAAGAAAAAACTAGCATAGATGCTAGTAGTTTAAATGATATTAAAATTAAGCGTCCATATGGTAACACCGATCCATATGCTATGGTTGAGCTTATTGCTGCAACAAAAATGGAGGGTGGCAAATATTCTATAGATCAAATGCCAGCTCTTTCTGCTCGAGTTTCCCATGCTGCTAGTGGTAAAACGGGTTTAAATAGAGATAGAGACTTAGGTTTAATGACATATTTGGCAGAGAATTTCCATATGACTCCATTTGAACATCAAAGTGTTACATTTAAAATTGTAACACCTTTAATTGTAGCAAGACAATGGATGCGTCATAGAACACAGTCTTATAATGAAGTTTCTATGAGATACTCTGCAGACCCTGTTGGCAAGTTTTATGTGCCAGAGGCTTGGAGATTGCAAGCTAGTACGAATAAACAATCAAGCTTGGGTGAAATAGAGAATCAAGCTGAATGTACACAGATATTAAACGATGCGTATCAAAATTCATTAGATACTTATAATAAATTATTATTAATGGGTGTTTGTAGAGAGCAGGCCAGATTAATCGTTCCTGTTGGAAATTATACAGAATTTTATGCTACTGCAAATTTAAGAAATTGGTTTGCTTTTTATAAGTTAAGAATTAATTCCGACGCTCAGTGGGAAATAAGACAATATGCAAAAGCTATAGGTGAAATTTTAGAATCAGTTTGGCCAGATTCTTGGGCTGCTTTAAAAAATAGTCGAAAGTAAATTTAATTAGTTTGATTGAGCGTTTGTTGGATTTCTTGATAGTTAAGATAAAAAGATTTGAACTCTTCTTCATTCAATTCTCTTTTATCTACAAGATGTTCGGCAAGCGCTTTTATAAATTTTGAGTTATTATGAACTAACTTATTTGTTTCTTCAATATGTTCTAATAACTTTTTCTTTATTTTCATTGTTTCATTTGGATCTAAGTTATATGTATTTATTATGTCTTTGATTGCAGATTGTATATCTGTTGTTGTGTTTTTTGCTAAGTTATATTTTTTATTATTGATTATTTTTTCAGCTATATAACCAGCAAGAGTCATATTTATTCTATTTCTTTCACTAAGATTGCAAATCGTAGTTCTGCCCTTTGAATTATTGTTTTCTCTTATTGATACGGAGATTACGTGTCCACCATTTTGTTTTGCTGCAGTTGCATGCCCTGCTTCGTGCACTGCTATATCCCATAAACAGAATTTATTTATTCTTGAGAGGATCCTTTTTGTGAGGCTTTTAGATTTAGGCGAAGTAGTATTTTTTGTTTTATTACTTTTAGTTTTTACAGCAAAACAATTTTGGCCAAATAATAACAAAACAAAAAATAAATAAATGCATTTTTTACGATACATCATTTTGTTTCCCACCCCAAAAATTTATTTGTTTAAACTAAACAGTCGATATGTCTTATAATGTTTATAAAGCTTTTTTTCAGTTCGTCGTCAAATTGCATTCTTTTATTATTTAAGAAGTGCATTAAAAATCGTTTGATTGAGTTAGGTCTTTGTTGTAGTAGTGCGAGGTATTTTTGTATTGTTGGATTAGCAAGAAATTCTTTTACTAAAGGATCTTCAGTTAAAAACGTTTGTATGCTTTCTTGATTTTTTAATAAATCAATGTTGAGATTATATTTTTTAGTTATTTTATTTTTTATTGTTTCTAATATTTTAAAAATTTTGCTGTTTGGATCTGTGCTGTTAAATTCCATCGATTTGTAAAATACATATAAAAATAGAAGTTTAATTAGTTCAGAAGATGTTTTATCGCCGAATTTATTTAAGTTTGGTAGTTTTTCTAAGTCATCGGTTGTTATTACTGGTTTTAAGAATTTTGTTCCTGTAATAACAGCATTCTTTAAACGTATTTTATTATTTCCATTACTTAGACGTTCATATTCAGATTCTAAATTTGGATTTTGTAAAATATCGGAAATGCTATTTAAAATACTAATCAATTTTATGTATTTTGGATTTTGCTCCAATGCCTTTATGTCTGCTTCTGTTTTTTGTTCTTTTGGATTTTGTTGTAATGTTTTGACGTCAGTGTTTGTTTTGATTGTTTGTTTTTTTTGTAATCTATCTTCTGGTGTTTCTCTTTGCACGCCGTTTATTATATTGTGGTTAACTGAAAATAATAATGTTGTAATTATTAATTTTTTTATTAATGTGATATTCATATTAAAACCTCCAAATAAATTTTTTCTTTTTATTTATATTGTTCTTCATAAAAATGGCTCTCTCTTGTTTAGTGCTAAATACATTTTGTTATTACCATTTTAAACTTATATATAAATGCGTCAAAAGCTTAGATGCAAATAAATGCTTCCTGAAAACAAAGATGTATAAAAGAATGATGATTCTACACAAAGAATACATTTTTGTAATTGTAGTAATTTAATTTTTGAATTAACTATATCTTTTATTCTGTTTGAAATTATTCAATCCAACTGTTTACAATCTGTAAGTTAGAAAAAGTACTGTTTTCTGGTGAATTTGGCACTTCTAATATTATAGGTATATCTTTCAACTTTGGGTGTTTAACTAGGTTTTTTAGTGTTTCTTCGCCTATTAAACCTTGTCCAATATATTCGTGTTTATCTTTTTTAGAATCCTTTTTTTCTAAAGAATCATTAAGATGTATTAACTTGATATTTTCAATTCCCATTGTTTTTTCTAAAGTTTTTATGAAGTCATTTGTTATTTCTATGTTGTAGCCATAAGAAAAGGCATGAGCAAGGTCGATACAGAAGTTTACTTTCTCTGGATGGTTTAGCTTTTCTTTTATTAAGGTAAAATCTTCGAGATCACTACCAATAGTTTTGTTTGCATGTGCTGTATTTTCTAGAAGTATTTTTATAAAACGTTCTTGTTTTAAAATTATGTTTAAAGCTCTAGCGAGATTATCTATGCCTCTAATTTTAAATTTTGGGTCGTTAACATTATATTTAAAACCAGTTGCTGTGCCTGGATGTAGTACTAAGTTTTGAATTTTTAATTTTTTTGCTAGATTTATTTCTTTTTTTAATAGCTTTATGCTTGATTGATAGCCGATGCTTTTATCGGTGCAGAGATTTATCCAATAGGAATTGTGAATATACAGATGGTTTAGATTTTTTGTTATTCGCAAAAAATTTTTAAGATCTGTTGGATTTATTTTTAAATATTTATGGTCACTGTCCTTTGTTAGAAAAAATTGAAAAGATGAGATGTTGTGTTTTTGTGCTTTAACTAAAAGAGGACATAGACTATTCCCTAGTTTTAGGTGTAAACCTATACTTCTTTTATAATTCAAGTTTATCCTTTAATTCTTTTGGATTCATACAAGACTTAAGGGCATCATAAAATTCAGTTTTTATTTTTTTTAAACCGCTTTTAGAATTAGATTCAAATCGTAAACAGATTACAGGTTGTGTATTAGAAGCTCTTACCAGGCCCCATCCTGTTTCACATTCTGAACGTAGGCCATCTATTGTTATATTGTTGTATCCATCTTTTAAGGCAAAAATAGATTTAACATGTTCTACAATCTTTTCTTTGTCTTTTTCTTTGCATGCTATGCGAATTTCTGCAGAACTTTCTTTTTGTGGGAATATAGAGATCAGTTTAGCTAAATTTTGTCCTGTTTCTTGTATTATTTCAAATAATCTTAATATGGAATAAATTCCGTCATCGTATCCAAAGTATTTGTCGTTAAAGAAAAAGTGGCAGCTTAGTTCTCCTGCTAGTTTTGCATTTGTATCATAAAGTTTTTGTTTTATGAGAGAATGGCCAGATGGACATATTTGATCATTTGCTCCCCATTCTTTGAGTAATTCTATTAAAGCAGAAGAGGCTTTAATGTCGAATACGATTGTTGCACCCGGGTGATCTTGTAATGTTTTTTTTGCAAATACTGCTAGTAGTTGATCTCCTGGTACAAGATATCCTGATTTTGTCATAGGTGACATTCTGTCGCAGTCACCATCTAGGCCTATTCCCAATTCTAATTTTGTATCTGTTTGTAATAAATTTGATACGGTTTTCATGTTTTTTATATTTGTTGGGTCAGCTTCATGGTTTGGAAAGTTGCCATCTAAGTTTTCGTATATTGTTTTTACATTTTTCCATTCCATTTTTTTTATAAGTTCAGGGATTATTACTCCGCCAGAAGCATTGCCACAGTCGACAACAGCACCAATATTGGAGCCTTTTAAATGTGGGAAATTTTCACTTAGCCAGTTAATATACCAGGAATTTATATCTTGAAATGTTATGTTGCCTTTATTGGTGCTTGGATTTGTGTAAAGCTCTTTTGTTTCACATGTTATTCTAATTTTTTGAATTTCTTTGCCATACACAGATTTTGTATCTAGGCATATTTTCATACCATTATATTCAGATGGATTATGAGATGCTGTTATCATAATTCCAGATTTTACATCAGTATTAAAAAGGGCAAAGTAAAAAACTGGGGTTGGGCATATTCCTATATCTAGAACGTTTATACCCATATCTGTTATGGCTTTAACGACATTGTCACGTATTTCAGGAGAATGGTTTCTGCCGTCTCTTGCAACGATTATTGTATTAGTTGCTTGATTTTGACTTTTAAAGTATGTTGCTATTGATTGGGCAATAAGATAGCTTTCTGTGATTGTAAATTCTTCACCAACAATTCCTCTAATATCGTACTCACGAAAAATGACGTTTTCCATTGTTTTTCGGCCTTTTTTGAAAAATGTTTAAATTATTTTAGAATACGGGTTCACTTATGTGGGTGGCAATGACTTAGGGGTATCATATTTTTTAGCATAATGGTGAATATATGAAAAGATTTTTTTTATTACTTTTTTTTGCTTTCTGTTTTTGTAATGTAAAAGCCGATTTAGTTGATGTAACAAAGGCGGAACTTTTGGTTCAATTAAATTCTGGTGAAGATTTATATTTAGAAAATTTAAAATATGTTTCTATTTTTTTAAAAACTCCAGAAACTTTGATTAATTTTAGATCTGTACTAAAACAGGAATTAGATAAAATTAATTTATTTTTGGATTATTGGTATTTACATTTAAAAAATCCAACAAGACAAGATAAATTAGAAAAAATTGTTTTAAACAATAAAGATGAGTTTGAAGAAAAAATAAAAAAATTAGAGTATTTAAAATTGCGGAACTCATCTTATCTTGGATTTGTTGAAGAGTTACGTTCGACTTTTAGTATTGGTAAAAATTCTGGAATAAGTTTTGCTAAAGATAACGTATCTAATTATCGAGAAGTTTTGGATAAGTTTATTTTTTGCATGCATTCTTTTTTTAATCAGGATTTTTATCCTGGGAGGACTTCTTATGATAAATCTTATGAGTTGTTTGTAAAAAAATCTATAGATGAGAAATACCACTTCTTTACAGAGGGCTTAAATAATTTTTTAAATTTTAAAGCTTTTTCAAAAAATGAATTTGCAGGTCTAAAAAAACAGAATATTTTAAGACGGAATTGGTTAAAGTATTCTTTTTGGACTGTAATTTTAGGTACCGGTACTTATTTGGTATTTAAAAATAAAGATGCCATAAAAGATTATGTTATTGATAAAGTAGATTCTATTTCTAATTTAGAATTATTTAAATATAGAAATTATTTAAATGAGCAATTATATCAAGGAGTTGGAGCTTTGGTGAGAAAAGGTTTTGTTCCAGATGAAGAATTGGAAGATGGACCATCGTTAGGTTATTTATTAAATTTAAAAGATAAAGTTTTAGCTAATGATGGAACTTTAGGTGGTGGAGATGTTGAAGTTATTCAGCCGGGAGGTTTTTTGGGGATGATTGGTAGAGGTTTTGGGCGAGTTGCAAATGGAGCAACTGATGGTGCCGTTGAGGGTATTTCTAATTTTGCTAAGAATATTCCTGATATTGTACAAGTTCATTATCTTATTCTTTATAGAAATCTTTTGGATGTTTTAGATGTGTTTGCTTTTAGTTTTAATTTTGTAAAAATTCCATTATTGGTTATTGCTTCGGGTTTTATATTTAAAAATGTTTTAGGCCATTTTATGAGTAATGGCGAGCAAAAGTTAGAAATGATTTTAGCAGATCTTTATAAATTATTCCTTAAATATGGTGAAAATAAAGATTTTTATTTTGATTCATTTAGTTATAATGACAAAGGTTTGTTTATTTACCTTATTGAAAAATTAGAAAGTAAACTTAAAAATATTTCTGGTGAAAAAAAGATAGTTTTATTAAAGCTTGTGGATTTGTTAAAGGATGAGTCTAAAACAGTTTATGAAAAAATTAAAAATTTAAAACTAGAGTATGATTCTATAATATTAAATGTTTCCACACTCGTGTGTTCTTCCGAATTAGCTGGAGTTTAAAAATGATAGATTTGAGTTTGTTGAGAAAAGAGCCTTTAAAATTAAAAAAATTAATTTTAAAAAAAGAGCCTAAGTTTGAAATTGATAAATTGATAGATCTTGATAGTCAAGTTCGTTCTTTAATGAGTGAAGTTGAAACTTTAAGAAAAGAAAAAAATGAGCTTGCTGCGATGGCAAAGGGCGGGATAACATCAGAGGTAAGAGATAAGTCGATAGAGATTGGTAAAACTTTAAAGCAAAAAGAAAAAAGTTTATCTGGGCTAGAAGTAGATTTTAAAAGTTTATTACTGTCTTGTCCCAATGTTCCTCAAGAGGATGTTCCCGAAGGAAATAAGGAATCGAATAAAGTTTCTTGGGACTTTGGCTCTCAAAAAGAGTTTAGCTTTAAGCCTAAAAACCATGTTGAATTAAATGAAAAATTGGATTGGTTTGATTTTGATGCAGCAATAGCTATGTCTGGATCCAATTTTGTTTTTTATAAAAAAGATGCGGTTAAATTGATTTATGCATTAACAAATTTGATGCTTAAAAATAATTATTCTCATGGCTTTGAGCCTGTAATTCCACCTTATTTGGTAAAGGAACAATCGCTAGTAAACTCTGGTAATTTACCTAAATTTGAGGGTGATTTTTACAAAACCCAAGATGACCTTTGTTTAATACCAACAGCAGAGGTTTGTTTAACAAATGTTCATTCTAATCAGATACTTTCTTCTCAAGATTTACCAAAAAGATATGCTGCATGGACTGGGTGTTTTAGAAGAGAGGCTGGCGGTTATGGTTCAACAGATAGAGGTCTTATTAGGATTCATCAATTTGAGAAAGTTGAAACTTATTCTATTTGTCAGCCAGAAGAATCTAATGAAGAATTAGTTCGTATGATAAAATCTGCCGAAAAGATTTTGCAGTTACTCGGTTTACATTATAGAGTTTCTCTTTTGGCAGCTCAAGATTGTTCTTTTGCATCGTCAAAGACATATGACATAGAGGTATGGCTTCCCGGTCAGAACCAGTACTATGAAGTTTCATCTTGTAGTAATTGTACTGATTTTCAGTCAAGACGGGCTAAAATTAGATATAGAAAAAATCAGGATTCTAAGCCGGAACTTGTTCATACATTGAATGCTTCTTCATTGGCGTTGCCAAGATTGATAGTTGCTTTAATGGAAACGTATCAACAAGAAGATGGTTCTATTGTTTTTCCTAAAGTTTTGCAAGATGCAATGAATAACTTGTGGTAAAAGAAGTAAGAAAATATTTTGAACAACTTTGAATATCTTTATATACATTGGCCGTTTTGTAACAGTAAATGTTTCTATTGTGACTTTTTATCTTTTTGTAAATTAGACTCTTTAAAAGAAGAATATAATTCGACGTTATGTTCTCAGGTTAAAAGTTTAAAAAATAATTCTAAGATAAAAACAATTTTTATTGGTGGTGGAACTCCATCTCTTTGGCCTGTAGATTTGCTAAGAAAGTTTTTTAAAGAATTGAAAAGTTCTTTTGACTTAACTGAGATTAAAGAGTTTACGATAGAGGCAAATCCTGCTGATATTACGCAAGAAAAATTAATTTGTTGGAAAGAGTTGGGTATAAATAGATTAAGTATTGGTATTCAAGTTTTAGACGATAATGTTTTGTTACAAGTTGGTCGAAAACAAACTGTTGAGCAGGCTATAAATGCTATTAATTTATCTAAAAAGTATTTCGAGAATATTTCTGTAGATTTAATTTTGGGATTGCCCGGTGTTGATGATTCCACTTGGCAAAATACTCTTAATAAAGTAGTTGCTTGGCCTGTAAAACATATCTCAGTTTATTTATTAACATTGTACAAAAAAACAAGGTTATTTGATCTTGTAAAAAAAAATATGATTTCTTTACAAAAAAATGCTAAAATAGCATCCCTTTATAATAGTACGGTTGATTTTTTAGAAGAAAATGGTTTTATGCAATACGAGATATCAAACTTTTCTAGGCCGGGGGCAGAGTCTATGCATAATATGGCATATTGGGAGCGGAAGCCGTATCTTGGATTAGGCTTAGGGGCAAGTTCCTTTGATGGAAATATTAGATATATAAATGAAAAAAATATAAAAAAGTATTTAATGCAAGTCGAATCGCCATTAAAATTTGCTGAACATGAAGTGTTGACCGAGCAACAGATTTTTTTGGAATATTTAATGTTGACTTTAAGGATGAAAAAGGGAGGGGACTTGCGTCGTATGTTATACTTTTTAAGTAATGAGAAAAAAGAGAGGTTTTTTAGTAATTTAGAAAATTTGAAAGAATTAGGTTTAATTTTTCAAGATGGTGGTAGAATTTATCTTACAAAAAAGGGCTTTTTGCTTGAAAATGAGATAATTTTAAAATTATTCTAGTTTGTTAAAAAAAAGAATTATTCGTTTTATTGTTGTAAAAAACTTATAGGGGTATTATGGCTAAACACGTAGGCGTTAAGTTACCAGAAGATTTAGTAAATATGTTAAAGCGTAAAAGCATGGTTGGTATATTAGCAACATTTTCAGAAAAGGGTGTTCCTAATACGACTCCGGTTCAATGCATTTATCCAAAAGGGGATGAAAGTCTTTTATTGACAATTCATAAAGAACACACTGGTTATAGAAATATGGTTTGGCAAAAAAAAATAATGCTATGTTTTTTGGGCGAAGGTAATGTGGCTTATAGTGTTTTAGGTCGAGCAGGCGTTGTAATGGCTCCTTCTTCTGTTCATCCTTTAATGAATGTTGTCAGAATTGATACAATTGATATTAAGTCTGACAGATCGATACTTACTCGAGTTGATCAGGGAGTTTTGTGGAGTTATACATCCTCTGAAGCAGAAGAGTTAATAAACAGTCTTTTTAAAGAACTTGAAGATCTTTCTAAAAATTTATAACCTCTTTTAGGACTAGAAATTTGTTTCTAAAAAAAAGGTTTTTCAATGAAGATGAATAAAGTAGTAATGCTTTGCTGTATGCTTTTCGTTATTTGTTTGAAATCTCAAGAATTTGATAGTGATGAGTATTCATATGAACCGGAAGATTCTGGGTTGTCCAGGCCTGTAGTTGTTCAAGAAGAATCTGATGAAGTTGAACCGATAAATGATTCTGAAGTTGATGGTTTGGACAATATGTCTTTGTCTGAAGATCAAATTGGGGTTCAGGGCAATTGGTTAATGAAAAAAAAGTGGTTAATGGAGGCTTACAAAATTAATCAAGAAATACAGGATATTGTTTTATCTATTGTTGAATTTCCTAAAAATTATACACAAGATTTGTTGCCTGTAGATTCTCAATTAGATGAGTTTTATAAAAAGGAAGGTTTTGAACAGGCATCTGTAGCGTCTTTTTTTAGTAGTGTAAGTAAGTATTTACAGAAACAAAAAAATGAGTATTTACAGCAAAAAGATATTGGTGTTACAAGTAAAGAAGAGGTTGAGCTTGAAGAATTACTTGATCAAGTGTTGTCTTTAATTAAAAGTGTAGACCAATTGAAGTTGGATATAAAGTCTATTAATGATCTTGATAGATCTATAAAGGATAGGCTAAAAAAGGTTGATGAGTTTACGCGTATGGCGCAAGATGAATCTAAAAAAGCTGATGAAATGTTTGATAAAATTTGGGGCATCATAGATGATAAAAAAGCTAGATTGATTTTTTATCAGTTAAAGGGTGATGGTCTTGAAAAGGTTCGCGCTATAAAAAAATATATCACTGAAACTTTGTACCAAGATTTTTCGAATTTTTTAGAATTTATAAAAGAGCAGATGGAAAAAGTAACATCTTCAGTTCAAGAACTTGAATCTAAAGGTGTAATAATAAAAGATAGAGCCGAGAGAATAAAAAAAATAAAAGAAGAAAAATTTTTACAAGAGCAAAAAGTGCAAAAAAGAAAAGAGACTGCTAAAAAAATGGGGCCAAAAATTTGGTATCAAAAAGCTTATGCTTCTTTTGTTAATGTAACTGCAAAAATCTATAATATTTTTTCATAAATTTTTTGAAATAAAAAAGGGAAGAATGTATGAAGAGACTTTCTTTATTGTTCACGTCGATATTTTTTATTATTAGTTTTAATAGTTTTGTATTAGCTCAAGAGCAAGATGTTTCTGCTGCTCCGGATTTTTTAAAAACATATTTTGCAAGTGAAAAAAGTTTAACGAGTGAAATAAATTCGGTTTTGAAAGAGATTGATGAGCAAAAGAATGGTGTGCATGAAGGTTATCAAGGAAGAGTGGATCAGCCTTTGGATGAATTGTTGTTGCGAGTTAGTTTTGTTTTAGGAGTGACTAAAATAGAAGGTCTTCAAGAAAAGTGTACAGGAGTTGAAGCTTTGAAAGATGTCGTCTTAGAAAAGCTTGCTCAAGTTGATACAGAATATATTAATGCATCAAAGATATCTGTAGAGAGTAATAAGTTAAATTTAAATATTGCAGATAACATTGATTCTAATTTAACCAATAAAAACTTAAAACAATTAGAAGAAAATTTAAAAGCGATAAAAGCTATTTTACAAAAAATGGAAGATTTGATGGTTAAAGAACTGGATGATTTGTTTAAAAAAATTGAAGATCAAATAAAATCAATTAATGAATTGTTAGATTTAACAGTAGAGCAAGATGAAAATATAAACAAAGAAGAAATTGATTTAGAAGAAAAAGACGTAGATGCAAAACAGGATGAGCAAGAACAAGATTTGGACTTGGAAGAAGAAAAAACACCAATAAAAAAAGTTAGAGATATTAAAAAAAATAAAATAGAGATATTTTTTGATAAGTTAATTGTCATCTATCAAAATACAACCGAAAAAGTTCGAGAAACATTCGAAAACTTTCTTAGAGACGTAAAAGAAAGAGCTCTTGAGTTAAAAAATAAATAATATTTTTGCGTTAAAATGATTGCCAACTTTTTAATTATCTGGTAAATTTTGCATGTTGAAGTTTTGTTTATAAAGCGATTCAAAGCTTTTATACTGAAAAGATGCCGAGGTGGCGAAATTGGTAGACGCACTGTCTTAAGGGGGCAGCGGGGGAAACTCCATAGGGGTTCGAGTCCCCTCCTCGGCACCATACTTCGCTAAAGCTACGTATGGCAGGCCAACTTTTTAAAGGAATTTACTTAATATAGTAAATTGATTTTGTTAAGAACAAGCGAAGTATGCTCTTCGTAGCTCGAAGAGCGTAGTAGGGCCATTGAAAATGCTTACGCCCAGGTGGCTTCGTCTGGCAGGCCATTAAAGTGATGCAATGTTATTTAATAAATTATTGAGGAGAGTCTAATGACTGCACGAATTGGTAGAATTTTATTTTCAAAATTAATGTTATGGGCAATGATAGCAGCGGTTGGAATTTTCTTTTTAGTTTCTATTGACATGAAAAAAGCAGACAAGCTTGAGCGTGAATCTGGACGAAAATTTTCATTTGTCGAAAAAGTATTTCATTCTATAAATATGTCGAGATTAAAATTAGGGATAGATTTACAGGGTGGAACATATTTAGTTTTAGGGGTAGAGGTAGATAAGGCTGTAGAGTTGAAGTTAAAATTAGATAATAAAAACTTAGATCAATTATTTAAAACAGATAATTTAAAAAAATGGCCGGTAAAAAGAGATGTTTCTGGTTCTAAATTATTATTGTCTTTTGAAGATGAACAAGATGCAAAGATTTGTTTTAATTTAATAAAGAAAAAAGTTTTAAGTTTAAAAACAACATTGAAGGGTTATGATGTTATTTGTGCATTAACTCCAGCAGAAGAACAACGAATTCGTTTAGGATCTGTAGAGCAAGCTGTAAATGTTCTTTCTAATAGATTAAGTGGTTTTGGTGTTGAAGGTATTGTTGTTCAACAGCATGGTGAAAAACAAATTGTTGTTCAGTTACCAGGTGTTAACGATCCTGAACGGGTTAAAGATGTTATTACCAAAACAGCAAAACTTGATTTTAAATTAGTTGAAAAAGTTGCTAGATCTGAGAGTGAAATTTTAGACGATTTTGATGGTGAGTTGCCATCAGATAAAATGATTGTAAAAGGTAAAAGCAATCGTACAGATTTTGATGATGAAGATTCTGGGCTTGTTTATTTGGTTTCTGTCTTTCCAGATTTGACGGGTGATCACATTGTTGATGCTAGAATAACTTATGATGAATACAACAAAGTTGCTGTAAGTTTTAAGCTTGATAGTTCTGGTGCTCGTAAGTTTAGAGAGATAACAGGAAATAACATTGGTAAAAGTTTAGGCATTATTATTGATGATGTTATGTATTCTGCTCCAACGATACAGTCAGAAATTGGTGGGCAAGGTCAGATTTCTGGTAATTTTACACCAGAAGAAGGTAATGATTTAGCTTTGGTTCTTCGTTCTGGTGCGTTAGTTGCACCTATAAAATTTGAACAGGAAACACGAGTCGGAGCTTCTTTGGGCCAGGATTCAATAAGCAATGGGCTTATGTCTTGTTTAATTGCGATTGGTTTATTGTTTATTTTTAGTTTGTTTTATTATAAGATAGCCGGTTTTTTTGCTGTTATGGCTATTGCTTATAACCTCTTTTTGATTTTATTATTATTATCTTATTTTGAGTCTGCCTTAACCCTATCTGGTATTGCTGGTATGATTTTGACGATTGGTATGGCAATTGATGCTTCCATTCTTATTTATGAAGGTATAAAGGAAGAGTTAAAGAAGGGTATTCCTTTTAGAAAAGCTCTAAATGACGGTTTTAAAGGGGCAATGATTGTTATTTTGGATTCCAATATAACCACATTTTTAACAGGTTTTATACTGTTTAAGTTTGGTGGTCCTGTTATAAAAGGGTTTGCGGTTACTTTAATGGTTGGTATAATTGCAACGGTGCTATCTGGAGTGTTCTTTTTGAAATCTTTATTTGATTTTCTTTTAGATAATACTAAAATAAAAAGCATTAAGTTTTAACGTTTTTTTTGGCGACGTAGCTCAGCTGGTTAGAGCGACGGAATCATAATCCGTAGGTCCGGGGTTCGAGTCCCTGCGTCGCTACCAAATTTAAAACACCCCATCGATGAAAATCGATGGGGTGTTTTATTTATTAAGTCTTGTAAAAGAATATCTATTTTGTCATCTTATACTTATTTGAAAATAAAAATTTAAAAATTAGGAATAGTATGAAATTTATTGAAGTTGCTCGAGTCTTTGATTTAGTAGAAAAGGAATCTTCCAGAACAGAAATGACAAAACTTTTAGCAGGGCTTTTTGATAAAGCGTCTCCAGGTCAGGCTGCTATTATTGCTTATTTAACTTTAGGAGAATTAAATCCAACTTATGTTGGTACCCAGTTTAATTTTGCCTTGAAGAGCATGATAAAAGTTTTAGCTAAGTTTTTGGGACGAACAGAGCAAACAATAAAATCTGACGAAAATAAATTAGGAGACCTTGGGCTTGTTATTCAGGGATATGAAGTTACAGATCCTAAAACAGAATTGTCTTTAAATGATGTTGAAAGTTGTTTGCAAAATTTTTTAAAAATATCTGGTGATGGTGCGGTAGAAAAAAAAGAAAAGTTTTTATTAGATTTATTTAGCAAATTAGACTCTTGTTCTATTAAATATGTAGTAAGAATTATATTGGGAAAATTAAGGTTAGGTTTTTCTGATATGACATTATTAGATGCTTTTTCTTGGATGCATGCAGGAGATAAGTCTATAAGGAAACAGTTAGAAGAAGCATATAATATTTGCGTAGATATTGGTCTTGTTGTAAAAAAATTGAAAGAAGATGGTCTTAAAAAAATAGAAAAGCAAGCGATAGTTCCCGGTATTCCATTGCGTCCTGCTGCCGCTGAGCGTTTGGCGAGTGCTAGGGCCATTTATGAAAAATTAGGTAAATGTATTGCTCAGCCAAAGTTGGACGGATTTAGATTGCAGGTTCATGTTGATAATACAAAAAGTAGGCCAAGGGTAAATTTTTTTTCTAGAAATCTACAAGACATGTCTTCGATGTTTCCTGATTTAAAAAAGGCGGTATTAGATTTAAAGGTTAAGACTCTTATCGCAGAAGGTGAAGCAATTTCTTTTGATGTTCAGACAGGAACATTTTTGCCATTTCAAGAAACAGTAAAAAGACGAAGAAAACATGATATAGAACAAACGGCGCAGGACTTTCCTTTAAAGTTATACTTCTTTGATCTTTTGTATTTAAATGGTCAATCTTATTTAGATAAAACACACGAAGAAAGAAGAACTAAGCTTTTAACTATTGCAAGTACCAAAAAAGAAGACACTGTTTTTGTGATAGAAGAGAAAAAAATAAATTCAATAAAAGAATTAGAAGATTATTTTGAAGAAAATATTACACAAGGCCTAGAAGGTTTAGTTGTAAAAAAAACAGACGCTATTTATAAGGCCGGAAAAAGAAATTTTAATTGGATAAAATTAAAACGTCAGGAGTCTGGTCATTTAGATGACACCATAGATTGTGTGATTTTGGGATACTACGGAGGAAAAGGCAAGCGCGCAGCCTTTGGCATTGGAGCCATTCTTGCTGGTATTTACAATAAGAAAATTGATGGTTTTCAGACTGTTGCAAAAATCGGTACTGGATTTACTGATTCAGAATGGAGAGAATTAAAGGTTAAGTGTGATAAATTAAAGGTTATAAATAGACCAAAAGATGTAGAATGTGTAAAGGGACTTTATCCGGATGTCTGGGTCAGTCCAGAAATTGTTTGTTCTATAAGGGCTGATGAAATAACCCTTTCACCTGCGCACTCTGCCGGCAAATCAGAGGATGAAGATGGTCTTGCTTTAAGGTTTCCACGGTTTATGAGTTATCGTCCAGATAAAAGTGCTCATGAAGCTACAACTGATGTAGAAATAAAAGAGTTGTATGCATTACAGTTTCAAGGTAAAGATAAGCGGACGAAAAAGGTTAAGTCGAGAAGAGTTTCTAAAGATGAAGAGATTGGAAGAAAGATTCGTAGTATTTTTTAATCTCTTTGGGCGCAGCTTGCTGCGTGATATATGATTTATAAGACTAGATCCTGAATTTATTTCAGGATCTAGTCTTATAATAGTCCTATGGAACAGATTGGAATTCAATTGTTGTTTAGTAATTTTTTGAAACGTTCGGCGCTTTTTGCTGGACTTTCTGATTTTATGATACTTGATCCAATTATTACTCCTGATGGTTTTAGATTTAATAGGTTTTTAATATTTTCTTCTGTAATTCCACCTGCAATAAATATTGGAGTCACTGTGTTTCCTTTTACGTTTTCCCATTCTTCTAATAAGATATTTAGATTGTTTTCTTCATGAGGTCCATGAAATATTATCAAATCGACATCAAGGGCTTGAGAGTCCATTGCAGATTGTCCAAGAGAGTGTGAGTCAATTAAATCTAGTGCGATTTTACAATTGTTTTCATGGGCGATTTTTGTTGTTTTATTAATTATTTTATTTGTTGTTCCTGCTAAAACAGAAATATAATTTGCTCCCGCAGCGGCATATTCTTCGATTGTATTTTGGATTCTGTTAATTAGTTTGATGTCTGCGAATATTTCCTTATCTGGAAATTCGGCTTTGAATCTTTTTACAGATTCTATTCCATATTTATTTATTAAAGTTGAACCAACTTCTAAGATGTCTGCATATTCTTTGACTTCTTTGGCAATCGAAATTGTTTTTTCTAGATCTATTGTATCAAAAGAAATTTGTAATTTCATAAAATTCTCCTTAGTAATTTCTATTTTATATTTTGTAGAGTATATTTTTAAATGTCGAACAATTTCAAGATTGGAGTTTTTTGTGTTGACACATTTTCGTTTAAAGGCAAACTCAAAATACTTTTAATAGAAACTTACTGTTTAAAATATTGGTTTTGTATGAAAAATTTGATTGAAAGAATAAAAAAAACGCTGCCTAAAAATATTGTAATAATAGGCGATGTAATGTTAGATGAATATGTTTGGGGTTCTGTTTCTAGAATTTCGCCAGAGGCTCCTGTTCCGGTGTTAAAAGAAGAAAAAAAAGAGTGGCGTTTAGGTGGGGCTGCTAACGTTGCTTTAAATTGCAAAAAAATAGGTTGTAGCGTCAATCTTGTTGGTATTATTAATGATACAGATCTTGAGGGGAAAAAGATTGTTTCGTTGCTGGTTGAAAATGGAATATCTACAGAAAGTTTAATAAAGAGTAATCATAGAAGAAGTACTTGTAAAAAAAGATTTATTGCCTCAGGACATCAACTATTGAGATTAGACAAAGAAGATAATTTTGAACTAGCAGAACGCGAATTTATTTTAATTTTAGAAAAGATTAGTCGAGTAATTACTCCAGGTATGACCATTTTGGTTTCTGATTATGCCAAAGGTGTGATCTCTAAAGAGTTGATGGAAAAAATTGTTGTTTTTGCACAGAAAAATGACTGTAAGATTTTGGTTGACCCAAAAGGCAAAAAGTTTGATAAGTATTTTGGTGTAAATTATATAAAACCAAACTACAAAGAATATAGTTTGATGTTAGATGCTTATGGACTTTCTGTTAAAGATTCTATAAAGAAAAATGGTCAACTTTTATGTGGAAAGTTAGGTCTAGATGGTTTATTTATAACTTTGGGTGAAAGGGGCATTCACTTTATATCTACGAAGAATGATATTTTTGTGCCAGCTGTAAAAAAAGATGTTTATGATTTGACTGGTGCAGGTGATACTGTCCTTTCTTTTCTTGCAGTAGGGTTGTCTTTAAATTTAAGCATAGAAGATTGTTTGTTGATTGCTAATAAAGCCGCAAGTATTGCTGTTTCTAAGTTTAAAACCTACGCTGTTAATCTTGATGAGCTTTTTGATTTTAATAATGAACAGGTAGGCAAGATATTTAATTCTTGGCAAGATTTAAAAATAAAATTGGATAAATTAAAATCACAAGGGCAAACGATTGTATTTACAAATGGTTGTTTTGATTTGTTGCATGCTGGGCATCTTCATCTATTAAATGAGGCAAAAAAACAAGGAGATGTTTTAGTTGTGGCTATTAATACAGATGAGTCTGTAAAAAGATATAAGGGTAATGGCAGGCCTATTAAAACATTAAGCGAACGTATAAAAATTATGGCTGCAATTGGAATTGTTGATTTTGTTGTTGTATTTGAACAAGATACGCCAAAAGAATTGATAGAATGTTTGGCCCCAGATGTCTTGGTAAAAGGTGGTGATTATGATCCAGAAAAGATTGCTGGCGGTGATTTTGTAAGGGCTAATGGTGGTAAAGTTTTTATTGTTAATTTTCAAGATGATTTTTCTACTACGAATATTATAAAGAGAATGAGTGTTTAAATTATCTTTTATAAATAAATTGTTTTTTATTATCTTTGTGTTTGTTTTTCAATTTAATTCGAGATGTTTTTCTTCTGTAGGAAATTTTCATTTGAAGAATAAAATTGGAAAACCTATATATTTAGGATTTGATCAAAAAGAAAGTGTTTTTTTAAAACAAATTAGAATTTTTGATGAAGATAGGAAGTCTTATTTGGAGCGGCCCATTAGAACATTTTGCCTAAAAAAAGATGAATCTCTTGTTATAAATTCTTTAACAACAGAATTTATTGAAAAGAATAGTAAAAGTAAGAAATTTTGGATAAAAATAGGCCGTTTTGTATCAGAAAAAATTAATTGTAAAAAATTAGATTTCTCTAAAAATTATGAAATTTCTTTTGATGAAAAGATGGAGATTTTAATATTTAAAACTGCTCCAGAGTTAAGTGAAATGAAAATTATATATGATAGTGGAACGGCAAGTGTCTGTATTGATGAAGAGGCTTATACTCCAGTATATACTATAATTAATTTAAAAAAGATTGGGGCACCTAAAGTTTAAGGCTTCACATACCTAAATCTTTTAATCATTTATAATTATTTCTTCAAAAGCCATTGTATTTAATTTTGCGGATTCTATTTCTATTGGCTCAAAATATTTCTCTAAGCTTATAAATTTTAACATCACTTCATTTTTTTGACTGTCTCCAATGGCGTAAATATTTTTAGGTAAAATTAATTGTTTGTTGTCATTAGATAAAAAGTCGCCTGTAGCAACATAAATATTTTTTGCCTTGGTAAGTAGTACCACATAATCTGTTCCAACAATATTACTTTCTGGTATTTTGGCCTCTGTAACTTGCCAGAAATATTGTTTGTCGGAGTCTATTTGTTTTTCAAACAAATAAATTTTAGTATTATTTTTTTCTTTTGGTATAAATTCCCAATGAGAGATTGTATTTTCTTTTATCT
This sequence comes from bacterium, assembly GCA_030629005.1. Classification (GTDB taxonomy): domain Bacteria; phylum Babelota; class Babeliae; order Babelales; family UASB340; genus UASB340. The sequence continues at coordinate 45,913 of DAOVPV010000004.1, read as the reverse complement.
TTATTGGTTTAATATCTGGAGTTATAGCAATATATAGCTTTTTTTCTGCTTGTTTTAGAGGAAAAGATATTTGGCCATCTGAGCTAGAGTAATCTATGTAGCCATTATAAAGAGCCAAAAATCCTCGATTGTTTTGAATTCTTTTTTTACGCATTTTGCGTTTTAGTTGGCTTATTGTTATCTGAGATGGTGTTTTTTCTTTTAAATTGGCTATTTTTTTATGTAAATCTTGTTCTGTTAAATTATTTATGAGTTGTTTTGGAATTGGTTTTAAATAAAATAATAGCCTGGAATTGCCTCTTATTGGACTTATAAGAGCAATAAATAATAAAATAATTAATCTTTTCATGTATCCCCCCTTTGAATTTTTTATTAAAATCTTTTATTTTAAGTTTTAATCCCTTATTTAAGATAGCAAATATGTCTATTTTAAATCCATTATTTTTTAAAAAGGTACATAAAATATGAAACAGATTAGAGAAAGATCACAAGATGTGGTTTTTGCAGGTTTGGCAAGAAACGAAGATTTAACAGTAGAACAAGTTGAGAAATTTAAAATTTATGCAGATTTGCTTAGGGAATGGAACGAAAAGGTTAATTTAACGGCAATTACCAACTATGCTGGGATAGCAAAACAGCATTTTCAAGATTCTATTGCTTTGAGAAAGTTTGTTGATTTATCTAAGGCTAATTCTATTGCTGATATTGGTCCGGGGGCAGGGTTTCCATCTATCCCATTAAAAATACTTTTTCCTCATTTAAAAGTTTATTTGATGGAAGTAAATTTGAAAAAACAGAAATTTTTGAATTTTTTAATTAATAGGCTTTCTTTAGAAAATATTGAAATAATAGATTTTGATTGGCGTACTTTTTTAAGAAAAACTGATTTTGAAATTGATTATTTTGTTACAAAGGCTGCGTTGCATGAGCTTGAACTTATAAGGATGTTTAAACCTAGTTGTGCGTATAAGGATTCAAAATTAATTTATTGGGCATCAATAGATTGGGTTTGTTATCCAAAGGCAGGAAAATACGTTTTGGACAAAAAAATATATAAATTGGGAAGAAAAGAACGACAATTGATTTTTATGGGGCTCCCCAAATAAAATATATTTTTTATCGTATTTTTTTATCAGATACAATTTTCCCATCTATCAATTGGATTATTCTATTTGTTTTATTTGCTATTTCAGGTTCGTGTGTAACAACTATAATTGTTACATTGTGTTCTCTGTTTAGTTTAGAAAATAATGTAAGTATGTTGTTGCCTGTTTTTGTATCCAAATTTCCGGTAGGCTCGTCTGCTAGAATTATACTTGGTCTGTTTATTAGTGATCTTGCAACAGCAACTCGCTGTTGTTGCCCTCCAGAAAGCTGGTATGGATAATGATCTAATCTTTCACTTAGTTCAACCATGGAAAGAATTTTTTTTGCTTTTTCTCTTGATTCGTGTTCAGATTTGCCTGCATAGAGCAGTGGTAAGGCGACATTGTCTGTTGCCGTGAGATCCGGCAATAAAAAAAACTTTTGAAACACAAATCCGATTTTTTCGTTTCTAATGTGAGCCTGTTCGTCTTTGGTCATGTGGGAAACATTTTTATTATCGATAAAGTAATTACCGCTTGTTGGAACATCAAGGCATCCAAGAAGATGCATTAATGTAGATTTACCAGAACCTGATGTTCCAGTAATTGCCATAAATTCACCGTCTTCTATTTCTAGATTAACTTCACTTAAAGCTTCGACTTTTGTTTCGCCCATTTGATATGTTTTGTTTAAATTTTTAGTTTCTAAGATTATCATTTTTTGTTGCCTCCTATTATTCTTGAGACCGTTATTTTTTATTCTTCTTTTAATGCTTCAACTACATTAAGCTTGGCCGCTTTCTTTGCAGGATAAAATCCGAAAATTAAACCGATAATTGTTGTTATTGTAAAAGATATAATTATTGAAGAGAGTTTGTGAACGACTAGCCAATCCGTAAAGTTTGCGATTAAATAGGGTGCCAATATTCCAAGGAATACTCCTATTGTTCCACCAATTGAACATAGAATAATTGATTCTATTAAAAACTGATGCAAAATGTTTTTTGTTGTAGCTCCGATAGCCATGCGGATTCCAATTTCTTTGGTTCTTTCAGAAACAGAAACTAGCATAATATTCATAACACCTATTCCACCAACAAAAAGTGATATAGCTGCAATTATTAATAACAATAAATTTAGAATGTTAGATGATTCTTTTGCGGCCTTAACCATTTCTTGTTGATCAATGATAGAAAAGTCGTCAGGTTCTTTTTCTTTTAATCTGTGTTTAAATCTTAATATTCTTTTTATAATTCTTACTATATATGGCATTTGAGCTTTATCTTTTGCGGATATTACAATTCCGTGTATATATGGTCCCGATACGTATAATAGTTGTTTTTCTACGGTTGTGCTTGGAATGTAAACGTCAAAGTTTGGGTCTTGAAAACTATCGTAGAATTTTATTTCATCAATGACACCAATTACTTTAAAGAATACATTTTTTATTTGAACCGCTTCTCCTATTGGATTAATTAGACCAAATAATTCTTTTGCGGATTTATGCCCTAAAATAATAACCTTACTGCTTTTTTGATATTGAGTTTTAGAAAAGAATGAGCCTTTTATAATTTTTCTATCAATTATGTTTAAGTAATCAGAATTGCCACATTTTATATCAGAATAAACATTGTTTTTTTTGAAACTAACCACGTTTCTGTGAAACATAATTGGACTGATTTTATCTATTTGTGGAATTTGGTTTTTGAAAATGTCGATATCTTTTTTTGTAAGATAATTAGGTCTTTTTTTCTGTTTTAGATTTGTCTTTCCTTCTTGGGCTATGTTTCCAGAAAAAACTAAAATAAAATTTTTTCCCATTCCCAATATTTTTTTTCTTAATTTTGCTTCGGCTCCATAGCCGATTGCAAGAGTTGTAATGATTGCGGCAATTCCAACTACGATGCCTAGCATTGTTAGAAACGTTCGCCATTTGTGTTTTATAAGAGAATTAATGGATATTTTAAATAATACTTTTATATTCATAGATTATAAAATCATTAATATTTTAAATAGCACTGTCATAAATTTTAGAATATATTTTTTTTAGTTCATCTGTTTCTTCTATATCTACTATAACTTGGGTGTTTTCTGCTAAGTTGGTTTTTACTTCATAGTAAGAGTCATCTGTTATTCCAATGATTATTGGTATTTCTACAAATGAGTTGTTTTTTGTTATCCAGATGGTTTTTACAGTATCTTCCTTTTCGCATTGAGCTTGCATTGTTTTTATTAAGTTTTTATTTGCTTTTTTGATTTTAAAATTTAATTTTTTTGCAATAGTTTCTATTAATTTATTACTTATTTGGAATGCTTGAGTGGAAACGGTTAGACAATTTTTACTTTTAGCAACTTTAATTTCTGCATTTATTGTCATTCCGGGCCGCAAAAGCATGTTTTTATTTTCTACGCAAAGAGATGATTTGTAGGATAAAATGCCATTAGATTTTTTTGGAGCAAAGCTTACGTCTGTTATGAGGCCTTTAAATTCTTTATCTGGGTATGCAGATACCGAAAATTTAACCTTTAAATTCTTTTTTATTTGTCCAATGTCGCTTTCGTCTATATTTAATTGAGCTTCCATTTTTGTAAGATCTTTTGCTATTTTGAATAAAACTGTGGCATTAAGATCTACCGTTACTGCCTCGCCCTCTGTCACTCCTATGGCAATAACAATACCGTCATCGGGAGCTATTATTTTTGTATTATTATATTCAATTTCATATTTTCTAAGTCGTGCTTTTGCTGTTATTAAATTAGCTTCTATTTCTTCTAGGTCTTTTACAACTTGTTCAAAAAAATCTTGTGATATTTGATTTGCTTTAAAAAGTTCTTTTTGCCTGACGAGGTGTTTTTTTTGATATGTGAGTTTGGCTTTTAAGTTTTTTACTTGCCCTAGAGAGGATTGAACATCGGTATCATCTTTCCCATTATCTATTATTGCAAGAATTTGTCCTTTTTTTACAAGATCATTTTCTTTTACAATTATTTTTTTTACAGTACCTGCAATTAAACTTCCAATTTTTAGAGTATCTTTTATTTCTAGAGTGCCAGTGGCATTTATTGTTTGATAAATATTTTTGCGCTCTAGTAGCATTGTTTTATATGGCGGCGCGGGAATTTGAGAAAAAAAGTTTTTATATATAAAAAAAGAAACTAATAATAAAGTGGATATTATTATAATTGTAGTTATTAATTTTTTTATTTTCATTAACATTAAATGTTCCCACACTTGTGTGTTCTTCCGAATTTTCTCTACCTAGAATTATAGACCTGTGGGATAACCACATGTAAATAACAATTCACTTTCTTTTATTGATGTATTAATTTTTGTTGTTAGCCATGCAAACTTTGTATTTTCAAAATTATACATAGAGTTATCAAGATCTACTTTGGATATTATACCTATTTTAAAATTTAATTTTGCTAAGCTAAACTCGTTTTCTGCTTGTTTAAATTCTGCATCTTTTGCTGTAAGTTGTTTTTTGTAAGCCATTAAGCTGTGATATGCTCTTTGTGTTTCATATTTTATTTGTTGAATTAAACTTTCTTTTTCTTGCATTGTCTTTAGTTGGTTTGCGTTGGATTGTTGTGACTTGCGATAATTCGAAGAACCATCAAATAAATTCCAACTAAGATTTATTCCTACATTATTACTTACAGCTTGATCATACCGCGATGCTTGCCCTGTAAGAGATACTTCCGGTAGGTAGTTGTATTTATAATATTTTTGGTATTCTTTATGGGTTTCTATTGTTTTTTCTTTTAGTCTTATTTCTTTTCTATTTTTTAAAGCTAGATTGTAAAAGTATTTCAATGGTTTTATTTGCATTTCCTGATTATGATTCCATGAGAGCTCTGTTGTTTTGTTTCCTTTGTTGTAAGCATTTCCAAGTAAAAACTCTAGTTGGTCTTGTGATATAGAAAGTTCATCTATGTATGCGTATACGTTTGCCATTTGACTTGCATAGTTGGCGCTATCTTTTAAAACATCGTTTTGACCTAAGAGCTGGAGTTTGTCTTTGTGATGTGATTTTTTAATTGTTTTTATAGCTGTATTTTTTAAAGTTTTTATTAATTTGTTTTTTTCTTGTAGTAGCCATGTTTGTAAAAATGATATTTCTACTTCATTGCGAATTAAGTCTTCATGATTTCGTTCATTTAATTCGGCAATGGCGGTTTCTGTTTTGGCTATACGTTTTAATCGTTCTGGTCCAGAAAAACTATAAATTAGTTGTTGAGCTTGTAGTGTTGTAGAATTTTGCAATCCTTTGGCGCTCGATGCAAATTGTTCAGTTGTTGATAAACTTATTTGTGGTAGATAGCCCGCGATTGCAACCTTTTCGTTTGCGCGGCTTGCTGCCGTTGCGAATTTTAAGGCTTTAAGACTGGGTTTATTTTTATGTGCAATTTTAACAGCTTGCTGCATGTTTAATGCTTTGCATATTAGGTTGTTATTAAATATTGTTATACAAAGTATTAAAGTTATAATGTTTTTTTTTATCATTCTAATCATAGTAATATCCTGAAAAATCATTCTTCTAAATAATTTAAAATTTTAGTAGATAGACTTTCTGGTGATAGTTTATACATACAGTTTGTTTTATTGCTACCATTTTTTATATTTTTATCATTATGTGTTTTTTGATAATAGTGTAGACATTCTATTTGTATAACATTTTTTATATTAAATTCATGTAGATATGCACCATGCTTTTTTGCCTTTGTTGGGCCAAATATTCCAATAGCCCTTTTTTGTAAATAGTCGGCTAAATGTAAAATTCCTGTATCTGGTGCGATTAGTAGTTTAGATTTTTGTATTAAATCGGCGACTTCTAATAAATTGAATTTGGGTGCAATATAAATTTTAATGTTATTTATTTTGCAACAATTATAAATGTTTGCAGCCATTCCTCCAAAGTCTGCACCAAGCAAAACGATTTGCTGTTTATCTAAATTTTTAATTAATTTTATCCAATTGTCTTCTGGCCAGTGCTTAGATTCCCATGTTGTATTTGGTGAAAGTATAATAAAATTATTAAGCTTATTTTTCAAAAGCCAGGAATCCACATTATCAGAAAAGTTTTTATTAATGTTTAATTTAAGGTCTTTTTTTAGTTCTTGAATTGTAGGGCAGCTTTTAATTTTTTTTAAGTCAAAAAATGTATTTGTAACTAGAGATAAGTTTTTTTCTATTATGTTTTCATAATTAGGGATTATTCTTTTATTTGTAAAATAGGTTGAAAATTTACCTCGTGCGTTTGTTTTGTCAAAACCATATTTTTTACCTGTTAAAAATAATAATAAAATGGAGGTTTTTAATAGTCCCTGGAAGTCTAGAATTAGATTCCACTTATGTTTTTTTATTTGAGAAATTATATTTAGTGTTTGGTTTAAGTTCTTTAAGGATAAGTATTTGTTTGGTAACACAAAAATTTTGTCTAAAAAGTCTTGAGAGACTAAAAGATCGGCGGCTTTTTTTTGAACGATCCAGCTTATTTTTGCGTTAGGAAAAAGCTTTTTAATTAAAAAGATTGAAGGTAAAGTATGTATAACGTCGCCAATGGCAGAGACTCTTATAATTAATATATTCATATTATTTTATTTATTAAATGGTTATTTATTTTGGTAATGATATTATAAATTATATCAAATTTTTGGGAGAACGTATGGATTTGTTTATGTTTTTAAAAAAAAGATTATTGTTTTTGTTATTTATTTTGATATTTTTTTCTATGCTTTTTATGAAGGCTTGTATCAGTAAAAGAAATGGTCGTAATAATAAATTGAAAGTTGAATTGAAGATGGATTTTAATAATGTTAAAAAAGTTGTTTTAGATAATGGTTTTACCATTTTAATTTTTAAAAATATTCAAACACCAAAAGTTTTGTTGCAAATTGCTTATGATGTTGGTTCGTGGGTAGAAAAATCTGGCGAGCGAGGACTTGCTCATTTAATAGAACATATGATTTTTAAGGGAACTGAAAAACTTTCTGAAGGTGATATTGATTCTATTGCAAGAAAATATGGAGCTAGTTTTAATGCTTTTACGTCTAAAGATATGACTAGCTATTATTTTGAGACAGATAAAAATAATTGGGAACCATTTGTGGGTATTCTTGCAGACTGTATGCAAAATGCTAGATTTGATTCGCAGCATTTGGCTTCTGAATTTAAAGCAGTTATTCAAGAATTGCATATGCGTAAAGATAATTATTTGACAGTGATGTTTGACCAAGCCGCAAAAAGTATATTTCCATCTAATCATCCGTATCACAATGATGTTATTGGATATAAAGAAGATATTGTAAATATTACGGCTGAAAAATTAAAAGAGTTTTATAAAAAATATTATAGTCCTGAAAGAGCAACTTTGTTTGTGGTTGGTGATGTAGATGAAGAAAAAATAATTAGTTTAGCTTCAGAATCCTTTAAGAACTTGAGCAATAATAAGTCTCATGATTTTACAAAAGATCAGGAGGGTATGTTTGAGCTTATTCCTTCTACATCTACAAGTGATATAAAAATTTATGAAGATGTAAAAACAGAGCGTTTAGGTTTTTATTGGTTGATTCCCGGTCTTAAGGCAAGAATTAAAGAGTTGGCTTGCGTTGTTGAATCGATTATTGGTTCCGGTGAGGGAAGTCGACTATATAAGCGTTTGGTTGAAAAAGAGAAGGTGGCATCTATCGTTTTGGCCTCATCCTACCAGTTTATGGGTGCGGGTTTATTTTTTATTGTGGTTGAGCCTTTAAAGGATAAATCTCAAGAATGTAAAAAGTTTATTGTAGAAGAGATTGAAGAAATTATAAAAAATGGCGTAGAAAATGGTGAGCTTGCAAAAGTTGTAAAGAATAAAGAAAGAGAGCACTTTCAAAGCATGCAAGATTTTTCTGAGTTTGCATATGAATGGATAGAGTCTTATTTTGCAACAAAAGATGAGAATGATGTTTTTGAAAGTGTTAATAGATATGCAAATATAACTTCAGAAAATGTCGTGGATTTTGTAAAAGAATTTTTGGATCCATTTTTCATAAATCAAGTTTCCTTGTTGCCGTTGCCTGAGAATAAAAAAAGTTCTTGGTTAAAATTGAAAGAACAATCAGAAAAATTAGATGCTGCTATTTTGGATAGACATAAAAGAACTACGCAAGTAGAAGAGCCAAAGTTTTTTTTCAAGCTTAGTGATCCTAAAAAATTAGATTTTGAATTTCCAAAACCAGATAAAGAAGTTGTTTTAGATAATGGACTTACGGTTATAATGCATCAGAATGAACCATGGCCAATATTTTCTGCTCAATGTAAATTTAAACAGGCTTCATTTTTGTCTAGTAGTAAAGAAGGTATAGTCTTAAATTTTATGATGAACTATTTAATGGAAGGTACAGATGGTTTGTCTAAAGATGAGAATGTAGATTTTTTTGAAAATCATGGTGTTTCTTATGGTTTTGATGTTTCAGGGGGCTCAGTTGCTGCGCTATCTAAAGATTTGGATGTAGTTTTAAATAAATTTGTTCAAATTCTTATGATGCCAGATTTTCCTACACATTCTTTAAAAAAATTGAGAGATATATTTTTGAATCTTTATGCTCGTAAAAATGATTCTCAAAAGGATAAGGCAATAAGGTGTATAAAAAATATAGTTTATAAAGATCATCCTTATAGTTGGACGTTTGAGCAAGCTTTAGAAATTATAAAAGATATTGATATAAAGAAATTAAAAGAATTGCATAAAAAATATGTGACACCTAAAAATATGATTTTATCAATAGCAGGTTCTTTTGATGTTGATAAAGTAGATGCTATCGTAAAAAAGAATTTTGGTAGTTGGTCTGGAGGGGAATATCTTGAGGTCGAGCCTGTATCTGGTGATTTTGTTCCCGGGATTAATGTTGATGAGTTTATGCTTAGAGATCAGGTATTATTGTTACTTGGTAGAGCTAGTGATGTAAATTTGTACCATAAAGACTACGTTCCTTTAAGAATATTAGATTTTATATCATTTAATTCTTTGGGTTCTAGATTGTATCAACTTAGAGAGCAAACTGGATTGTTTTATGTTGCGTTTGGTGGGTTTGCTGCAAAGGCAACAAGAGTTAATGGTTTTGATTATGTTGGCTCTATATTGAATTTAGAAAATGTAGAAAAAACAGAGAAATTGTTTATGGATGTTATTGATCAAATCGGTAAAGGTGGTGTTCATGAAGATGAGCTTGCCGCGTCTAGACAAAATTACCTAAAAGAGCTTATAGATTTAACTTCTTCAAATGAAACTTTGGCTGCTATTTATACGTTATTAAAGTCTTTTGATTTAGGTTTTGATTATTATGATAAAGTTCTAAATCAAGTTCAAAATATGAGTTTGCAAGGTTTGAATACTGTTTGTTCCAAGTATTATAATTCGAAAAATTTTGCAAGAGTTCGTGTTGGTAGGGTTGGTAAAGAGAAGTAAATATGTTTTTTAAATTAACGGCTATTAATATTTGTAGGTAATAAAATTGGACTGGATCCTGAACTTGATTCAGGATCCAGTTATAAAAATACTATTTTGTTTTTTATTTTTATAGTGCCTTTTTAATAAAATCTTGTGCAAAGTGTTTGTTTTGAAGATATAAAACAAGGTCTAGTAAAAGTCTGAAAGCTCCATTTCCACCGTTTCTTGGAACAATTAGATCTGCTTTGTCTTGAAAATAAAATAAGCTGTTGTCTGGGCACGCCATAGTGCCGATTGCATCCAAAGCTTCAAAGTCTAAAAAGTCATCGCCGAAATATAAAGTTTCTTCTTTTTTAATATTTTTTAATTCTTGAATGGCTTGAATTTTTTCGATTTTTTTCTGATCTATTCCTGTAAAGCATAGCTCTTCAGAAATCTTTAACATTTTTGCTCTAATTTTTGTCGCCTCATCTGTACGGCCGGTTAAAAATGCAATAGGCAAAATGTTGTTTTTTGTGCAATGGGTTATTGCAAATCCATCTTGAACACAGAAGCTTTTTCCTATAAATTTTGAATAATCACCATCGTTTGGATATCTTGTGTCTGCAATCATAAGGTTTGAGTTTGTTAGACAACCATCGATATCTGTAATTATGATTTTTATGTTTTTTAGTTTCTCTACTAAATTTTTATTGTTAAGAGTTTCTAAAAACCACTTTTTATCAGTATTTGCATTATTCATAAAATTTCTTTCTCTTGTTTTTTGTTTTGTAATAATAGTTGTTCCTAAAATAATTGATATAGTTAAAATTATAAAATTTTTCTTCGTACTGTTTTTTATTTTTAAACATTAACATTAAATATTTCTTCCGACTTTTTAAATCTTTGCTTTAATTTTCCAATATAAAATTGTAATTGGATTACAGCTAAGTACGCGCAAAATTATTAATGGAATTGCTATAAAAATAGATCTAGTTTCTAGTTTTTCTTTAGCATAGAGTGTACATGTTTTTTTGTAAATACATGCACCTCTTGGACCAAGGAGTGGCCTTATGGAATTAATTAATAGAGAAATTATTTTTATAAAAGAAGTTTTTAATTTAGACATGTTTTAAATATTTTTTAGTAAGAATTCTTTTAGTTGATCAAACTTTAAATCTAAGGCTTGCTTGTAAACAAGAATTATAGAATTTACTGGTTTTTCAAATAGTTTGTTTTCGTAGAATATAGATTTTAGTTGTCTGCGTATTTTATTTCGTTTGCAAGCCTTGCCTGTTTTTCTAGATGTGATTATTAAAAGCTTTCCAAATTTCGGATCAGTACTATTAAACGGTTCTTCCGATTTTTTTATTGGACTTTGTAAAAGCTTTAGGCCCGATATGGAAGCTTTTGGTTGTGCTGCTTCGAATGTTAGATCGATTTCTTTTTTTTCGAAGCTAAATAAATTTTTTGTAGATTTTATATTTTTTTTCATTTTTTCATTAAAATAAAAAAGACCGAAGATTTCTTCGGTCCTAACTTTTAAACAGCAAGTCTTTTACGACCTTTGGCTCTTCTTCTGTTGAGCAATTTTCTTCCCCAACGGGTGCTCATTCTTGATCTAAAACCGTGTTTTCTTTTTCTTTTAATTCTGCTTGGTTTGTACGTAATGGACATTTTTTAGCTCCCGTAAAATCTTGAAATTTATATGCTTATATGTGTTTCTATAAACAGATTGTGTACATGATAGGTTATAATTATAGCTAAAAATTATTATAAGACAACAATATTAAATGTTTCTTCCGATCATATAATAAAAACATTTCACATAGAAAACATTGTAAAGGCTTCTATTCTTTATCGTGTCAATTCATATATAATTTCGTTTAATGCTTTTTCTCTGAGTGCATATTGTTTGAGCATTCCTGTTTGTAATGGGAAGTCAGATTCTTCTATTTTTTCGATTATTGGCTTAAAGTATATGAATTCTTTTAGTCTATTGTTGTTAAAGAAATATAGGTAGTTTTTAAGATCTTCGGAGCTTACGGATATATTTTCTTTATATGCTAACTGATCTATTAGAATTTCTTCTTTGAGTTGTTTTTCTGCCAACATGGAAATTTGTTGTGCAAAATCTTCATTTTGTTTGTAAACATTGTAATCGGGTCTTTTTTTTAGATACGAAATAATTTCTTCTTGTCTTCGTACGCTAAAGTGTTTGGGAATTTCAAATCTGTGTTTTGATAGTAGGAGGTGAAATACTTCCTCAATTATTGCTTTTCTTTGTGATGTATCATTTCTGAATGAAAATACTTCTATAAGTTTGTTGTGAACTTCTGTTTTGCTTTTTAATTTAAATGCAGATCTAAATGATTCTAGATAGAAATTATTTCCTTTGGCTATTTTTTTAATTGTTATTTTATATGAGTAACGGTTGGATTCTTCGTCGGGACAAAATTCATTTTGCCAATAGAGTTTATTTGTTATAAACGTATCTCCAGTTTTTTTACCCAGTAATGATTCTTGGAAGGGTTTTTTTACATATTTATTATTAATTTTTATCCAAAAGCTACTTTTGTTTAAATTTGTTATCAGTTGATCGGAGTTGTCTACTAATTCACAGTGAAAAAAGATCCAATCACCTTCTTCTATTTCATTTTGATTTCTTTTTTTAAATATAGTAAGTTCTTTTTTTAAGAATATACAAACCTGTTTGTCTAAGTCTTTATAACGTTTTCTTTTTGGTGCTCTGAATATAAAATATTTCCACTCTTTTAATAACAATGGAGTTGCTACAGATATGTCAAAAGTAAATGTTGCCTCTTTGTTTTTTTCTATAAATGCATTTGTAAGTCTTGGATAGTTTGTTAATGTTATTTTTTCATTACGTATTTCATCCATTAAGAAATCTAAAATAAAGTGTTTAAATAAGTAATTTTTTATATTGTTTGTTACAGAGCTTTTATAATTTTCTTCTAGATAACTTAAAGGGATCGTTTCTTTTTTGAAGCCGGGAAGTATTGTATCTCGTTGGAATGCTTTTAATGTTTGTTTATAAATAGAATTAATTAGTGATGCTTCAACTGCAACTTCTGCTTGCCAGATGTTTGTTGATATTTGTTTAAGATGTAGGCTTAATCTATCCTTTTTTTTGATATAATCTATCATAACTATCTCCCTTTAAAACTTCTTCTTTTAGATTATATTACATGATAATTAATTAAGATAAAACAATGGTCAAGAATTTAGGATTATTTGTAGAAATATGACCGCCGATCTTGTTTTTAAGAAACGAGTTTTTTCGGTAAATATAATGAGAAATAGTTGTTGGTGAAATTTAATCTCTTAGGATTAAATTTCCCGCAGCTTGCTGCGTGATATATGATTTATTATAGGACTGGATCCTGAATCAAGTTCAGGATGACACACGCAGGATGCGTTGTGCGATGGCCGTGCCAGGCGATTTGTCCGCCGTCATGTCCGCCATAGCTCTTTGAGCGACGGCTGGAAGCTACAAGCCAACATTGGCGTAGAGCGTAGTATGGCTTGCCACCCGAAGCCACGTAGGGCGTAGGGTGGTGCAAGAGGGGGGACTTCCTCCTATGCCCAGGTGGCTACGGAGGACAAGCGAACAAATTAAAAATGCTTTTTAATAAGAGATTTACCAGATCCAGATTTTAAATATTTTTCGAAATGAATTGCTTTTTCTTTTTCTTTGAAAGTTATATAGCTATGTAATATCCACGGTTTATATTTACTGGTATATTTAGATTTTCCTTGATTATGAACAGATAATCTATTATCAAGATCATTTGTATAACCAACATAAACTTTTTCAGGGAAATTAATTGATTTTAAGATATAAACGTAATACACAATAAGATTTTTTATTCCTTTAAAAGGATGGCCTGCCATCCGTAGCTACGAGCCATAGGCGAAGAGCGTAGGATGGTGCAAGAGGGGGGACTCGAACCCCCATGCTATCTCTAGCGCTGGCTCCTAAGGCCAGTGCGTCTACCAATTTCGCCACCCTTGCATGAGTTTTAGAATTTTAATTTTGCCACTTTTAAATTATTCCTTTAAAAAGGTGGCCTGCCACCCGAAGCCACGTAGGGCGTAGGGTGGTGGGTCGCCAGGGACTCGAACCCTGAACCTGCAGATTAAGAGTCTGTTGCTCTACCAATTGAGCTAGCAACCCATATAGTAATATATTACCAAAAGTTTTAATAAATAAAAGAGTTAAAAATAATTAAGTTTCATTGCCTCTCGAACTTCTTGCATCGTTTTATTCGCACGTTCTTGTGCTTTTTCTGTTCCTGCTTTTATTATGTTTTTTACAAAGGAAATATCTTTTGCATATTCTTCGCGCTTTGTTCTAATTGGTTTTAGTGTTTCCTGTAAAATTTCATTTAAGTATTTTTTTACCTTGACATCGCCAAGTCCACCTTTTTGGTAATGTTCTTTCATTTCTGTAATTATCTTTTTGTCTGTTGCGAAGTAATCTAAATATGTAAAGACGGTGTTACCCTCTATTTTTCCAGGATCTTCTATTCGTAAGTGATTTGGATCTGTAAACATGCTCATAATTTTTTTCTGCAAAGTATCTGCATCGTCAGAAAGGTATATTGCATTTCCTAAAGATTTACTCATTTTGGCTTGTCCATCTATTCCTGGTAATCTACCAGCATTTTTAGGTACTAGGGCTTGAGCTTCTACGAAAACAGGTTTATAAATTTTGTTAAACTTTCTTACAATCTCGTTTGATTGTTCTATCATTGGTAGCTGGTCTGCTCCAACTGGAACTAAGTTCGCCTTAAAAAGAGTTATGTCTGCGGCTTGACTTATAGGATAGACAAAAAATCCAACAGGAATGCTTGTGCCAAAGTTTTTTTGTTTTATTTCTGTTTTGACTGTTGGATTTCTTTGTAGTCTTGGCACGGTTACTAAATTTAAAAAATAAAATGTAAGTTCTGTAAGTTCTCTAATTTGTGATTGCAAAAATATTGTACTTATTGTTGGATCTATTCCTACTGCTAAATAATCTAGAGAAATTTCTATGATATTTTTACTTAGAATTTCTGGATTTTCAGCATTGTCAGTTAAGGCTTGTAGATCTGCAATTAAGATAAATTGTTCATATTCGTTTTGTAGTTTTACTCTATTTTGTAACGAACCCACATAGTGTCCTAAGTGCAATTTACCGGTAGGCCGGTCTCCGGTAAGAATTATTTTTTTTTGCATGATTTAAATTTCCTTTTTTTTCTAAAATCATTCGTTTGTTAACACGTTTAGTTTTTATAGTTTATAAAATTATAGATTGAAATAATAAAAAATTGAATTTTATTTGATTTATTTAATATTCTGTCAATAAATTTACAGGAGAATTAATGAAAAATGAAATAGCATTTCTTTTTGTTTTAGTTATTATACTTTTTATTTCAGTTGCCAAGTTGAGGAGTAAGATTAATGAGATTATTGATGAGGTTAATAAGTTAAAAAGTATTATTTCCAGTCATGACGGGAAATAATACTTTTATTGTGATAGTGATTTTTCAAAACCATTAGATTACAAATAGTAACTTTTGGGGCGAAAAACACCTTTTGAATGTTTTTATTTATACCTGTATAATAAAAATAAGGTTATAAAAGCATATAAATGAAGGTTCAAATGGAGGTTTATCATGAATTTAAAAGAACTAATTTTAGGTTTTACGTTGTCTTTATTTACAATTGGTTCCACAGGCTGTATGTATGAAGCAATTCCTCGAATTAATATTTTAGAAGAAAAAATGTCTAATGCAGATAAAATGGTTGAAATAAACACCCAAACAATGCAAGAAACACTAGATTCTTTGAATTTTTTAATAGAAGAACTTAAAATTGCTAAACAATATGTAAATAGCAGCAAAACAAAAGAAGAAAAAGCTGTTAATCAGTCAGTGTTTTTAGTAGTTCTAAGAAGAGTTACAGATAGTTTTTCATTTCTTTTAAGCGTAGCTGACAAGATAGCATCTAAGAAATTTTTGTTAGGGCTTATTTTAACTATTGGTCCAATTGTTTCTATATATGGAAAATATATTAACCCGGACTTTTTTCCAGGCCTATTTAATCATTTAGGAGAAAAAGCTAGTGAAGGTGCAGTTGATGTTGTAATTAATACAAGTGCTGGGTTAGTTAAAGGCACAATAATTGGCGCATGGAAAAGCTTGTTAGCAGTAAGTAGAAGTCAGTATGTCGAATTAATTAAAAGTGTAATAACTGACGCGTGGAAAAACTTATGGGCGGTAGATAGAAGTTTGTCTGCCGAGGAGATATTAAATATGGATCAAAAACTGTGGACAAATCTTTTTGGTTTTCAATATTAAAAAAGAAGTTAGGTGATTAAATTTCTAAAGTGAATTTTGACTACATTAGGATTTATAGCATTTATGCTAATTTCGCATTATAAAAAATGGGACTGAAGAGGCTATATTTGAGTCGGCACACACCCCTTTGATCTTTTCATAAAATAGAATAAAATCTTGGATCTGGCGTTAATATAAATAAATAATCAAAATTCGGAAAAACATTTATCGAGGATAAGTATGAAAAACAAAGTTGCTCTTTTTTTTATTATTTTTTCAGCATTATCAATTCAATATTTAAAATGTTCAAAAAAACAAAGAGATTTCCTTGAGCAAAAAAGAAAAGATGTTTCCTCTTTAACTTCATTTTTTTCAACAAAACTAAATAAAGATGTTAGTGGTGAAAATTTAAATGGAATAAATATTGTTGGTAAACAAATATACAAATCAAATTTTATATCGACGCAATTAGAAAGATCTTTTATTTTTGACTCGTTTTTTTATTGGGTGAATTTTAGAGGTTCAAACTTAACAAAAGCGCAATTAGATAAAATATCTTTTGCTAGGTGTAATTTTAATAATTCTAGCTTGATAAAATTAAATAACAAAAATCGTCAGGAAAGGGTATCATTTGATGACTGTAATTTGAAAAGTTGCCGCTTGAATTTTGCAAATTTGGAAAATACAACTTTTCGCAAATGTAATTTATCAAATTCAAATTTACAAAAAGTTAAATTGAATAAAACATCTTTTGCTAGATGTAATTTTAATAATTCTAGCTTGATAAAATTAAATAACAAAAATCGTCAGGAAAGGGTGTCATTTGATGACTGTAATTTGAAAAGTTGCCGCTTGAATTTTGCAAATTTGGAAAATACAACTTTTCGCAAATGTAATTTATCAAATTCAAATTTACAGAAAGTTCAATTAGGTAAAACCAAATTTATAGATTGTAATTTGCAGAATATAGATTTAGAAGATTCCACGATCGAAGGGACTGTTTTATTGTTTAAAAACTGTAACTTAAGTTATGCAACATTAAGCAATTTAGATCTTTCGAAAATAGTTTTTAATAATTGCAATTTTAGAAAAACAAAGTTTAAAAACGTATCAAAGTCAAATGGCATAATTAAATTTAATAACTGTTGTTTTCGTGAAACAGATCTTTCTAATTTAGATCTAGCAAAATCAATTTTTTATAGATGTAGTTTTTATTTTGTAAAGATGTCTGACATTGATTTTTCAGAATCTAAATTTATTGATTGTAACTTAATAAATATAAATATAAATAATTCAATTTTTGAAGGTTGTAACTTTAAAGGCTCGACTATTTATAAAACAACAGCAATAGATTCAAATTTTGAAGATGCAATAAACCTAAGCAATCGAAGTAAAAAATCATTAAATAAATCTGGTGCAATAAATGTAGAGAAATATCACTATGATGAAAGTGACATTCGAGATCTTGTCGTAGAAATTAGCAATAATTTAACAGATAAAGAAATAAAAAGAATCATAGCTGAAAAAAAAGAGAGAATTAAAGATACTTATGCAAAAACAAAAGGTTATATAAGAAATAAAGTTATAAATACTGCTGGCACTGAGATGTTACTTGATTAATAATTAGTTCTAGACTTAATATAAATGGAGTTGCTTGGGTTCAAGGTACATTGGAGAAATGAATTTATTTAGTTG
This sequence comes from bacterium, assembly GCA_030629005.1. Taxonomy (GTDB): domain Bacteria; phylum Babelota; class Babeliae; order Babelales; family UASB340; genus UASB340. The sequence goes on along the minus strand of DAOVPV010000004.1, from coordinate 28,375 downwards.
TTTTGTATTATTATGTGTTTATAATAATTTAATAATAAGAAGAGAGTATAATTTTTAAATTTAGAATGCCTTTATGGAATCTCCTATAGAATTATTAAATTTACAAGAAATGCAAGAAGATAGAGTTTTAACTTTTGAGCCCACTTCATTTGATAATTATCTGGGGCAAGGTGAAATTAAATCTAAGTTAAAAATTTATGTTCAAGCTTGTAATTTACGTAAAGAACATTTAGATCATATCTTATTCTTTGGTCCTCCGGGGCTAGGTAAAACGACTTTGGCAAAAGTGGTTGCAAAAGAACTTGGTGCTTCATTTAGAATTACAAGTGGTCCGGTTATTGAGCGCAGTGGTGATCTTGTTGCAATTCTATCTAACTTACAAGAACGAGAAATTTTATTTATAGACGAAATTCACAGATTGCCAAAAAATGTAGAAGAAATTTTATATAGTGCTATGGAGAACTTTGCTGTAGATATGATAATTGGGCAAGGGGCTGGGGCTAAATCTATAAGGTTACCTTTAAAGCCTTTTACGCTTATTGGGGCGACAACAAGGACATCTTTGATTTCTGGTCCATTACAAACTCGTTTTGGAATTGTAGAAAGATTAGATTTTTATGATGCTCAGAGCTTGGCGGAAATTGTGAAACAAAATGCTCTATTTTTAGGAATTGAAATTTTATCTGATGCTGCATTAGAAATTGGTAAGCGTGCTCGGGGTACTCCTAGAATTGTAAAAAGAATTTTTAGAAGGGTGCGAGATTTTGCTCAGGTGAAAAATTATTCTGTAATAAATAAAGAGATAGTTGATATAGCCTTAAGCTTTTTGGATATAGATGAAGATGGTCTTAATAAGTTAGATCGTAGAGTTTTAATGCATATCATAAAAGATTTTGATGGTGGCCCCGTAGGCCTTGATACTCTTGCTGCCATGACAGGTGAAGATCGAGATAGTTTAGAAGGTGTCTGTGAGCCGTATCTCATTCGTATGGGGCTTTTACAAAAGACAACTCGTGGTCGACAGATTAATCCTAAAAAATATCTATATTTGCGAAAAAAGCTTCTGAATGAAAAGATTGTAGAACAAAAGATGATGTTTTAGCTTGATATCCTTGTTTGATTTTCATAAAAAATATTGCTAGCTTAACGCATCTTATTCTTTGTAATGCTCAATTGGGGATATTGTGAAAAAAAATATTTTATTTAAAGTTTTATTTTTAAATTCTTTTCTAATTTTTAATTGTTTAATGCCAATAAGCTTGGGTAAAAAGAAAAGTGTTGTAACACAAGGTTCATGGACAAATGTTCAAAGTTCTTTAAAAAATAGTGTTGTTCAGATTTTTACAAAAGCAAATTATTTTAATTGGGTTGAGCCTTACAAGACTCCATATCAAATTAGTGTTGCGGGAACAGGCTTTTTTATAGACAAACAGGGTCATATTCTTACAAATCATCATGTTGTTGAGGAGGCCTTTAGTGTTGAAATACAACTTCAAGAATTTGGGGGAACCCGTTTTTCGGCTGATGTTCTTGGAGTTTGTCCATACAAAGATATAGCTTTATTAAAACTAACCACAGAATCTTTTAATCAAATAGTATCCGTCCTTGGAGGTATAAATTATTTATCGTTTGGTGACTCGGATAAGGTTGTTAGAGCTCAAGAAATTTTAGCTTTAGGTTATCCATTAGGCCAGGAGAGATTAAAAAGTACTGTAGGTATTATAAGTGGAAGAGAGCAAAATGGAATGGTGCAAATTTCTGCGGCTATAAATCCTGGTAATTCTGGTGGGCCAACAATAGACTTTAATGGTAATGTTGTTGGTATAAATACTTTAAAAGTACATGGTGCAGACAATGTCGGTTATATGATACCAATTAATGAGGTTAAAGTAGCAATAGATACTTTAAAGAGAATTAAGCTACTAAGAGAACCATATTATGGTTGTTATTTTTCTCATTCTACTCCAGAAGTTATAAAGTTTTCTCAAAATCCTAAACCTGGTGGGTATCGCGTTGTGGCTGTATTTAAAAATTCGATATTCGAAGCTCATGGAATAAAAGAAAATGATATGATTTATGAGGTTAATGGTTATAAAGTTGATAGTTATGGAGATGTATCTGTTCCTTGGAGTGATGATAAGATATCTTTGTTTGATTATTTAGGAAAGTTTATTTTGGGTGATTCTATAAAGTTTGTTATTTATAGAGATGGAAAGAGATTAGAGTTTTTTATAAAATTATCCGACAAATATTTGCCTGCAATTAGAACTATTTATTCTAAATATGAAAAGACTGCTGTAGATTATGAGATTTTTGGCGGATTGGTTGTTATGCCCTTGTCATTAAATCATGTGAGCATGTTTTTAGATTATAATGAGCAGTTAATAAGTTATATGCAAAAAGAATGTCGACAAGAGCATGCTTTAATTATTACGCATGTGTTACCAAATTCTCAGGCTGATAATTCTAGATTGTTGGACGATGCTTCTATAATAGATTTGGTCAATGGAAAAAAGGTTAAAACTTTAAATGATTTTAGACAAGCTATCTTAAGTTTTGGTCGTAGTAATTATTTTACTGTAAAAACAATAAATGGTGTTTTTGTGGTTCTTTCTATGGATAAAATTTTGCGAGATGAAGAATGGCTTGCTGAGAACTATTATTATAAAGTCTCTAATTTAGTTAAAACGTTAGCGTAATATTAAAAGGCCACTAGCGGGACTTTTCAATATTTGTTTTTATTTTTTTTATTGCACCTTCTGCGTCTTTTAGCCTCATTAATACATCTTCAAGTATACCATCTGCTACAATTAGATTATTGTTTGCCTTTCTGGCAAAACTATTTGCTTGGCTTGCAGCATTTCTTGCTTTTGGTGTTGAATTTGTATTTTGTTCATATGCGAGTTTTGTTGCACTAGCAGCGGATTTTTCTGCGGATTCTGTTGCTTTTAGTATTGCTGTGTGTATATTTTCAACTTTTTTAACAAGGGGCCTTATTTGAGTTGTAAGTTGTGTTACTGGTTCTATGCGTTCAGAGCTTTTTAATTTTTTATTTTCTCTTATGGCGATTATTTTTTTTATGAGCTCAAAAATTTCTTCTTGAATTTTTTTCATTTGATTGAGTTCGTTTTCTGTTTTATTAAAAAAGCTTTTTGCTTTATTTTTTTCAATTATAGCTTCCTCTGTATATACCCCATTTGTCGGTTTGTCTTTTGTTTGCTTGGTGAATAGATTTAAATTGAAAGAAAAGGTAAATGTTATTAGTGCTGCAATTAAATATTTATTATATTTTTTGCACATAATAATTGCTCCTTGTTTAATATTTATATGAAGAAAGGCCCTATTGTTTCTCATAGGGCCTTTGCAAGTACATATTGTTGTTAGTTATTTATATTCTTTTACTTCTAATCGAACCTTTTCTGCATAGTCATCCCATGTCAAAATAGCAACTGTAGCATTTTGGGATTTTCCTGCAGCTGGAATTTTATCCATTTTGTCAATTTCTTCTAGTTTATTGTCTTTATATTTTTTTACATTGAATTCCCAGTTGTAGACATAAGTTTTTTTTCCAATTTTTATTCTTGGTTCATTCCAATCGTTATTTGAAGGTTGATACTTTGTACCGTTTTTTGGAATGTCTAATTTATTTCCTTTTTTATTAAATATCGTTAACTCTTTATTTGTTTTATTTACAAATAAAATACCACCTATCTCTGTATAATCAGATTTTGTAACTTCTGGACGCCCGAACCCTGTTGAACGTCTTGTAGGTTCTTTTGTTTCTAATTCTACTTCTTTTTCTGCCGCTATTTTGGAAATAAACGTTGTTGCTTGAGTTTGATATGCGTATATATCATTGTAGGCGGCACTTGCTTTATTTAGATTTAGTGAAGATTTTGCAGCAAAGTTTTTTGCTTCGGATGCAGCATTTTTTGCAGCTGCACTTGTGTTTGGTTCTTTAGAAAAGGTTTCTGAGTATGATGCTGCTAGACTTGCATTATTGATTGCGCTGTTTAAGTCTAAGAAAGTATTTTCAGCTTTAATTACGGTTTCATTTAATTGATTCATTAGAGATTCAGCCTTGGGTAGATCGCTTGAACTTCCTTTTATTTGATTTAGCAATTTTGAAGTGTCTGCCTTTGCTGTTGTAAGTTTTTGGATGTTATTTATTGTTGTGTTGAAATAATATTCAGCATTATTTCTTTCAGCAATTGCATTGTCAATTGCTGCTCGATTTATTTTAGGTACTGGTGCCGGTTTTGGTGTTGGTCTTGGTGCTGGTGCTGGCGTTGGTCTTGGTGCTGGCGTTGGCGTTGGCGCTCTTCTTCGTCCTTTTGCCTGCATTTGTGTACTTGATGAGAATGCAACGGCAATTAAGGTTACAAGTAAAATTTTATTATATTTTTTATACATAACAATCTCCTCTTTTCCTAAGAAATATAATATTGAAATATCTGAATACACACATTAAAACTCATTAATATATAAAATAGCCTGATTTAAAATTTATTTTATATTATTGGTTAATCTAAAGGCAAGTTAATTTTAGTTAATTGTGTTTATATTTTTAAGAATTAAGTTTTTTAGTTAATTTTGTCTTTAATTAGGATAAAGTGTTTTTAAAAAAAAACTATGTTACACTAACTTTGTTGTTTTATATATTTCTTAGTATTTAGGAGTTTCTATAATGATTATTAAAAGAAAAGGTCTTGTCATGACTTTTTGTGTTTATCATTCAACTCTTAAGTATCATCATGCCCTCTAGGGCAAATTTTTATTCTAAAATCAACTTTAAATCTGAGTAGTTTATAGAAATTAGAGTTTTCTAAATTTTTAATTAAATTGTTATTTAAAACTTGATATAACGCTATTATTTGGATAATTGTGCTGTGTTAGGTTGTTGATGGTTCTTGGAGTTTTATATGAATATTTTATTTTTATCGATTTTTGCAGGAATCGGACTTATTTATCTTTTGATTGGTTTGTTTTATTCTAGAGGAATTAAAACAAATGAGGATTATTTTTTGGCGGGAAGAAATCTTGGCCTTTTTCCTTTAACGTTTACTTTAATAGCGACCCAGGTTGGTGGAGGTATGATGCTTGGTACGGCCGCAGAGAGTTATAAAGTAGGTTATTTTGGAATTTTTTATACACTGGGTATGAGTTTAGGATTTTTGGCTTTGGGGCTTGGTGTTGCTTCAAAATTACGATCTTTTAATGTTGTAACGACGGCTCAGCTTTTTGAATTCAAGTATAATTCTGTTTTTTTAAGGAAAGTTGCTTCTTTTATTTCTATAATAACAATGTTTGGCCTTCTTTGTGCACAGGTTGTTGCGTCTCGTAGCGTATTGATTGCTTTAGGGCTTAGTAATGATATTGTTCTTATTGCTTTTTGGTTAATTGTTATTTTTTATACAATGATTGGCGGTCTTAGGGCGGTTGCTGCAACAGATACTGCCCAAATAGTATTTTTATTATTTGTTTTTTCTGTTTTGTTTTTAAAAACGTTGTTTGCTGAACCATCAAATTTTTTTACTTTTAGTTCTTTTATTGCAAGGCAAAAAGTTTTTTCTTCTTCGAGCTTTAGTTTTTTGACTTTATTTCCGGTGATATTTAATCCAATGATGTTTTCTCTGATTGAACAAGATTTGGCACAAAGATTTTTTTCCGCTAAAACAAAAAAAATCGCTGCTATTTCTGCAATAATTGCAAGTATTTTTTTACTAATATTTTCTTTTATTCCGGTTTACTTTGGAATGAAAGCGAACTTAACATCTCTTTTTCTACTGGAGGGGGCAAATCCTTTAATTGTTACGATTAGTTTAGTTGCAAACAAGTTTTTTTTAAGTTTAATTGTTAGTGCTATCGCTGCTGCAGTTATATCTACAGCAGATTCTCTGCTTTGTGCAATAAGTTCTAACATTTGTCAGGATTTTGATTTCCCATTTATAAAAATGAAAAAGATTAATTTTTCAAAAGTTATTACTTTGATTGTTGGTTTGTTAGCTGTACTTGTCGCTTATTTTTCTAATGATATAATAGGTTTATTGATACAGAGTTATGAACTTTCTATCAGCTGTTTATTTATACCGTTTATTTTTAGCTACTTTAAGAAGAGATTAAATAAAAATGCTGCAGGCCTTTCGATGCTTTTGGGTTTATTTGGCTTTTTTATATTTAGAATTATAGTTGTTCCATTCCCAAAAGAATTATTAAGTATAACTCTTTCCTTGATTGGATATTTTGTTGGAGAAAATTTTTTGAATAAATAATTTTATCAATAATTAGGAGTTTTTTATGTCAGGACATTCTAAGTGGTCAACGATAAAACATAAAAAAGCAAAAGAAGATGCTAAAAGAGGCCAAGTATTTACAAAACTAATAAGAGAAATAACTATGGCTGCTAAAGAAGGTGGGGGAGATCCTACTGGTAATGCTAGACTTCGAGTTGTTCTTGATAAAGCTAAAGCAGCAAATATGCCTCAAGATAATATTACTCGTGCTATTAAAAAAGGTACGGGGGAGCTTGAAGGTATAAGTTATGAGGCAGCAAGTTATGAAGGCTATGGCCCTAGTGGTGTTGCCGTTATCATTGAAACTTTAAGTGATAATAAACAGCGGACCGTTGCGGATTTACGGCATATTTTTACCAAAATGGGTGGAAATCTTGGAGAATCCGGAGTTGTGGCATGGATGTTTGCACATAAGGGTGTTGTAAAGTTTAATTCTAAAAAAATGTCTCAAGATGATATTTTGGAACAGTTAATAGAATATCCAATAGATGATGTTGTTGTTCATGATGATATCGCTTCTGTTTATTGTGATATAAAAGATTTGGATGTTGTTAAAAAAGCTATTTTAGGCTTAGGGTTTGGGGTAGAAGATGCATCGTTTGATTGGGTTCCTAATAATCCTGTTAAGCTAGATAGCGAGGATAAAGAGGCCAAGGTTTATAAATTTTTAGAAACTTTAGAAGACCTTGATGATGTTCAGCATGTTTTTGTTAATTTATCTTAATTTTAAATAGGAGTTGATAGTGTTTTTAAGTATGACTGGTTTTGCTAGTGAGACGAGCTTTATAAAGTTATCAAAAGATAATAAGATCTCTATTTATATAGAAATTAAATCGATTAATTCCCGCTTTTTTGAAGCTAGCTGTAAGTTGCCATCGGTACTTAGCGCTTTGGAAATTCCTATCATTAATAAATTAAAAACTAAATTATTGCGAGGTAGGGTTTTTGTTTTTATAAAAATATCTGAAAGTGAAGGCGTATTATCTAAAATAGTTGTTGCAGATAAACTTTTACAAGATTATTTGGTTGCTTTAAGTCGTATGAAGAAAAAATTTAATCTTGTAGGTGATATTGAAATAGCAGATGTTTTAAAGTTACCAAATATTTTTTCTTTTCAGTCTATTGGTTTTGATTTAAGCGCTGGAAAAATTATATTAAATTCAGTTGATAAGATGATTGAAGGTCTTGTTAAAAGTAGAAATATAGAAGGTCTTGAGTTAAAAAAGGATTTGGAAAAACGCTTTGATGTTTGTACTAAAAAGATCGCGTTTGTAAAAAAACGATTTAATTTTTTTGTTAAGGAAAAAAAGGCCGAGCTAAATTCTATTTTATCTAGTTATAAAAAGACGGCAGATGAAGATGCTAAGTTGAAGTTAGATGAACTTTATTCCCTTCTAAATAAAATTGATGTACAGGAAGAAATAACAAGATTTGAAAGCCATTTAAAGAATGCTAAAAAGGTAATTAAAGATGTCAAAATTGAAAAGGGCAAGCGGTTGGATTTTATTTTACAGGAGTTGTTGCGCGAATCCAATACTACTTTGGCAAAGTGTTCTGATTTTGAAATGAGCCGTTTATCTGTTGATATAAAAGTAGAGCTAGAAAAGATTCGAGAACAAGTTCAAAATATTGTTTAACAAATAAATTTTAGAATAGATCTTCTAGTTGGTCCGTGATAAAAAGTACTAATTACTAATTTCTTTGTAAAAAATTCCTAATTTTTCAATTAACGCATCAGATAAGAATGTATTTTTTACATGTTCATGGGCGTTATTACCATATTGTGTTCTAAGTTCTGGGTTATTAATTAAAATTTCAAGCTTATCAGCCATATCTTCTGGGTTACCATTTTCAAATAGAAGGCCAGTTTGTTCATGCTTTATTGTATTTGTAACGCCTGTTTTTGTCGGGCCAACCAGTGGTTTTTTAAGGAGAGCTGCTTCCATTAAAACAATTCCAAACGCTTCATCTTTTGTTGATAATGCTTTGATATCAGAATAATACATAACTTCTATTCTTTTTGGGGTAAAGCCTAAGAAGTATACATATTTTTCTATATTTAATTTTTTAACTAAAGCTTGGAGTTCTTTTTTTCTATATCCATCACCACATAATAATAAATTAACGGGTGTGTTTTTTTCGTATACCAATTTTTGAACAGCTTTAAATATTACAGGATGATTTTTATATCCTCGAAGGCATGCTACTTTTACTATCGTTGGATAATCGGGTAAGTCTATGCCAAATTCTTGTTTAAAAAACGTTTTTTTATCCGGCAGATTTTCGGAGTTAAAATTTAAAGATTCTTTTTGATCAAAAAACGGTGCCAAGTGTTTAATTATTGGTCTTTTGATATTTTCTTTTTCACATTTAACATTGATTTTGTCTATACAATTTTGATCGACACAGATAAGATTTTTAAATTTTTTAAGATATTTAGATTTCAACGGTGATGGTGAATGTCTTGTAAGTATAATTTTAACATCATAATTGATGACTTTTTTAAGCATAAAATATTCTTTATGTCTATTACAGTTTATTATTTTAATGTTGTGTTTTTTTACAATTGCGGCTACTGTTCTTGCTATTCCAGGCTGCCTGTGTGGTCTGAATATTGTTGATGGAGCTACTCTGTAATATGATAGCTTTTCTTCTATGAATTTTTTCTCTAAATCAGAACCTTTGAGTAATAATATAAAACTATTAAAGCCATTTTTTATGTGAGCTTTGTGTTGTGCAAGTGCATGCATTATTAAGCCGTCAAACTTAAATACTGTGCATAAGTTTAAAACGGTTGGTTTTGTTGTCTCTATTTTATTAACATTAAATGTTTCCACACTCGCCGTGCTCGTCGAAGCCTTGTGTGAAGACGGGGTGTGTTCTTCCGAATTATTATCAAAAGATACATGTTCGGTTTTATAAAAACTAAGTGGTAAGTTTAATTTTTCTATTTTCATATTTGTTCCTTTGTGGTCAATTACAAAGAGTTTAAATTTTTATAAAGTATTTCTAGCTTATTCAAAGATTTTTGGCTAGTAAAATTTTGTAGTACAAGTTCATATGCACTTTGACCAAATTTCTTTTGCAATTTTGGCGAATTTAATAAAGACTCTAATTTTTCAGCTAAGTCTTCTTCATCATTATTTTTGAACAATAGCCCTGTTTCGTTATGTTTTATTGTGTATGTAACACCAGTTTTTGTTGGGCCAATCAGTGCTTTTTTAAGCAAAGCTGCTTCCATTATAGAAATAGATCGGCTTTCATTTTTGCTTGTTAGAACGCTTATGTCAGAGTGGTATAAAACGTCGATTCTTTTTTCTGTAAATCCAAGAAAGTGAATGTATTTTTCTATATTTAATTTCTTGGCAAGTTTTTGTAAGTATTTTTTGTTATATCCATCTCCGCATAGAAAAATATTAAAATAAATATTTTTTTCATATATTAATTTGTGGGCAGCTTTAAATAAAATTGTATGATTTTTTACGTTACTTAGTGCTGCAACTTGTGTGACAACGGGTAGGTTTTGTAACTCTATTCCAAATTCTTTTTTAAAAAAAGTATTTCTATCTAATGTCTTTGGAATAAAGTTTAAAGATTCGTAATCCGTAAAAAATGGTGGAATTTCTATGATATTAGAAACGGCATAATTGTTTTTTGCTAGATCTACGAATTCTTTGTTTACGGAAATTATTGCATCAAATTTGTTTGCATACCATGATTTTATTAAAGATGTGGCATGCCTTGTCATAATTACATTTACGCTAGGAAACTTTTTTTTGTTTATTAATAAAATTTCTTTTGCTCTATTACAGTGAATTATATTTATGTTTTTTTCTAAAATTATTTTAGCTATAAGTTTTTTCAAGCTTGGTTGCCTGTGTGCTTTTAAAAAAAAGGATTTTTTAAAACTAAAAAAAGGTAAATTTTCTGTCTTAAATCTTTTTTCCAAAACAGAATTTTCTGGAATAATTACAGAAACGCTGTAACCGTTTTTTAATAATGCTTTGTATTTTCCTAATACGTGCATTTCTATACCGCCAAAAACTGAGAAGGTACAAAGTAGTAAAATATTAGGTTTGTTTTTGTTGTTCATGTTTTTTTTCGTTATTAATTGAGTTTATAATTTTGTTTGCAAGCATAACTTTTATTTTAAATTTTATAAAGATTTGTTTACTTATTTTGTTACTAGCTTTGAGATATTTCACGCAATAAAAAAAACTATTGAAAAAGCCTTAAAAACTTGTATAACATGCCAAAGCGTAGTATTCTTATACATCTATATTTTTAGTAGGTTTTTACTTTGTTTTAATTAACTTAATTATGAAAACAGTTTTATTTGGAAAGGGGGACTTTAGATATGTCTAACGATACCCAAAAAAAAGATAAAATTTTAGGAGCCATTTCTCCTCGTTCTATAGAAAAGGAATTAAAGGAGTCCTTTTTAGATTATGCAATGTCGACAATTATTAGTCGAGCTTTGCCGGATGTAAGAGATGGTTTAAAGCCTGTGCATAGAAGAATTCTTTATGCGATGCATAAACTTGGTTTATATAATGAAAGGCCATATAGAAAATCAGCAACGGTTGTTGGTGAGGTTATGGGTAATTACCATCCTCATGGTGACTCTGCAATTTATCAATCTATGGTCGGGTTAGTTCAAGATTTTTCTAAAAGGTACCCATTATTAGATGGTCAAGGAAACTGGGGTTCCATAGATGGTGATAATGCTGCAGCTATGAGATACTCAGAAGTTAAGATGGCCAAGCTTGCGCGAGAGCTCTTAACAGATATAGAAAAGGATACCGTACTCTTTAGGCCAAACTTTGATGAATCTAAAACAGAGCCAACTATTTTACCAAGTAAAATTCCAAACTTATTAATAAATGGTTCTAGTGGTATTGCGGTTGGTATGGCAACTTCTATTCCGCCACATAATTTGGGTGAAATTGTAACAGCTGCAATGGAAATGTTACAAGATCCAAATTTATCTGAAGATAGATTATTTGAATTAGTTCCTGCTCCAGACTTTCCAACAGGTGGAATTATATGTGGTCGTGCTGGAATTTTAAAGGCATATCGAACTGGTCATGGAAAAGCTATTTTGCGTGGTGTAATTGATATTGAAGGGGATGAAAAACATCCGATTCTTGTAATTTCAGAAATACCATATCAGATAAATAAAGCAGACTTAATTAAAAATATAGCAAATCTTGTAAAGGATAAAGTTATAGAAGGCATTTCTAATATTAGAGATGAATCTAATAAAAAAGGGATTAGAGTTGTTATAGATTTAAAACGCGGAGAATCTCCTCAGGTAGTTTTAAACCAGCTTTATAAGCATACAACATTACAAACCTCAGTATCTATTTTGCTTTTGGCATTAAATAATAATAGACCAATGGTATTTACTTTGCGTGAGATGTTAGAGCAATTTTTATTACATAGAAAAGAAATTGTTACAAAAAGAACGCAGTTTGATTTAGCTAAAAACAAAGCAAAAGATCATATTTTACAAGGTTTAGTAATTGCTTTAAATAGTATAGATGAAGTTGTTGATCTTATAAAGAAATCTAAAGATACTCAAACTGCGACGGTTGCTTTAGATAAAAAGTTTAAGCTTAGTGCTGTGCAGGTAAAAGCTATTCTGGAAATGAGGTTACAGCGTTTAACTGGTTTAGAACAAGAAAAAATAAGAATAGAGATTCAAGAATTAAAAGTTATAATAGAAAAACTTGAATTCATTTTAAAAGATGAAGACGAGTTAAAGCGAGTTGTTGCACAAGAGCTTGGAGAAATAAAAAATCGTTATGCAGATAAGCGTAGAAGTGTTATTCAAGGAGCTGTAGATATTCTTGAAGAAGGTGATCTTATTTCTGATGAGGACGTTGTTGTAACTTTAACTCAAAAGGGCTATATAAAACGTGTATTGTTAGAAACTTATTCTGTACAACATCGTGGTGGAAAAGGCAAAAAAGGTATGGCAGATCTTTCTGACAACGAAGATATTGTTCAAGATCTATTTGTTGCGAAAAATCATGATGAACTTTTATTCTTCACTAACTTGGGTAGAGTTTATAGTTTAAAAGTTTTCCAAGTGCCAGAAGGTTCTAGAACTTCTAAGGGTCGAGCTGTTGTAAACTTGCTTCCTTTAACAGAGGGCGAGAAAGTTGTAAAGCTTTTAAGTACTCGAGATGCTTCAGATAAGTTTTTGGTTATGATAACAAAATTTGGAGTAATCAAAAAAACAGGTGGAAAGTCTTTTGGTAAAATTAGAAGTACTGGTATTCGTGCTCTTGGTCTTAGAGAAAAAGATGAACTTGTATTTTGTGGACTAAGTTCTGGAAGTGATACAATTGTTATTGCAACCAAAAAGGGCCAAGGTATACGGTTTAACGAAAAAGAAGTTCGTGCCATGGGTCGTCAAGCTGCCGGTGTGCGTGGTGTTAAGCTTCGTTCCGGTGATGAGGTTGTTGGCTTAGGGATTGTTTCAGTCGATGAATCTGTAAAATCGTTACTTTTTGCAACTGAAAGAGGTTATGGCAAACAGGTAAGAGTTGCAGACTTTAGGATTGCGCATAGAGGTGGTGTTGGTGTACGAACTATACCAACAGATAAACGTAATGGTTTTGTTATAGGGCTGACTCTTGTTTCTCCTGAATATAATATTTTACTTATAGATAATAATGGTAAAATAATAAGGCTTTCTCCTAATGAAATAAGAAAAATGGGCAGACAAGCGAAAGGTGTTCGTTTGGTCCGTCTTGGCAAAGGCCAGAGTTTATCTTCAATAGCATCTTTTGAAGAGTCTGTGGAAGATGAAATACAAACAGCTGAAAGTAAAGAAGAAGCTACCAAAACAGCTGAAAGTAAAGATACTGTTGTTGAAATTGTAAAAGAAGAAAAGCCTGCAGAAAAAAAAGACAACGTAGAAAACTAAAAAAAAGGGCCGGGTTGAAGTGTTGACCCGGCTTAAGTTTTAATAATATGAACTGGATCTTGAAATAAATTCAGGATGACAAAATGGAGATAATCTTAAACTTGTCATCCTCGGCTTGATCGAGGATCCAGTAATAAAAAAATCAATTTCATGAATGATTCCTCGTTGCTTGCTGCGATGAGCATTCATCAATTTGGGGAACCTAGTGAAAAATAATCGCGAAATTTTATTGCATCTATCTTTGATTTATGGAATTGGTCCAACGCTTGTTTTAAAGTTTATTAAAAAACTTTTTAATGAGTTTGTTGCAGGCCAAAGACATCCAGAAATACAAAAAAAAGATTTTGATTTATCTATGGTTTATGAATTAGGTCAAAATGATTTTGAACGTAAATTTAGTTTTACAAAAAATCAGGCGGAATCTATTGTTAATGGTTTGCAAAATAAAGCTTTATTAAGTAAAGAGTTGGAATTAATAGAAAAATATAAGATAGATTACCATACTTTTTTGGATTTAGATTATCCTGAAATTTTAAAATCTATATATTCGCCGCCAATAATGATTTATTCCAAGGGGAAACCATTAAATACCTATAAAAAAACATTGGCTATTGTTGGTGCTAGAAAATCTACAAGTTATTCTCAAAGAGTTTTAGATAAAATTATTCCAGAGTTAGTTTTTAATGATATTTCTATAGTAAGTGGTGGGGCGTTGGGCGTAGATACGATTGCGCATAAAAGTACAATTGATGCTGGAGGCAGAACAATAGTTGTTTTAGGTTCCGGAATTTTGAGTCCATATCCAGAACGCAATATTAAATTTTTTAAGAAAGTTGCCAATGGCGGCGGTACTTTGGTTTCTATTTTTCCATTAAGAATGGGGCCGGATAGAGGAACTTTTCCTGCTAGAAATAGAGTTATAGCTGGACTTTCTACAGGCTGTTTGGTTGTGGAGGCTGCACAAAAAAGTGGAGCTTTAATTACAGCGAAATTTGCTCTTGATGAGGGGCGAAATGTTTTTGCAATTCCTGGTAACATTGAAAGTTTAATGAGTGTTGGTTGTAATAATCTGATAAAGCAGGGTGCGAAACTTGTTAATTCTGTAAATGATATTTTAGAAGATTATGGTATAACTATTGTTGAAAATGATGATAAGGTATCTGAGGTAAGTGCTGCAAAAAAAATAGCGACAACGGTAAGTTTAGAAAAAAAAGAAAAACGGTTAGAGGTGACCCCCAAAAATAATATGGATAAACAAGCTAGTTTTATTTTAAGTTCTATTAATATGCCGTTGTCTTTGGATAACTTAAGTATAAAGTTGAATTTAGACATAGAAGTTTTGCAGGAAAAGCTTTTTGATTTAGAATTAGATGGAAAAATTCGACAAAATATGGCTGGTTTTTGGGAGCGAACATGAAGGATGTTTTATATTTAGCGTCTGGCTCGTTGCAACGTAAAATTTTATTAGAGCAAGCTGATATAAACTTTAAAGTTATAGGTCATAATGCGGATGAATGCGCTGTTAATGTTAATGGAAACTTTAAAGAATATGTTTTAAATATTGCTCAAGAGAAATTAAATCATGTTGATTTCTCTAGAATAAAATCAGAGCAACCTATTTTTGTTTTAACAGCAGATACTTTAGTTTATACACATAAAACAAAAGAGATTTTGTGTAAGCCAAAAGATATTGAAGATGCAAAGCGTATGTTGGGTATTCTTAGAGAACAGATGGTTGATGCGACGACGGGTTGTTGTTTAGAAAAAAAAGTTTTTAAAAATAATTCTTGGCAGACAGTTGAGCACAAGCATTGGACGACAACTTCACAAGCAGAATTTATTGTTCAAGATGAAGATTTTGATGAATATTTTAAACATTTACCTCAGGCACTAAAATCAGCAAGTGGTGGAATTATAGAAAATTATGGTCAGCGTTTTTGTAAAACAATTAATGGTTCTTGTTCAAATATAATAGGCCTGCCAATATTTGAATTGGTGCAGGCCTTAAAACAAATTGGATTTAAATTTTAATTTATAGGTTCGTTAGTCTTTGGAACCCAGTTTTTTAGAATTTCAGAAAAAAATGTTTCAGATAATTCAATTTTTTCACTTTTGGTTAAACTTTTATCTAAAAAACTATCGGCATTTTTTAAGCTTTGTAGTAATGTTTTTTTATCTATTTTAGAATAGTTTATTTTTTGTAACTTTGGAGAAAAATTCTGTAAATCATAGCTGTTACTTTTTGCATTGAGCCTTTTTAAAAGAATGTCTTCCATTTCTATCATGAAATCTAAGATAGAACCATGTAGATTGTCTGCAAAGTCAGAATCGAGGTCCATTAGTTCTTCTTGTGTAAATGTATCGATAAGATCGATTTCTTTAGAAAATCCATTTTTTAGTGCTCTATTAATAAGTATTCTTAAGTTTTTTTTCTCATGTTTTAATAGCCAGCTCATTAGTAATACAAGCTCTAAAGATAGAGAAAAGCTAGTAGCCATGGTTCTTCCTTTCGGTTTTAAATTACACAAGATGCTTTTTTGTAAAAGCGTTCACCACTTTTATAATGTAACAAAAGTATACGTGTTTTTTATAGAATTTGAAATTATATGATTATTATAGCTAATAAAAACAGGCTAGTTTACAATTAGAAACTAGCCTGGCCTATGTTTTTAATATAAAAATACAGATATAGTTTTATTATCGCTTAGAACATGGAGCAAGTACTTCCTGTTCTTAAACTTGCAATAATGTCTCTAACGAAGCCTATTGTAGCTTCAAAATTTATGTATTCCGATTCTAGGCATGTTATTAATGATGGTGTAATTATTTTTTTGTTATTATATAGTTGTTGTATATATTTTGTAAAATAACTTTTTTTGCCAGATTTGCCTGTATTTTTGTAAAGAATTTTTTCTAAGTCTTCAACTCCTACTTTTCCGTTTTCTTTTATAAAAAGATGTACTCGTAAAAGAATCTTTAAAAATCTAGATAAATATTGAAGATTTAAAGATTTGTCTTTTATGTATTTATCTAGGCTTTTATTTAAAAGAATTACGAGTTCTTTTTTGCTTAGATTTAAAATAGCATCAAGTTCTTCTTTTCCGAGTGCCAATTGAAGCTGTTCTTTTACTTCATTTAAAAGAGAATATATAAATATTATAGAGAACCACTCTATTGCATCTTCTTTCTTTTTACTTAGAACTTTTTCTGCTATATTTGGTTTGAAAACTCCTGTTAATTGGTAATTAGTATTTTCAGAAATTGTTTTTGCAAACTTTTCTAAGGTTTTGTCTTTTGCTGTTAACATATCAAAGGTAGATTTAAATTTTCCTAAAGATTTATATGTTCTTATTCCATATGTATTTTTTGTAAATAGAGATAATGTTAAAAAAAGAATGACTATTTTTTTCATAAAAATCCTTCCTATTTAAAGACTTAAAAAAAACAAAAACAGATAAGAGAAAAACATTTACTTGCAAAGCTAGAATTAATTATTTTTTAATTCAAGAATAAAAAATAATTTCTAGTTCTTGTTCATAAATTAAATCTAAAGCGGTACGAGCTTTTTTCTTTTTTAAATTTTTGTTTCTAAATAAAAGATAAGAATTTGTAATAATTGGTTGATTGTCTATATCATCTAAACCAATAAGTTCGTTGACGTCTAATATAAACTCTTTTTCTCCTGATGCAGGATTATAATTATCCCAAATAGGATCTCCTGTAACTTCTATTGTATTTCCTGCAAGGTAAGAGTTTTTATCTACGACAAATGCATTTGTTCTATTGTTAATTCTAATTCTATTGTTTGCAAAAATTAATCTTGCGGTTCCGTATTTAGATGTTAGATTTATAAAATCAGTTGCAAAATTAATTTGAGGTATACTTCTTGTTAGATCTAAAGAGCCTGCTTTTGCTCTAATGCGTTCTGTAAGTATAGAATCTATAGTTAAAACATTTTCTCCATAGTCTGCAAATTGTATTTGTCCGCTGAATAATAAATCATCCTTTAATAGCCTTAATTTATTATCTAGACTTTGTATAACAAATACCATGTCATAGTGTTCTTGAAGGTTTCTATTTTTTTCAAATTCTGTAAATGTACAATCTCCTATATCTACATATGAGTTGCCGAGGAGGCCTATAGCTCCAGTGTAGTTTGTGGTTTCTGTTTTGGATATATGTTCAAAGCCTGATAAATTAATACTTTGAATTCCAAATGTATTGTCGTTGCATTTTACAAGTACTGGTATAGTATCGTTTCTGTGGAATCTTTCTGGAAGTTGGAATGGAACAGCGCTAGTGTACCCGCCTTTACGTTGATTCCAAGAAAGTCCGTTGTCTGCTTTTGATAATGCATTAGAATAATTATCTGATGGTGTAATTTGGAATTGTTTCTGACCTTCTATTCCTTTAAGTTGGAATGTTTGAGCTTGAGAATTGTCATTGTTTATTATTTCAATTAAGCCTTGAGACATTGTAATGTTTTCGGAAAGACCAAATAATACATTTTGACCAATTTTTATTTGTCCATCATCTAATGTCCAACCTGATGGACTATTACTATCTACGTAGGCGTTATATCTTAAATCAAACGTATTTTGATTTATTCTTAAAAGTTGTATGTTTTTTAGAGTTACTGTTTTTCCTGGAGTTACGATAAATTGTGCATGTTTTGGGTCTGAAAATACTATTACAACGCCATTTCCATCTATGATTGCGTTATCTTGAATAAATATTCTTTCGTCTGTGTTTATAAAAATACTACGTTTTAATGTTATATCTCCTGTAATTGGATTTTCAGTTAGAATAGTGTCACCTTCTGTTTTTTTGAAATATATTATTGCATTGGAGTTGTGACGTATTCTGTTTTTAAATTCTAGAGCTTGGCTGTTAATAATTGTAGAAGAATTGTGTCTTATTTGATCTGTAAGGTCTGGCGTAATTTCGTAATCATGAACAATTGATTGTGAGTTGTAATGTATTTTGGAATCATTATAAACGATTGTATTTGAATTGTTTTTTATTTTTTCTTCTAATGTTGCTGTTTCTAAATTTATGATGGCTTCAGAATTGTGTCTTATTTTGTCTTGTAAATCTGTTATGTTGTAGTTTACAATGGCGTTGGAATTATAGGCTATTTGGTTGTTATTTCTGATTGTAGCGTTACTGATATAATTAATTTTTTCTTTAAATAAAATAATAGAGTTGCTGTTGTTTTTTGTTAAGTTATCGTAATCAAGATTTATTATGCTGTCAGAGTTATGTTTAATTTTTTCTTCGAAGTAAATAATAGAATTAGAGTTATATCTTATATAATTGTTATTGTTACTTATATCAGATTTGTTTGTGAGAATTGTATTTGAATTATAATGGATATTGTTCTTATTACTAATTATAGCATTAGAGTTCCAACCTATTTTTGTACTATTTTCTATAGAGGCATAGCTTGTATATATTAAATGATCTTCGAAATTTGAAATTGCGTTGGAATTGTAATTTATATAATTTTTGTTTGTAATAATTGAGTTAGAGTTATTTTTTATATCCTCTTCATGTTTGATAATAGCGTTGGAATTATTTATTATGTCTTGCTCAAGCTCTGCTATGCTTGCACTAATTATAGCGTTAGAATTGTACTTAATATAATTATTATGATTAATTATGGCATTACTATTGTTTGTTATATTTTCGGATAACTCAAGTGTGTAGAATTCTATAATTGCACTAGAATTATGATTTATTTGCGTTTCTAATCGTGGTGTGGTTAACGTTTCTATAGCATTAGAATTGTTTCTTATATCATCTTCTAGATTTATGGTCGCATTGCTATTGTTGGCAATTTTTTGTTTTAAAATTACATTTTCAGAACTTACTATGGCATTAGAGTTTTCTCTAATATCTTGTTCTAAGGATGCTACATCAGTACTTATTATTGCATTAGAGTTCCAGCGAATTTTGTTTTGATGTACTAATATTGCACTTGAGTTATATCTAATATTATTAAGATTACTACTTATATCATCTTTGTTGTTGATAATGGCGCTTGAGTTGTAGCGGATGCTATATTTGTTGTTGATAATTGTGTTGGAATTATAAGATATATTGCTGCTATTATTTATTGTTACGTTACTTATATATAGTACTTGTTCTTTTAAATTTAAAATTGTATCTGAATTTTGCAGAACTGGTTTTGCATTATTTAGAATAGTATTTGAGTTATAACGAATTTTGTCTTGATGTAATAATATTGCATTCGAATTATATTTAATATCATTTAAATTATTATCGATGTTGTTTTTGTTATTAATAATTGCGTTAGAATTATTGATTATATTGTTTTTATTGTTAATTATAACATTAGAATTATAACCAATATTATTTTTACTATTTATTGTTGTATTACTTATGTATGGTATTTGTGATTTTAAATCCAAAATTGCATTTGAGTTTTGTTCTACGGGTTTTGCATTGTTAATAATTGTGTTGGAATTCCATCTTATTTTATCATCTTGCATTAGGATTGCGTTAGAATTGTTTTCCATATTTTGTGTAACAATAGTTGCGTCTGTGCTTACAATTGCGTTAGAGTTATATTTAATATTATTTTTATTATTAACAATAGAGTTACTGTTGTTGGTTATATTTTCTTGTTGATTAATAATGGCATTAGAGTTCCATTTTATATCATTATTTACATGTGTAATAATTGCATTGCTGTTATTTGATATTAGGTCAGTTGTAGGTTTTGTTTCTCCTCCTTCAAAACCGTATGTAGTATTACTATTTATCCAAACGTTATCGCCATTTGAATCTTTTATTATAGAATATTGTTCCCAGCCAGAAATACCTTCATTATTTGTGACATGAAGTTTTGCGTCTGGATTTTTAAGAACAAGGGATGCATTTTTATTTGCAAAGTTTAGGTTGTTTTCAGAACTGGTTGTGTTATCAATAACCAGTTTTGTGCTAAGTTCTACTCTAGAATCTCCATTAATAAATGTACTTAAATCATAATTGCTTCCAAGATTTGAGTTGCCTAAAGTTAACCCATTATTAAGTGCCGGAGGGTCTGAAGTTATATTGTATTGAAGTTCATATACATTTACATCTGAATGAGATCCTCCTTCTGCTATATATTTACTATTTGTTGACCAATCTAGTGTCGTAACGAGATTATTAAGTTCTATTGAAGCTACGAAAAATAATTTTTGATCAAATTTATAAATTTTAATTTCATTTTCTGCGACTAATGTTTGTCCTCCAAAAACTATATAATTTCCATTTGAATCCCAGCTTACGGAATAAATATTGTCACTATCTCCATAGTTTATTGAATCTAAAAGATTAAGATTTATTTCATCAAAAGAATAGATTTGTAATTCATTATTATTAAGAGGAGACGATCCCCCTACTGCTATATTTTTATTATTAGGATTCCAGATAACAGAACTAATACTAGTTCCAAAATTTTCTGATGTTACAAATGTTAATGTTGTTCCGTTAAAAGAATATACTTGTAATTCATCTCCGGATATGGGCGCTTGCCCTCCAATTGCTAGATAATTTCCGTCAGATCTCCAGCCTAAAGAATTAATAATATTTCCAAAGTTTGCGGAATCAACAAGAGATAGGCTTGTGCCATTAAAAGAATATACTTGTAATTCATCTCCGGATATGGGCGTTTGCCCTCCAATTGCTAGATAATTTCCGTCAGATTTCCAGCTTAAAGAATATATAGTAGCGCCATAGTCAACAGAATCAACCAGAGATAGGCTTGTGCCATTAAAAGAGTAAATTTGTAATTCATTATTATTAAGAGGAGACTCCCCTCCTATTGCCAGATAATTTCCATCAGGGCTCCAATCAATTGATCTAATAATAACACCATAATTTACAGAATCAACTAAAGATAAACTGCTGCCATTAAAAGAATACACTTGTAGTTCGCCTCCTATTGGTGGCGTAAAACCACCAATTGCAAGATAGTTTTCATTAGGACTCCATTTCACGCTTCTTAAATGATTTCCATAATCATGTTGTGTTAAAAAGCTTATGTTTTCTACTTCGGGTAGAGTTTGTGTGATAGTTACTTTGTTATCAAATTTTAGTTGGCCTTTTGTTAAATTTAAGCCTGAGTTTGTAATTGACAAAGAAGCATTATTAAATTTTATTTTTGATGTTTCATTCACTAAATTTAGGTTTTTTTTATCGGGAGAGTTTGGTGCAAAATTAAAAGTTGTACCAGGTTCAAAGATTAACGATGAATGAGGCAAAACATGGCTAGTATCTGTAGATTTATATGTTAATTCGTAAAGTCCTGTTATATTAAAATTATTATTTACAAAAAACATACGAGAGGTAAATGTAAAATTGCTATCAAATGCAGTTTTGCAATTGTCGAACGTGATCTGTGCGTTGTTGTGTCCTAGTAGTATTGGTGTTGTGACTGTGCTATTGTAATCGTTTTTTAATATTAAATTTTTAAATGTAACGTTTACATTGTTATCTAAATAAATTTGAGAATATTCTCCAATATGCAGAGTTTTGTTTTGTCCGTCTAATATTCCACTAGATGTTATTTTTAAGCTAGATGAATTTGGTATAAAGATATCTTCGCTAAGATATATTGTTTTTTCATTTAAATTTAGTTCTGAATCGTTAGTTAATTCGGGTTGGTATAGATAGTTATTTATTTGTTGGTTTGGTGCACAGGAGTAAGTAAGAGTACTTCCAAATGTTTTGATATTTTGTTTACCGTATTCTTGTAAAATATTTTGTTGATACCATCCCTCAATGCTACTTAGACTGGGGACTCCAAAATATGTTTTACTATTGTTCAAAACTATTGCAGCTTGTGGTGAGTGGAATTTTATTGTAGATGTATTTACTTTATTAAAATATGAAATAACTAAAAATATTAATATTTTATTTACGTACTTGTTACTCAAAATGTTCTCCCGTTAAATTTCTAGGGTTTAATCCCCTTTCGTCGTATAGCTACGTAATAGAGGAATTAATTTACAGGACTGTATCCTGAATCAAGTTCAGGATACAGTTTTATTAAATATTCAATTTCTTTTTCATATGCAAGGTCTATTGCGGTTCGCATTTTTTGTTTATTATTTCTTAGAGCTAAATAGTTTTCAGAAATTAGAGGTTGATAGTCTATGTCTTCAAGTCCAAGAAGTTCATTAACTTCTAGTACAAATTCTTTTCCTCCAAGTGTAGGGTCATATAGATCCCAAATTGGATCTCCAGTTACCTCTATTGTTTTTCCACCTAGGTATGAATTTTCGTATGCTACTATTGCATTTAAACTATTGCTTATTCTTATTCGATTATCATCAAAAATCAGTCTGGCCATACCATATATAGAAGTTATTTGTATGAAGTCTGTATCGAATTGTACCTGTGGAATTGTTCTACTTATTGAAGTATCAATTCTTTCTGTTAATACACTATTTATTTTTAGAACACTTTCTCCATAGTCTGCAAATTGTAGTTCTCCATTAAATAGTAGATTGTCTTTTAGTAGTCTTAATTCGTTGTCTAAACCTTGAACAACAAAAACCATATTATATGATTCTTGTATGCCTGTGTTGTTAACAAAATCTAAGTATGCGTTGTTACCGGCATTGACTGCAGCATTTCCAAGTAGGCCTAGAGCTCCTGTATAGTCAATGCTCGTTGATTTTGAAATGTGTTCTAGCCCAACCAGGTTGATATTTTGTATGCCAAATGTATTATCATTGCATTTTACTAAGACTGGTGCGCTACCGTTTTGGGTAAATCTTTCTGGTAGTTGAGAGGCCGTTCCTGCATTTCCATTTTTACGTTGAGCCAAGGTTAATCCGTTGTCAGCCCTTGATAGTGCGTTAAAATAATCATCCGAAGGAGCAAGCTGGAATTGCTTTTGTCCTTCGATTCCTTTTAGTTCAAATGTTTGTGCTTCGGATGCATCATTATTCATTAATTCGATTAGACTTTGTGATATTGTAATGTTTTCGGATAATCCAAATAGTACATTTTGACCAATTTTTATTTGACCCTCTTCTAGTGTCCATCCTGATATACTTCCTCCATCTACATATACATTGTATCTAAGATCAAAGGTGTTTTGGTTTATGCGTAAGAATTGGATGTTTTTCAGTGTTACAGTTTTGCCTTTGGCAACAATGAATTGTGCGTTTTCTGGGCTGGAGAATATGACAACCGCTCCGTTTCCGTTTATTGTTGCGTTATCTTCTACAAATATTGTTTCGTCAGTGTTTATAAATACGCTGTCTTTTAAGTCTATGTCGCCGGTTATTGGAGCTTGGGTTAAAATTGTTTCTTTAGGATTTGCTATTATTTTTAATATTGCATCAGAATTGTGTTTTATTTCTGATTCTAATGTACTTACATCAATACTTAATATTGCATTTGAGTTATATCTAATTTGATTTTGTAAATCATCTTTTATTTCGTAATCATTAATTATTGCTTGAGAGTTATAATGTATTTTATCAGTTGCGTAAACAATTGCGTTTGAATTGTTTGTTATGTCTTGTGAAAGAGTTGCTGCGTCGGAATTTATTATTGCATTAGAGTTATGTCTGATTTGATCTTGGAGATTATCAAGCTGATAAGTAATAATAACGTTGGAATTATATCTGATCTCGTTATCATTTTCTATTGTTGCTGAACTTAGATGAGAAATTTCATTTTTCATGTAAATTATAGAGTTACTGTTATTTATCGCTAGACCATTGTTATAAATACTTATTATTGCTTGGGAGTTCCAGTGTATTTTGTTCTCTTGTGAAAGAATGGCGTTAGAGTTGTTGTTAATCTCATTTGTATTGATTGCTATGTTTTCTTTGTTATTAATTATAGTGCTTGAGTTGTAAGATATATTGTAGCCATTTGTAATGATGGTATTTGAGTTGTAATTAATTTTGGAATCATTTTTTATGGTAGCATTACTTATATAATTTAATTTTTCTTTGTGTAAAATTATAGCATTAGAGTTATATCTTATTGAGGAATTATTATTAATAATGGTTTGAGAATTCCAATGAATTTTATCTTCTTGTTTTATAATAGCATTAGAATTGTATCTTATAGAATTTTGAAGGGTGATTGAATCGCTGTTTATAATTGCATCAGAATTCCAACGTATTTTATCTTCTTGAGAAATAATTGTGTTAGAGTTGTTTGTAATTTTTTGGTTTAGGTCAGCCGAGTCTAAATAGATTATAGCGTCCGAATTATGTTTGATTTCATCTTGAAGAGTTATTGCATCACTATTAATAATCGCTTCAGAATTCCAACGGATTTTATCTTCTTGAGAAATGATAGAGTTAGAGTTGTTTGTTATTTTTTGATCTAGGCCCGTTGGTGTTAGGTTAATTATTGCATTTGAATTGTTTTTTATTTGTTTTTGTAAATTACTTGCTTCACTGTTGACTATAGCTTCGGAATTCCATCGAATTTTGTTGTCTTGTAAGAGGATTGCGTTAGAGTTATTTGTAATATTGTTTGTATTCGTAGTTATATCAGATTCATTTTTTTTTATGGCATTAGAATTATAAATAATATTGTTTTGATTATTTATAATGGCATTAGAGTTGTTGGTAATATTAGTATCGTTATTAATAGTTGCGTTGCTTATATTATTAACTTCATTATCTAAGGTTACGATTGCATTAGAATTGTTTGTTATTAGTGTTGGACTGTTAATAATTGCGTTAGAATTCCATCGAATTTTGTCTTCTTGTAAAAGTATTGCATTAGAATTATTTATGATATTGTTTGTATTCGTAGTTATGTCAGATTCATTATTTATAATTGCATTAGAGTTGTAAATAATATTGTTTTGATTATTTATAATTGCATTAGAGTTATTGGTAATATTAGTATCGTTATTAATAGTTGCATTGCTTATATTATTAACTTCGCTATCTAAGGTTACGATTGCATTAGAGTTATGGTTTATTAGTGTTGGGCTGTCAATAATAGCGTTGGAGTTCCATCGAATTTTGTCTTCATGTAAAAGTATTGCGTTAGAGTTTTGTCCTATTTTTACTTGTAATGCAACGACATCGCTGTTAATAATTGCTTCAGAGTTATATCTAATTTCATCTTGATTATTTAATATTGCGTTGCTGTTGTTTTCAATGTTGCGTTCTAATGTAATGATGGCGTTAGAGTTCCAATTCATATCATCTTCTTGAGATACAATAGCGTTACTATTGTTATAAACAAAATGTGTTGGAGGTGTTGTTTCTCCGGCTTCAAATCCATATGTTGTGTTATCTGTAACCCAGCTATTATCATTACCGCTTGCTTTTATAATGGATTGTTGTTCCCAACCAGAAATACCTTCGTTATTTGTAATTTTGAATTTTGAGCGAGAATTTTTCATTACAATAGAGGCTGTTTTGTTTGAAAAATTAAGATTGTTTTGTGTTAACGTTGTATTATCTAGTAAGACTTTGCCATCTATATTAACTCTTGCTCCAGCTAGAATGTATATATCTAAATCAAAATTCGAACCTTTGTTAGATTCACCTAAGATTAGGCCATTTTCAAAAGTTTGATTAGATGAGCTTAAGGTTACTTGATTGTCTAGATAAAGAGATCCTGTTGTTAGTTTCACGCCAGTAGCCGTCATTTTTAGAGAGCTGTTATCAAAGTTGAGTTTAGATGTTTTCTCTTGTAAAATAACAAGACTATTGTTTGCAGAATAGGGTGCGTATAAGAAAGAAGTACTTGGTTTAAAATTTAGGCTTGAGTGCGGTAGTATATACATTGGGTTTATAGAATTTAAGATGAATTCTGATGTTCCCGTAATGCTTACATCATTATTTATAAAAAAGGTTCCTCGTTCAAATGTAAATGTATTATTAAATGCCAATGTACAGCTATCAAATGTTAGTTGTCCGGAAGAGTCATGACATTTTATTGGAGTGATAGAGCCGTTTAATATATTTTTAAATGTTATGTTTTTTACAGTTAGACTTACATTGGTATCAACAAGAAGTTGAGAATTTCTACCAATTGTAAAATTTTTACCTAGACCATCTAGTACGCCACTTGAGGTTATTGTAAACGTTGTGTTGTCTGCTATAAGGATGTCGTCATTTAGATATATGACCTTAAGAAGAGGGTCTAAGCTACTTGTTGTTGCGACTTGGTTGTCAGAAAAAGTATTGTTAATCCTCTGTTGAGGAGCGGAGTCATATCCTATTGTATTATTAAATGTTTTTATATTTTCTAAACCAGCTTCTCTTATTAAATTTTGGCCATACCAGCCTGTAATGCTTGTTGAGTTAGGTGCAGCAAAAAATGTACCTTCTTTGCGGAGAACAATAGATGCCTGTGGTGTACTAAAGTTTATAGATGGGCAAATATTAGTATAAAAAAATAAAATAATAAAAAAAGACATTAATATGTTGATAATTTTATTGTTCAACTTATTCTCCCATTTTAAGAACTTATTCGAAAATTCAATCACCCAAATTAATTTTTGGTTTTGCTCTAAGTCTTATTATTGTAATTTTAATTACTTATTTTTGTTCTTTTTTGTATTAAATTTCAAGAATTTAATAATTTGCCGATTTCCTTTTCATAAATTAGATTTAGAGCTGTGCGGAATTTTAGATGATCATTTTTTAATGTTAGGAAGTTTTCAGAAATTATTGGTTTATTATTAATATCAGGAAGACCAATAAGCTCATCAACTTCTAGTATAAATTCTCGTCCACCAAAAAGAGGATCGTAAAGGTCCCAAATAGGGTCCCCGGTGATTTCTATTGTTTTTCCGCCTAAATATGAGTTTTCGTAAGCAACAAATCCATTTAGGCTGTTATTAATTCTAATTCTACTATCAGCAAAAATTAGTCTTGCTGTACCATAAGTAGACATTAATTGTAAAAAGTCAGTATCAAAGTTTACCTGAGGAATCGTTCTGTCTGGATATAAAGATCCAACTTTAGCTTTAACTCTTTCTGTCAAAACGGAATCTATTGTTAAAATGTTTTCTCCATAATCAGAGAATTGTAGTTGTCCATAAAATAAGAGATCATCTTTTAATAATCTTAGTTGATTATTGAGTCCTTGTACTACAAAAACCATATTATATGACTCTTGGATGTTTTTGTTTATTTCAAACTCTGTGAATGTGTGGTCTCCAACATCAACGGCGGTATTTCCTAATAATCCAAGAGCTCCTGTGTAATTGATGCTAGTAGTTTTTGAAATGTGTTCTAATCCAATTAAATTAATACTTTGTATCCCAAAAGTATTGTCATTGCATTTTACAAGTACGGGAATAGTTTCATTTTGGGTAAATCTATCTGGTAATTGAGATGGAACAGCGCTTGTTTCTCCGTCTTTACGTTGAATCCACGTCAAGCCGTTATCGGCTTTAGATAATGCATCAGCGTAATTGTCAGATGGCGCAAGTTGGAATTGTTTTTGACCCTCGATACCTTTTAGTTGGAAGGTTTGTGCTTCAGATGCATCGTTGTTGATAAGTTCAATTAAACCTTGAGACATTGTAGTATTTTCGGAAAGACCAAATAGTACATTTTCTCCAACTTTAATTTGTCCATCTTCAAGAGTCCAACCTGATGGGCTTCCTCCGTCTACATATGCATTGTATCTGAGGTCAAATGTTTTTTGGTTTATTCGTAGTAGTTGTATATTTTTCAGGGTTACTGTTTTTCCTTTTGCAACAACAAATTGTGAATGTTCAGGATTTGAAAATATTATGACTGATCCTTTTCCATTTATAATTGCATTATCTTCTATATAAATTCGTTGTTCTGGGTTTATAAATACACTGCTCTTTAAAGTTATATTTCCTGTTATAGGGTCTTTTGTTAGCGCTGTATTTTGGATAGTTATTATTGCATTACTATTATTTGTAATTTTCTGATCTAATGTAGAAGTATCTGAACTTACAATTGCATTACTGTTGTTTGTAATTTTCTGATCTAATGTAGAGACGTCTGAACTAACAATGGCGTTACTATTGTTAGTAATATCTTGGGTATTTTCAGTTACCGTAGAATCAATTGCAATAATTGCATTACTGTTGTTTGTTATATTTTGAACGTTAGTTGATATGCCAGAAGCGTTAGTAGTTATTCTACCATCT
>DAOVPV010000009.1 GCA_030629005.1 bacterium | reverse complement strand
AGGTTTTATGGGATCTGCAGATAAAATAAAAATTGTTCCAAATAAAACAACTTATATAACTTACAAAGGTGATGCTCAAACAGGTATTAGCAAAACTGTATCCATTCCTGGAAATAAAAGTAAATTTGTAAAAGAAAAAAAAGAAGAAAAAAAACCTCTTTCTTATGATCTTAAAAATACAACACATCGACTTATAAATAGAACAGATAAAATAGTAAACGTCTGGATAACATTTGCACATATAAAAACAATGGGCCTCATGGCAATGGAAGAATTAGTAACATATTTAACCTTTGGCGGATTAAGCGCCGCACTACATGCAGAAAGAGCGGCCTTAAGAACCGCGGCTAAAAAAGTCAGTGTAAAAGGGTTTAAAACAATGAACAAAGCAGCATTAAGAAAAGCCATTGCTACAACAAGAAAAATCACCGATGATGCTTTACTTAAAGAAATACCAAGACGCTCTTTGGTCAGAGCAATCGGTGCCCCTGGCCAATGGTTAATGAGAGATAGCATTTTAGTCGCAGGAATAAGAGGAATTGGTAAAGCTGGACGTAAAGTTTTTGTAGAAGCTTCTGAAGCTGCAATAGAGAAACGAATGAAAGATCCTATTGTTAAATTATGGGCAAGAGAGTTTCCTGATGTTAGTAGAAAAGAATTAACTAAAAAATTTGATGATGCTATCGTCGCTAGAGCTGGAATCATAAAGAATGATTCCGCGAGGATTGCTAGCATAAAAACTAGTATAAGCGGTTTTGATGAATTAATTGAATCTGCACAGAAAAAATTACTAAATAAAAAATTGGAAGAAATGGCTCTTAGAGAAATTGCAGAAGAACAAATAGAAGAAAGCCAACGTTTGTTAATAAAAAGTCTTTTAGATAAAAACATAATAGATGAAACAAGGCCTCAAAATTTCGGCCAACTTTTTGGCAAAGATTCAACTGCTTTTCTTTTTCATGAAATAGACGTCAATAAAGTAAATGTAGACGATATAGTAAAAAATCTTAGCAAAGAACAAGTCGA
This sequence comes from bacterium, assembly GCA_030629005.1. GTDB lineage: Bacteria > Babelota > Babeliae > Babelales > UASB340 > UASB340. Next base: position 41,056 of record DAOVPV010000009.1, on the reverse strand, counting down.
TGATATTATAAGTGCATCAAATTATACTATACGCTCAAATAATTTAGGTAAATTATCTAATGAAATTCTTACATTAAAACTTGCAATTAGTTCAAAATCACTGGGACCAAAGATTTTAACTCGAGAACTAACCAAATCTATTTCTGCAAAAATTTTGTCTGGCTTAAAAATAACATGGTCAAAAATAACAAACATCCCTGGAGGCGCTAGAACAAGATTAAGAAGTTTATTTAAAACAAAAGCAAATATAGATGCTGCAAAGTTAAGTGATGAATTCGCTGAAATTTTCGCTAAACGAACGGACGATGTTGCAATTGTTGATGATGTATTAGCACAATTAGTAAATGATCCAAAATTTGTAAGAACACAAGAAGCATTTCTAAAAGATATGGATGATTTAGCTGTAAAGATTAAATCCATGGAAAAAAGCATTGTAGATTCAAAAACAAATATAAATAGAGCAACAAAAGAACTACCTGAACAGCTTGACGAAAGCATTAGATTAAAAGCAGAACTTGCAGAAAACTTTCGAAAACAAGTCACCGGAAACAATAAAATAAACGACTTATTTACAAAAATACAAACACTTGAAAAACAGGTTTTAGATGAAGGAGCAGAAAAAAATTTAGTTTTAATTAAAACAGAATTGAAAAAAGAAATCGACAAACTAGATGAACAAGTAAAAAAAACAGTAAACACTTTACACACAAAAATAGAAACTAATCAAAATATAATAAAAAGACTAGAATCAGATTTAAAATCTCTTGACGTTGAACAACTTAACGTAAACATTACATCTCGTCGCGCTCAAATCAATGATATGAACGAACTAATTATAAAAAAAACAGACAATCTAAACAAAGCATTTTCAAAATTAAACTTTGTTAGAAGAACAAACTTAGAAGATGATACCCTTAAAGAAATCCTTGAAAATATAAAACGATATAAAATGTCTTCCAAAACATTTGATCAAAGATCATTAGAAATAAGACGCAATCAACTAGCTAAAAATCTATTTGGAGACACTTGGCACGCAGTTGAGGACAAAGGGCTAGTTGTACCAAAATATCAAGCTGCGGTAAATAATTATTTAAATAATATATTAAACTACAAAGAAAAATTTAAAACTATGCATGAATTTCTTGAACACGAATTTGATTCTGTTATTGAATCACAAAGAGCGCTATATAAAAACCTATCATTTGAAGAAGCAGCCAAAGACTTTGGAAAAAAAGTTTCAGAAATAGATAAAACACTTCTTGATGCATCAAGAAGACAATTTGAATTAACTCAAACAAACGCTTTAAGTGCCATAAAACAATTTGAAAACTCAAAAAATCAAATATTTAAATACATTGATGATGTATATGAGTTCAGACGATCTCAAAGTAGGATTTTGTCAACCTACAATGACTTAGCAAAACAATTTAATCTTCTAAGCAAAGGAATTAAAGAAATTACAGCAACAACATTTACAACTGCTTCAAAATTTACTGGTACTGCTATAGAAAAACTTAAATTTATTCCTGGAATAAATAAAGATCTAATAAATTCTTTAGAACAAATAAGATTAACGGCTATAAAAAATAATGATGCTGAAACAATAGCATTAGTAGAAAATGTGGCTATTGCAAAGAGCCAAGAATTATTAGACCTACAACGAAAATTCATAGAGCTAAGTTTGAAAAAAAATCCTTTAGAAACTGAAATCAAAGTATTAGAAAGTTCAAGCATAATTAATCCAACCAATTTAAAACTTGCAAGCAAAATAGAGAATAAATATAAAGAACTAGATAAATTAGAAAAACAACTGCAAACAATTATTAATACTGAAATGGCCGTAACAGCAGAACTGGCAATAATAAATCGATTGCTAACCCATTTAGATGCACAACAAAACATTCAAGGCTTTCCCGAGTATGACAAAATAGATTTTATAGAAAACTACCCTATGCCATTACTAAAATACGATGGATATCTAAATAGAACAGAAATACCATCCAATTGGTTAAGCGCATACTCAAACGCAACAGGCGGCGGATATCACGCAACTCTAATGCCGGGACAAATTCTATGGTGCAGAGGCGGAGCTGATATTCACAACATGTTTATTGGTATACATTCAGGAGAAAACGACGAAGGTTACATTAAATACACAAAGGAATTTAACATTTATAATAAAGACTTAAAGAGAATAACAAAAAAACAAATCAATAAAATTAATATTCCAAACAAAGTAACCAAGAAATGGACAGATATCTATTTCTCAGTCGAGACAGATAAAGTCATAATAAAAGCAACACAACCATACAAAAAGCCTACTTTAGAAGAAGCAAAAGAATATATACAAGAAGCAAAGGCTTTAGAAGTAGAATAAGCAAAAACAACAAGACTAAATCAATCAAAATATTAGTAACTGGATACTGAAACAAGTTCAGCATGACAATCTCAGAACAAACTCATTTTGTCATGCTGAACTTGTTTCAGTATCCAGTATTTATTTTATTCAATTATCTTTCTATAAAAAATCTATTCACATTTCGATTTGGGGTTTTGCAAAAAAAATGATAGAATTTGTAAAGCTAAATTGTATTATGTTTTTTAGGAAAAAGTATGGCAAATATTTCTGAACAAATTAAAAAGCTAAAAGAACAATTAACCAAAGAATTAAAAACAAGTAACAATTCTTTGGTTATTGAAAAAATCAGAGTAAAATTTTTAGGCAAAACAGGGCTTATAACAAACTTATTATCCCAAATAAAAAATTTTACTATTGAAGAAAAAAGAGAATTTGCGTCAAAACTTAATGAACTTAAAAAATTCAGTGAACAAATCATTAAAGAAAAACGCGAAAAAATTTTAAAACAAAAAGCCAATGCAAAAATTTTAAAAAAGCAAAGCTTTGATGTAACCTCTTATTTACCAGAAAAATTAAAAGGACATAAACATCCATATTCACAAATTATAGAAGAAATAGAAAATATTTTTATATCTATGGGGTTTGACCTTTTTGACGGTCCAGAAGTAGAAACTGATTATTACAATTTTGCAGCACTTAACATTCCTGAAAATCATCCGGCAAGAGATATGTACGATACTTTTTGGCTTAACAAAAAAAATACTCTTTTACGTACACACACATCTCCAGTACAAGTGCATGCTATGAAAAATAAACCTTTACCAATTGCAGGTATTGCCATTGGCAGAACATTTAGACACGAAGCTGTAGATGCTAGTCACGATTTTATGTTTATGCAATGCGAGGGAGTGGTTATAGATAAAAACATTACACTTTCGCATCTATTTGCAACAGCAAAAAAATTCTTGCAAGTCATGTTTGAAAAATCGGAAAAAACATCTAATGTTAATGTTAAAGATTTAGATATAAGAATTCGCCCAGGTTTTTTCCCGTTTGTTGAACCTGGAGTAGAAATTGATATGCGATGTCCATTTTGCAAAAACGGATGTTCCGTTTGCAAAAACAGCACCTGGGTAGAAATTTTTCCAGGTGGTCTAATTCATCCAAACGTATTACGCGCAGGAGGTATAGATCCAGAAAAATATTCCGGGTTTGCATTTGGTTTTGGATTAACCAGATTAGCCATGCTTAAATATGGTATAAACGATATTAGGCATTTTTATGGTGGAAAATTAAATTTTTTAGAACAGTTTTAATACCTCGATGCGCCTTATTTAACTCGGCAATCAAGGTAAACAAAAAAAGAGAGTTTTTGTTATGAAAATAAAAGCGATTATTCCTGCAGCCGGTTTTGGCACACGTTTTTTGCCAACAACCAAAGCGGTACCAAAAGAACTTTTACCTATTATTGACAAACCAGCAATACAATACATCGTAGAAGAAGGAGTTAACTCTGGAATAAAAGATTTTGTTATCATTACAAACAAATATAAAAAAGCAATTGAAGATCATTTTGATAAATTCCTAGAATTAAGCAATGCCTTAAAAAATAACAATAAAGAAATTTTACTGCAAGACATTGATAAAGTTATAGAGAAAGCTAAATTTTTATTTATAAAACAACACGAACAACTAGGACTAGGACATGCAATATCTATGGCAAGACCTGCCTTTAGTGATGAACATTTAGCAATATTTTTACCGGATGATATTTTTTCTTGTCAAACTCCAGCAATGTCTCAATTAATAAAAGTAGCGATACAAGAAAAATGCAACGTAATTGCAGTACAAGAAGTTCCCAAAGAAGATGTTTCCAGATACGGAATCATTGATGTAAGACGACAATTTACTCCAAACCTTTTCCAAGTAAAAGATCTTGTCGAAAAACCTGCACGAAACGCAGCTCCATCAAACTTAGCAATAGTTGGTAGATATGTTTTATCTCCAGGCATATTTGAATCATTAGAAGATCTTCAAGCTGGCTCTGGTGGCGAAATTCAATTAACTGATGGTATCCAAAACCTACTATTCTCAGGCGAAAAAGTTTTTGCATACAAAATTCAAGGCGAACGTTTTGATGCAGGAACAATTGTTGGATGGTTAAAGACAAATATCGAATTTGCTTTAAAACATCCTAAATACTCCCAAGAAATTCAACGCTTACTATCAAACTTAGATCGAGATCTTTTGATAATGCAAGGTAAAGCAGAAGCCTTAAAACCTAAAAATCAAAAACTGTTTTTTTAAAAAAATTAAAATAAAATTGTACTTTTATAACTAGATCCTGAAATAAATTCAGGATGACAAGGTTAATACTATCTCCATTTTGTCATCCTGAACTTGTTTCAGGATCCAGTCGTAAAATTTTCCTTATAAAATAATACGCAGCAAGATGCGAAAAATCTAACCCTAAAAAGATTATAGCTATATTGGATATCCAGTAATAATCTTATATCGAATCTTAGGCCTGCGAGTTTCTGTCATTCTGGTATATACAAGCTTTCCAGACCTATCAACACCAATAATAATTTTACAACGCCCAACACCTAATTTTCCCCTAGATTCAAAATGGCTTTTAATCCAATTCAAAACACCTTTTTTATTAGCAGAAGGCTTTATCCCTGCTATATACTTACCAGACGTTTTTGTATCATCTATTTTTTCAAATGGTGAAGATTCTATTACTTCAACTAAATATTCCTTTGCTTTTATTTTATTGCCTTTAACCTCAACTATCTTATTTCTTAAAAATTCAGGTAGCTTTGAAACTATAACAATGTGACCTGTAGATTTCCCATCTTTAATTCTTTGTGCCATAACATTAGGAGAAAACGAATAAACCAAAAATGCCCCAGGCTTAACTCCTTCTAAGAAATTAGAAGTTGACCATAAAGAACCATCATTGAATTTATCAGCTCCACTTATACGAGCAAGAAATTCATAAAACTCTTTGGCTCTCGGTCTTTTCTTTTTACTCTTTCTTGCAAAATTTGTATAAGCAATTATAGGTTTACAATGCTCAGGTATAGACTCCAAGGCTAAAAATAACGCTAGTCCAGAACAATCAATCTTGTAATACCCTGTCTTTTCATTTACATAATTATTAAAACTATATACTGTTCTCTTAATAGAATTTATTAATGAATTTGCAGCCTTAACTACTCTTACTGCAGGAGTACCTTTTGTAAATTTTTGTTTAACATTACCTTGAGCTATATCTTCGCCAGTTGCAACTTTACACTTCAAGTTGACTAAAGAAAATATAAACAGAAATAATAGACTTAACGTTCTTTTTGAATAAAGCATAAAAACTTCCTCTTAATAAAATATTTTTACTACTTTTTTTATAGTAACAAAACAAATTTTAAAAAAAACTATTAAAAAAAATAGGACCTCATTCAAGGCCCTATTTACATCTAAAAAGAAAATTTTAACTTAATTTATTTTTTTAATCCCTCTAGACATCCAATATTGTTTCACCATACCAATGGATCCTGTGATACATAAAAGACCATCCCTTGGATCAACAACCGCTTTTGCAGCTTCAAATGCAGTTTCGAAAGAATTATAAGCTTTGGCTTTAAGACCAATTTCTTTAGAAACTTTTTCTAACTCCATAACATCATGTGATGGCATGTCGGGAAGAGGTATAAAAAACAAATGCCCACCAACCTTTTTATTCAAATAACGAACAAGCTTTAAACCTTCTAAAACATCAATATTTTTATTTAAACCAAGCACTAAAGCAAAACCCTTAATTGATTTTTGGTAATTCAACAATCTAATACCTAAAAACAAATTCTCTAAAGAATCTAAATTTCTAGCATTATCTAAAAGAATGGTTGGCTTTTCTTTATCTAAAAGTTCAAACCGGCCTTTTAATAATTCAAAATTATCTACCCAAAAATTCTTTAATGTTCTTACAGGATTTAACTCAGCATTTCTTTTTGCCTGCAATGTTGGTCTACCACGTTGCCCTTTTTCTGTTGCTAATAAATTACCCTTTAAAAATGGAGAAAATTTTTCTTTTACATTTTCAACATATATTTGAGCAATACGTTCACCTAACGAAGCAGTGCGACCGTAAAGCTGCTCATATATATACGGAAGATTTGCCAATTTCCTAATGGGCATCGACCAAAGAGCACCCTTTTCTTCAACCATTATTTTCATTTTTTGCAATAAAAGTTTACTTTGCTCGGCTGAAACAAACCAACGCCCCGGCTTTGAAATTCCAATCATATCCGCAGCGATTTTTTCTAAATCCATTCCAAATAATTCAGTGTGATCTTTAGCAACTCTAGTTACAACAGAAATTACCGGGATACAAAAGTTTGCTGCATCAAATATACCGCCAACGCCAACTTCTAATAAAACAATGTCTATATTGTTTTCTTTAAAATAAAGTAACGATGCCATAGTCATGACCTCATAAGAAGTTGCATTAATTTCATTTTCTATTGCAATATCAATTACTGTATTTAATAAATCTGTAAAATCTTTATTGGAAATTTGAGAATCTTTTAAAACTAAACGTTCATTATAATTTAAAATATGAGAAGAATAAGCAGCTCCAACAGAATATCCTTCTTCTTTCAAAATTTTTGCCGCAAAAGAAATTGTTAAACTTTTTCCACTAGCACCACCAACAAGTACTATGTCTAATTTACTAGATATATTACCTAAAAGAGAATCCAATTTCTTCATTCTTTTTATAGTATTTTGATTATAATCCGATGGTCTTAAAGAGTCTAATAGTTGAACAACTTGATTATAGTTTCGAGTCTTATTTAAACTCGCTTTATTTACATTTGAGATTATTTGATTTAATGCACTCATATTGATCCTCTTTATGTTTCTAAAAACAAACCTTTTAATTTTTTTTAAAAAAAATTTCAAACTGCTTAATTTTTGTAAATTTTTACTATCATAATTATATAATATTTTATATTTTTAACAATCGCATAAATGCTAACAAAATATCAACACAAGAAGAATAAATTGCAAACTAATAAAATGTTTTTTTATTCTAGCAGTAATATTTGTAATATTTTTTTTAAATCGGAAAAAACATTTAATGTTTAAGAAGAAACAAATGAACAAATTCGAAAATAAAATTATCTACTGGAACAATAACGGCACGATAAACAAACTTTCCCATTCAATTTGTAATGATGAAATATCTATTACAAGTACAGATACAATTTTAGGCTTTTTAGGAAATATTACCAAGGCTAGCTTAGAAAACATTATTAAAATAAAGGGTAAACGAGAAGAAAAACCCTTTTTAGTTTTAATAGATTCTGTAGAAAAATTATCACACTTTATTGATTCGGAAATAGTAAATAAAAATAATAATTTAAAAAAATTATTAAAAAAATATTGGCCGGGACCATTAACAATAATATTTAATGCAAAAAAAAATCTACCTAAATTTTTAAAATCAAAACAAAATACAATAGCAATACGGTGTCCTAAGCATACGGGCTTACAAAGCGTACTAAAAAATTTTAACGGATTATTTTCTACAAGTGCAAACAAAGCAGGAGAAAAACCTGTGATAAAACCTAATGAACTAAAAGAAGAACACACCCAGTCTTCGCGCAAGGCTTCGACGGGCACGGCAAGTGTGGAAATATTAAATAAAATAAAATATCTAGTTATTGACAGCAAAGACAAATTCGATCAGACTCTACCCTCTACAATAATAGACATCACAAATAATGGTTTAGTAAAAATAATTAGAGAAGGCGAAATATCTATTAAGGAGTTAGAAAAAAGTTATGGGGAAAATTTTAAATAATTCGGAAACATTTAATGTTAAAGAAATTCTAAAGTCATTTGATTTAATAAAAAACAGTGAAAAAATAACATTACTCACTCACTTTAGACCTGATGGTGATGGAATTTCGGCTTGTGCTGCATTAGAAAATATCTTTTTAAAAATGGGAAAAAAAGTAGAAACTGTTTACCCAAGCCCTCCAGAATTTGAATTTTCTCGTACACCAAAAAATAACTACATCGCTACACACAAACAAGATCCTGATTTGATAATCGTCTTAGATACAGCAAACTATGAACGCTTATATTATCCCAAAGAATTTAAAAATAAAAAATTTATAAATATAGATCACCATATAAGTAATTCTTTAAATGGTGACTTAAATTTTGTAAAGGCGAATTCTTCTAGTACATGCGAGATTTTATTTGAAATAATAAAAATGTGGGACAAAAACTTAATAGATAAATTCACCGCAGAATGTTTACTCTTTGGAATTCTCGATGATAGCATGGTATTTCATACTCAATCAACCTATCCATCTACTTTAAAAATTTCCGCTGAACTTATGGAACTTGGAGCCGATCTTTATAAATTAAAAACAGAATTAATATGCAATAAAGATCCGAAAATAATAATTTTCTGGGGAAAAATATTAAGCAACATACAAATATCTAAATCAGGACAAACTGCTTGGGCAAAAATAACTCAAAAAGATTTAAAAGATAACAATCTGACAATAAACTCTTTAATTGGATTTAATAATTTCTTATCTCAAATAGCTGGCGTTGAATACACACTCCTTTTCTATCAAACCGAATCTGGACAGACAAAAGTATCACTACGCTCTAAAACAAAAGATGTAAACAAAATTGCCATGAAATTTGGCGGAGGTGGGCACACCAATGCCGCTGGTATTTTAAGTGACGAACCAATAGACTCTTTGGCTGGAAAAATCACTCAAAAACTATAATAAATAAATTTTCTTGCTAGAAATTAACAACTTTTGCAAAACTCTATTGATATAGAATGGGGTTAATTTATAATTTTTAGGGGGAAGGTATGAAAAAATCAGCTTTTACAATGATCGAATTAATGATCGTTGTTTCTATCATTGCCTTTTTGGCAACTATTTCTATTCCAAGATATTTCAATTATTATGCAAAAGCAAAACAGGCCGAAGTCGCCGTAAACCTTGCATCTTTACATACAGCGCAAGAAGCTTATTTTGCAGAACACGGTGAATACTGCGCTCAACTTTCCGGACCAAATGGAATAGGATGGCAGCCTCAAGGATATAAGGGCGGAGGAGAACAAGAAAATTTTTACTACACATATGGTTTTAACACTCAAGGAGCACAAGAAGGAGTTCACTACTTTACGGGAAAACTTAAAACACCAAAGGATAAGCTTGGCAAAACATTTGTAAATAAAAACAAATTTACAGCTGGAGCTGCAGGCACAGTGAATGAAAAAATTGACACTTGGCAAATAGATCAAGATAGAAACTTAAAAAATACACTAAAAGGCATTTAAGATTAAAACAAATATTCTTTTATGAAAAAATAAATTATCGCGCCGAACGACAAAAAAGGCCCAAACGGAATTTTAAATTCTCGGGTCTTTTTTGCCATTAAAATATAAGCAATCCCCAGCAGTGAACCTGTAAAACTCGCTATTGCCAACGCAAACCAAGCCCCCATATAACCAGTAAATGATCCAATCAAAGCTAACAATTCCATGTCACCTTCACCAAGACCATCTTTGTTTGTAAAATACTTAAAAACTTTTGCAACAACAAATAAAATCAAATAACCAAATGCAGCGCCTAAAAAACTCTGCAAAAGATTAACATCTAAATAACCAAAATATGAAAAAATAAAACCGACGGGCACCAACCAAATAGAAAATATTTGCGGGATTACCGTTGCCTCCAAATCCGTTCTTGTCGCCAAAATTAAAGCCGAAAAAAATATAAAGTATGCAAAAAAACTTATGATATTTGAGCTATAAAAAATAATATTATTTTGATCACAAAAAAAATAATAAAATAAAAAACTAAATAAAACAGCACTTAACAACTCTATTGCTGGATACAAAATAGATATCTTACCCTTGCATACCCTACACTTAGCCCGCAAAATTAACCAAGAAATAACTGGTAAATTGTCGTACCAAGCAATTAAACTATTACAATGATTACAGGTTGATCTTTTTTGTAAAAAAGGTTTATCGTGCACAATCCGATAAGCCAAGACATTTAAAAATGACCCCCAACACAAAAAAAGAATAAAAATAAAAATAAATAAAGCAAACATACTTTCTCCAACGTTTTATCAAAATGAATAATAACTATTTAAGAGCAAAATTCAATTACTTTTGCAAAACATTTACAAATACAAATACTTTTCAGTATATTAAACAATGAAAAGTCACAAATTATTGCATTTTTTTAATGTTTATAATCATTTTTGGGGGAATTAAAATGAAAAAATATTTTGTATTTCACTTAATAATACTATGTTTATTTTTATACACAACAAATTCACAAGCTAAAGAACAAGTTCACCATGCTGACTCTGTCCCTACTTATGTCGAGCCAGCAAAAATAGAAGAAGAAAAAGAAACAACACAAGAATATGCTACAGGGTTAATTCTTCTCGAATATCTAAAAAATCCATTTTTTAATCATAATGATAAAATATTAGTAGACTATAGAAAAACAGGTTTACCAACAATTAAGCGAATACTGCAATTCATGAACAGAGTCGCTAATAAAATAGAAAATAGATTAATGGGAAAACAAACTCAGGAAGAACGTGAAAAAGTTATTCACTACCAACAATCTAAGTATGTTTTTGATTTAACCAATGGAATATTTTTAGGAGATTGTTCATGGTGGACATCTATGGTAATTAAAAATACATTTCCTAACTTTTATGAAAAGAAAATGATGCCACTTAGTGAAACAACAATGTTATTAAAACAAGGCAAAGCAAATAAAAGCCTGACTTTAAGAGCATATGTCTGGTATAAAATATTCAATGGAATTATAAGGGCTAAAGGAAAATCTAAACCATTCAAAGAAATAAATGGTTGGGTAAAAACAACAACTCCTGAAGAAATCTCACAAAAATTAATAGCAAATGGAATCAAAGGCAAAAAATTAAAATGTTATACTAAAAACTATAAAAAAAGATACGACTTTTTTAAATTTATGCAAACAACTGAATGGCAACAAGATTTAAAACTAGTAGCATCTAATTGGTATGTATTCAAAAAAGTTAAAAATTGGAGAGCTGGAGATCTAATGACGGTCTATTACAAGTGGAGCAAACATAAAATAGAAAATGCAATACCACAAAGTACAGGACACGTAATGATGATCGCAAGTAATCCAAAAAAATTCTTAGAATTAAGTCAAACCTACTATACATTTTTTGTTATGGATTCAGCAGGCAGCCCTAAGGATTTCGACAAACTTAGAATTAAAGATGATTCTAAAGGCATTAAAGATTCCGGTATTGGACTTGGAATAATAAAAGTTGTCGTTGATGGAGACGGTTATGTTAAAGATATAATTTATCGAGGCAAAAAAAGATTTCGAGGAAGTAGCACTCTTGCCGGAAGGTTAGTTGGAGCTGTTGATTAATCTAAAGATATTCCTAATTTTAAAATATCATGAATATGAACTATACCAACAACTAAATCCATTTTATCCAAAACAACAAGACTTGTTATTTTAAAGTTCTCCATAATATTTAAAGCATCATAAGCCAAAATATTTTGTTCAATTGTTTTTGGATTCCTAGTCATAATATCTTTTGCAGTATAATCAAAAGTTTCTGGACCAAACTCCATAGCCCGACGCAGGTCACCATCAGTAATAATACCCAACAACTTTTTATTGTTATCCACAACAAGCCCTGCTCCTAATTTTTTGCTAGAAATTTTATATAAAACATCTTTAAAATTAGAGTCTAAATTAAGCAAAGGCAGATCCTGATTTAATATTAAATTTTCAACTTTCAATAATAGTTTTTTTCCTAAAGAACCTGCAGGGTGAAAACGAGCAAAATCATTTTTACCAAAATTTTTAAGTTTACTGACAGCCACACCAATAGCATCACCAAAAGCCATACACAAAGTAGAACTTGTTGTTGGTGCCAAATTTAATGAACAAGCTTCTTTTGTAAATGGCAAACAAACATCTAAATCAACTAAACCTGACAACGGCCCATTGCAACATGATATTAAAACAGTAACATTGCCAGAGTTTTTTAAAATTGGAATAATCTGCTGAAACTCTGTGCCAGAAGCGCTTTTAGATATTGCAACAAATAAATCATCTGACTTTAACATACCCAAATCGCCATGCAAAGCCTCTGCAGGATGTAAAAAAAGAGATGCCGTACCAATACTAGAAAAAGTTGATACAAGCTTTTGCGCAATAAAACCAGATTTCCCCATGCCAGAAAAAACAACTCTTCCACTTGTTTTTAAAATAGCATCAACAAAATCCATAGAATTATAAGGCAAATTATTTGCTAAATTTGTAATAGCTTGAGCTTCAGTTTGTAAAACATTTAATAAATCTAATTTTATATCACTAAAATTTTTATCGGAAGAACACTTATCTTTAGAATTTTCAAGCATAATTATTTCCAGAAAACGCAATCTACTCTTCAGGCAAATCTTTTACAACTTCATCTAAAAGAGTATTAATTTCTCGTTCTTTTTCTTTTAGTTCATCATACAAAAAAACCAAATTCGCAGCATATCTAGAATGAACTATTTGAGCTAAAGCTTTTCTTAACGAAGGCTTATACAATTTTAAAATCTCGAAAGCGTTGTCAAAATCTTCTTTATCTGTAAACGTAGAAAAATAAACAAAACAAATACCATAGTCATTAGAAAGCTTAACCCTTGAAACGAAAACCTTCGACAGAGCAGGTTCATCTAACGCCAATGTTCTAATTAAATTTGATATTTCATGAAGAAAAAGGGAGGTCTTCTGCTCCCTTTTTCTATTTGATGGCTTAAAATCCATATTACTTTTTATTTAAATAAGCTTCAGGATTTCTCATGAAGTTATTTTTTATAGCACGCATCAAACGCTTACGTCTTTTCTGAGTTGCAGGTTCATGATAAACCACGCGCTTCATATCTCGAATTACGCCTTCACGCTCAATTTTTTTCTTAAGCTGTCTTAGACTTCTTTCAAGATTTTCGCCAACGTTGATCTCTATGTTAAAAACCTTTTTCATTAGGTAAAAACACCGCCTTTAATGATAGTTAAATGTGAGTAAAATTACTAAACCAGGTATTATTATAAAGCAGTTTTACCATTAATTCAAGTAGCCCAACGCGTAAGCATTGGGCATCTTTAAAATACAAACGAGATAGTACCCATAACAGTGTTATCCCTGTACACATTGCGTCCGCTCAAGTGTGCCTGAAAGCCAAAGCCAAGCTGTAAGCCATTGTTAAATTCATACTCTAAGCCACCCTGCAAAATAGTTGCATACCATTTTGAGTTTTCTTCATTAACACTTGGAACAAAATAAGCATTTCTTGCAACATCAGACTCTTGCATAGTTATTTTATCACTATTGTGTCTTAGATAAACAAAATCTAAAGAAATTGAAAAATGGTCTAGAAATTTAGGTGCATACATAGAAGCATCCAAATGCCATATAAGCCCTGGCTCTTTTCTTATATCAGCCTTCCAAGGAAAGACCCCTTGCTGCAATTCATGATTAGCAATTCGTTGATCTTGTAAATTTCTATCAAAAAAATACGCAATACCGCCACCAAATCCAAATTGTATAGACCCTGGTAAATCGAAATTAAAAGCACCATCTGCAGTAATACCCCAGAAACCGTTATTTCCCGTAGGTAAAGAAAAAGCAGAATCCGGATTTTCTTCCTTCCCCGTTGGCACCCACAACCCCGCAGCTATGTATGGAATTAAACTTACCTGAAGCTCATCATCTTCATCATAAACCTTGTAACAAGACTTATAGTATAACTGCAAAAAAGTATCTTCTAATGTTGTTTCTTGATGTTGATCTGTATTAAGACCAACTTCATTAAAAATATCCTTCATAACTTCTTCTCTACGCAAATAAGCATAGATATAGTCCGGATCTGGAGGTATAGGAGGTTCAACTGGAATTGGATATGTAGGATCAAATCCTGAGGCATTGCCAAATTTTGGGGTCTGTCTATAATCAACAAGACCAGATTTTACATTTATTCCTAAACCGGATTTACATTCAAAATTTAAATCTAAACGAAGACCAAATTTTTCATAATCTATTCTTGTTATTGGCAAATATACAGAATATATAGTTGAATCATAATTATCAGGATCTGTATAATTAAGAACAAAGTTCGTATTATCATAATTAATCGTGCCACCACCCTCATCTTTATCATCCAAAACACGCCATGCGGCACTTAGTTTAGGATAATAACCACGTGTAGCAGAATTTGGAATCCAAGGATTTGTTCCACCGGCAGCTTGCTCTAAAATAAATGGCTTGCTTGTAGGAGCTGCTTTTATTTGGTTATTCTCAACACCATAAAAGAGTCCGAAAACATTCCAAGCTCCAAAAATATCACCTTCTGCAGACTTCGCCCCCTGCGCATTTCGTGAACCGGAAGCATTTTGATAAAATGGAGAAAGATTTAAATTTAAATTATATTTACCATCTATTTTATGCTTAAATGTATTCACACCTCTGTATGTATGTATTATAAATGGATCATATTGATTATAAGTCGGAACTGCAAAAATACTTGTAGAGAATATAAAAGCTAATATTAATAAATATAAACCATTTCTTATAAAAAACTTCATTCTACTTTTCCCTTCTAAAATTTTAAGCCCAAGAAGCTTTCATGTTTTTTATACCAACTGGCAAATCTTTTGGTCAAGAACTATCTATTTTTGCAAATATTATTCTTTAGTGTTAACCATTTTTTTGCTACGCTCATCTAATATAAAAAAACAAGATTTATTCTTTAAAAAAATTGGTTATAAAAATGTACTGCAAATATTATCAAGCAAAAAGCTTAAAATCCAAAACCTGGTTTGTATTCGGCACGTTTCGAAACGAAGAAAATGTTGTCTTTAGCCGTACATTAGAAAAAAAAGACTCTTTGTTAGAATTTTTTGTTCCGAAAGACCAAGAAGCTCACTTTCTAAAGGTAGCAAACTATCTTATCAATCGCGGTTATTTATTTGAACTTAAAGAATTACCAAATAGATTAGCGGACTAAAACAAAGAAGCTTGAATCTCATTACTTTTACTAATATTTTTTTTAATAATTTTACTCAAAAAACTTTTTCTGTGAATTATAGATATTCCAACTTTTTTTATAACATCCAAATGATTGCCAGTACCATATCCCTTATTTATCTTAAAATCAAAATCAGGAAAAATTTTATCAATGCGGTTCATTAAATTATCTCTAAAAACTTTTGCAACGATAGAAGCTGCCGCAATAGAAGTAGAATAAGTTTCACCCTTTGGAAAATGAAAAAATTTAGAATTTACAAAAACATCATTCAAAATTAACGGCATAGCATCAACTAATATATATTCAAGATCTAAAAGATTAATTTTTTGCTGTAAAGCAACTTGTAATAAAGCCTTGTTCATTACAAATTTTGTCGTTTGATAAATATTAAATTTATCTATTTTTTTATGATCAAAAATAGCAACCGAATAAACACAATTTTTCTCTATCCAAGAAAAAGCATCTTCTCGTTGAATGGAAGTCATAACCTTGGAATCTTTTAAAACCTTACTCTTTGTATTTACCGGCAAAATACAAGCCGCAGCAACAACCGGTCCTGCAAGACAACCTCTTCCGACTTCATCAATACCGCAAACTAACTTATTTTTTTCCCAAGCTTTGTTTTCATAAAAATTTTTTGTTAACTTCATTTTATTCTAGTAGGATAAATTTAAAAAATTATTTTATTATTTTAAAATTCTATTTGACACAATATATTTTAACTACAATAATAACACAAGTTGTTTACAACACGAGTGTTTTTTTTATAAATGAAGGAGAATCTTATGTCAACAACCCAGCTACGAGTAAAAGAGCTATTAAGAGAAAGAGGTTGGACAACTAAAGTTCTAGCAGAAAAAACAGGAATGTCGGAAAGTTATTTAACTCATATTAAAAACGGAACCCGCAGATGGAATGAAGATTCTTTAAAAAAACTTGCGACCGCTTTTGATTTATCTCCAATAGATTTATTTGTTCATAAAAAATCTAGAACAGACAACGTTTCTTCTTCTATAAAAATACCAGAAACTTCTAGTGTAGATTTACAACTCAAAGCTGTACCTGTTGTTGGTCAAATACCAGCAAATCCATCCGCTTACAATAATCAAATGATTCAAATTACATCAGGATTTAAAGATGTATTTGTTCCTATTTTTAACATTGTAGATGATGCAATATTTTGCCTATACGTAAAAAATAATTCGATGTCACCAAACTATATAAAAGGTGATTATTTAATAATATCACCAGAAAACTGGACTCGTTCCGGAGATGTTGCTGCTGTAGAATACACAGCAAGTAATAGTTCAAATCCAACAAGAGCAATAATGCAAGTAACATACATGGACGATTTTATTGTACTTGAATCAGTAAATCATAAATCAGCACCAATAGCTTTAGTAAAAGGTAAAGACAACTTTAGAGTTATTGGAAAACTTATTTATAGATATCAAAAATTAGGTTAAAAAATTAAAAAGGGCCCAAGGTGGCTTTTTTTAATTGTACTTTTATAACTAGATCCTGAAACAAGTTCAGGATGACAAAATGAGACAATACCAACCTTGTCATCCTGAATTTATTTCAGGATCCAGTCGACTGAACAAAAACATGTCTGAATATTTTGCCGAAATAATAGAAAGTAATCTAAGTAATTTTATCGCACAAAGTTGGGATCTTAAAATAACTCCCGCCTTTGCATCTTTGGTCGAAACAAAATCAAATAATCAAACAATTTATGGAATTGTTACAAATATTCAAACAGGTTCTTCTGACCCAATGCATTACCCTTTTACATATAAAAAAACAGAAGAAGAACTTAAAAAAGAACAACCACAAATTTTTGAATTTCTGAAAACAACATTTAATGTTCAAATTATTGGATATAAAAGATCGGAAAAAACATTTAATGTTGAAGAAATATTTAATGTTATTGAATTTCGCACACCAGTAGAACCTCCAATGATACATTCGTTTGTAAAAAACAGCACTCAAGAAATTATAAAAAAGGTTTTTCAAGACACACAATTTCTATCTCTTTTGTTTACAAATCAAATTCAAAATATAGATGACATATTACTTGTAATATTAAAAGATTTAAAAGAAAAAAAATTAGTTTCCAAGAATTATATTCACAATTTTTGCAATCAATATTCACTACTAACAGGAAATGATTACAAAAGATTAAAATTATTTTTGAATAGAATTTAGTATAAAAAAAGTCCCGACTTTTCATCGAGACTTTTTTTATTTTTTAACAAAATCTTTATCTAGTAATAGAGCAATATGCTAATAAAGCCATAGATCTTGCTATCTTAATTTGATTAGAAAGTTCTCTTTGATGAAAAAAACAATTTCCAGAAACTCTAGAAGGTAAAATTTTACCACGTTCTGTTAAAAAATTTCTCAACAAATTAACATTTTTATAATCTAAAAACTTTTCTTGTTCATCATCTGAACAAAATCTACAATGTTTTTGTCCTTGAAAACCTTGCTTACGAATTTTTTTCTTTAAAAGTCTAGCACTTACTTTTAATTTAAATTTTGACATAATAGCCTTCTTTTCTTTAAAAATTAATTACAATTTAACTTAACAAAACTACGCTTCAGCTTTTTCTGTTTCAACAACTTTTTTAGCTTCAGCCGGTTTTTCTTTTTCTATCTTTTTTTCAGAACCAGTGTTTAAAAACTTGTCTATTTTATTTTCTTTAATAAAGGAATCTAAATTTCCAGCTCTTGAATTTACAGGCTCAGGTCTGTGATATTCCAAACCTTTTTTTTCATTAAGTTTTATTGTAACATATCTTAACGCAACTTCATTAAATTTTAACTTAAAAAAAGACTCTAATTCTTTAAAGAAATTCTTTGCAGACTCTTGAGGTATTTCATACCTTATCAAAACAAAAACACCATAATCATTCTTTTCAACAGAATAAGCTAAGCGTTGTTTTCCCCAATTATCAAACAAAGAAAGTTTGCCTTTAAATTGAACCGTAAGATTGTCTATAAAGTTTTCTAGAGTAGAAAGCTCATCTTTAGTGACATGGCTATTTGCAAGCACTAATGTTTCGTAACGTAACATAACACAGATTCTCCGTAATAAAACGTAAGGAGATAGTTACAAATTGTAACTAATGGAATCCTTAATATATTTATAAGATAAATAAAAACGTCCAATTATACTAGCAAAATAAACGATAAATGCAAGCCTACCAAAACAAAATAGGGCCGACAAAGCGACCCTACTTTTTGTTTCTACCACAATTATTTTGATTTTTTAATTAGTATGTAAGGTTTGCAGAAGAATTACCATTAAACATGTTGCTACAATAGCAATAACCGTACGGCCAACTTGTCTTGCATCTCTTACGGTCCGAAGTAACTCTCCTTGGTCAAGTACTAAACGCACATTTGCGTCAAGCTCCGGAAATATCTCCCTCATAAATGCGAGATCCCTAAGAACCGGACGCTCTTCTTGAAAATCTCTAGGAAACTGTTCTCTAAGCAATAACGCTTGAGCAACTCTCCTCAATAACAAATGAGCAACCCCTTGTTCCTCTGGAGGTATACCAGGATGCCCTGCGAAATACTCATCCAATGCTTGAGACAAAACTTCTTCTAGGGGAGGATCATTTACTTCGATATCAATCTTATCCCCTGGCTCAACATTTTGATCCATTGAACTCAAATTAGTATTAAAAATTCCTGTAACCAATATAATCGTTAATATAACGTTGTTTAAAATCTTCATAATTACATCCTTTCACAATATTCTAAGTAAAGAAAAAATTTATAACATCTTTTGATATCTAAATATAACTTTACCAAGTATTCTAAAGTTATCTTTGCCTCTAACCAAGGCTTTTGGAGCATTTTTGTGATTCACAGATTCTAGAACAACAAAGTCATCCATATAATTAACCTGCATTATCGCTCTCCGTTTTTCATCATCATCACCAAATTCAACAGCAACTATATCGCCAGATCTACTCCATATAGCTGGAGAAACTACCAAATAGTCACCTTTTACAAACTTAGGAGACATAGAATTGTCTTGAACTTCTAAAGCAAAGATATTTTCATCTTCTGTTCCTAAAACAGGCACATATTTTGAATTATTACCAGCAGCAACCTGCATTAATTTATTATTATACTTAGTTGGCTCTGCAGGAATTTCGTTAACTACAGGAGCAACATGTAAATGTAAATTTACAGGCTCTTGCTCATCTTGAAAAATTTCAATATTTGGCATACTAAATTCCTGAATAACACCATCAAATTCTTTTCTATATAAAAGAATCTCAGATGGATGCAACTCAAAGGCTAGCGCGAGCTTTTTTAAAGCATCTTCATTCCATCGCCTTGTTCCATTTTTTATATGTGTCAAATAACTTTCTGACATTCCAGTTTTTTCGGCCAAAACCTTTGTCGTCCAGCGCTTTTCTCTCAAAAGCTCTTTGACTCTTAGCTTTGTTGAAACCACGGTAACCTCCATTATTTTTTTGTTTAAACAGCATATTTGAAATTTTATGTAAAATTCAACTATGAATTAAACTTTTTCAAACACATTCATTGTTTTTCATATTAAGCTTTTTATTACAGTCCATCAAACGTATACGACTCAAAAAAGTCCAAAAATTAACATTTTGTAAGTTTTTTTTAAAAAATAGAAATTTTTCTTTATAAATTAAGCTTAAAATCTGACATAAATTAAAATATTTGTCGAAAGAACACACAAGTGTGGAAACATTTAATGTTTAAGTAAAAACTACTTAAAAAGAAGCTCTTTTACATAGCTTTTTGCATCAAAAACAGCCATATCTTGTAATTTTTCCCCAAAAGTTAGGTATAAAACCGGTAGATTTAGCTCTGAACTAATCGAAAAAACAATGCCTCCCTTCCCTGTACCATCTAATTTAGTCAAAATAACCCCATCCAAATTTGTAGCATCTTTAAAAACGTTTGCTTGTTCAAAAGAATTTTGTCCTAACATTGCATCAACAGTAAGCCAAGTAGAAACATTACACTCTCTGTCTCCCAATGCCTTTTTTATCACTCGCAATATCTTTTCTAACTCCTTAATTAGATTTACTTTAGTCTGCAACCTACCGGCTGTATCTATGATTATATGGTCATAGCCTCCACTTTTAAATTTTAATATCGCATCAAAAACCAACCCTGCCGGATCACTAGACACTGTTGGTGCAAAAACCTCAACATCAATTCTTTTACCCCACTCTTGCAATTGCTCTACAGCTGCTGCTCTAAATGTATCCGCAGCTACTAAAAGTACCTTTTTACCGTTCTGTTTTAATTTATTTGCCATTTTTGCAGCAAAAGTAGTTTTGCCCGAACCATTAATACCAACAAGTAATAAAATCTCCGGGGTTACTCCATTTTGAGATTTTTCGCTATTACTAACACTTAATAATATCTCTTCTAAAATAAACCCCAATTCTTCTTTAACTTGTTGCATATCACTTATATTCTCTTTTTTTATTTTATCTTTTAATAAATTAATAATTTTGTCAGAAGTATCCACCCCTACATCAGCAGAAATGAGTAAAACTCTTAGCTCTTCAAAAAAGGTATCATCCACAGAATTTCTAGAAAAAATTGATTCTATTTTTGTGGTAAATTTATTATAAACTTTAGTTATCTTGTTTTTTAAAAATTTAAACATTATTCTTTTCCTGCACATTAAAGTGAATTAATAGATTACAATTTTATATTTATATAACAAAAATTAATAAAAAATAAACAAATTTAAAAGGGGAAATTTTCTATATGAAGTTAACCAAAACCATATTATTTATAATAGTGCTATCACACGCAAACAACAGTTTTACATTTAACTTTGGTACAAGCGATACTTCCCAACGACTAAATAAATTAAAAAAAGAAGCTACAAATATAACAAGACTCACAAAGGATAATATACACAAATTTGTAAAAACAGCAGACACATTTGTAAGTACAAAAAAAAATATCGAAAACATAATTGTTACTCCAGAAAAATTATTGCTAAATAAAATAGATAAAAAAATAGAAAACTTTGCATGGTCAACGGATGAGGAAATAATAAACCTTATAAACAATAGCAATAATAAAAACTTGGTTTTAGAAAAAATAAATAGCAAAATCAAATCACAACATCCTGAATCAAAGATGCTAATTCTGGCCCTGGGCGCGGACTTGCAGAAAGAAAGAAATACTCTTAATAAGTATTATATTTTAGTAAGCGAATTAATAGAAAAGAAACAAAAACTAAAAGTAAATCTAGGACAAGAAAACTTAATTGATTATATAAATAAAATAAACAAACTAAAAAGCAATATAGAAGCTATAGAGCTATTTTTAAATAACTTATTAATGTTCGAAAGAACACTTGAGAGTGGAAACATTTAATGTTCATGAATAATAACTTAAAAAATTTAATCGATAAAACTTCAAAAGAATTAACACAATCCTGTTCTAGTAAGCACGAAGCAGAACAGCAGGCCATTTGGTTAATAGAAGAAGTCACAAAACAAAAACATATAAAACTTTTAACTCAACCAAATTTTTTTTTAACAGAAAAGCAACAAGAAACTTTAAATAAATATGTAAAAGAAAGAATCGAGCAACAAAAGCCAATACAATATATAATAGGCCACGTAAACTTTTTAAATCTAAAATTAAAAGTTAAAACACCAATCCTTATTCCAAGGCCAGAGACAGAAGATTGGGTAGATTTTGTAATAAAATACCTATCAAAACTCAAAAGCAACAATTTAAAAATACTTGATATCGGTACAGGCTCTGGATGTATCGGATTAGCGATAGCTAAAAGCTTCCCTAATTTTAAAGTTACTGGAATTGATATAAACCCAAACGCAATCAATCTAGCTAACGAAAATAAAAAACTTAATAAATCGGAAGAACACACTGGTGTGGAAACATTTAATGTTGTAGATAATATAGAATTTATAATCTCTGATTTTTATCAAAACTTAGAAAACAAAAAATTCGACATAATAATTAGCAACCCACCATATATATGCCAAGAAGACTGGGAAAAGTTAGATGAAAACATAAAAAATTGGGAAGATAAAAAAGCCCTTGTTGCACAAAACGACGACTGCCTCCTTGCATATAGAACTATAATTAACAACGCAAAAAAATATTTGTTACAAAGTGAAAACATTAATAAGTATAAAAAGTCTCAAATTTTTCTAGAATTGGGTATAAATCAGGCAGAAGATGTAAAGTCGCTATTAGAAGCAAAAGGCTTTAAAAATGTGGCTTTTCGCAAAGATTTGCAGGGTATTGTACGATTAGTTCACGCTTCAACTTGAAATATTCCATTAAAACATCGTATAAATCGTCATTTCTATACATTAGCAATTAGGCTCTTTTGACAAAAAAAAATGGTTCATATACATTACTTGATATAACTTAATAAAATTATGTATATAAAAAAATATCGGAAGAACACACAAGTGTGGAAACATTTAATGTTTCAGAATACATAATATTAAAATTGATAAAAAAATTTAAATTAAAATTGAGAGCAGAGGGTTTTAAATCTATGAAACATTCTTTTAATTATAAAAATATTTATTTATTTCTGGCTATCTTTTTAATAGCCAATGCAAGTGCTAAAAAAATTACTAACTCTACAAACAAATATATAAATTATTTATCTAGAAATTCGGAAGAAACATTCCGTGTTTTTGATATCAAAAAACATGCAATAAATACAATTAATGAAATCAAAGAAAAAGATAACCCATATAAGGCATTAGTAACTTATGCACCACTAGATTCTAATACACTAAGAGTTCAAACAAAAAAGCTTTACACAAATTACAGAAGAAAAGCCGACGTTTCTGTAGAAAATATAAAGATAAACACTTCTGCGTTTAAAGCAGAAGAAGTAAAATTTATTTACAACCCAAAAAAAGACAAAAATCACGCGATACAAATAACAACAAATACTAAGTCAAATACTAAATTGGCTCTTAACAAGAGAAATTCAAAAATACGTAAATTTTAATTTGAATTTATAGAACTTAAAAATCAAATTAACAAATCAATACAATTCTCGACTCAACCGAAGATCCATGCTAATCTCTATCAAAGTTTATAAAAATATAAATACCTAAAAAAACTAGAGGGAAAAGTTTTGGAAAACAATAATAACAAAAAAAAATCCAGCAATATTTTTTCTATCATAAAAAATGTCTTTATTATTTTTATTTTACTTCAATTCATACCTGGAGTAATATCACAGCTCAAAAAAGCTTTTACTGAATATACAACTCCTAAAACACATGTTGGACAAATAAATATTGCAGGAATTATTAGTGAT
The DNA here is from genome assembly GCA_030629005.1 of bacterium. Classification (GTDB taxonomy): domain Bacteria; phylum Babelota; class Babeliae; order Babelales; family UASB340; genus UASB340. The sequence continues at coordinate 17,200 of DAOVPV010000009.1, read as the reverse complement.
TCTTCCTTTTATGTAAAAAAAATTAAAAATTTCTTAAAAAATGACGATATTAAAGCTCTACTTGTACGCATAGAATCTCCAGGTGGAATACCTGGTTCTTGTCAGGCAATTTACGAAGAACTAAAAAAATTCAATGACAAAAAGCCTGTTGTTGCATTAGTAGAAAATGTTTGTGCCTCAGGAGCTTATTATGTTGCAAGTGCTGCAACCAAGATTATATCTCCTGCAAGCTCACTTATTGGAAGCATTGGTGTTTACCTACAACTACCAAATGTAAAAAAGCTTTTAGAGAAATGGGACATTAAATTTAAATTTATACAAAGTGGTAAATTTAAAACAGCAGGAAGTCCATTCCAAGATCTAACAATAGAAGATGAAGAATATTTTCAAAATTTAGCAAACGAAAATTATAATCAGTTTATAAAAGATGTAGCAAATTCTAGAAAGCTAAATTTAAACTCCCACAAAACTTGGGCTGATGGAAAAATCTTTTTAGCAACTCAGGCACAAAAATTAAATTTAATCGACGAAATTGGATCGCAAACAGATGCTGAAAATTTAATAAAAGAAATCGCAAACATAGATACAGATATTAAGTTAGTTAAAGCAAGGAAAAAAAGGACTATTTGGAGTATGCTAACACAAGAGCAAGATGATGACGATCAAGACTTTGGGATGTCTGCTAAGTTTGCTGATTTTTTGTATCAAACTTATTTGAATTTAATTAACAAAGGCTCTATAACAAGTTTATAGATTCTTTATTTTTCTATCTCTAATCAAAAATTCTAACGCCTTTTTAAGTTCCGGAAAAGCATCTACAAATGGTTTTATAACAGCATACAAAGGATAAGAATGAATTTGTTCATTCTTATTATAATTCTCAGCATAAAAACGCATTCCATATGGAGATTCCTTATGTAATTCTAAAAATATCTTTAAACTTTTTGCCCATTTGCTTTTACCAGATTTAACCTCAATAGGTAAAACTTTATTCCCCAATTGAATTAAATAGTCAACCTCAGAGCTGCTACCTCGCACATCTCTTCGCCAATAAAACAATTTACTTTTTGCGATTGGATCTGAATATGCTAAAATTTCTTGACCAACAAAAGCTTCAACTATCTCTCCCCTGTTAATAAAACACTTGAAATTATCAATAAACCAATTTGTAATATCAAGTCCCAATAAAGCTTGAGAAAGTCCGACATCAAAAAATATTAACTTAAAATCATCTGGTCTAACTTGCGCTCCCAAAGGAATCCCCTGACCAGATGATTTTAAAATTTTATGAAAAAGCCCGGCTGTTTCAACTAAATCCAATGCAGGTTCAAGTTCTCTTTTTTTATATTCTCCAACTTTACTATACATAAATTTACCTCCAAGCTGGTTCATAGCCTTAGAGAAAATTATATTTAAATATTTTATCATATATTTTTTTGCATATTTTCCAAAATCTTGTTGATAAGCATCAATTAAATCGGAATGAACAATTTTAGACATTCTTGAATTTTTATTCTTTATCCACTCTCCAACAGCCTCTGGCATACCACCTATAGCTATGTATTCACCAACAATTTGAAGTAATTTATCATGCAATGGCTTAGAAAGTAAATCAGTAGAATCCTTTTCTAGAATTAATTTGATCCAATCAGGATTACTGTCCGCAAGTAAAAACTCAACGAATGACATCGGATACATATAAAGAGAAGAAACTCTACCAACAGGAATACCAACCTGCTCAATTGCAAAATCAAGCAAAGACCCCGCAGCAATAACATGAAGATCTGGATATTTTTCATAAAAGTAACGTAATGCTAAAATCGCTTGTGGAACAACTTGTATCTCATCTATAAATAATAAAGTTTTTCCAGGAATAATATCCTCCTGAAAATATTCTGATAATTGCCGAATTATTATAACAGGATCAATCTCACGCTCCATAATAATTCGAACCGCAGAATTTAATTCAAGGTTAATTTCTATAAAACTAGAAAATGACTGTCCCAACTTTCTAACCGAATAAGTTTTACCAACTTGCCTTGCCCCTCTTAGCAATAAAGGCTTACGTCTTTGCCGATCTTTCCACTCCAACAAAAAATAATCTATTATTCTTTTCATAAAATCACCTATTTTAACATATGCTTTTATTTAATTGTATAAAATTCAGGGTAAAAATGCAAAGAATATGTATAAAAATCAGGGTAAAAATATGGCCAATATGTATAAAAATCAGGGTAAAAGAAACATTTAATGTTGTAAAAGTATCTTAAACTACAAATTTTCTTTTAAAATCTTCCTTGGCTTACTGCCCTGCGCCGGTGCAAGCAAACCATCAAGCTCTAACTTCTCTATAATTCTCGCAGATCTATTAAACCCAATTCTATACCTACGTTGCAATCCCGAAATAGAAATATCATCTATCATCTGTATAAACTCTAAAACATCCGGATAAAGAGCATCTTCAATTTGTTCAACTTCAACCTTATTCATCTCTTTTAAAGTTTCATTTAAATCTAAATACTCTGGCTTTGCCTGCGTTTTTAAGAAACTTGCCAACTTTTCGATCTCCTTGCTGCTAACGAATGCACCGTGCACACGTTGCAAATCCGAAGAGATCGAATTCATAACAAGCATATCACCCCGGCCTAAAAGTTTTTCGGCTCCAGAACCATCGAGAATAGTTCGAGAATCTATTTTAGAAGTTACCCTAAACGCAATGCGTGAAGGAAAGTTTACCTTTATAAGACCAGTTATAACATCAACAGATGGTCTTTGTGTTGCAATAATCATATGGATACCGGCAGCTCTTGCCATCTGGGCAATACGCGCAATATGAATTTCTACATCTTTTCCCGCTACCATCATAAGATCTGCAAGCTCATCTATGATTAAAACTATAAATGGCATCGGTTCTACATCTTTATCAGAATCTGCCATTTGTTGATATTCAGAAATATTTCTTGCACCAACTTGTGACATTTTGTCATAACGCTCTTCCATTTCTTGTACTAACCATTTAAGCACAGGACTAGCAGATCTTGGATTTGTAATTATTGGAAATATAAGATGCGGAATATCTTTGTATGGTGCAAACTCTAATCTTTTTGGATCGATTAAGATAAGTTTTAATCTATCCGGTTTAAAGTTACATAAAAGACTTACAAGCATTGTGTTAAGTCCAACAGATTTTCCTGAACCTGTAGAACCTGCAACAAGCAGGTGTGGCATTGTTGTTAAATTCTGAATAACAGGCTTACCAACAATGTCCACACCCAATACAACAGGGAGACCTGTTGAGAAGACTTTATTTTGACTAATCGTTTTCTGCGCACTTTCAAACTCATCACTTTTTAATAAGTCAGAAAGAAAAACATTTTGTCTAATTTTATTAGAAATTTCAAAGCCAACAACACTTCTTCCAGGAATTGGAGCGACTATTCTAATACTTAGTGCCATCAAAGCTAATGCAAGGTCATCTTCTAATGCAATAATTTTACTAATCTTACTATCAATGTCCGGTTTATATTCAAAAAGAGTAATTACCGGACCAGGCTTTATTGCGGTAACTCGACCCTTAATTCCAAAGTAGCTTAACTTTTCTTCTAAAAGCCTACCCTTAAGTTCTCCTTCATCTTGCAATTGCTTTTTTATTTTTTCAGCATCACTGCCAGTGCTTTGGAAAATATTTATATCAGGAAGAACATAATTTTTAAACTTTTCAAAAAACTCGGAAGAACACACCCGGCCTTCGCGCAATACACCGTCGCTAAAGCTTTGGCGCACATGGGCTTCGACGGGCACGGCGAGTGTGGAAGCATTTAATTTTTTTAAACGAACATTTAGTAAAACAAGTTTTTCTGCCAAGTCTTTTGTAAATATATTTTTATCCAAAACAGAATTTGGCAACAACAATAAAGAAAATTTATTAATATTGTAAGCCCGACTCTTTGTATAAATTGTTTTTTCTCTCAACGTATCAAAAAAATCTCGAGCGTTATTTATTATATTTTCCAAATCTTCTTTGGTCACAACAATATTCTTTAAACTTTCAAAACTAAACCTCGCCATCCCCATAGATCCGTCTAGTCCAAGTTTACCTAATTCAGGCTTACCTGATTCAGGCTTACCTGGTATAGTTTGACCTGATTCATCTACGTTCTCCCAACTTGATGCAAAATAGTTTTTGTTCAAAATAAATTCCTCGGGGTCACGGCTGGAATCTTTTCTAAAAATATAAGTTGCCCAATAAACTATTCCTGCCCAAGCTTTTTTAAATCCGAAAACTATAAGATCGAATAAAAAAAATAAAAATAAACTTAAATTTTTTACTATAAACAAAAAGCTTGTTTTAAGCGTAAAAAAAACAAAGTTTAAAAACAATTTAAACAAATAAGCAAAAGACACATTTGCAGCAATAACACTTGTACAAAATATTGATATTAGTGCAAAAATTATTGTACCTTTACTACCCATAAAAAATTTCAAAAAGCTATTAATTCGACTACCAAACAACCCACCGGGATAAAGTGATAAAAGATCCAAATTTAAAGAGGAAAAAAGTATAGCTGTTAAAAAACTTAATGTTAAAAAACTAGCCACTCTCAATATTTTGTTATAGCCATCAGGAACTACAAATAATATGTACGCCACATAAACAAATGAAAATAAAAATAAGTATGCGCTCATACCAAAGAGATAAAATAGTAATGCAGATAAGTTTGCTCCAAACTGACCGCATAGATTTTTTATTACTTGCGGGTTAGAAGAAACAAAGAACCAGGATTGATCTTTTGCGCTAAAAGATATAAGAGAAAATAATGCTATCATAAAAAATGATATTAATACTAATGATAATGCTTCAAACTTATATTTAACCCAGCCTTCGTTAAAACTTCGGCGGGCCGGCTTGTATAATTTTATTTTTGATTTTTTATTATTTAACCCTATCATTTTTTCCCTCTCCCTATACTCTTCGCCCAACGCTTCCGCCATCTATGATAAATACGTTCGATAAAATTCCATTATTTTATTATGTAGTAAAAGTATTAGAGTTTTAAAGATTTTTAAAAATCAGAGATATAAACTTAGATCCCGCCATGAAACAACATTAGCCTTTCCCCTTTTATAACTATCATCACCAGAATAAACGAGATAGCTATTATCATCCCCTTTTGCAATAGAATTCCAATAATCTAAACCTGAAAATACAGAACTATTAATAGTGCTTGTTGATTTTATTTCAATTCTAGACAATTTAAGACCATTTTCTAAAATACAGTCAACTTCATGCCCAGCACTATCTCGCCAAAAATAAATTGCCGGTCGTAAACCTTTATTATAATATTTTTTAAACAAATCAGAAATAATAAAAGATTCAAATAAATTTCCATAAATATAATGATTTTGTAAGTCTTGATCTGTATTAATTCCCAATAATGAACAAGCTAAACCCGTATCATAAAAATATAGTTTAGGACTCTTTATAAGACGTTTTCCAAAATTATTAAAATGTGGCTGTAATAAAAAAACTATATATGACTGCTCAAGTATAGAAAGCCATTCTTTAACTGTTTGTGTACTCACACCAAGATCATTAGATAAAGAAACTACATTCAAAATTTGACCAATACGACCAGCACAAAGACGCATAAATTTTTGAAACATTGATAAATCCACAATGTTTTTTATAAGCCTAACATCTCGCTCGACATATGTTTGTATATAATTTATATACCAACGAGAAAAATTTCGTTTTACATCGTAAAGCCCAGGATACTGTCCCTGCAAAATAATCTGAGCAGCATCTTTTTCTTGAATTAATTTTGATTGTTTTAATTCTTCTATAGATAATGGCAAAAGTGTATGTATAGAAATTCGACCTGCAAGAGTTTGTGAAATCGCTTCATTTATTAAAAAGTTTTGTGAACCTGTAAGAATAAATTCTCCTGGCTTTTTATTTTCATCAACAAACCCCTGAATAAAAGATAAAAGCTCTGGTACATTTTGAATTTCATCCAAAATTATACCATATTCATTTTTGTAACGCTTAAAAAAATCAACCGGAGCACTCCTGGCAAATTCCCTATTTATAGGATTTTCTAAAGAAACATATTTATGATTAGCAAAAACAGCTCGAGTCAATGTTGTTTTTCCAGATTGTCTAGGTCCAATAACGGCTAAAACTGGAAACTCTTTTGAATCTTTAATTAACTCTTTCTCTAAATTTCTTTTAATCATAAACCAAACCTTCCATAAAGTGACAACGCTTTAAAAAACTTCATATTCGATTATACCACAACGCCCTTGTAAATTGCAAACTCGAGTTGCCAATTTACAAGAAAAAGCGCACGACAGTGGTGAAATATTAACCACACAGTGGAGAATATTTCGCCAAAAAACAATGTTTTTCAAGAAAAAGCCATGAAATATGCCAGTTTCTGCATTAATGGAGATAATTTTTAAATGCGCACGGCGATAGCCGTCCGCTACCCCAACATCGCCACACCTTATGGCCCAAAGCTTAGGGCCCGTATCTCTACGGACCCTCTCAAATTCCAAATTAGGAATTCGGTAAAATTTAAAGCTAAATTCTATTAAAATTTAACGCCAATTTTACCATAGATTTGCCAATTTTCAAAAGCATTGTCATTAGCAAATTCATAACCACCACCAATGCCAAGTAACATTGGATATTCCCATTCTTTGAAATTGTAGCCAATGCCACCAAAGATTTTATGTGTATCTTGTGATGCAGTTGCAGCAACACCCGGATCAGCTTGATATGCTGTTGCTGAATCTGTAGCCAATGCTGTACTATCCGCAGCCTTGTTAATATAACCCAAACCACCACCAGCAGTAGCGGCAGCCACATTAGCAGCAGAGTTTTGCAACACACCAGCAGTATTCATATCTTGAGCTATATGCACAACAATATATTTATTATCTGTCCATTCATTCTTAAATTTTACATCTTCATCATCTTTCCAGAAGAAGTTGTAACCAAGATCAAATGTCCAGTTACCATTGTTGTATGTAAAGTATGCCATAGCATCTAATTGGCTGCCTGGAGTTACATCCATATCAACCGTAGAAACATTTGCAAAAGGTTTTAATTGTTGTGTATTTCTTGCTACATTATGCTCACCAACCAAGTAGTATTGACCAAAATTTATACCTGTTGTTCCATCAGGATCTATAAGACCTGCTGTTCTTTTTTCTGTACCTTCAAACAAATATCTGTAGTTTGCAACAAGAGTTAATCTGATGTTTTGGTCATTCTTTTTCCAAAGTCTAACCATTGCATCTAAACCACCACCAAAACCCCAGTGATCGCCATTTCCAACGATTGGTTCAAATGTCCAGTCACCATCAGCATCATTACCTACAGGAATTGTAAGACCAAGATTTAATGCAAAATAATATTTTTCTTTATCAAAAATCTTGTAGCCTAATACAACATCAATGTCTGCAACAGATGTGTTTGAATGTGAACCATCTCTTTTTGCATGTCTTAATCTTTCTTGAGCATTTGAATCAGCTGCAGCTACATTGTAAGCACCCTTAAAGTAGTTATTTAAATTGGCTAATGTAAGAGTACCAGCAGCTGTTTCAACTGTAGCGGTTCTGTTGATTTCAGTTTCTGTATGAACTATAGGCAATGCAATCTTTAAATATAAACCATCAAGAATTTTTTCTAAATCTTGGTAGTAATCTATTCTTGCACCATAAGCCTGTAATTCTGGATCAAAGTTCAATGTTGCACGACCTGCATGATCACCTGACAAATCATGAATCATGTATCTGTAATTAAAGTCATATGTTCCAGCTGTTACACCTGCATCTAAATTACCAAGTGTAAATTTACCTTTGTTTTGAATACCAAAGTATTTAGCTAGATCAGAACCGTTTGTTGAATCCATGTAAAATGGAGTTACTTGAAAATGTGCTCCAAAGAAATCACCATTTTGATGTTGAATCAATTCATTGAATGTTGTGTATTCCATTGGAAGGTTAACACCAGCTGATCTAGGCATTAAGAATGTTTTGTTTGTATCTGCGTTTGCTACGCCAACAGCCAAAGCTGCAACTAACAAACCTTTTAACAGTTTATTCATACTGTCTTCCCCTATAAAAAAACTTTTAGTCTTGCAGCAAAACTCGTCTGTTATCGACAGCGCAGCCACAATTACTAAAAGAGACTTACTTACTATTTATAAACACGTCTTGTAAAATTCGCCTTACATTTTATTTGCAAGACTCATTTTGTAAAAAACCGTTTTGTAAAAACTCGTGAGTAGTGTTTGCAATCCGGATGAAAAAATCATGTAGTATTTTATAATGAACAAAAAAAGAAGTCGTTTTATTCCTCTCCTCCTTTCTTATAACAAAAATAAACCTATAACATTTATGTTGTTTGTGTCTCTTTTTACCTACACCCACAGTATAAACATTACTATAAACTGTAAGTGTACTTTCATTCTACATCGTTGATACTTATTGAAAATCTTAAGTGGAATAATCCATATTTTAAAAATTTCAATAGTTTACGTCTTATAAATTAGCAACTCTTGAACATCATTTCAAGTTTTTTTTAAAAAAAATTTTCCCGACATAGTCGTGTTAATCGACAAAAAGAAAAGATTGTGCCCAGAAATAAAGGCTTTTTTCCCTTTTAAAATGGGAAAAATTAAAATGTAGTGGATTATTAAAAAACTCAAAAATACAAATTTTTAACAATCTAAATATAATAATTTTTACCTACCAGCTCTTATTGCGGCAACATAATTAAATTGATAAAAATATTTTTTCCATAGTTCATCACTTGTGCAATAATAATTATCCCCAAGAAAGTAATCTATCAAAGCTTCTCGTGCACGAAGAATCTCCTTTAACTTCCAGCAATTTTGTTTTTCTCTATTTTTAGGGTCTTCAACCGTCAAATAAAACAACTCTAAAGCTCGCTCAAAAGCCTTGTTACTATATTTTAAATTACCAGCCCTCTTCCATTTAATTGTTCTTTCTATTTCACTTCCAATATTTGCTAACTGCTCCATCAAAGAAAATTCAAACCATCTTCCTGCAGCAAGTTCTTTATGAATAATCATGATATTACCAATTTTTTTATAATACTTATTATTTTTTCTTGTATTACTTTATTATCTACACCCCTAGATCTATTTCCTTGCATTGGTCTTATGTTAATCATAGAATCAAACTCTATCCAATCATCTTGTTCAAAATTTTCAGGATATATATTGATACCCCAAAGATTTTTTTGTTCAGAACCTAGCCCTAATAACATTGCCTCTTCATCTGCATGTAACTCCGCATCTACAACCATAATTCTTTTTTCTACGTCTACGACAGCCTTCACTAAATCACCATGCATATTTAAAGCCATCTTTTTTAACTCAATATTTGATATATTTTTATCTATCAATTTCATTACAAAACCTTCAATTTACTCTTACATTATAAAAATCTAAAATCATTATTACATAATATATCTAATTCGAAGATAAAATTAATATCTTTTATTTTTTTACAAAATATATTAATTTAACTTAAATTGTTCCATAATAAAAACTTACTAATAAAATATATTAACTTATAACTTTTAAAGTTAAACGGTGAAACATGATCAGTAAAAAAATATAACAATTACAGTCATGATACAAATTATTATATTCATCTTTATACAAATAATATTAGAATCACTACCAATTTCTAGCTCAGGGCATTACGCTTTAGCTCAGATTTTTTTAAATCTAAAAGAAATTCCATACTTTGATTATTTTTTACACTTACCAACAATAATTATATTAATGGTAATATTCTATAAAGATTGGTTCCCACCAATACGATTTTTGGTTTTAGGATTTTTTAACAAAGGATCTGGATCCCCGATCAAGTCGGGGATGACAAACGCAGAATGCGGGCCGAGGATGACAAACGCAGAATGCGGACCAGGGATGCCCCGACCATCGCATAGCACACCACACATAAAAGACAGCTACAAAAAATTACTCGCAATATTTTACAAAACATTCTGGTGCGTTTTTATATCCACGCTTGCAACAGTAATAATATGGGCACTCTTTAAATTCTACTTAGAAGATCAGACGAAACATTTAATGTTCTTGAGCTTTTATAAATCAGAGTACACATTGCTTATTGGCTTTTGCATAACAGCAATGTTGCTTTTTGGATTAAAGTCTTTAAATAAAAAAGATTGCAATACACATAGCGCCGCAGGCCCTGTCATCCTGAATTTATTTCAGGATCCAGTTACTATTAAATTTCTAATCCTAGGCCTTGTGCAAGGCCTGGCCCAACTTCCGGGAATATCCCGTTTTGCAACTGTATTCTTTTTTGCCGTTTTGCTATTTCGAAAACAATATCCAAACAGCCTCAAGCGCCCATTTCAAATAACATTTCTAATACAACTACCAATAATAATTGCAGGTTTTTTACTAGGCACCTACAAGCTCGCAAGCAAAGATTATTTTTCTACAATTTTTGCAACACCAAAAATAAGCGCAACCCTTATACTTGCCATAATCGTTGCAACTATAATTTCTGGATACATCTTTTACAAAGTTAAACAAATTGCTTTATCCGGCAAACTATACAAGTTTACATATTATATGATAATTCCAATCTCGATATTGATCTTAAAGATCGCCCAATGCTTACGCATAGGGCTACCATAAAGTCGCCCGCTCACGCAGGCTAAAATAAATATTTTTATTGATAAATAATACGCCTACGCCCAACGCCTACGCGCAGGGCTACCATAAAGTCGCCCGCTTACGCAGGCTCATCTATTTCACATTAAGATTTATGGTGCTCTTCTTGATTTAAAATATACTTTTTCATTTTTTGTAAAGAATGGCGATCGACAGTAAAAACACCATAACCTTGTTGCCAAGAAAAATTTGATAAAAAGTTTTCCCGAATAAATTTAGATGAATTAGACTTTATTTTACAAACAAGATCAGAAACAGTTGAATTAGGTTCCATTTGAACTAAAATATGAATGTGATCCTCTACCCCTCCAATTGCTAATAAATGCCAACCCTTATTTATAATAATTTTAGAAATATAGTTATACAATTCATTCTTTAATTCAAACTTAATATAAGGTTCCATGTTTTTGGTTTTCCAAATAACATGATAATACAATTTTGAGAAAACATGGTTGTTTTTCATAACAATATCCAATAGTAAAAGAAGCATGTGTTTAATAAAACCTATTGTATATAAAATAGGGTATTTATCAATGTATTTTAGCCTGCGTGAGCGGGCGACTTTATGGTAGCCCTGCGCGTAAGCGTTGGGCGATCTTCAATCCCAACCGCCATGTAAGATTTGCATTCTGATTGCAAATCTTACACGATCTCTGTATACTATCTATTAATTTGAAAGAAACATTTCATATCATGTCGATTATTAAAAAAAAAAGGGGGAAATTATGTTTATCAAACGAAAACTTTCTAAAATAATAATAAATGAAGGAATCAAATTTCCTGTTATAGGTATCTTTGGTCCAAGGCAATCTGGAAAGACCACATTAGCTAAAGAAATTTTTAAAAAATATAAATATGTCTCTTTAGAAGATTTAGATGTACAAGAACTTGCAAAAGAAGATCCTCGAAGATTTCTTGAAAAATTTGACAATGAAAAAGGTGTAATTCTAGACGAGGTTCAAAATACACCAGAGTTATTCTCTTATTTACAAGGAGTTGTTGATTCAAAAAAACGCCCAGGCTTTTTTGTTCTTACTGGCTCACAAAATTTTTTATTGAATCAACAAATCTCACAATCTCTGGCAGGAAGAATCGCCATCTTTACTCTTTTACCATTTTCCATACAAGAGCTAAATATAAAATCGGAAGAACTACGAAATCTAATGTTTAATGGCTTTTACCCAAGAATATATTCGGAAAACTTAAATCCAAAAACTTTTTATAAAAACTACATAAGAACTTATCTGGAAAGAGACGTAAGACTTATTAAGAATGTTACAAATCTCGGATTATTTCAAACATTCTTAAAACTATGCGCTGGACGGACCGGACAACTTTTAAACTACAACTCATTAAGCGATGATGTAGGCGTTAGTGTTAATACCATAAAAGGTTGGATTTCTTTATTGGAACAAAGTTATATTGTATTTTTATTAAGACCTCATTATAAAAACTTTGGAAAACGTTTAATAAAAACACCGAAATTATTTTTTTATGATACAGGCGTTGCTTGCAGTTTACTAGAAATAGAAAATCCAGACAGTTTATACACACACTATTTACGTGGAAATCTTTTTGAGAACTTTGTAATTTCTGAAATAACAAAACAACACTATAACAAAGATGTCGATCCCAACTTACATTTTTGGCGAAATCAATCTGGAAATGAAATCGATTGCATAATAGAAAAAGGTCAAAACTTAACTGCATTAGAAATTAAATCTGGAAAAACTATTAATAGCTCCTTTTTTGATGGACTAAAATATTGGCAAACCTTATCAAAAACTAGTCCCAAAGATTCTTTTCTTATTTATGCAGGAGACGAAAATCAAAAAAGATCTATTGCTAATGTTGTTTCATGGAGAGATTTAAAATTTTAAAGTTCCTTGTAAATTCGAGATTGAGTGTCGAAATTACAAGGAGCTTTAAACAAAACAGACCCCTCAATAATTATTGAACATTAAGCTTCTAACTTTACAACAACAACTAAAACCCTTTATCTTCCGCACAAAGCTCAATTATAAAATAAAAGTGTTTAATTTTTTTAAAAATCTGTATAGCATATTTACATGATTTCTGTTGTATGGAAACAATAAAAATTGTTTGAAATTTTTTTAAAACTGGATCCTAAAACCAGCCATCGACGAACATAACATCAGGCACGGCACACACATCCAGCCGTCGCCAAAGGCTATGGCGGACATGGAAATGCGAGCCGAGACAGAAATCATAAATAAAAAGGCGTTTGGTACTACTTTGCGTGCGTTGCGCAGAGACATGTTCGAGTTATAGTTGTTACGGTTATTCAATTATTTTTTTTGACAAGAAAGAATATTTTGAACAACCACGGTACAAGTTTAACCTCTATATGAGAAGGGAGTTTTAATGAGAAGACAAAGTATAGGTCTACTCTTAATAGTTCTTCTAGGCTGTTCAAGCCTGAAGGCTAGAGATAATGCGCACTATTTTAAAAGTGCAAATCTACACAGAAATCCTACTGCATGCTGGTTTGATGATACACGTTATTACGAAATCGATGACTGGGCATGGAAAGTAGAAGATGACTTTATGTATGGTCACGCTTCATCCGGTTGGGATAAAAACGGTAACACAGCAAACATTTTAAACGACACCGGCGCTTACGATATGAAGTGGGTCGCAGAAAATGTACCTTTAACAGATGTTCAAATCGTCTATCAAAACATGATAAATGCATTTACAATTGACTCTGCTGCTGCTTTAGTAGTAGATCCAACAACATCTTTTGGTGAACTTCGCTTTGACGGTAAGTTCGAAATGTTCGAGAATGACTACATTGTTCGTAAAAATCTAAAAAAAGGATTTTTTGTTCAAGCCTATGTTCCTGTAAGAAGTGTTAAAATAAAAAATATTTCTTACACCGATATGTCTGCAGCACTAGGACCTTTCTCTCAACAAACAGCATCATGGCAACAAATCAAAAACAACTTCGACCAAATTTTAAATGAATTTGGATACAAGCCACATGCAAGCGCATTTTCTAAATCAGGTTTAGGCGATGTAAGTTTCCTTTTAGGTTGGCAAGATGTTTTCACAAAACGCGATGACGAAGATAAAGATGTTTATACATTAAACCTAAGCGTAAAAGCTGGTGTACTATGTCCAACCGGCGAACGTATAAAAACAGATTACATTTTCTCCATGCCTACAGGCTACAACAACCACTGGGGTCTTTCCGGTGCGATAGAACTTGACCTAGGCGTTACATCCTGGTTAAGCATAGACATGTTTGGTGGATTCACATGGTTCTTTGATGACAACAACAGAGAAGTTAGGATGAGAACATTCAACCAACAAAATGGTCACATTATGCTTGCTAAAGGAATTGCTAAAGAAGAAAAAGGTACACTCTGGTATCTTGGTGGTGACTTAAAGTTTGACCACATCTGGAAAGGTCTTTCCGCCACAGCAGGATACTCTTACAACAGACAAGAAAATGATGAACTTACACCAGAAAATACAAATCTTTTTGACAAAACTGCAGTAAATAGCAACAGCATGCTAAATGGTTGGTACACACATGTACTCCACTTCATGTTAGATTATGACATTTCTGTACATATGAAAAAAACTACCAAATGGGCACCAAGAGTTAATCTCTTCTACAACATGCCTCTAGATGGTAAAAATGCTTATAAGACAGATGTCTTCGGTGGTGGAATCGGATTTGATTTACTCTGGTAACTCAATACAATCACTGGATTTTGACATATTAATACGCAAAAGTTTATCACTATATACTCGCTTCCTGCGTTTAGCCTGCCCGCCCGACCGTGTGCGGCGTAGCCTTGCGCGAAGCCTGTATCGGGGATCCAGAAATAAAAAAACAAAGAAAGGTTTTTTTAATGAGAAATAAAATAATATTTAAGCTAGGATTGCTGGCACTCGCTAGCACATTGCCTATACACGCTGTAGATACGTTTACAGCATTTGATAATGCATTAGTTGGCCAAGCATTCGATAGATACACTGGAACATTTTATGTTGGATCCAGTGCCGCAGAAACAACGGTAGCTAATACAATCGCAAAAGCAGGAAGAACGGCTACAACATTTACAGGAATTGCAGCTGATGCAAATTCACAAGCAGCAAAACTTGCAGGCATGTTTGCTATAGCAAGCACAACAGGCCAAGCAGCTAATTATGTTGGATTTAACTCTACAGCAGTTGCTGCTGCCACAGGCCTATCTACAATCGCAACCTCTGGAACAGGAACAACATTTTCTGCTGCAGTAGGAGCAAGTAATGATAATGAAATAAATACAACCGCTTGGGATGCAGCAGCTACCACAATTTCCAAAATTGCAGGTGGTTACTATGATGGTATCGCTGGTGCATTAGGCGCAAATGCCGGTGCATTCTTTTTTGTTAGAGCTAGAGCTCATGCCACACAGGATTTTACAGCAACAGGCGGTATTAAAGCATTTAGAGTTAATGACACAGGAACAGCCTTTGAAGGCATTGGAACTGGCGCCCCAGGTGCTGTTGTTTGTGTAAAATATGATCGCGCTAAGGGAGCTACTGGTG
This sequence comes from bacterium, assembly GCA_030629005.1. Classification (GTDB taxonomy): domain Bacteria; phylum Babelota; class Babeliae; order Babelales; family UASB340; genus UASB340. The sequence continues at coordinate 1,886 of DAOVPV010000009.1, read as the reverse complement.
ATGGTGCTGCATTAAGACAGGCTTCTGCTAATGCAGGCCCATTGGATGAAACTTCAACTTCCAACAACGTCAAAGACATGTACTGGGATGCGAGACTTAACACCCTCTTTATCGCATCAAGTTTAAAAACTCTCTCTACTGCAAATAGTGCATTCTACATGGCGATTTCAAAAGTTAAATTCAATAATGATACTGCAGCTCTAACATTAATTTCCGATATCATTCCAGTTGCAGCAAATGCAGCACAACCTCAAGGTGGAGGCAGTTTAGGTGACACCGCAATCTTTGCATCATCAAAAGCAACTGTTGCACAAGGAGGTGCAGGAACACATTCTCCACGTATATATAAAATAAGAACTATGCATACATCAACAGGCAAAATATATTTGATTGTTAATGGCGGCATAAAAACAGATGACACAGACGGAGTTATATCCGGAAACGAATTTTATGCACTCAGATACAACAAAGACGCTGTTTTAGGTGGCGGTGATTTAGCTACAGCCCCTTATCTTGGAGCCGTTTGTCTAAACGACGTTGCCGGAACCGCATTGGATGATACATTTACACTAACTGGTGATCAGGCCTCTCTTGAGCTTGACGGTGGAAACAGAGGTTCTCTTTTTGTTGGTGGAAGTCAAATAATTGCAGGGACAGAAGCGATTATTCCTGCTTACTGGTCAAACACACGTACAACATCCGACATGCAAGTTGTTGGCGACACCGTTTATGTATCATATGGAATAACAGACAGAGATGCCGATAATGACCCTGGCGTTTGGTCTTCAACGGCACAATTTGACAAAGATGGTGTAATTATTGGCTGGACTCTTTGGGAACGCGTAATGCCAACAGACGGTACAGCCGCCGGAGATAGAACATTATTCTTTGCAGTTGATGCAGCAAGCAACAAATTATGGAAAGTTGACAATGCTACAGCAACAACTGTAACACGCTCTGCATGGGAAACATCCAACTTTACAGCTGACTCACTACCTGCTGCAATTAATGCCGCATTTAATGGCACATTCAAAGATATCACCTGCGTTCTTGACTTACCGTGGGCAACACCAGGAATTGCTGTCAATGTCCCAGATTCTGCTTCATCTATGGCTCTTTTTGGTGGTTATGAACGTGTAGCCTTTGCAAGAACAGAATATGCTAATGCAACTAACCCAATTCCTACACCAATTAATGGCTTTGCAGCAGATGGAGCCAACTTTAAATCAACAGACTTGCCAGGTGGTGCAGGAACTGTAAGATGTCTAGGATGGACAAGGTATAAAACTGCTACAGGTTTTCAAAATTACTTCTTGGCAGGAACAGATACAGGATTATTTGCCTATGTTAATATTGTTACAGATAAAGGTTATAATGATGCTGACGGTATTGGAACTCTTCTAACTGAACCATTTAATGATACGTTTACATGGAAGCCTTTAATGAATGGCGCAAACCAAATTACAGGTCCTGTAACAGCAATAGACTGTGATGGCGAATATATCTATGTTGTAGAACAAGATGTTACAACAAAGGGCGGAATCACATCCAAACTCTGGAGAATTAAAAGAGCCGACAGTATCGCTTTAATGGAAACTAATGCTGCTACTAATTGCGTTGCAAAATCAGGCAAAGATGAAATTCCTGCCAAAACACTATTTACAGGATTTAAGTTCCTAACAGATAAATACGGTATAAGATATGACGATCCCGTCAATGGTGAAAACAGAGGTCTTTTAAGCACAAACCGCGGATTATTCCAATCTAGCATTCGTTTACGAAGCCTTGTAAGTGTTGAAAGTACAGTAGACAATCCAAATGGTCCAAATGCTTGGGATGCTGTAAGTTCTAACAAAGCTTATCACTCATTGTCATCTCCAAAGCGT
>DAOVPV010000010.1 GCA_030629005.1 bacterium | reverse complement strand
GCAAAAATTTGATAAAAATTTGGATAGAAATATTTTTTTACAGAAATATAATTTAAAAAAGGATGATCCAAGGATTTTATTTTTGGGAGGCCTTTCTAAAGAAAAGGGAACCTTAGTTTTATTTAAAATTTTTGAACAAGTCGTAACGCTTCTTCCAGATGCAAAGTTGATCGTTGCAGGGTATTTTAATTTAAAACGAGTTTCAATGTTTAGTTTTAAAAAAATTTCTCCCTCTCAAGCGTATAATTCAAAAGTTTTTAAAATTTTAAAAAAAATAAAAAATAACATAATTTTTACGGGTCCTATAAATGACGTTGAATTTGCATTGGCTTCTTGTGATGTTATGTTAAATCCATTTACGGTAGGTCATTTTTCGCGTCCAGTTATAGAGGCTGGTTTTATGGCAAAGCCGGTAATTGCTTCAAAGTTGCCACCTTTGGATGAGTTAGTTGTTCATGGAGTTACTGGTTATTTAATTGATACTGACGATATTGGTGCATGGGTCGAAAAGGTTTATGCATTGTTAACTAACAAAAAATTAAATGAACAACTTGGAAAAAATGCTTATGATTTATGTGTTAAAAATTTTAGTGTTATTGATCATGTCAAAAAAATAGAAAATTTATATCAAACTTTTTAAATGGTTTATAGATTATGAATCTAATGAGTTTTAAAGATAAAGTTAAGAAATTCTGGAATAAAGCAAGTTGTGGTACTGAATTTATAAAAGAAGAAAAGTACACAAAAAAATATTTTGATTCGGTCGAAGATTTTAGATATAAAGTAGAGCCTGAAATTTTTTCGTTTGCCCAGTTTTCTCGTTTTAGAAATAAAAAAGTATTAGAAGTAGGAATTGGAGCAGGTACCGATTTTATTCAGTGGGTTCGGTCTGGTTGTATTGCTTATGGAATGGATTTGACAGAGGAGGCCGTAAAAAATACTCAGATAAGATTGGATCTTGAAGATTTAAAAGCAAAAGATTTGATTGTTGCGGATGCTGAAAATATTCCATATCCCGAAGCGGTGTTTGATTTAGTATATTCTTGGGGAGTTATTCACCATAGTCAAGATACTTTTAAAGCTTTAGATGAAATTATACGAGTAACAAAAAGTGGTGGAATTATAAAATTAATGATTTATAACAGATATTCTTTGTTTGCCTTTTATCGTTGGATAATTGAAGCTTTATTTAAAGGTAAGCCATTTCGGTCTTTAAAAAATGTAATTTTTAATAATCAGGAAAGTTTTGGTACAAAAGCTTATACAAAAAAAGAATTTATAAAAAAAATAAAAAATCTTCATGTTGAGTTAATTAATTTGGACCGAACCGTTTCAAGCCATGATTTACTTTATTATAAAACGAAGTTTTATAGAAGGTTTGCATATGTATTAGCGTCTATTTTTGGATGGAGTCGTATGGGATGGTTTATGAAAATAGAATTAAAAAAAAATTAGATTTATAAATAATGGTAGAAGTTGTAAAAAAAATAAGAATATTATTATCTCGTAGAGAAAAAAAGTTTTTAATATTGATCTTCGTAGCTTCTATATTTGTTTCTTTATTAGAAACATTTAGCATTTCTTTAGTAATGGTTTTTGCTTCTGTTGCGACGAATTTTGATTTAATATTTAAAAATAAATATTACAACTTTTTATATAAATTATTAGGGAGTAGTAGTCCCGCAAATTTTGTTATTTTATTTGGTTTTTTTCTAATAATATTTTATAGCTTTAGGGCTGTTATTATTACTTTTTTTACTTATGCAATGAATAGATTTTCTCAGGGGCGGTTTAGGCATTTTTCGTTAAAATTTTTTTCTAATTATTTAAATTTTAAATATAGTGAGTTTACATCTAAAAATTCTACACAGATCAGTAAGGTTATTTTAAGTGATGCTAGTGAGTTGACTTCTGTTTTGGATTCTTTGTTACAGATATCTTCAGAGTCATTGAATGTGATATTTATTTATACTGCATTATTGTTTGTTAATTGGAAAATGACTTTGGCATTATCTTTTTTATTAACCGTAAAAGTTTTTTTAATAGCCCGTTTTTTTTCAGGGCGATTAAAAGATGCTGGAGTAAAAAGGCACAAGTTGAATGTTTTAGTTTCTAGGACATATACAGAAACGTTTTGGAATTTTAAGTTAATAAAACTATTCACAACTAAAGAGATTGTTCTTAACAAATTTAATAAATATACTTCAGAATTAGTTAAGGTAAATACTTTTAATGCTGTTTTACAAGCTGTTCCGCGGTTGATCCTGGAAACAATTGGTTTTTCAACATTGATTGCAATAATGGTTTATGTTGTTTATCGGTATAATAATGCGACCGGCGTTATTCCAATTGTGTCTATGTATGCATTTGCATTTTATCGCTTTCTTCCGTCTATAAATAAAATTTTATCTTCTTATAATCAAATTAATTTTAAAAAACAATGCTTAAATTCTATAAATGAATATATGGGTTATGAACAAGAGAGTCTCGGGGAAGAAGTTGTTGCTTTTTCAAAAGAAATATCATTAAAAAATTTAAGTTTTGATTATAATAAAAATAATAAAATTATTGAGTCTGCAAATATTTCAATAAAAAAAGGTCAAAGAACTGCATTTGTTGGTGAGAGTGGCGTTGGAAAAAGCACAATTGTTGATGTTATTATGGGACTTTATAAGCCAACTGGTGGCGATATTTTTATTGATAATAAATTATTGAGTAGTAAAAATATAAAATCTTGGAGGCAAAAAGTTGGTTATATTCCACAACAGATTTATTTATTTGATGGAACGGTTGCGGATAACATTGTTTTTGGTCGTGATTTTAATGAGCAAAAAGTTATTGATGTTTTGAAGAAGGCTAATATTTATAATTTTTTGTTAACAAAAGATGGAATTAATACAAAAGTTGGAGAAGGTGGTATTTTATTTAGCGGCGGACAAATACAACGAATTGCGATCGCAAGAGCTTTATACTCAGATCCAGAAATACTCGTCTTAGACGAAGCAACTAGTGCCCTTGATCATCAAACTGAGTCTCGAATTATGGATGAAATTTATAGTTTAGACAAAGATAAGACTTTAATTATTATTGCGCACAGGTTAACGACTGTTGAGCGTTGTGATGCAATTTATAAGATTGATAATGGTAAAGTTTATTTAGTTGATGATATTTCAAATATTTATATTTCTAAAGATAAAAAAATTGAGGCAACTGTTTGATGAAATATTTCGCAGGTATAGATCTATATTTTTTAGAGAATAAAAAAAACTTAAACGTTTTAGATTATGGTTGTGGCAACGGTGATTTTACTATTTTTTTTATTAAAAAGGGTTTCAACGTAACAGCTGTTGATATTGATCCTAAATCAGAAAGTAAAATTAATTTACTTTTGTCAGATGAAGAAAAATCGAGATTTAAGTTTGTGCTTTTAAAACAAGAAGATAATTTTGCCAATTACACACAAATGTTTGATTTCATTATTTGCAGAGAAGTTTTAGAGCATATAAAAAACTATAAAAATATATTGTGTATTTTCAAAAAGATATTAAAAGACTCTGGTCTTTGTGTGATATCGATACCTACATTTTTTACAGAAAAGTATTTTACTTTTTGGGATAAAAATTGGCCTCAAAAATGTGAGCATGTAAATGTTTTTAAAAAGAAAGATATTTTTTCTTTAGCAAAAAAGAACAATTTTGAAATTGAAAAAATTACGAGACATAGCTTTAGACGTACAATTTTTTGGAGCTTGGTGACGCCATTTAGAATTAATCACGAAATGGGTAAGATTTTGAATAGAAACAAGTTTATAAATTTTGCAGAATATTTTTCTAATGTTTTTTGTAATTTTAAATTTATCGATAAACTTGGAAACAGGATTGCTCCAAAAAGTAGAGTTTTTTATTTGAGGCAAAAGCAGATATGAACTTAAGTTCTAAAATTTATGTTGCCGGTCATACGGGTCTTGTTGGCTCGGCTATTTTAAATAAATTAAAAATTTTAGGTTATAAAAATATTATTACCCAAGATTTTAATAATTTGGATCTTAGAAATCAGCAAGATGTAGAAATCTTTTTTAAAAATAATAAACCGGAATATGTTTTTTTTGCAGCTGCAAAGGTTGGCGGGATCTTAGCCAATAGTACTTATAAGGCAGAATTTATATATGATAATTTAATGATTTCAATGAATATAATTCATGCTAGTTATAAGTTTGGTGTAAAAAAACTCTTAAATCTTGGTTCTTCTTGTATTTATCCAAAATATGCGCCACAACCGTTAAAAGAAGAATACTTACTTTCGGGATATTTAGAAGGGACTAATGAGCCTTATGCTATTGCCAAAATTGCAGCAATAAAATTATGTAGATATTATAATGAGCAATATAATACAAATTTTATTTCTGTAATGCCTACAAATTTGTATGGACCAAATGATAATTTTAATTTAGAAACAGGGCATGTTCTTCCCGTATTAATTCGTAAGTTTTATTTAGCCAAACTTTTGCAAGAAAATAAGTTTGATTTAATTAAAAAAAATTTAAATTTAGATACTAAAACATTAAATGTTTTTTCCGATAATGTTGAAGATATAGAAAAAGAATTGGCTAAATTTGGTTTATATAAACATGAAATAGTTTTGTGGGGAACTGGTGGTGCGTATCGAGAGTTTTTGCATGTACAAGACTTGGTTGATGCTTTGATTTTTTTGATGCAAAATTGTGATTACAAAGATATAGGCGAAATTATAAATATTGGGACTGGAATTGATTTAACTATTGAAGAATTGGCTAATTTAGTTAAAAATATTGTTGGATTTGATGGAACTATTATTTTTGACAATCTAAGACCGGATGGTACTCCAAAAAAGTTATTGGATATATCAAGAATTAAAACATTAGGTTGGCAACCTAAAATAGATTTAGAAACAGGAATACAAAGATTGTATTCAGACTACTCTTCAAGAAAATAGGAGATGGTGTTGTGTTAAATGGTAAATCGGTACTTGTAACAGGAGGAACCGGTTCTTTTGGTAAAAAGTTTATAGCTACTATTTTAAAAAGATATCCAGATTTGGAACGAGTTATTGTTTTATCTCGTGATGAATTTAAACAGTTTAACATGTCTAACATGCCTGAATTTAAAGATAACAAGAAACTTCGTTTTTTTATTGGTGATGTTAGAGATAGAGACAGGCTTTACAGAGCGTTTGATGGAGTTGACGTTGTTATTCATGCCGCAGCATTAAAGCAGGTTCCATCGTGTGAGTATAATCCATTTGAAGCTGTTAAGACAAATGTCTTGGGTGCTCAAAATGTTATTGATGCAGCAATAGATAGAAATGTTCAAAAAGTTATTGCTTTAAGTACAGATAAAGCTTGTGCTCCTATTAATCTTTACGGTGCAACAAAACTTTGCTCGGATAAACTTTTTATTGCCGGTAATGTTTATGCAGGTTTTCATGATACAAGATTTTCTGTTGTGCGTTATGGAAATGTTGCAGGAAGTCGTGGCTCTGTGATTCCATACTTTCATGAGCTAATAAAAAGTAATACAGAATATTTACCAATAACAGATGAAAGAATGACTAGGTTTTGGTTAAGGATTGAAGATGCCATTGAAATGGTTTTAATGGCCTTGGATGTTATGCATGGAGGTGAGCTTTTTGTAAAAAAAATACCATCTATGAAAATAATAGATTTGGCAAAAGCTATGTCTGAAAATTTAGTTTTAAAAACTGTGGGTATAAGGCCGGGCGAAAAGATTCATGAGGTTATGATTACAAGAGAAGATGCTAGAAATACGATAGAACTTGATAAATATTATATTGTAAAACCGGAGTTTGATATTAGACATATAAATGAAAAATATATAGCTGCAAAATCAGTTGAATCTAATTTCGAATATAACAGTGGTAAAAATAATAGTTGGCTTACTATTCCTGACATGAAGAAGATGATTAATGAATTATGATTAAATTTTTTTATTGAATAGGACAAATATGATTGAAAAAAAAATTTTAAAAGAAGTAAAGAATAGATTAGTAAAAACATACAATCCTATAGAAATATATCTTTTTGGTTCTTATGCATGGGGTACCCCTACACAAGATAGTGATTTGGATTTATTAATAGTTATTGATGAATCTAATGAAAAGTCTTATAAACGAACGTTACCTGGACATGATGCCTTATTTGGTTTGGGGATATCTAAAGATATTATTGTTTATACAAAAGAAGAATTTGATAAAGCTTCAAATAATATTACAACTCTTGGATATAAAATAAAAAAAGATGGGGAGTTAATTTATGCAAGAGCATGAAAAGTGGTTATATATTGCAAAAGAAGATTTAAATGAGTAAAGAATACTCTTATGGAAAACAAAACATCTCTTGGTCAGATATTTGGGCAGTTGTAAACGTTTTAAGATCTAACTTTTTGACGCAGGGACCAAAAGTAAAAGAGTTTGAGCAGGCAATTTGTGATTATACTGGTGCAAAATATTGCGTTGCTGTTTCTAATGGAACAGCGGCTCTTCATTTAGCAGTTGCGGTGTTTGATTTAAACTCTGATAATGAAGTTATAACTTCTCCGAATAGTTTTGTTGCGTCTGCCAATTCAATTTTATATTCCGGAGCAAAAGTTGTTTTTGCCGATATAGATTTTAAAACAGCAAATATAGATCCTAATCAAATTAAAAAACAAATAACACCTCAGACCAAAGGAATAATTCCTGTTCACTATGCTGGCCAATCTTGTGACATGGAAGCTATTTATAAGATAGCAAAAGAACATGACCTATTTGTTATCGAAGACGCTGCTCATGCAATTGGGTCTGAATATAAAGGGCATAAGGTTGGCTCTTGTAAATATTCTGATATAACAACCTTTTCGTTTCATCCTGTTAAGACAATAACGACAGGCGAGGGTGGTGCAATAACAACAAACAACAAAGAGATTTATGAAAAATTATTAATGCTGCGTTCTCATGGAATAACAAAAGATAAGACTCGCTTTGTCATCCCCAATTTGACACAGTCGCATAAATCTTCAGTCGCTGCCAAGACTATGGTTGTCAAGTCGACGGACATGGCTGGGAATCCAGTTATTAATAAAACATTTGTCATCCCCGGCTTGATCGGGGATCCAGTTATAGAAGACTCCTTTGCTCCTTGGCACTACGAACAACAATTACTTGGTTTTAATTATAGAATGCCGGATATGAATGCTGCGTTGGGTCTTTCTCAATTAAAGCGTTTAGATAAATTTATAAAAAAACGCCGCGAAATTATTGATATTTATAAAAAAGAATTTGCTGGTGATGATAGGTTTTCTTTTTTAGAAGAAGCTGTTGATTCTAAAGCAGCCTTTCATTTATTTCCTCTACTTATTAATTTTGAAAAAGTAAAAATAACCAAAGAAGAATTGTTTTTAAAGTTGCGAGAAAATGGATTATTTCTTCAGGTGCATTATATTCCAATTTATTTGCAGCCTTATTATAAGAATTTAGGATTTAAGACAGGTGCCGATCCTAATACTGATAAGTTTTATGAGCAAGAAATAAGCTTGCCTTTGTATGTTGGTTTAAGTAAAAAAGATTTAATTAATGTTGTGGGTATTATAAAAGATTTAATTATTTAAATTTTTATTTACTAAATAAATAGCTTTTGCAAGTTCTAAATCGTCATAATTATCTATATCTAGCGCAGATTTCCAATTTACAGGGAAGAAATCTAGTCCTTTTGAATAAAACGATTTTGTTTTAATTAATTCATCTGCCTTTGCTATCCAGATTGCTCCTGTTGGGCAATATAGTTCTCCTAGATCTTGAGATCTTTTTTTTATGGCATCAGGAAAAATAAATTTAAATTCAGTATTATCTTTTTTTAATGCCCACCATGGGTTCATATAACCAAACTTAAAACAGCTTATTTGGAAATTGGCTTTGTTAGAAATAAAGTTTTTATATGACATAGAAATATCGACATGGCTTCTTATTGGGCAATTTGCCATTAGTTGTATCACCGTTTCATATTTTATTTGATATTTATTGTATAGCTCTTCAAGTACATAAGACGTGACTTGGCTGATGGCTGAATAGTCATCATTATGTTTTTCTCTTAAAAAGGGGACATCGGCACCAAATTTTTTTGAAATACGTGCAATTTCTGGTGAATCTGTGCTGACAATCACTTTATCAAATAAGTTTGTTTTTAGTGCTGCTTCTATTGTGTACGCAATTAAAGGTTTTCCAAAAAAATCGATTATATTTTTGTTAGGAATTCTTTTTGAACCACCTCTTGCTGGTATTATTGCTACTACTTTTTTTACCATATACTCCATCCTCCATCTACTACTAAGTTATGTCCTGTAATGCTGATGTCACTTGAGTTTATTAAGAAATCAACAGCATTTATCACTTCTTCTTTTTTAAGCATTTTTTTTAATGGACATAAATTTGAATATCTTTTTTTAAAATCTTCGTCAACCCTACCTTTTATTCCGCCAAACGATACTGCATTAACTTTTATAGGAGATAGTCGGACTGCCAGTTCTTTTGTTAAGTGTATTTGTGCAGCTTTTGATACACTATATTGAATTGGTGCATCTGTTGATGGGTTGTTGTAAAGAGCTGGGTTGAACGGAACAATTCCATACATGGAGCTTATGTTTATAATGCTTTTAAGTTTTGAATGTTTTTGATTTGCGATATTTACAGATAACTCATATGGAACAATAACATCTAGTGTGAATTCTCCAAGCCATTCTGGGCGCCTTGTTATTCCATTTGAATCGACTTTAAGATAATTTAAACTTCTTGCACAATTAATAAGGTGTGTAGGATATATTTTTGCTGTTTCTAATGTTTTTAAAAGCTTAGTGATAGCGTTGCTCTTGCTTAAGTCTATGCTAAAGCCCTTTAGATTATTCTTTTTATTTTTTATATTATTTTTTACTATGAAATTTTTTATTTCAGTTTTTTCTTTAGCCAAAAAAACAACATTGTACTTTTTATTAAAAAAGTGTTTTACAAGTTGAGAGCCAACTACCCCTGTGCCTCCAGTTATTAATATTGTTTTAGTCATATAAATTTCCTTCTTCAATTAAAGAAATTGTTTTTAGTATAAATTCTTTGGGATAGGGTAATTCTTTTTTGTTAATTATATTTATAAATCGACTTAATGCATTTTTAAATGCATTAAATGTATCATTGAATATAAGTTTTTTATTTTGGTCTGTTCCAAATAATTCTATTTTTATTGGTGATTTAGTTTTTCCAAGAGTTGAGAAGGTCGTAATTAGTTTTGTCTCCCAGGTGAAAGATACCGTTTTTGTATTACGATTTGTAGTTATTTTTTTATTAATAATTTTATTATTTGTTGAAAGTATATTATTTGAAAATAAAATTTTTAATACTGGCTCTATTATATGAATGCTATATTTATTCCAGTCTTTCATGATGCTTGCGTTGATATGTTTGATTTTTCCTAGAGATAACAGTTCATTTTGTTTAAGTTCCAATTCTTTTGCAAAACTAAGTGCTGAGCATGTAAATATTTGATTGTCATATTTTTGTAAGTCAAATATTTTAATAGCTTTTTTTTTGTTTATTGTAATTGGCTTGTCTATGTATATTGGATATCCGTATTTGAGAAATGGTTGTGCTATTTTTAAGTGAGTGTCGTAGTCATCTCTCGCTAATAATATTGCATCAACTTTACCTATTAAATCTTCGAAATTATCTACTATGTTTTCTATATATGTTGATTTAGCTATGTGCTCAGAAATATTTTTATCTTGTGTCCAGATGTGTGTAACGGTTGCACTATTAATAGATTCTTTCGGGAAATTATGTTTACTTAAATATTCTGGAATGACAGGGAAGGGACAATTTTTCATGTATTCAGAATTGTATCCGTTAAAAATTGCAGACCATGAATATGGGTGACCATTTCCAGGACTCATTCCTATTATTCCTAGTTTGATTTTTTTATTCATATGTTTAGTTTCCAATTTTTTGGATTTGTAAATTTTTCGTTGATGTTTGAAAAATTACAAAAATCTACTTTATTTATTTTGCTATTATAGGCATTTATGTTTTCTAGTAGTTGATTATGATTGTTTACGCCAATTATGATTTTATCTATTTCATTTATATTTTTCACAAAATGTATTGAGGCTTGAAGGGGTGATATGTTCTGCTTTTTTAGAGTTAAGTGGAATTCTTTTAATTTTTTTCTAATTGGATCAAAAAAACTATTTATTTTGTCTGGATCCATCAAGAGTAAGCCTTGCAGAAAAATAGATCTGGCATGTATTTCAATATTTCTCTTTTTTAATTGTCCTATTTTTTCGGTCATTAATAATTTTTGATCAAGAATATTTATTGGTAGTTGTATGATATCGAATTCGAAATGTTTTAATAGTAAGTCGATTTCTTCTTTTGAATAAACAGAGAATCCGATTTTATCAGTGTAGCCATTTTCTTTTAGGGTAATTAATTCTTCAAATAATTTTTCACCGTTTTTTGAGAATATATCTTGGGTGTTGTGAATTAGTATAGCGTGTACTTTTTTTTTCCTAAGATTTTTAAATGATTGATTGAGGGCTTGCTTTAATTTGTTTATATCTTTTGCATTTATAATTGGTTTATTTATATGAATTGTTTTGGTGATTATTTTAAAATAATTTTCATTGTTTAATACTTTACCGATAACTTCTTCGCTTTGACCATACTCAGAGGCTGTATCTATAGTTGAAATGTTATGTTGTTTTGCAAGTTCTAAGATTTTTAGAATTTCTTTAATTGGTGTTTGGCCGCTATTGTTTGATATACCATAAGGTATCCCAAATTGTACGGTTCCAAGAGCTAATTTCATTTTTTAACCTTATTATTTAACTTATTTGTTTTTTATATAAAATAAAAACAAGAATAATGCTCAAATTATAGAAGAAAGTTTTTTATGTACAAGCTAGGCTTAAAATTGTGGTCTACGAACAAAAATTATATTAAACCTGCCTTAGAGTTGTACGAAAAAAAGATTTACGATTATATAGAATTATTTGTAGTTCCAAACTCATATGATGAATATATTAGAATATGGAAAAACGCGGAGATTCCGTTTATTATTCATGCTCCTCATTCCTCGGTAGGATTGAATTTAGCAAAGAAAAATATGTTTACTGAAAATATGAGGTTGGCTAGCCAGGCGCAGAGATTTGCAGATGATCTTAATGCAAAATTTATAATTTTTCATCCAGGAATTGATGGTGATATAAAAGAAACAGTTTCTCAACTGAATCAAATAAATGATTCTAGAATATTAATTGAGAATAAACCTTATTATACAATTGATAAAAAACTAGTTTGTAATGGATATTCTCCAGAGGATATAAAATTTGTGATTGATAATGTGGGCATTGGCTTTTGTTTTGATATTGGCCATGCAATTTATTCTGCAAATGCTCAAGGAATTGATTGGTATAGTTATTTAAAACAATTTAATAATTTAAAACCAAAAATGTATCACTTAACTGATGGTAATATAAATGGTGTAATTGATGAACATGAGCATCTAGGTGTTGGTAGTTTTGATTTAGAACGAACAATTGATTTATTTTCAAAAAATTCGTATATAACAATAGAGACTAAAAAGAGTAACAACAGCTCTTTAAATGATTTTGAAAAAGATATTAAGTTTTTATTTAATTTAGAATAAAAGGAACATTTTTATGGATAATAATATTTTAAAAAAATGTAGTTTTTTTGTTGGTTTTACGATATTGTTTTTTTTATTTTCTTTTTTTAAGGTTAGTTTAGGTTTTGGTTCTTATAAGTTTTTCTTTTCTGGAATAAATTTTATTGCACCATTAATGGGTGCTTTTTTTAGTTTGCCTGTATCAATGTCTTTTTTGGCGATTGTTTTTTTGATTAAAAAGGTTGCTATTGGTGGAATTTTAACCTTTGGGTTACCAACGATTGTTAGTTCTCTTTGTTTTTCTGATTCGTTTTTAAAAAACAATAAATTTTTAGATTTTTCTTTAAAAGTGTTGTTGCCACTATTGGCAATTACTTTGTTTTGTATTCATCCAATTGGAAGTAAGGCTTATCTGTATTCTTTTTATTGGTTTATACCTATTGCTATTTACTTTGTTAATAAAATTGCAAAATATAATTCAATTTACTTAACAGCTTTAACCGCAACTTTTATTGCTCATGCAGTTGGAAGTGTTATTTGGTTGTATGTTCTTAATTTAAATGAAATTGTTTGGAATTCATTGATTCCGATTGTTGCAGTGGAGAGATTAGTTTTTTCTGCTGGAATGAGCTTAATTTTTATTTTAAGTAAAAGTATTAATTTTAGTTTAAATAAAAAATTGTTTTGTTTTAGATGCTCTTTAAAATAGAGCTTGCAAAAAGAGCTGATTTAAAACAAATTTTTAATTTATCAAATGATAATTTAGTTAGAAAAAATTCTTATAATACGGACAAGATTAAATGGCTGGATCATCTTGATTGGTTTGAAAATAAAATTAATAGTGAAAGAACTATTTTTTTTGTTGTGAAAAGTGTGATTGATAATGAATTTATTGGTCAGGTACGATTTGATAAAGAGAGTGATAGTTATTTTATTGCGATTAGCCTTGTGGAGAAATTTCGTGGAAAATCTTTGGGCTCGAAAATTTTAAAAGAAGCTACAAAGAAAGCAATAAATGATTTTAATATAAAGAAAATTTTTGCTTATATAAAAAATAATAATAAAGCATCATTAAGGTGTTTTATAAATTGTGATTATAAAATTTTTGAAAAAACTATTATTAATGGTTATAGTTCAACGAAATTATTATACGAGTAATATTTAATTAGGATTTGCAGTGAAAGAGATTGTAATTGAAGGTCGAATAATCGGGACGGGGAATTCTCCTTTTATCATTGCCGAAATGTCTGGCAATCACAATCAGTCTTTAGAAAAAGCATTAAAGATAGTTGAAGCTGCATCAAAGTCTGGAGCGCACGCACTAAAGTTACAAACTTATACTGCTGATACAATGACTTTAGATATTGGTGGTGGTGATTTTTATATAAACGATACAAAGAGTTTATGGGCTGCAACCTCTTTGTATAAACTTTATCAAAAGGCTCATACTCCTTGGGAATGGCATCAAAAGATTTTTGATAGATGTAAAGAACTTGGATTGATTTGTTTTAGCACTCCATTTGATGAAACAGCAGTTGATTTTTTGGAAACTTTAAATGTTCCTTGTTATAAAATTGCTTCATTTGAAAACAACCATTTACCATTAATTAAAAAAGTTGCTCAAACTGGAAAACCTGTAATTTTATCTACGGGCATGGCTTCTGTTTCTGAGTTACAAGATGCCGTTGATGCAATTAGAGCTGAGGGCAATGAACAAATTATTTTATTAAAGTGTACTAGTGCATATCCTGCAACTGCATCAGATGCAAATATTTTAACAATTCCACATATGAGAGATTTATTTAACTGCCAGGTTGGACTTTCGGACCATACTTTAGGGATTGGCGTTGCTGTGGCCAGCGTTGTGCTTGGTGCAACTGCAATAGAAAAACATTTTACATTGAGTCGTGCTGATAGTGGGGTTGATTCAGCATTTTCATTAGAACCAGATGAACTGAAATGTTTGGTTGTTGAAGCAGAAAGAGCATGGAATGCTTTAGGGCGTGTAAGCTATGGTTCAACTAAGAATGAAACTAAGTCTATGCAGTTTAGACGTTCTATTTATGTTTCAAAAGATATAAAAAAGGGTGATCTTTTAACGCGTGATAATATAAAAATTGTCAGGCCTGGTTTTGGTTTGGCGCCGAAGTCTTTTGAGCGTTTATTGGGGAAAAAGATTTCTTGTAATTTAAAAAAGGGTACTTCTATTAAGTGGGATATGATTATTTGAATAAGAAGTTTTTGATTTAAAAGTTGGTTTATAAATGTTTATTCCTTATAATGTGCTTATAATTGGAGCCGGTAAGATTGGTGCCTTGTTTGATGATCCTGAGTCTAGTGATATTCTTACTCATGCGCATGCTTTTTCTGAACATAAAAAATTTAATCTTTTGGGTTTTGTTGATACTGATATAAATAAATCAATAAATGCTGCTAAAAGATGGAATTGTAATTATTTCTGTTCTATCGAGAAAGTTTTTGCAAATAATAGAATTGATATTGTTTGTGTTGCTGTTCCAGATGAATATCATTATGAAGTTCTTAAACGTATTAGTACGTTTTCTCCGAAATTTGTTTTTGCTGAAAAGCCATTGACAAAAACACTAGAAGAGACAAAGAATATTATTGCTATTTATAAGCAAAAAAAAATTCCCATTTTAGTAAATTATACCCGTCGGTTTGTTCCTGAACTTATAGCACTTAAAGAGGCTCTCGATAACAAAATGTTTGGTGGTTTTGTTGGTGGTGTTGGTTATTATGGAAAAGGGATTTTACATAATGGTTCACATATGGTTGATCTCCTAAGGTATTTAATTGGAGAAATTACAGAAGTTGAATCTTTATCTTATAATTTTGATTTTTATTCTGATGATCCGAGTGTTAGTTCTATTTTAACTTTTAATAATAATTCTAAATTTTTTATGAAGGATGTTGATTGCTCTTTATATTCAGTTTTTGAATTGGATCTTTTGTTTGAAAAAAAAAGAGTTCGCATAATTGATTTAGGTTTTAAGATTGAGATTTATGAGGTTTATGAGAATGAGGTTTTTAAAGGATATAAAAAATTAAAGAAAGTTGAAGAGATAGAAACTTCTTTAGGTAAAGCCTTATCTTTTGTTGTAGAGAATATATCCGATTTTTTAGAAAAAAAGGTTGAATTGAAATGTTGTGTTAATGATGCTTATAAGGCTATGCAAATTTGTTTGGAACTAAAAGAGAAAGCTTTGAAATGCAAAAAAAAGTTTTATTATTCTCAAGAGATCCCGGGGGAGCAAACACTATAATTCCTCTTGTAAGGCCTTTGCGGTTAAAGGGATATGAAGTAAAGCTTTATGGTAAAGATTTTGCTTTAAAGAGGTATAAGCTTTTTGGACTTGATGGTATTGATCTTGTGAATGAAATTGGTGATATTAGTTTTGATAAAATTTTTAACTTTATACAAGCTGAATTACCTGATGTTATTATTACTGGTACTAGCGCTGATGATATGACAGAAAAATATATGTGGCTTGTGGCAAAACAATTAGGGATCCCTTCTTTTGCTATTTTGGATAATTGGATGAACTATGGTGTTCGTTTTTCTGAATATGGTGTTTCTAGTTTAGAAAAATATAAAACAAATAAAGCTCATAGATATTTGCCTTCAAAAATTTTTGTAATGGATAATTATGCAAGAAAAGAAATGATTGAAGATGGGATAGATGCTGACATGGTCGTGGTTACAGGGCAACCTTATTTTGAACTTATGTCAAACCAAGTACAACAAATTTCTAAACATAAAATTGAAAAGCTTCGAAATAGTTTGGTAGAAGATTTTTCAGATTTTGTTATTACTTTTGTTTCTGAGGATATTGAAAATTCTTATGGAAGTGATAATTATTTAGGCTATACAGAAAAAACAATTTTTAATTCTTTTATAAGATCTTTAGAAAATATTGTTTCCAGGATAAATAAAAAAATTATTGTGGTGATTAAGCTTCATCCAAAGGAAAATTTGAACAGCTATGATGATTTTATTTTTGGTTTTAAGAACAAACAAATAAAAATTTTAGTTGAGCATGAAGTTAATTCTTGGGATTTGGTTATGTGCTCTGATTTAGTTTGTGGTATGGTATCAATGTTTTTGTTGGAGACTATGATTTTAGGTAAGCCTGTAATCAGTATGCAAATTGGTTTAAATAAAAAAAATAGTTTTGTGCTTGATCAATTGGGAATTTTAAAAAGTATTATGGATCAAAATCTTTTGACAAAAACTCTTAAAACTATAATAGTTGATGGTGTTTTTGGTGAAAAGAGTTTTAATGTTGTAAAAACACCTGTAAAAAATATTATTTATCAGGTAGAGACGGTTTTGAAAGATATTAGCAATGAATAACAGTCAAACTATTAAAAACGAAAAAAAATCAAAAAAAATATTTTCAAAATTGGCTATACATGGCGGTCAGAAAGTAAGAACTATAAATTTTCCTGCTTATAAAACAATTGGAAAAGAAGAAGAAGATGCTGTTTTAAGTGTTTTACGTTCTGGTATCTTATCTAGGTTTTTAGGCTGTTGGCATGAAGATTTTTATGGTGGTTCCCAGGTAAGAGCCTTTGAAAAAGAGTGGGCAGAGTTTTTTGGAGTAAAACACGCGATAGCTGTTAACTCTGCGACATCTGGACTTTGTATTGCTGTTGGTGCAACAGGTGTTGAGCCTGGACAAGAGGTAGTTGTTTCTCCTTATACTATGACTGCTTCAGCCATTGTGCCTCTTATTTATAATGCTATTCCCGTTTTTGCTGATATTGAAGATGATTATTTTTGTTTGTCCGCTGAATCTGTAGAAAAGAATATAACAGATAAGACAAAAGCGATTATTGTAGTTGATATTTTTGGTCAGCCTTATGATGTAGATAAAATAAATGCTATAGCAAAAAAATATAATCTTTTAGTTATTGAAGATTGTGCTCAAGCTCCAGGTGCAAAATACAATGGACGCTATGCTGGTACTTTAGGTGATATTGGAATTTATTCTTTAAATTATCATAAACATATTCATACCGGTGAGGGTGGAATTGTTGTAACAAACAGTGATGATCTTGCTGAAAAAATGAGAATGATTAGAAATCATGCGGAAGCTGTTGTTGATGATAGGAATTTTCATACAAATGTGAATATGCTTGGTTTTAATTTTAGAATGCCGGAAATTGAAGCTGCAATAGGACGAGAACAATTAAAAAAATTACCGATTTTTATTGAACAAAGAATTGAAAATGTAAAATATTTGGAATGTAGATTGTCGAAAATTCCGTGTTTGCATATGCCTAAAGTTAGAGCTAATTCATCTCATGTTTATTATGTTCATCCTATAAAATTTGATCAAAATATTGCTGGTGTTAACAGAGATAAATTTGTTGACGCTGTAAAAGCAGAACTGATGCCGATTGAGCTTCGGGAATCTGAAGGCGTTAAGATTGGGGCTGGTTATGTAAAACCTTTATATCTTCAATCGTTGTATCAAAAAAAATGGGTTTATGGAAAACAAGGATTCCCTTGGAATTTGTATGAGAATGGGAAAAGAATAAGTTATCAAAAGGGTATTTGTCCGATTACTGAAAGAATGTATGAGCAAGAATTAATTATTCATGAATTGATTCGGCCTGGGATGACAAAAAAAGATTTAGATGATGTTGCGCAGGCGTTTGAAAAGGTTTGGGAGTGTAGGGAGGAGCTATATGAATGAAGTAAATGAAAATCAGGTTTATAAAAAATATATTAGATCTTGTTTAAAAAAAGATAAAGCAGGTTTTTGTCCTTTTAGGAAAGAAAAACAGATGGATTATCTTTTTTCGTTTTTGCGTCAAGATTTTGAAGAGAAAAATCAAAGGATCTTGGATGCTTGTTGTGGTTATGGAAGATTAATTTATTTTTTAAATGAATTTGATTCTAGACAGTTGTATTTAGGGGTTGATTATGTTGAAGAGTTAATTGATCAGGGAAAACAGTCCTTTGTAGAAGAGAAAAATGTTAAATTTGAATTTGGTGATATTTTAGAAATTTCTAAGCGGTATAAAAAGCATTTTGATATTTCGATTAATTATAAAACTTTATCATGGTTGCCCTATTACAAAAGAATAATGGAGGAACTTTTTAAAGTTACTAAAAAAAAGATATATATTACTTCCCTTTTTTATGATGGAGATATTGATTTTATAACAAAAATTTATAAAGGTGGTTTGGATAATGCTGATTCCTATACGTTTTTGAATAGTTATTCATCACAAAGATTTAAAAAATTTTGCGAAAAACTTGGTGCTAAAAGCATAGAGTTTATAGATATGAACTTAGATTTTGATTTGCCAAAGTCTAAAGATTTGAATTTACTTGAGACATATACATTAAATACTAATAATAATGAGCGTTTAGAGATTACTGGTAATGTGATTTTAAACTGGAAGCTTGTTGTTATTTCTTTGTAAAGAGGAGTTTAGTTTGAAGCGATACTTAGAAAACAAACTTAAAGACTTTAAATTGATGGTTAATTATTTATTAGGTAGAGAAATTAAAATGGAGCACCCACGTAATATAAATTATTTAAGTTATTGGAATAGTTCTGTTGATGTTATGCATGATCATTATCACAATAAAACAATAGAACAGCTGGAAACAGAGAGAGCAAAAGATAGTGTTTTTTTTAATTATATTAAAAAATTGAACCCAGAAAATGTTTTGGAGATTGGATGTGGTTTTGGGTACACGTTAAAAAAGGTGGCTAATAATTTTAATTCAATTGAGTGCTTTGGATGTGATTTTTCTTCAAATTTAATTAGTTCGGCCAAAGATTATTGTAAAGGGTTTGTCGCGGAAAACAATATAAAAATTGCAGATGCAACTAGACTTAAAACGTTTTATGATAAAAAATTTGATTTGATTTTTACTAGTGGCTGTTTGATGTGTTTAAATAGTTCTCAAGTTAAAGCTTTTCTTAATCAGGCAATATGTTTGTCTGACAATCTTGTACTAATGGAGCCAGATTATTCAGACATGAGTTTTTTGGAGAGCTTGAGATTTAAAAAAGATCGAAACTATCCAATAAATGATTATAAGAAAATATTTGCGGAGATAGGAAATTTGGATTTGATAAAGGAGTATTTGGTTTCTGGCACGACTGTTTTTAGACTGAAAGTTAAGAAAGAATCTGAATAATGTACTTTAGGCGTATTAATTTTTTATTGAAAGAATTTCGATTTAAAATTGTTTTTAATAATTTTATTAGAAGAAATATTAGATATGACAAAAAAAATAAAATTGTTTTATTTTGGGAATTTGGTGGATTTCCTTTAATTTTTAAAAAAAACATAATTTTTTCTAAGGCTTTAAACTTACGTGGATTTAAAACTGTTTTTATCTTGTGTAACGGTATTGGGTCTGCATGTATTCAAAGAGATGTTAGAGATAATAGTTCTTTAGATAAATGGAACGACAGATGTGAAAAATGTGTATCAGATATGCTTGTTGTTGCAAAAAAATATAAAATTAATTATGCCTTTGCGTCAGATTTTTTAGAAAAAATAGAAATAGAAAAAATTAAATTTATTGCAAATAATACTTTGGTTTCTAAAATAAAAAATTATTCATTTTTTAATATTGATGTTGGACATTTGGCTTGGAGTTCTTTTAATCGCTATATGAAGGGACATTTAGTTGGGTATAGTGATTTGAATAAAATGGAAGAGGAAGTTTACAGGAGATATTTCTATTCAGCTCTTGTAAATACTTATATATCAAATCAAATTATTGAAAAATATAAACCAACAAGTGTTTTTACTTCTCATGGTGTGTATGTGGATTATGCACCAGTGATTTTTTTAGCACATATAAAGAAAGTTTTTTCTATGAGTTGGGCTAGTGGATATGGTAATTTTTTGCATTACTTTACTTTGCCGAAAACAGAAAAGGTTTTATCTTTGAGGGGGATTGAAGAGAAGTATTGGTTATTAAGAAAGTCTAACGAATTAAGTAAATTGGAGAATTTAAGGTTAGATGATTTTTTTAAAAAACGATATTTTCAGAAAGAGAGCCGTGATATTTTGATTTTTTCTAAACCACAGAATAAAGATTTTTTAAGAAAAGAGCTTAAAATTTTCAATGATAATCCTATTGTTGTTTTTTTTACACATGTAAATTGGGATGCATGTTTTGATTTTATGGATATGATTTTTGATAATTCTAATGACTGGGTTGTAAAATCTATTGAGCAAATGTTTAAAATTAGAGATGTTAATTGGATAATAAGAATTCATCCCGGCGAGTTAGTCGATGAATCTGCTTTTACAACAGATGATCTTATCAAGAAAAAATTTAAAAGTTTGCCAGAAAATATAAAAATTTTATGGTCTTCTTCAAAGATAAATACACATGATTTATTTATGTTAGCAGACGTTGGTGTGACAATTGTTGGAACGGTTGGAGCTGAATTGTCTTGTTTTGGAAAACCTGTAATAACTTCTGCAAAATCTCATTATTCACATAAAGGTTTTACAATAGATTCTAAGAATAAAGAGGAATATTTTAATCATCTTAAAAATATAAAAAATATTAAGCCTTTAATCTCTGAACAGATAAAATTAGCTCGTCAGTATGCCTATTCTTATTTTATACAAAGACAAATCCCTTTAAATGTTATAAATAAATCCCAGGGGCACTGGGGAGATATTGATTTGAAAAAATTAGATATGTTGTTACCGGGTAAAGATCCAGCTTTAGATAAGATATGTGATGCTATTATAAAAGGAACGGATGTAATCTTGGATGAAAAAGATATATCTAAAATGGAAAAGGAAGGCCTAATTTAATAATTGGTTAGGAAGGTGTTGTGGTAGAAAAATATAAAAAATTAAGGGGTTATGACAACCGAGGGCAGGTTTTTGATGCCATTGATTTTGTTTATAGAAAAGTTAATAAAGATTATTTAGATTCGGCATTAGATATTTTTTCAGTATACAATAAAAAGAACTTTAAAAGCCTTGGAATAGTTGATACTAAATTAGCTCCTGAATATGGTAAAGATTTTTTAAAACACGAAAAACATATTATTAGTTATCCATATGAATGGTCAGTTGATATGTTTAAAGATGCTGCATTATTGCAATTAGATTTATTTATTGAACTAGATAAGTATGGTTTCACACTAAAAGATGCGGTACCTGCAAATATTGTTTTTAAGCACACAAAACCTATTTTTGTTGATTTTCTATCGATACTAAAAAAAGATTCTTTGATTAATGAGAAGTGGCTTTTCGAGGGTTTAAAAACAAAAGAAAGAGACTTAAGGTTTGCTGTTTTTGAAAAAATGCTTATTCCGTTTTTCTTGGTACCATTATTTTTAATTAAAAGAAAAAAAATAAAGCTGGCTCGTGAAATGCTTTTTAATAGAGCTTGTAATGCATTAGGCTCGTCTGCCCCTGATTTTAAAGATTTATTGGATGGTGGCGGAATTCGTGAGAAGATGTCGAATGCTTTTGAAGTTTTTATTTATAAGTTCAATTTTTATAAGTATAAAAAACAAGGTTTTGTAAGTTTTTGTAAGTTTTTAAAAAGTTATATAAAAAAAATGGACATGGGTTATTCGAATAGTGATTATACTTCTTATTATGTTTCAAAGAAGGAATATTTTGATTTTTCAGATTCCTCTGACTGGAAAGAAAAACAAAAAAGTGTTTATAGTGTGATTAAATTTGATCAGCCTGATACTGTTTTAGATTTAGGAGCAAATACTGGTTGGTTTTCAGAATTGGCTTGTAGGAATGGTGCAAATGTAATTGCAACGGATATAGACGAAGCTTCCGTTAATTTTCTTTATAAATATGCAAAATCTAAAAAATTAAATATTTTACCTATAGTACTGTCTTTTCAGGATTTATTAAAAAGTAAGCAGGGTATTGATTCGTTAGATTGCCAAGAAAAATTATTCATGGAGCCTGTAAAGAGAATTAAATCTGATTTGGTTCTAGCTTTGGCTTTGGTACACCATTTAGTTCTTGGTCAAGGGTTGAGCATAGAATCTATTTTTAAAGTTTTATCTCAAGCAACTAAGAAAACATTGATTTTAGAATATGTTGGTTGGGATGATGAGCTAATAAAAAAGGAACCAACTTTTTTTAAAAATTTAAATAAGTTTACAAAAGAGACTTATAATTTAAATTTATTTGTTAAAGAAGGTAAAAAATATTTTAAAAATATTGAGTTGTTAGAGTCTCATCCCGAAACAAGGACTCTTTTGGTTTTTAGAAGATAATGAGAGATGTATGAGAAAAATTTTATTTACAACACCGGTTTTAGAGCATCCTGCTGCTGGTGGTCCACAGCTTCGTATCGAAAACTCTATTAAGGCATTAAATGGTATTTGCCAATTACATTTAGTTTCTCGGGTTTCTTTTGTGAAGATTGGCTTAGAGCGTGCGGATAAATTTTATAGTAAAAATAGTTATAAATTTTTTTATTCGCCCTCAGTTAAGAATTATTATAAGAATTTACTTTTTTATAAGATTAAAAAGTTTATTAAACTATTTTTTTATAAAGATAAAGAATACTGTTTTGATGACTATCTTGTGGATATTGATGTTGATTTTATACTTAGTTATGCAAATAAAAATTCTATAGATGTTATTTGGTTTGGCTATGGAAATGAATCTTATGAGGTCATAAAAAAAATTAGACAGAAAAATTCTAAGTTAATATTAATTTGTGATACGGATAGTGTTTTGTCTCGTTATTTATCGCGGGGTCTTCCATTTGAAAAATCGCCCAATCTTTATAAAAAACTAGAGCACGCTGCGAAAAAACAAGAAAAAGAAGAAATTGAATTGTGCAATATGTGTGAGGTAACAACGGCTGTCTCAATGGTTGATAAAGAGTATTATCAAGAGTTAATTAATAGTAAAAAGAATATTAAAATTTTTTCTAACGTAGTTGATTTAAATAGTTATAGCCAGTATTTTACTTGCCCGGATAATTTAAAAAAACCGGCAATTTTTTTAGCAGGTTCTTTTGGTCCTGATAGTCCAATGGACAAAGCTGCACGCTGGTTTATAAATGATATTTTTCCACTTATAAAGAAAATGTTGCCAGAAGTACATTTTTATATTATTGGAAAAGGTTCTCAAACGACTTTATTTGATATTTCAGATGAATCAATATCAGTTGTTGGTAAAGTTGATTCCGTTTTACCCTATTTGAAAAACTCTGATGTTGCGTTGGTTCCTTTAAAATTTGAATCAGGAACAAGGTTTAAAATTTTAGAGGCCGGTGCATGCGGAGTTCCGATTGTTTCTACTACATTGGGAGCAGAAGGGCTCAATGTAACCAATGGTAAAGATATTTTGATAGCAGATGAACCTCAAGATTTTGCACAAGCAGTTTTAAAGCTTATAAAAGATAAAGAATTTGCTAATGAGATTGCCCTTAATGCAAAAAAACTAATACAAGATGAATATGGAATCGATCAATTAAAAAAAGAGGCACTTGTTATTTTTAGTGATTTTTCTAGAGCTGAAAAAGATTCAAAGGGTAATAGATGCAATCAGTGATTGTTGCTTGGTGTAGCACAAATGAAAAAGATTTTGAAAGCTTTATTCCTCTTCAGTTTGTTGGAAGAAGAAATAAGAGGTTGGGATATTCTAACAACATAAACGTTCTTTTTCTTGATGGTTTTTTACGTTTATCCAAGGAGTATAGAGAGTCTTTAAAAAGTCTTGGTTTTATTTTACACGACGTTTCAGAAATGTTCTCTGAGGTTAAGAATAAATATTTAAAAATTAATGATTTCAGTATTGATATCAATGGTTTCAAAAAGAGTTTTAGTGAATATGAAAGAAATACTCTTTTAAAGTGGATTGTTGTTGGTAAATTTTTTGCCGGAGAAAATTTGGTTCATTTTGATGGGGATATTGTTTTTAATGAGGATCCTGCTGTCATTGCAAAAAAAGTTGAAGGTAAAACTTTTATACTGCAGGGGTGTCCTGCTTTTACTGCGATTAGTGATTATAAGTGGTTTGAGCAGTATGAGGAACAGCTAGATTTATACATTAATGATATTGATGGTTATGCCCAAAAGGCTTTAAAAGAGCGGGGTGGTTGGGAAGTTACGTTTAAAACTCGTTGGGCTGGGGCTAGATTTGGAAAAATAATGTGGCATGATCAGGATTTGCTGTCTCATTTAATTCATACTGGAAGGTTGATTCAGGATTCTGTAGAAAGTGTTTTATTTGATTTTCAAGATTATTTGATGTTTGAGAACTCTTTGTTTTTTCATTCTTATGATGATGGTTTTCCATATAAATATTCAAGAGAAAATGGTATAGATTATTTTGAGTATGTTAGAAAAGATGCGCAAGATATACATTATAAAAAGAGAATTTTGTTTTGGCATATGCAATCTTGTTTTAATTTTTATTTAAGCAAGTTTATTTTTAGAAAAAAATATTTAAAATTTATTCCGATGGGTAGGCTTGAATTTAATGGATCGGCAAGAGGTTTTGAAGATTATATTAATAAAAGGGTAAACCGATTTACAAGGCATGTAGATAGAATTAATGTTTATAAATATTTTTTCCAAGAACATGATTTTAGCGGTGTTTTTAAAGATAATGTTTGGTGGAAAAAGGGAGTTTTTCTTTGATTGAAGAAATAAAAAATAAAAATTTACTTCTTGCGATTATTATAAGATCTAATTATTCAAAAGATGGTGTTTCTTTTTTTACACCGAATGATTTTTCTCAGCAATTAGCATTTATGAAGCATCCCAAGGGAAAGAGCATTGAGCCTCACGTGCATAATAAAGTTGAACGTAGCGTTTTTTTTACTCAAGAGGTTCTTTTTATTAAAAAGGGAAAGCTTAGAGTTGATTTTTATGATAATGAAAAAAAATATTTGGAGAGCCGGTTATTGTGTGCAGGGGATGTAATTTTGTTGGCTGCAGGCGGCCACGGTTTTGAAGTCATTGAAGATTTAGAAATGTTCGAAGTTAAGCAGGGTCCCTATGCCGGGGATAAAGATAAAACTAGGTTTAAAGGTATAGTACAAAATAAAATTATTATAAATTATGAAAAATAATATTATTTCTATAATTATTCCTGCATATAATGAAGAGAAAAATATTTATCTGATTTATAGCAGATTAGAAAAACTATTAAGAAATTATTTAGATTATGAAATAATTTTCATTGATGATGGTAGTACAGATAATACTTTAAATCATATAAAAGATATAAGGCAATCAAATGCAAGGGTTCATTATCTTGTTTTCTCAAGAAATTTTGGTCATCAGAATGCATTAAAAGCAGGTTTTGATTTTTCTAGAGGTAATTGTGTGATTTCTCTAGATGCGGATTTGCAACATCCTCCAGAATTAATTGTTGAAATGATTGATAAATGGAAACAGGGATTTGATATTGTTTATACAATAAGAGAAGATGATAAAAGATCATCTTTATTAAAAAGAGTAACTTCAGATTTATTTTATAAAATTATAAATTTGCTTTCCGATTTAAATGTAAAAAAGGGGGCTGCCGATTTTAGGTTGTTGGATCGAAAAGTTGTTGATGTTTTAAAAAAATTTAATGAACATTTTCTTTTTTATAGAGGGCTAGTTTCTTGGTTAGGTTTTAAAAAATATGCAATTAAGTACGCACCAAATGAAAGATTTGGTGGTAAATCTAAATATTCACTAAAAAGAATGATTTCTTTTGCTTTAAATGGAATAACTTCTTTTAGTATTAGGCCTTTAAGAGTTTCTATATTTTTAGGGTTATTTTTATCTATAATTTCTTTTTGTTATGGTTTTTATGCTGTTTTTATGAAATTGTTTACAAACAGAGCAATATCTGGCTGGGCTTCTGTTTTAACAAGTGTACTATTTATTGGGGGTATGCAATTTATGTTTTTAGGAATATTGGGTGAATATTTGGGAAAATTGTTTATGGAATCAAAAAGAAGGCCTAACTATATAATAAAGGATGATTCTTTTAGGGAAAATAATAAAACTATTTTTTAATTTTTATAAAATTAGGTTTGTATGTTACAAAATTTTGTACCTGTTAATGAGCCTCTCTTAGATGGTAATGAAAAAAAATACTTAAATGAATGCATTGATACCGGGTGGATTTCATCGGAGGGTTCGTTTGTAAAAAAATTCGAGGATGGAATTGCTAAGGTTTGTAATCGTAAATATGGCATTGCCGTTTGCAATGGTACAGCTGCACTTGATATTGCCGTAAAATCTTTGGATTTGCCCCCAGGATCTGAAGTTATAATGCCAACTTTTACAATAATTTCATGTGCAGCAGCAGTTGTGAAAAATGGTCTGATACCGGTTTTGGTTGACTCTGATTCTATCACTTGGAATATGGACATTGATTGTATAGAAAAAAAGATTACTAAAAAAACTAAAGCAATAATGATTGTTCATATTTATGGTCTTCCTGTAGACGTTGATCCTATTTTAAAATTAGCTAAAAAATATAATTTAAAAGTTATTGAGGATGCTGCAGAGGCTATTGGTCAAACTTATAATGGTTTATCATGCGGTAGTTTTGGTGACATCAGTATTTTTAGTTTTTATCCAAATAAGCATATCACAACAGGTGAAGGGGGTATGGTTGTTATTGATGATGAAGTTTTGGCAGAAAAATGTAGATCTTTTAGAAACCTTTGTTTTAAAAAAGAAAAACGTTTTGTTCATGATGAACTTGGTTTTAACTATAGATTTACAAACTTGCAAGCTGCTGTTGGTTTAGCTCAGCTTGAAAAACTAACGGACCATGTGAATAAAAAGCGAGAGATTGGTAAATTTTATACAGAACAATTTAAGGATATAAAATTTTTGCAGTTACCTTTGGAAAAAACAGGCTATGCTCAAAATATTTATTGGGTTTATGGTATTGTTCTAAAAGATGATTATCCACATGATGCTGAATTTGTTATGAAAGAACTTACTAAAAAGGGAATAGGGACGCGACCATTTTTTTGGCCGATGCATGAACAGCCTGTTTTTAAGAAAATGGGTTTGTTTGAAGGTGAAAGTTATCCGGTAGCAGAAAAAATTGCTCGACGTGGTTTTTATATTCCATCCGGACTTGGAATTACTGATGAGCAAATGAATTTTGTTGCAGAAAAGTTAAGAGAGGTTTTACATGCAAGTTTTTAAATATTATGCAAAATATTATGATCTTTTGTATCAGGATAAAGATTATTCGAAAGAAGTTGATTACCTAGATGCTTTAATTAGGGAGCATAGATTGGGTTCTAAATCTATTTTAGAACTGGGATCAGGAACAGGTAAGCATGCTCTATTGCTTTCTAATAAAGGTTATGATTTAGTTGGTGTGGATTTTAGTGAAAGTATGGTTGATTTAGCAAATGAGAGACTTGCAAAAGAAAATACAGGTGATCGTAACATAAGGTTTTTAGTTGGCGATGCAAGAGAAATCAAGTTAGCAACAAAGTTTGATGTTGTCTTGTCGCTTTTTCATGTTGTAAGCTACATGACTACTAATTCAGATATTCTTAAAATGTTTCAAGCGGTTTCTAGGCATTTGGATAAAGATGGCATTTTTATTTTTGATTGTTGGTATGGGCCTGCAGTTTTAAAAAAGAAGCCGGAAAAGCGTACAAAAGAGCTAGAAAACGTTTTTTTAAAATTAAAAAGATTTGCAATGCCTCATCATGATGTTAATGAAAATGTAGTTGATGTTAAATATGATATTTTGTTACAGGATAAAATTTTGGGTGAAAGTTTTTCGTTTGATGAAACCCATAAAATGAGGTATTTATTTAAACCGGAACTTGAGGTTTTGCTTGGTTTGTGTGGTATGGAACTATTAAAAGCGGAAGAATGGTTAACAGGAAAAGAGTTGAGTCAAGACTCTTGGGGCGCCTGTTTTATTTGTAAAAAGATCGTAAGAAACATTTAATGTTTATGAGAGTTGGTTTTTACTTTGGACGCGAAATTTATTCTAATGCGGAAAGTGGGGGAGCTTTTGCTTTTTCGCAATCAATTTTTAAGCAGCTTTGTAAAACAAAAACAAATAACGAAATTTTTATTTTTTCAGATGATGCCGATCGGTTTGAAAGTTCGGATTTTGTTCAGTTTGTAAAAATAAACCGTTTTTATCCTGATCAAAAAGAATGTTTATTAAAAAAATTAGCATTAAAGATTCCTAGAAAGATATTACGAAGCCTGCAGATTAAAAAATATAAAAGTGCTTTGAACAAAATTGTTTTAGAAAATAAAATAGATCTTATGTGGTTTATTACTCCTGCTTATGAGCAAGTTGAAGTTCCATATGTTTATACTATTTGGGATTTGCAACATAGAAAACAAACCTATTTTCCTGAAGTTTCAACTAACCTTGAATTTGAAAATAGAGAACGAAGTTATAAGTTTGTCGTTTCTAAAGCCTCTTTTATTGTTACCGGTAACCAAGCTGGTAAAGATGATGTTTGTAATTTTTATAATTACTCCAGAGAGCGAATTAAAACATTGCCGCTGCCAACACCAGATTTTGTTTTAAACGACGATTTTAGAAAAGAAGTCGACTTGCCCGACAAAGGCTGGGTGTTTTATCCTGCTCAATTTTGGCCTCATAAAAATCATATTGTTATTTTGTACGCACTTAAAATTTTAAAAGAAAAATATAACTTAGATTTTAATGTTATTTTTACCGGGTCCGATAAGGGAAATTTAGATTATATTAAAGATCAGATTGTTCAATTGAGTTTGCAGGAGAATGTAGAATTTTTAGGCTTTGTTTCGACTCAAAAGCTTGTTCAACTTTACAAAAATGCTTTTGCTTTACTGTTTACAAGTTTTTTTGGTCCGGATAATATTCCTCCATTAGAAGCTTTTGCTTTAGGTTGTCCTGTTATTGCGGCGAATGTTTCTGGTTCTGATTATCAATTAAAAGATGCTGCTTTATTGTTTGATCCAAAGAGTGAATTTGAGTTAGCGGATTGTATAAAAAAACTTTATGATGATCAGGATTTAAGAAGTCTTTTAATTAAAAAAGGTTTAGAGATTGCAAAGAGTTGGACGGCAAAAGAGTATGTTGATGGAGTTTATAAGATTATTTCTGACTTTGAGCCAATAAGACGGTGTTGGAGCAGTAAAAAAAGCTATAAAGAGAAATAATATTTTATGAAAAAAAAGATAGCATTAATAACTGGCATTACAGGTCAGGACGGAGCTTATTTAAGCGAGTTGCTTTTAGATAAAGAGTATAAAGTTTTTGGTTTTGTGCGACCAAATGATGATTATTCTAAATTAGAATATTTAGAAATTAAAAGTAAAATTACGTTTCTAGAAGTGGATCTTTTAAATTTCGATGATGTAAAAACGAATATTAATCAAATAAAGCCAGATGAAATTTATAATTTTGCAGCACAAAGTTCTGTTGGTTTATCTTATAATGAGCCTTTTGAAACCATAAATTTTAATTTTAATTCTACTTTAAATTTATTAGAGGCTATTCGAATAACAAATCCAAAAATAAAAATATTCCAACCATCGAGTAGTGAGATGTACGGTAAACAAGAAAATTTGCCCATAAACGAAAATTCTAAATTTAATCCACTAAATCCGTATGCAGTTTCAAAAGTTGCAGCGCATGAAGTTTCTGTGTTGTATCGTGACGGTTACAATTTGTTTATTTGTTGTGGAATTATGTTTAATCATGAAAGTGTTCTGCGTGGAGATAATTTTTTTGTAAAAAAAGTTATTAGGCAGGCAATAGAAATAAAAAGTGGCAAACGAGATTTTTTATTTGTTGGTGACTTGAGCACAAAACGTGACTTTGGCTATGCCCCTGAATATGTAAAGGCTATGTGGTTAATGTTGCAACAGGAAATGGCAAATGATTTTGTTATTGCCTCGGGTAAATCTGTTTCTTTGCAAGACATTGTTTATTATGTTTTTGATAAGTTGGGAATTTCTAGAGACAAGATAAAGATTGATAAAAGTTTACTACGTCCTGTTGAAGTGGAGGATTCTTATGGAGATTCTTCTAAGGCTAAAAAAGTTTTGGGGTGGAATTTTGATATGAGTTTTTATAAAGTTTTGGATTTGTTAATCTCTTTAGGTTAAATTCTCTGCAATTTGCTGTGTAATACTTACAAGGAAGAATGTAGGACTGGATCCTGAAACAAGTTCAGGATGACAAACGAGAAAAACACCTTCCAGCCGTGTCATCCTGAACTCGTTTCAGGATCCAGTTGTATAATAGTCCTAGATTATTAAGTTTTCTATTGCTTGCTTCATTTCGGGATTTACATCACTTATTACTTTTGCGATAGCATATAGTGGGTATGAATGAATTTTATTATGAATATAATGGTTTTTATTTTAAAATTTTAAAATTTCTCGTTTCATAATGTGATCTAATTGTTGTTTTATTTATCTATATGAATATAAATATTTTCAAAGTGAATCATAAGTTAAATAATAAAAGAACGAAGTTTTATAGTTGTCTAAAAAAGGCGATGCCTTTGCATAAAACAACCGATGATTTAAACTTAAAATGTATGAATAACTTGTTAAATTTAGTGGAGGCCAAAATGAAAAAGTTATTAAATATTCTCATATTTTCTATTTTATTAATTAATCCGGTTTTTGCTGGCAATGCAGATATAGGATCTTCTATTAATTTATTAAAAGAAGAGCTTAAAAAAAACAATCTGGAAGAAGAATTAAAAGAACTTAAAGAACTTGTAACGTTTATTGCATTAAAACAAATAAAATTTGAAAATCAATTAAAACCATTATCAATAAATGCTTCAGGAGAAAAGCAAAATAAAGCTATTCAAATTATAAAAATGAGTTTTTCAAAAATATTAAGTACTGGAAGCTTTGTATTAGATAAAGCAGATAAAATTATTTCTAAAAAAACTTTTTTAGCGCTTTGTTTATTACTAGGGCCGGCAGTGTATATTTCTCCAAAGGCGAT
>DAOVPV010000015.1 GCA_030629005.1 bacterium | reverse complement strand
TATATTAAACTTAGAAAAGTAAAACCCACAATTTATAATTACCAGGAACACTTATTACCTAAGAAATCTGTGTTAAATAAAATTATTGGAGATTCAAAATTCGAGCTTGAATTTTCCGCTTTTCTCGATAATTGTGAAGATATAGTTTCTTTTGTAAAAAATATTACAAGTGTCCATTTTAAGATTGAATACCAGGCAGACGACGGAAATATCAGTAATTACTATCCTGATTTTGTTGTAAAAAAGAATGATAAAACTATTTATATTATAGAAACTAAAGGCAGACAGGATTTAGATGACATTAGAAAGATAAATAGATTAAAAACCTGGTGTGAAGATGTAAATAAAACAAAAACTGAATTTAATTATATTCCGTTATATGTTAAACAAAAGGATTGGGACAAATATAAAAAAGATATAAAGAAATTTGAAAATGTTGTTGATTTATTTACATTAGAATTATAAAAAAATTTTGGAAACTTGAAACTAAATTAGGAGTAATAAAATGACTTTTTCAAGACAACAACCTTATAATGATCTTCCTCTATTACCTCCAAGAAAATCTTATTATGAGACGGTAGATATTTTGAAAAAATTGAAAGAAGCCAGAGTAGCTTTAGCAGAATTAAAAGGTCGTTTGCCAATTATTCCCAATCCTGAAATGCTAATAAACACACTGGTTTTGCAAGAAGCAAAAGACAGTTCTGAAATCGAAAATGTTCTCAAAACATCCGATAAAATGTACCGGGCTTTTACAGCAAATAAGTCTAATATAGACCCTTCCACAAAAGAAGTACTCTGTTATAGACAAGCGCTCTGGTCTGCTTTTGAATCTGCCCCCAAAACAGATTTTAATTGGATAATAGAAATATTTCAAAAAATCACTCAAAAAAACGAATCAGTTCGTACAAAACAAGTATACGTTGGAAATGCTTATGACATTATTTACACTCCTCCCAAACCAGAACGTGTAAACCAACAACTGAATAATTGGTTGGAATTTTTTCATTCAAGTGACGAAATTGATCCTTTAATTAAAATGGCAATTTTGCATTACCAATTTGAAGCAATACATCCTTTTAGTGATGGAAATGGTAGAACAGGAAGAATATTAAATGTTCTATATCTGACTGAAAAAAATCTTATCGAACTTCCTGTTTTATATATTTCCAAACATATTTTAGAATACAAAAATGAATATTATAGCCTTCTCTCCAGAGTAACAGAAAATCAAAATTGGCAAGCTTGGATTCTCTTTGTGTTAGAAGCCATTTATAGAACCTCATTGTTTACATTAGAAAAAGTAAATGCTATTTATGAGCTCTTCAACGAAGTGAAAAACGAGATTCGAGATAAAGCAAAGGACATCTATTCTCGTGAATTAATTGAAATCCTCTTTTCTCAAATCTATTGCAAAAACAGAATTCTGGTAGACCAAAAGATAGCTTCCAGAAATACAGCCAGCAAATATCTGAACAAATTGGTTGATATGAATATACTCAGTATGCAAAAAGAAGGAAAAGAAATTTTGTATTTAAACAAGCAGCTCTATGAAATCGTGGCAAGATAGTAAAAATATAATGCACAAAATTTACGCTTTTTTGTGCAACAAGCAAATAACGTGCCCAAATAAAGTGCACAATAAATTGCAACTGCACACTTCTTTGCTTTTTTTGTGCAGTGCTTCTCTCGAATGCCCTTG
>DAOVPV010000013.1 GCA_030629005.1 bacterium | reverse complement strand
TTGCGATAAAATAAAAAACAATTTTTTTGTTATCTAAATATTTTTTAAAGGATAGGCCGCTTAAAAGCATTAACATTAAATTTGTGTAGTAATGTAAGTTTACGATTGCGCCAAATCTGTAAGCTATTTGAGGATGAAATGCAAAAAATAAAGATATTAATATTGCTGGTAAATAATTTATAAAATATGTAAAAATATAAAATAAAATTATTGTATTTACAGCATGAAAAAATACACTTAATAAAAAGTATGGATAGGCCCACGTTCCAAATAGCCAGTGTTGGATTCCAAGATAGACTAAATATAAAGGTCTATAAAAAGTTGAGAAAAAATAACTTTGTCCTGTTGATTGAATATAATTAGATGGGCCAGCTCCTTTTGCTATATTTCCGTCATAAAAGCAATAGAGCAAGTCTTTCCAAGTTTTTATTTTATATCCTTTAAACAGTGCATGAAAATCATCTGCGCCAAAGAACCACCAGTTTGTGTATAGTAGTCCAAGTAAAATAAAAATAAATAAAAATAATAAAATAGATAACAGTATTTTTTTGTTATTTTTTATTGTCATATTTTTCCAAAACATTAAATGTTTCTTCCGAGTATTTTAAATTTAGCTTTTTTGTAATCCCACGTAATAAATAAAGTGTTTGGTTTTAAGTCTTTTTGATCGAATAAAATTGTAATATCAGTTATTAAGTCTTTGCCTTTTATGTTTACGGTATTGTTTATTATTTTTTTTGTATTGGACTCGTAATTATCGTTTATTATAAAAGATACTTTTTGAGGATCTATGGATTTGAATCTAAATCCATGATTTATTTTTGTTGAAACAATGTTACTTGCAGGTGTAAATTTTTCAAAATAATACTTGCTTAATATTATTTTCCAGCTTGGAATTTCATTTACATGGATATTTGTTGGTTTTACAGAAAGGGATATATCAAAAAATATTGGTATGTTTGGATTATCAAGGAGCATCCAAAATGCTTTTTTTGTATTTGTTACAAACGCTCCATAGGGTAAGCCAAAAAAATATAAAGATTTATTTTTTATGATTGGATCATAGGCAAGCGTTTTTATTGCTTGTGTTCTGGTATTTATTCTTCTTTCTCGTCTCGAAAAACTTTTTATTGTAAGTGTTATGAAAAGCATTGTTATGATACCTAGGATTGGTAGAGCTGCTTTTTTAAAAACATTAAATGTTTCGTTCGATTTTTTAAGATTTCCATTATAAAATTTAAAAAGAAAAATTATGGCTAAAAAGATAAAAGGATAGGCTTCATAAAAATATCCATGGGAAAATATTCCTTTGATATATGAGGGCCAAAGCATAATAAGCATGCACAGGAATAAGTATGTAATATGAATTTTTTTTGTATTTTTTATAAAAAACCAAATCAACGTTGATAATATCAATAAAAATAGGCTTATTCTTAATGTTTTATACTGAGAATCCCAAGGGATCCAAGATAGACCAAAAAGATCATAAATAAATAACTTAAAACAGTTTAATGATGTTATTGCCGCGTTTTTAAAATAAGTAATTATTGAGTAGTTAGTTGTGTTTAAGGAAGTTGAGGCTGAATTTGATACTGATAAATTTATGGGGTACAGGTATAGTCGCAATAACAAAAAGCCAATAGCTGTTGTGATAATCCCAGATGTAGTTATTAGTATTTTAAAAAAACTTTTGTAAAAATGTTTGATTCCAATTTTGCTTGATTTATTTTGGTAAAGGTAAGTGCCAAAAAATATTATGCCAGGTAAAACAATTGATGTTTCTCTTGTAAAAAGTGACGTTGCAAAAGTTATACAGGATAAAAAATAATATTTCCATTTTCTTGTATCTAAAAAAAACTTAAAAAAAATGAATACGAACAACATTAACATTACATTTACGTAATAATGAAAATTTACAATATTTCCAAAGAACCATGAGATTAATGGGTGAAATGCCCAAATTAGAGCTAGCAGAAGTGCAGGTAGAAAGCTTAATAGCCAAAGAAAGATATTAAATAATAATACGGCGTTTATTGCATGGACAAAAACATTTGCTAGATGATAATGATAAATGTTTGTACCAAATAGGCGGTATCTTAATGCGATTCCTATACAGCATAGTGGACGATATGAAGTTGTAAAGAAAGTTGTCCTTTTATAGTTTGGATCATTTAATTGCGGTTGTGTGTGACCATCATAAAAAAAGTAAGATAGTTCATGCCATTTCCAATTTTTTGTTTTATAACCTAGTTCATATGGATCAATATAATCATCTTCTCCTCCAATAAACCACCATTTTTTGTATGGTACTCCAAGTGAAAAAAACACAAAAGAAAAAAGTGTAGCGGAAAGGATTATTCTTTTATTTTTTGTTAAAAAAATATTAAAAGTTTGAAATAAGTTTTTATTCACAATGCTCCTGTTTTAAAATAATTTTAAAATCTGCTTTTTTATAGTTCCAGGCAATAAACAAGGGTTTTTCATCGAGATACTTTTGCTCAATGTTTATGAACGCACTTTTTGCTGTTTTATTATTTTCAAAAAACCATAGATATTCTGTGTTTAATGATTTAGCTTCTATTCCCGTTCTAGTAATTGTTGTTTTTAGATAATTTTTATTAAATTTAGGGATTTGCCTGTAAGAGTTTCTATTTTTTTCGAATATTGATGTTCCATATTCGTAAACCGGGAAATCATTTTTATTAGTTAAAAACCACATAGCTTGAGCGGTTCCTTGTCCAAACCAATGTGGTGGTAAAGCCACAAAACATAAAGGTTTCTTATTTTTTATTTGTTTTAAAACTATTTTACTTTTGGTTAGTTTTTTTAAAGAAGTAGTTATGTGGTTTAAAGCGACTTCTCTTTCTTTTAATCTAAAAAATAAAAAAGATGCAAAAAATATTATTACTAATGCGAAAATTGTGGAGATGCTTTTTTTGTATTTATTTTGCATCTTTTGTTTGATGCTGAAAGAAATTAAAATATTAAGTGTTAAAATAAAAAATGGTATAGAAAGATAAATATATCTAGGTTGATATTGTATTAAAAGTGCCGGCCAGCTGAATATTAATACGCTGAATATTAAAAATATGACAAATGATTTTTTTGAATTTTTTATAAATAAAAATATTAAAATAGTACAAATAATTAGTATTAATGAACCTTTAATTATTTGGTGATCCTTTGGCATCCATGATAAAAATAGTAGATCAGCAACATATGTTATAAAATCAAATAATCGTTCTTTGGTTCTATTTAAAAATGAAATTAAATTTGGTTCGCAATTGAATGTATCGCAGTTAGAAGTTATTGGAAATTGAATTGCTCTGATTATTAGGTAAAAGATTGATATTATCCAGGAACCAATTGAGTATAAAAATGATTTTTTGTATTCAGTTTTGTCTTGTGCTTTATAATAAAAGAAGATTGCGAATATTACCCAGATAGGAAAAACTATTGTTTGTTCTTTTAAAAAAAGGTTACTTGTAAAAAGTAGGCAAGATAATAGATAAAATCTAAATTTATTTGAATCTAAATATTTTTTCAAAAAAAGTATTGATAAAAAAAAGACAAATAATTCGGTTTGATATGTTTGGGCACTTATCCAACCAAGCCAGTTGGCAAGCGTTGGGTGAAATGCAAATAATAGAGAACTGAAAAATGCTATAAAAAGTGGTGTGATATAAGAAAGAATATTAAATAAGATTACAGCATTTAATGCGTGTAATATGATTGTGGTAAAAAAATAACCAAATGCATTTGTTTTAAACAAAAGGTATTGTGGTAAATAATATACAAAAGACATTGGGCGGAATAAACCTTTTAAAAAGTTTTGCTGGATCGTAGGGCTGTTTGATGGATAGCAAAGTGCCTCTATATTGCCAAGATTAAAGAAGTTTAATATGTCTTTAAAGCTATGGGCGATGCTATGGTATAAGTTGCTCCAGTCATCTGTTTTAAATCCCCAATTGGTAAATGGTATACCAAGAACTAAAATGACGATTAAAAAAATTAATATAGAAAAAGCTATTTTCTTATTGTTCATATTTTTAGTACTCTCTTTTTTGTTAACTTTAACATTAAATGTTTCTTTCGAAAATAAAATATAGAAAAAATCAAAAAGAGGTTTTTAGGTTATGAATAAAAGCTTAATCTCTGTCGTTCTTGGTTCTTATAATCGTTATGAATTTCTAAAGTTAACAATAGATTCCGTTCGCAAAGAACTTGTTGGTTTTAATTACGAAATTATTGTTGTTGATGGTGGATCTACAGATGGTGCTTTGCAGTGGTTATTAGAACAAAAAGATATTATTACTATTGTTCAGCATAATCGTGGAGAGTGGCTTGGCAAAAAAATAGAGCGCAAGTCTTGGGGG
The DNA here is from genome assembly GCA_030629005.1 of bacterium. Classification (GTDB taxonomy): domain Bacteria; phylum Babelota; class Babeliae; order Babelales; family UASB340; genus UASB340. The sequence goes on along the minus strand of DAOVPV010000013.1, from coordinate 2,306 downwards.
TATTTTATGAACTTGGCTTTTCGTGCTTCAAATGGAAAGTATGTTTGTATGATAAGTGATGATTGTTTGATTGTTTCTGGTGCAATAAAAAATGGAATAAATCTTTTTGAAAAAAAATTAAAGAATGATGAAAAGATTGGCGCGGTTGCCTTTTATTGGCGAGATAGCTTTTTGCAAGATAAATATCATGTCGGATATACGCTTTCGGATAACATGTATGTTAATCATGGAATTTATTTAAAAGAAGCTCTAGAAAAAGTTGATTTTATAGATGATGAAAATTTCTTTTTTTATAATGGTGATGCGGATTTGTGTTTAAAGATGTTGTCTTCTGGTTATAAAACTATTGTTAGCTCGAACTCTTATGTAGAACATTTTCCTCACGCTAATTTGTCTGTTCGTATTTCTAATTATGAAAATCAACAGACAGATAATGTAAATTTTTTCAAAAAATGGGAAGGGGTTTATTATGATAAAGACAAGCATAATATTGGAAAAATTGAATTTAAAAAGTTTAAAGATTCTAGTAATACTATTGGGATGTATCAAAAGTTTTGGGATAAATTGATACAAGAAAATCCAGAATTATTAAAACTGAAGCAAAGTACTCGTTTTATTCAAAAAATCAGGAATTTTTTGAGTTTTTAATAAAAAAACAATCTCGTGAATCGCTCGTTTACCAAATGGCTAATGCACAGATTTAAGATTTAATATTTGTTTAGAAGTTAAATTTAGGGCTCTTGTGAAAACAGGAGCCTTTATGATAAAAAGGCTTAATAATTATATTTTATTGACTTCTTTGTCCGGTTTGTGTAGTTTTGTTAGTGGACTGTTAGAATTGCACAAGGGCTTGAAAATGTTATCGGTGAGGTATATAAAATGTATATAAAAAGAAAGCTAGAACCTGTACTGATTAAGTATAGTACAAAGTTTCCGGTTATTGCGGTTGTTGGTCCAAGGCAGGCTGGAAAGACAACTTTAATAAAGGAATCGTTTAAGAATCATAAATATTTTTCATTAGAAGATCCTGATACGTTAGATTTAATTAAAGATGATCCGCGGTATTTTTTAGAAAAAAATTATGGATCGGATGGTATTATTTTAGATGAATTTCAAAATTATCCTAAAATATTGTCTTATATGCAGGGGATTGTTGATACTAATCGTAGGCCAGGGTATTTTATTCTTACAGGTTCACATAATTTTTTAATGAATCAGGCAATATCTCAATCTTTAGCAGGAAGAATTGCTATTTTAACATTGTTGCCGCTTTCAATTTCTGAATTAAAGGATGAAAATTTATTGAGTAATGAATTGGATTTGGCTATTTTTAAAGGAAGTTATCCAGATCTTTTTCATAGAAATATATCTCCTCCAGAATTTTATCCTCAATATATAAAAACATATGTAGAAAGAGATGTTAGGCAGCTAACGTCAGTTGTGAATTTGAATACATTTCAGAGGTTTATAAGTTTATGTGCTGGCAGGATTGGTCAGATTTTGAATTTATCGTCACTTGCAGATGACTGTGGTATAAATGTTGCAACTGCAAAAAACTGGATATCGATTTTAGAGGCAAGTTATATTATTTTTTTATTACAGCCTCATTTTAAAAATTATAGTAAACGTATTATAAAATCTCCAAAGCTTTATTTTTATGATACAGGATTAGCTTGTCGATTATTAAAAATTGAAAATGATGATCAAGTGACAAACCACTATTTAAAAGGTGGCTTAGTAGAGTCTTTTGTTATTTCTAATTTATATAAGGAATTTTATAATCAAGGTAAAGAACCAAGTCTTTATTTTTGGAGAGATAGTCATGGGCATGAGATAGACTGTTTATTGGATTATAATTTAGAGCTTACGCCAATTGAAATAAAATCAAGTAAAACGATAAGAAATTCATTTTTTGATGCTTTAAAGTTTTGGTCAAAATTGGCTGGTATTAATGAACATAATAATTTTCTTGTTTATGGTGGAGATGAAGATTTAGAAAGATCATTTTGTAAAATAGTTAGTTGGAAAAATGTAGGAGGTATTTTAGATTTAAAGTTTATAAAAAAAACTTAAGTTTTAAAGAGTTTTATGAATTTCTTGTCTTAGTTCATGCTTTGAAATTTCAACAATACTTTTATTTTGAACTATAAAGATTCTGTTCATCTTTTCAATAAATGATAAACGATGAGAAATAACAATAACGGTTTTTTGTTTGCTAATTTCTTCTATCGCTAAACGAATTGAATTTTCTGATTCCTGATCAAGCGCAGATGTTGCTTCGTCGAAAATTAAAATTTCGGGGTTTT
>DAOVPV010000003.1 GCA_030629005.1 bacterium | reverse complement strand
TTTTCATTATCTATTGTTGTTTCTATTTTGCTTGAAACTCCATTTTCTATATTTTGATCTTTATTATTAATTATTGCGGGGGTTTTCCAAATTGTTTTTAATTCTTTATTTGTTGTTTTATTTTTGTATAGGTCTGATATTAATTCAGAAAAGTATAATAAATTATCAAATGATAACTGTTGAATATTTACATAATTTTTTGTTTTACCATATGTTTTTTCTAACTTGGATTTTTCTATAATAAGTTTTTCTTTTGAATATTCATTTAATAGATTAATAGTATTATTGCTAAATTTTGATATTTCAGAATTAAGTAAGTTTGTTATTTCTGGAAGATCTATTCCACTTATATTAACTCTATTTTGTTGATTAATTAAATTTAGTAATGCTAATCTGATTTTTGTTTCTAGTTTCAAAGAATTAAGCATTTTTTTATAGTTTTTTTTATTATTTAAGAGATACAATAATTCTGAGTCTTGGACAAAGTTTCTATAAAGGCTTAATTCTGGATTAAATTTATTATCTAACAAACACATTTGTTGTATAAGATAGTTTATTCGCACGTTTTCTCTAGAAGATCTTGGATACATACTTGTAAAATCTACGAAGACCACTTTCTCAATATTATTATTTTTTAGTTTATTTATTAAATCTTTTGTAAATAAACTGTATGGTAGTGGTAGTTTTATACCTTCTAAAAATAACATCTGTTCAGATTCTATATTTTTAAGTCCTTCAGACTGTACAATATTTAGTGGAGTTAAAATTCTAATTTCGTTTGTATTTCTTTTATTAAAAAGATATTGCTTATTATCTTTGCTAAATGATATCCAGTTATTGGAACTTTCTTTTTTTAGTAATATTAAATTTTTTATAAATGCAGAAATCGGATTATTGATGTTGTTGAGTTTTTCAGTAAGATAGCCACATTGATTGATTATATTTTTTACAGAGTTTGTTTTTTGTAAGAATTTTTGTTCTAAATGATTTTTATTTTCTTTTATGAATAATTCTAATTCTATTCTTTCGGATTCATCAAATTCTCTATCAATATTTACATAAACGTAGCCGTCGGGCTTGTATGAAAAATGACTAACTTGAGCTGGAAGATCGGCAATAAAAGTGTTTTCTTTTAACTTAAAAATTTCAGCTAACTGGGATGATGAGTTGTCTACTCGATCGTAGTTATCTATATTTGTTCCAAATTTAAAGAAGTTTCTTATATTTCCTAAAAGAGTACTTTTTCCTACGCCATCAACAAAGCTGCAAAATATATACGCTGTTGGCTTATCATCTATGGGATTTAGTTCTTTTGCAATAATAGATGTAAATTTTTGTGCATGTAATGTGGCCTCTTTTGGTTGAGCTAAAGATGTTTCTATTGGATATGTTATATCTGGTCCAAAGTACCACTTTTTAAATGGTAAATTGGAGCGCATTAAGTGATTTGCATATTCTATAGAGAATAGAATGTCTTGTGTCGATGCGTCTTTATTTTCGCCAACCTTTGCTTCTTGTTTATAGATTGTTGTCCAAAAAATTACTAATTCTCTTAGAATGTTTTGGTAGTTTTGAATTTTTAGATTTTTTAATATTTCAAATTCAGTTTTATTTAAAATGTTAAGAGTTTTATCAAATGCGTGTTCATGTATTATTTTTGCATTAGTATTAAATATTTCTACTTTGTCTGAGTCTACGTGTTGAATTATTTTATCATCATCCATAAACCAATGGTTAGTGTAAATATTTAAATCTCTAAATAGAAAGCCTGTTAAAAAGCCAAATATATTGTGTAATTTTAACGTCCAGCCTGCATTTATTTTTGTTTGGGCTTCATCGTTTATTTCAGCCTTTTTGTATCTATAATAATAAGATGGGAATGCTTGCTCTTCATAGCCACTGATAATCATTCTACCTGCGAGATCAAATCCATTTGAGGAGAGGCTTTCTTCTAGTTCATCAAGGCTGATCGCTGTGTTATCTAAAAGAGCAGAGCTGTATTCGTGAGTATATCTGTCTCTTGGTTTGAAACCGTAATCTGTAATAAATTTTTTTATAAAAACATTATCGTTATTCGGCTTTAGTTGAGCAAGAAATAATAAGACTATTAATGTAATGTTACAAATTTTATTATTTTTAATCATGAGAATCCCAGTAGTTTAATAGTTCAGAAAGCTCGCTGTTTTCTTTTATAAAGCTAAATTTTTGATTGTAATATTGTTGTTTTAATAGTTGCAAAAGACTCTCATATTTAGTTATGTATAGATTTGCAGCAGCTTCTGCAGGAGTGCGAGTTAGATTTTTTAGGATGTCTTTTAGTTTAGTATTATACTTTGTTGCGCTTTGCCTGTCTTCTTGAATAATACTTTCTATAAAAAGTCTGCAATAATAGTCAAAGTATAGTTCGTAAAAATCATGGTGTATTTTTATGTTGTTTTTATCCCAATATTCTACTAAGGTTTCATTTTTACCGGTAGAATTATTTTGTTGTTTTGTAAAAAGAGAACTATAGTTTCTAGTTTTTTCAAAAAATACAATTTTTGTTTCTAGATTTACCTTTGAATCTTTTATGAATTCATCTAGGATATCAATTTGTGTTGTTATAAACTCTTGCATGCCATTTTCTTCGATTAAAGTTTTTTTGATATCAATTTGGGAGAATTTTTCTTGTAGTAATTCTACGTCGTAGCCTTGTTTTTTCCATTTTGCTTTTTCATCGGCGGAAAGTCTTTTGACTATAGTTTTAAATATACTTTCGACATATATCCATGGCTCGTATGCAATGGTATTTATAATTTTTGTTAACGTTTTTGCGATATCCTCTGGTGTCATGTTTGTTAGGAAATGTTCACGTATTAAAAAAGCGTTTGGGTAAAACTTTTCAAAATGTTTTACAAAGTCATTAAAACTTTCTGTAGATTTTTGTTTTACTTTTTCTTTAATTTTATTATCGATTGGATTTACTGGAGTATTTTCTTTTTGTAACGCTTGTTGTTCGGAGTTTTCTGCCAATAAAGAATTAATAAATGCAAGCATATCAGGGTCAAGGTCAAATTTTTCTGCTGATGCGACTAAATTTATGGAAAATAATGAAAGTATTAAAAATAATTTAATTTTAAACTTCATATATTAATGAGCTCGCTAGTCTTATAAATCTTATTATTTGATTATTTAATTCTTCAAAGCCCGGTAGTGACTTTTTTGCATCAGATTCTTTGAAGTATTCAGAGGAATTAACGTTTATTGTTGTTTTTAATTCTTTAAAAAAACTAAAATATTTTTTAATTACAAGTTCTTGTGTGTTTTTTAATATTTGAAAATTGGATAAGTTTTTTATTTTTTGTCTAGCTAGTACGTTTGTAAGTGCAATTAAGCTTTCTAAGTTTTCTACAAAATAGTTAAAATTCCCAATAACTTCTTCTTTAAAAAATTGTTCAGTTTCTAGTTCAAATAATTCTTTTAATAGATCAAGGCTTGATTGGGTGTTGCGTGATGTTTTTATAAAAAATCCAATATCTTTAGATGTAAAAATATCTATGGCGTGATCTTTTATAAAATTGAAAGATGTTGTACTTGTAAGTAGTACTAAACTTATAGCAGAAAGCTTTACGCCTTTATAAATTCCATGAATAAATACATCAAACAATAACTTTTTGTTTGAATCATCTGACGATTTATTGCGATTGGTTGTTGTTATTGGTTTCTCTGGAGTTTCTTCTGGTTGGGAATTTTCTGTGTGCTTTTTCCAGTACTTGTATCCTATGTAAGAGGTGCCGGCAATCGTGCCTAATCCAACTCCGATGTAAAATACTTTTTTTGTAATTTCTTTTTTGCTAAATATTTTTTCAAAATATTGTTCTTTAAATATTATTTGATTTTTATCTATTGTTTTTAAATCTAAATTTTCAGAACAAAATGTCTTTTGTGTAAAAAATAGTAGTAACAGTAAATATGCAATAATTCTTTTATAAACCATGACTTATCCCTAACATTAAATGTTTCTTTCGAAAATTTTAATTTGGTTTAGATTAGAATTTAGAGTCGTTGTTCCACGTGCTACGTCCAGAATAGCTGCTGTAAGGGCTGCTAGACTTGTCGGCCTTTGATTTTGTCGGTTTAATTTGGTTTTTTAAACTTAGAAAATAATTGTCGACAGATTTTTTCATGGATGGAAGAACTGTTTTTATTTCTCTTAAAGATGCAAAGTCTTTTGCGGACTGTACGCTTAGTATCCATTTTCGTATTTTGAGTAATTTATTTTTTAATCTATCAGCACAATTTATAATGCCAAAACCATCATTTTTTTTGCCATAATAAGCGGATCTACTTTCTATTTCTAAGGCTAAGTCTTCAAGTGTAATTGCTAAGTCCTCTGTAAGGTCTAGCCAAAGATTCATTATTTCTTTAGGGACTTCTGTTTCGATGTCAACACTAAGTTCTCTAAGTTTTTCTTCTAAACTTCTGGCAGAGCTTTTATCAGCATTTCTTATAATTTTATCCATTTCTGCGAGTTCACTGGAGATTAGATTTTTCCATGAAGTAATTTCTGGTTCTGTAAATGGCATTTTATTGTGGTGAAAAACAAAATTCCAAGTTTTTAAAAATTTTTCTTCAAGAGATTTAAATAACCAGCCAAAACCTTGCGAGCTATAACTTTCGAAATTTTTTCCAAGAGCTTTTGTTGCAGATCCTACTCCTAATATCGTCATACCTTTTTTTGTTCCTTCTTTCCAGTTGTTACCAACATAGTCAACCTGAGTATGTTTTAGATAACTTCCAGCTAATGTTGAGAGTATTACATCTCCCATATCTCCGGCAAGAATATCTTCATATCTTTGTTTGCGTTCTATTAATTTTTCGATTTTTTCCGTATTTTCTTCATCATTTTCTTCATCACTTTTGATTAGTGCATCAATGTTTTTTTGAAGCTCGTCGAGTTTTTCACGAGCATCTTTTTCAAATTCTTCTCTCTGCTTTAATTGTTTAAATTTTGGATTGAGTTTTTTATTTTTTCTATCTTTTATATGTCTTAAAAGTCTTTCTTCGTAAGTTTCTTCTGCTTTAAGTTTTGTAGAGCTTGATATTGAAATTGTTATTGTAAGTAAAAATAAGATTATTTTTTTTATAGATTTCATATTTATATTCCTTAAATTATGCCCCGATAATTTTTGTATTTAATGCCTATAAACCTTAGCAAAAACTCTTTATTGACCGATATTTCTGTTAGGATTTGAAATTATAGCAATATTCATATTTTTTACAACCAGGGGTGGGGTTTATTCAGGTTAGATATTTATATTTTTTATTTTTTGCATTCAAAAAAATGGTTTTGCTACAATAACTGGACACATTTGACTATTAATTTTTCATGATAGAAAAAAAAGGTGATTAATGAGAAAAATTTTATTTTTCTTTGTAACATTATTTGTTGTTACTCAAACAGAAGCAACAATTACTTTTTCAAGACAAGATTCTAAAATAAGAGTGAATAATAGTGCAAAATTGAATGTAGGAACGACTATTGCTAGTTGGACGGGGACTTTAGAAAAAAGATCTGGCTCTAATATTGCAGGGCAAAATATAAATTTCGAAGAAGGAATATTGCAAACAGAAACAAATGAAGGTCTGTTGACTGGTATTTATAATGTTGCAGGTTTAGATTCTATAGAACTGCAAGGTGATGGTCGGTTTGGTGCACAACCTGGCACTGTAATTCATGAATTCAAAGTAAGTGGGGCAAATAATCGGCTAGAGGGGCAGCCGTTATTTAATTCTCAGATTAATTTTTTTGATGCAAGTACAACTCTTACAATTGCATTGCAAAGTAAATTAAATCAAAGCATAAATTTAAATGGTGGAACTTTAAGGTTAGAAGATGATTTACATTTAGCGGATGATTCTTACCTGTTAGGTACAGGTACGGTTATTTTGAATAGACAACTTTTGGCTTTGCCTGGTAAAGAAAGTACTTGGAGTTCTAATCTTAATTTTGAGCAGGCTCTAGAAATAAAATTAAATGGAAGAACAAATCTTACGAGTAAATGGTCATTTAAGGGTGATGCTTTAATTAATGGAAATGGGAATGTATTGGATTTAACTGGTGGAGGGCAGTTAGAGTTAAAAGACAATGCAACTCTTTATTTGGTAGACGTTTATTTAAAGGGTATAGATAATTCAAGCTTTGTTTTTCTAACGGATAATACATCTGTTTTTATGTCTAATGTGGATGTAGAGCTTGCTGGTAATATTTCTATGACCCAAGGAGGTATTTATGTTGATGGTTCTACAACCTTTTTATTAAAAACTTATGATTGGTTATTTGATAGTAGTGCAACATTAACAATAGATGGTACTACTTTATGGTTAGATACAAGAATAATTAATCCTGGTGAATTAAAGATAAATAAACCATTATTTGTAAATCACGCTTGGCAGCCGGGAAATGATCTTGATGGTATGGCATCACATAATTTTTCTGTTTTAAATACGGGAACGGTGCGAGAATTTTCTTTTGGTACAACAACTACTTGTGATGGAGGTGGTGGAGAGACTTGTCCGTGTGCATTTTTGTATGATTCTCCTTTGTCCGCGGATGTTGATCTTGAATGTAGTTGTTTAATACATCCTTCAAAAACTATTCGTATTCATGATGATTTAACTATAGATGGTCACGGTGCAACGCTATATTTTAGTGATCCTGTACAATCTCAGTTTGTTGTATTAGCTGGTAAAACTGTAAAGTTGAAAAATATACAATTTGTTCGATTACATGAAAATACTTTTGATTTGAGAGCTTTTAGAGATAATGTTGGGCAAGTTGTTGTTGATGGAAAAATTGAACTAGACGAAAATGTTGAATGGGATTTGAGCGAAAATATAACTTTTTCTCAAGGGAGAATGGTACTTACAAATGCGTCTCCTGATGTTGCAAATGTTTTTTATATGAGAGGCCTTGCTGGTAATAAAAGTTTTATTGTTTCTCCAAATATGACAATGTATGCTGATTTTGGTGCAGTAGAAACTGATAGGAATTTATTTAATACAGGAGAAAATACAGCAGCATTTCAAGAGATAGAATTAAAAGGATTGGATTATATCAAGTTAGAAGAGGGAATAAATTTTGTAGGTGCTATTGGTTTAGTTGGCGGTGCTGTTGTAAATGTTGGTGATATTAATGCGAGTTATTTGCCTGGAGAATTAGAGCCATGTGACAAGGTTTTTGTTATTGAGGGCTTAGAAAATAAGTTTGCTTTATTAAAAGATAATATTTATTTCAATGGTTCCATGTCTTTTGCTGATTTAAATGATAGTGCGATACATTTTGATTTTATTTTAAGAGAAAGATTGACGAATCAGGTTGTCGGTGGAATTCCTAGAGTTAACTTTGCAACAGATTTTGTACAATTATTTTCGACTAATGGTCATGCTAGAATGTATTTTGACGATAGTTTGGTTCATCTTATTAATGATATGAATGCATTTCTTGTATATGAAAATTCGTTTTTAGATGTAAATAGGCTTATTGTTTCTGGTGATCCTATTTGGGATTTATATGATCCTTTATTTGGTGGAACTCCTTTTATAATAGAAGGTGATTCTTTAGAAGCTCAAGGTATTGCGACTCCTGTGGTGACTGAGTATAGTACAATGTATAAAACCAGACAACTTTTAAAACCATTAAAGATGCGACCGGAACGACCAAAAACAGCTTTAAGTTTAATTTATGAAAAGGAACTAAAAAAATATTTTGATAATTTAAATATTCAAAAAAATAAAAAAGAGATTTTTATTCAAACAAAAGTAATAAATATTCCGCCTGCAGCAGAAGGTTATTTTCCTGATGCTAAAAAAGTTCTTCGTATTTCGGAGAGATCTCAGGATGAAGGTGATACTTCTAGTTTATATCTTGTGCAAAATGGTGCGATGACTAATGTTAGTTTTGGAACAAATTCAGATAATCCTACAAATATTTTGCTTGCTTCTAATGCAACAATAGAGCAAGATTACTCGCAAGCTCTTATTGTAAAATCTGTTGATAAAATTGCAGTTGCCGGAGATAATAATAAAATAATTATAAAGAATGATTTTACCTTTTTGGGTGAGCTATATATTTTTGAAGATTCAGAATTAACCTTTGAGTTTGATGATAGTTTATATAAAGATTTAACTTTGGTCATTGATCCGAGCGTGGCTCTTAATATTCGTCCCGGTTCAAGGTTGATTTTTAAGGGAAAAGGTACTGTTGTTTTTAATAATGGTCAAAGTATTCAACTTTCGGATTCAACTTTAATTCCTAGAAAAAAATCTACGATTGCGTTTACAGATTCATGTACAATGCGTGTAGAAACTGATGGTATAGTAAATTTTTATGGTGATGCTAATTTTATAGTCGACAGTGGCGCTCATGTAATTATCAAAGAAGGTGAACAGGTAATTATTGGTGATACGACTGATGATGATTTTAATATTCTTTTTGACAGAAATGCGTTGTTGGAACTTGGTACGCGTATTGAATGTGGAAATACTGTTCACAATTTTATAAAAGCGTTGTTCTCTATACATAAAACAGCAGTATCTCTTGATTTTGAGCAAGGAGCACAACTAAATATTCGTGGTGATGGAATATTAGAAATTAATGTATTAAATGGTGTAGAAAGTCGTGGGAATCTCAAATCTTTTTATTTTGACAATCATGGTCGCTTAAGCATGGAAAATGAATCTAGGATGCGAATTGGCAGGAATACAGGTTCACCTGAATTGACAATAGATTGGGATAATTGGAATGGGGATATTGTAGGTGAATGTGTAGCAATGGTTGAGTATGTTAATGCTGATGGCGGTGGCTTTGCCGGTAGATTAGCAAAAAATTATTTTGTAAAAGAAGACATAGAAGCAGATGATCTTGTATGTAAGTTAATTAATTTAGTTCCGTCTCTTTTTGTTTCAACCGTATTTTATGATGAAACAGGGAATAAAAAATTGAGATTAAAAAACGATTTAATTGTTTCTTTGTATATTAATGATGAAATTTATGCAGATAATTCAACTACCGGTTTTGTTTATGGTATAAACAGGGGGAATCAATTTATGATTAATTTGAGCGGAGTGAGAATATAGATAACTGGAGATAGTTAATGAAAATTTTAAAGTTATTTTTACTATTGTTTTTATGTAACTTTTATAGTCTTTTTTCTTTTGATTTTTTTAAGATCTTTAAAAAAATGTCTGAACACGAAACTGTAAATAGTTTATCCGCTAATTGGAAAGAGGAGTTGTCTCAAAGTTTTTATAAGGATCTTAATTTTATAGAAAGTATTGTGCAAGATGGGTCAATGTTAGAAGCGGATCGAGATGATTTCTTAAAGTTTTTTAAAGATCAGCAAAATTGGTTTGATTCTGTAATTAGTTCAACACAAGAGTTGAGTGATCCTCGTTACAAAGAAATAGAAGAGAAAAAGCTTTTTGTTGCTACCGTTGCAAATTCACAGCGCAGGGCTGACAATTTGATTAAAAGTTCAACCAGGAAATCTAAGCAGGGCATTTTTGATAAAAAGAAAATAAGATTAAATGTTTTGGTTGATATCAATAATTATGTTGTAAATGAATTCAAAAATGAGAATAAAAGTTTTCGTAGTAAGTTGATTGCAGATAAATACATAAGAGATATTGTTAAAAATAACATAAATAATAATAAAAATAAGCAAAATAAAGATATTAGTAAGCTTATTACTAAGAATGATTACAGAGATTTTGCTTATAGTTTAAATAATAATATAAACAATAGTATAAAAAATGTTTTTGCTAAATTAGAAAATAAAATAGAGGCTGTTGATTCTAAGCATGGTAAAAAGGCTAGAAAAAAATATGAAAAGTTGCTTAACAGTTTAGATATGAAGTTGACAACAACACATGCAAGGCTTCAAGCTTATATAGATCAAAAAATGCAGGAGTTTTCTTCTAAGATAGAAGAGCTTACAAATTCTCAAGCAAAAAAAGAAAATGTAATAGATTTAGATTTATTAGAAAATAAATTTAAAAATTATTTAGATAATAGATTGCAGAGTTTAGAAGCAAAGTTTGATGCTGCTAAGGCCCAGGAAAGTAAAGCAGCTAAGGCTCAGGAAAGTAAAGACAAGTCTAAAAAAGATAATATGGTTCTTAATATTTCTAAGCGGAAAATAGACGAAAAGATATATGAAGAAGTGGGGCGTCAGCTTTCTGCTTTAAAAGAGCAAAGAATTCGAAAATTCGAAAAGTTATCTAAAAGAAAGAAACAGAATGAACGAAAAAAGCTTTTAAGAAAACTTTTAGATGCAGAGTTAGATAATAATTTTAGTTAGGATTTGTTAAATGAATCTTAAAAAATTTATTTATTTTTTTATTATAATTTTTATAAATATTTACTCTGCAAAAAATTCAGATGATAGAAGTTATGAAGAGATAAAAAAAGAATTGACTCAGATTGTTTCACAGGAATTATTGGCAAAAGAGTATGCAAATAAGTATTCAAAACATATAGAAAATAAAACTAGAAACCATGTTAAACGGCGAGTGTTTAATGAGTCAAAAAACTATGTAAAAAATAAGGTTTATAATAAAAATAAACCGTTGATGTGGAAAAGTTTGCAGAACAAAGTGTTTGTTTACAAAGTTCCGAATTTGCCCTTTTACAGCCAGCCATTTATGCAAAAAAATATTTTGGCTGTAGATTTAAATTTAGATTTTGTAGATAGTTCTTTTGGAGACAGTAACAATAGCCAAGATTTATCAGTTCTTTTGTTTGGTAAAAGTGATCTTAAATTAAAAGATATTTTGCTTGCATCTAAGCTTATGAAAGAAAATAAAATTTATTGGCAGCCAGCACCTCAAGCCAAACCAGAAATTTATTATAATCCGTTGCACTATTATTACATTTTAGCAGATCAGCCTTTAAATTTTGATGCTTCTTATGAAAAGCAAACTGTGAATTTGAATTTGGCCAGACATTTTCATGAAGGTGATATAACTATAGGTATGCAGGTGCCGTTTGTAAGAAGGCACAATAGTATAAGATTAGATTCTCAAATAAGCGCCGCGGATAAAGAAACACTTCGTCTTGCGGCTTATGATCCGGTACAAATATGCCCAGAAGATCCAGCTGCATTGCCTGGGCCAAATTTTGCAGATAGATATGGTACTTTAGAAAAATTTTTAATTGATATTTTAGATGCTAAAGGTATTAAGTATAATACTAAAGAGACAGAGCTTGGTTTTGGAGATTTGTCTTTGTTTGTTAATGCAGAGTTTAATTGGAATAAAGCCGAAAGAGTTTTTGCTGGAATTAATTTTGTAGTTCCTACGGCAAGAAGTTTAGATTTATCTAAATTTTGGGATCCGGAACTTGGAAATGGTGGTTTTTTAAATTTGCAGGCTTTTGGTTCTGTTTTATTTTCTCATAGCCGTTGGAATAACCCATACATGCATGCAAGTTTAAATTTTGGATTTCCAAAAAGAATAAACAGCCGGGTTTCAACATTAATTTCTTATGACGGTGTTACACCTGTTGCTGGTGACTCTATAAATAGTATTCTTATTTCGCCAAAGCAACAAATATATGCGCGGGGTGCGGATGGTGTTTTTACAGATGAGCCAGATGCAACAGCCCGATTCTTTGGTGATGCTACAAAAAAAATTAGAATTACACCTGGTCCAAAATTATCTTTTAAAATCGGTAATATTTTTGAACGTTTTTTAGAACGTAAAGCCTTTTTAGATTTTTATTATAATTTTGGAGTTAAATTAAAAGATTGTGCTAGTGACTCCATTACAGGTTATTATACTTCTATTTTGACTAATGATACATGGAGCATTGAAAATCAAATTGGAGCTAGTTATAACTATCAGCTTGATGAGAACTTTAGATTTAATTTAGGTGTTTTATATACGTTTGCCGGTGCAAATGTTGAAGAATTATTTAGAATGAATTTTAATTTAAGTTATGAGTTTTAAAAAACAATTTTCTTGCAATGCTGTTAACTTAAGACGCATTTTTTAAGTGTTTATTTTAGGGCTGTTTTAATCAATTCTAACGCCAAATTCTGATCTAAAACTCTCAGTGATTAAGCTGGCTTGCTCTGGATCTTTTTTAATTATGATATTTACAATTTCTTTTAATAATGTTGAACTTATATGTTTGTTCCAAATATAAATTTTTAAACTATTGTAAAACATTAAAAATTTAAACGATTTTCTATTGATTACTCCTACTTCAAGGAGTGTTTGTGTGAAGTCAGGGTTAGAGTTTTTTAGGCCTGCTGATATATCTTCATCTGTCATTGATTTTTCTATTTCATCCAAAATTAATTTTGGATTCTTTAAAAGTTCATTGAAATTCAAAATTTCAGGATTATCAAAAAGAATCTGCAATCTTGGATCATCATATGATTTTTGACATTCTAAGATATCGAGATTCCTAAAATTTACTTCTCCGAAGATTTCACAAATAACTTCATTTAAGTCTTTTATAAGAAGATATATTAATTGCGAGGTATCTTTTCTTAAATCTGGCAAGGAGACCGTCGTCCAGTCTCTTTTTTGCATATCCTCGGCTATTGTTTTGAGGGTAATTTTTTGTGATTCTAGTGTTGCTAGAATCCATCCTTTATCGTCATCATATCTTTGTTCGAGAATGTCGATTGTTTTTCTTGCTATTGAACAAACACTTTGTAGACTTATTTCTACGATTCTTTCGAGTTCATTCTTTTGTACATTTGTTATTGGTTGAGTTGCGATGTTTTTGTATAAGCAAGCAAAAGATTTTATTTGTTCGTTTATACTTCCTATTCTTAACGTTAATTCTTTTATTTTTGAGCGGTTTATTTTTGACCATTTTTTTAAATGTTTTTTTCTTGTTGGTTCTGTTTGCCTTATAAATATTAATTCATCTGTGGCTCTTATTAGTTCGTTTACAAGATTTTCTAGTATAAAATAACCGGATGCGATTATAAGTTCGTGTAATGTTCCTGGAACATGTTGCTCTGCTCTAGATGATGGTAATGATGGTGTTGAACATAACTTAGCATTGAGGTTTGTTATGTAGCTAGTGCAACTAAAAAAACCAACAATAAATAAAAATATGCTTTTTTTTAGTTTATTCATACTTTCCCCATAAATTTAAACTTAGATTAAATTTATTACGTGTTTACAATTATTACAAATAGTATAACAAAATGGGGGTGCTAAAAAAAACGAGGTTTTTTGCAAAATAAGAGCTTTATTTGCTTTTATACCAACGAATAAAAGCTTTTAAAGCCTTTATTCTATGCATAAAAGGCTCACCTTCCGCAGTGTTTCTTAAATTTTCATAAATTTTATTACTGCCATTTGGTATAAACATACATGCATATGGTAAACTCGGATCACCATTAAATTTTTCGGGTTTTTGTATGATTCCTTTAGATTTACCTTCAAATAGCTGTATATTCTCGGGACTTTCTATGTAGGCTATTTGTAATAGAAAGTGAGCTTTATCGCCATTATCTATTAATTTTCCTATTCCTTCAAAGCCCAAACCTTCATAAATATATTTTGTCATTGTGCCGGGGAATTTATTGTATTTTTCAAAAAAAATAGCAGCATCGTCAACTATTAAGGGTTTTTTTAACATTTCCCAGGCTTTTACGGCTTTATCTAAAATTATTTCTTTTTGGTCCAGGGATTGAATTTCTGGAATATCTGCTTTAAATTGTTTCAATTTTATTTCGGGTACATTTTTTTCTATAAAGGTTTTAACTTCTTTAAATTTTCCAGAATTTCCTGTAACAAAATATATTTCTTTTACCATGATACTTCTCAATATAAATTAACTTGATTTTTGATTTGTAAATATTCAATAATAGTAGAAGTTTAAATCTTATTTGGGAAGGGGTGGGCATGAAAAAAAACTTATTATTGCTAATGTTTCTGAGTTTTAGTTTGTTGGCAAAGCAAACGTGTAAAAATCTTTTATTAAAAGACATTTCAGAAAAATATTTAAAGTCGGGTGTAAATTTAGAGGCTCAAGATTCTTTTGATCTTTTGTTTGAATATGAGATATACCAAAAGCTAATTAAAGATTTAAATATAAAAGACTTGTTAGATCGCGTTATAGAAAATGCAGGTTTTATTCCAACGGATGAAAATAGAATGATATTTTTTTCTGCAATATCCAAAGAGTTGCGAGATAAAATCAAATTTAGTTTTGACTCTGTAACGGGTGGTAGCAATTATGGAAATCAAGTTAATTTTCAAAATTCGGATATGTTGGCATATCAAACAGAGATGACAAGGACGCTTACTTCACTTTTACAGCACGTTAATACAAAAATAAATGACAACGTCGGGGTAAAAAGGAAGTATTTAATTATGGCAGTTATCGGTGCTTTTATAGCTTCTGAGCTGGGCTTTTTTAAAAAAATGATAGGCATGAGTCATTTTTATATGAAAAATAAAGAAAGAGTTGTAAAAAAGGTTGATGCTTTTGGTAGTTGGATAAAAAGGAAAACAGATCCTGTTACAGATATTTTTGTTAGAAAAGATTATGCATCACAAAATCCAAAGCTCAAAAAGTTTGTATCGGCTTTAAAACAATTTAAAACGGAGCTTTATGATACGCAAGATTGGCATGGTGATAAATATCTTGGAAGTGCTGAGAAAATTGTTGTTGAGTGTAAAGGGGGTGAAAGCCTCTCTTTTAAGATTCCGGAATAAATCGAAAAAAATGTCTTTCATTTATGACTTGATAAAATTTTACTTTTGTTGTATTTAGTAACAACTTATAAATTTAATTATGTAAAATTTAGGATAGAGCATGAAAAAAATTAGTATTTTTTTGTCGTTAGGATTATTTTTTGTTATTTCCGCATTTTCTATGGGCGGATTTTCTCGATATACAGGTCCAACAGTTCAAGAGTTAGAATGTAAGAAAAGTAAGGTTGAAAATTTGTTATCTATAGCTAAGGATGTTGATGATTCTAAAAAAGTTGGAGATGTGATTAATATTCTATCGTTTGTTGTTTTTGGAGTGTCATTGCTTTTTGATGAGCCTGTGGAGCGTATGTTTTTTTTATTATTGCTAATTCGTTATATATTTTCTCATGAGAGGGAATTAAGTTTTATTGATGTCGGTGATAATTTAGTTTCTTGTTTCAATCCAAATATTTCAGAACAAGTGCGTTTAATGCGCGATCATCATTTAAAATTTGATTCTAAAGGAGGGCCAATAGTATCGAGATACGCATTTTATATTGAGAGACCCTTGGATTTGCAATCTCCGCGACTTTTAAATTTATTACGATTAAATTGCACTTCGCCTAAAAATGAGACTATTTTGCTTTATTATATAGACCATATTTTGTCTGATGAATGGAGAAATAAAATTTTTGGTCGTCATTTGGAGGCATTTCTTCGAATTCTAGAAAGGGGTATTTCGAAAATGACTTGTGGTAATGGAGATTATGATAAGCTTAAGGGATCTGTTCTCAAAAAAATTCAAAGGGCTCTTAGCCTGGTACCGGAAGATGTTAGGATGGAGGTTGAGTTTTTAATGGAAGCCTTAAATATATTAAAAAATGATGCTGTTTTTATTTTTGATATTACAGGAATCCCTTGGATTGTTGAAACTATTTATTCTCGAATTAAACCTTATGATGACTCTGAAGACTATTCATTAGATTATTAGTTATTCACTTAAGAAGATCGATTGCCATCAATAGTTATGTTGGACAGTCTTCGCATTTTACTGGCAAAGCCAGACGACTTGTCCTTCGTAGCTTTAGCGAAAGCTGGTGTGCCCGACAGGACTTGAACCTGTGACCTACGGATTAGAAATCCGTTGCTCTATCCACCTGAGCTACGGGCACCAATTGATAATTTATTTCAAAGTGCCTGTCCTCCGACCCGTCCGCCGTAGCCTTGTGGCGAAGGCTGGAAGCCTTGTGCGTAGGAGGAAGCTACGGGCACCAATTTGATTTGATATTTCAAAAACTAGATCCTGAAACGAGTTCAGGATGACAGAATCAAATGCTGGCCGCGCCAGACGACTTGTCCTTCGTAACCACTTGGGCGAAGTAGGAAGCTCGTTAGAGCGAAGACTGGTCGGGGCGGCCAGATTCGAACTGGCGACCCCTCGCTCCCAAAGCGAGTGCGCTACCAGCTGCGCCACGCCCCGACATAATCTTTTAATCAAGAATATCTTAAAATCAAAAAAATCAAAGATAAATTTTAGTGGCCTGCCAGCCGTAGCCACCTGGGCGTAGGCTGGGGTGAGCGACGGGGCTCGAACCCGCGACGTCCAGAACCACAATCTGGTGCTCTACCAACTGAGCTACGCTCACCATGTCAATTTAATATCTCAAAGAACTTGTCCTCCGTAGCCTTGTGCGTAGGAGGAAGCTACGCTCACCATGTCAATTTAATATCTCAAAGTACTTGCACCATGCTAACTTAATATTTTAAACACCATGCATACGCAAAGATATTATAAATTTTTTGAAATAAAAATCAAAGCAAAAATCAATGTTTTTTTAAATTAATTAATTTTTTCTACCTTAAATGGTTCATCTGTGAGGTAGTTTTGCTTTAAAAATTTCAAGGTTTTTTCTCTTGTTTCCACTAATTTAGGGTTGCATTGCTTTGCAAAGTTAAACATGTTTATTAAGTTTACGCTTGCTTTTATTTGTACGTCGCTGTTTATTAACTCTCGATGTCTTTGGTCCCAGCTTATTACTTTTTTTTCTGTAGTTTCTTTTTTTTGTTGTTTTTTTTGTACCTTACCTAAGGCTTCTTCTTCTGATATGTGGTGTTTTAAAGAGGTTTCTTTTCCGTAAAGATCTTCTACCCACTGCATTTCTTCCGATGGAATTATTTTTGGTTTAACTAGAAAGTCTGGCTTTATTCCTTTTGCTTGGATTGAAATGTTGTTTGGCAAAAAGTATAAGTCTACAGTTAATTTTAGCGCACAGCCATTGCTTATTGGGATAACTTCTTGAACGGAGCCTTTACCAAAGCTAGATGTTCCTACCAAAAATACCATCAGTTTACTTTTTTTTGTTTTAGGACTTATTAATTTTTGAGAATAGTACTGCAAGTTTCCTGCCAAGATTTCTGCGGCTGAGGCTGTAAAATTGTCTATTAGTATGAATATTGGAATGTCGCTATTAAGTACAGGTGCTGTTTTTGTTTTGTATTCAGCAGTTACCTTTCCTTGGTTGTTTTTTGTTGTAACGATTAAGGAGTTTTTTGGTAAAAATAAAGAAGCCATATCAACGCCAGAGCCCAAGATTCCACCAGGATTTCTGCGTAAATCCAAGATGAGGCCTTTTGCTTTTCCGTTATTTGCTTTCTTTAAAAGCTCTTTTGCTTGTTGTGCTGCAGGTTCGTTAAATATTTTTAGAGATAAGTAGTATATGTTTTGATCTTTTATATTATAACATATTGATACTTGGTCTTTTACGATATCTCTTTTTATTTTAAATTCTAGTGGTTTTTTTTCTCTTATTATTTTTAGTTGAACCTCTGTGCCGACTTCGCCTTTTAGCTTGTTTATAACTTCGTCTGTCGATAATCCTCGTAGAGTTTCTCCATTTACTTGAATTATTTTGTCTCCAGGCTTTAAGCCTGCTTTATCTGCAGGGCCGGTTTGAATTATATCAACTATTGGAAGGGTGTCATCATCTAGCGCTTTGCTTATTATGCTTACACCTATGCCAGAAAATTTACCTGATGTTGATTCCATTGTTTCTTGATAACTTTTCTTGGAGAAAAATGCTGAGTGTGGGTCTACGTGAGCCATTGCGCCTTTTAGAGCTTGTTGCATAAAATCGGCGAAGTTTACGTCACGGTAGGCTTTTTGTTCTATTAGGCTTATAACCTCGGCTACGGTTCCAAGCCATGGATAGATAACCTTTTTTTGATTTTGATTATTATTTGGGGCTTCCTTTTTGTTTTCACTTAAATCTATTGTTGTTGTTTCTTTTTTGTTTTTTTTAAAAAGAGCTAACTTTTTATTTTTTGTGGTTGTGTTTCCATTTGTTAGAGTAATTGATAGTGTTATAAAAAGTATGAAATTTTTTTTAAACCTATAAGTCATATTCTCTCCTTGGTATTTTTGTTGTTTGATATTTTTTTATTATATTAAAATAAATTTATTTTAAAGATAAATTTTTATTTTTAGCAATCTTATGCGAAAATAAAAAATGTTTAGAATAAATTTATAAACGAGTTGGGTTTTATTATGCCTAGAACCGAAGATAGCATAGAAAAAATATTGCCGAAGCAAGCCCTCATTGTAACGGGACTTTCTGGTGCTGGAAAAACTATTTTTATAAGGTCATTAGAAGATTTTGGTTTTTATTGTGTAGACAATTTGCCTCTACCTATGCTTTCTACGTTTTTTAATTTGGCATATCATGGTCAACATAATTTATCTAAAGTTGCTTTAAGTGTAGATGCTCGAGGCAAAAAGTTTTTAACAGATTTTGTATCTTTTCTAGAAAAGATTCGCGCACAAGAGAAAGATCGATGGGATCTTAAGATAATTTTTTTAAATGCGAGTACTCCGACTTTGATTCGTAGGTTTCAGGAAACAAGACGAAATCATCCATTGTTTTCTACGGATAAGTCGTTAGCAGCTGCAATTTCAGAAGAAAAGCTCATTTTAGAACCAATAAAAGCGATGGCGGATGTTGTTTTGGATACAGATGTTTTCAATGTCCATGATCTAAGGGAATGGGTTAAATGTTCGTTGTCTTCGACTTTTCAACAACAGATAATGGTTAATCTTATGTCTTTTGGTTTTAAATATGGAGTTCCTACAGAAAGTAATTTGGTATATGATTTGCGCTTTTTGCCAAATCCTTACTTTGAGCCTTTATTGAAGCAGCTTGATGGTAGAAATGAGCAAATACAAAAATATTTATTTGAAAAACAGGCCGTTAACGAGTACTGGGAAATGTTAAGAGATTTTTTGCATTATTCTATACAAAAATTTTATGACAAAGGGCGTTTTTTTATTAATGTTGGTATTGGTTGCACTGGTGGCAAGCACAGATCGGTTGCATTTGTAGAACGGTTGTGGTCTGAAAAGTGGGAAAATACACGGTTTTTGGTTCAGCATAGAGACCTTGGAAAAGAGTAGTGGGGTAAATTATGAATAAAAAGACCTTTGTAAGACTTTTTATTGTCGCTTTAGTTCTTGTTTTTATGGTAGATACTTTTTTTAGGGGAAAGTCTGGGTATTTAAAATATTTTAAATTAAAAAAAGACATGAGCTTAAAAAAACGATCCATAGAAAAGTTAAATAAAAAAATAGTAAAGATAAAAAAAGATATTAAACATATAAATAATGATCCGTTTGAAATAGAAAAAAGTGCCAGATTAGATTTACAAATGGGAGAGAAAGACGAAGTCGTTTATCTTTTAGATAAATAAAAAGTTTTAACAGATTTATTTTATTTGTTTATAATCAACTGATTATGTTGAATGTTAAATATTATTTAGGAATTTCATATGTCTGAAAAATTAAAAACAGCACCAGTTCAAGAAAAAAAGATTAAAAATGTAAATGAAGATGTTGTTCGTTTAAATAAAGTAAAAGATATGCAAGCTAGAGGAGTTAATCCTTGGCCTTCTTTTAAAAAGACGAACTCAACTTGTTCTAAAGTTGTTTATGATTTTTCTCATGAAATATCAGATAATAAGGAATATACTATTGCTGGTCGTTTAATAACGATAAGAGATCATGGTAAGTCTATTTTTGCTAATTTGCGAGATAGAACGGGTGATTTGCAGATTTATATAAAAAAGAATGATGTCGGGGAAGAGCTTTTTAATTTGTTTTTACAAGATATTGATGCTGGAGATATTGTTTGGGTAAAGGGCATTGTTTTTAAAACAAAAGTGGGTGAAATTACTTTAAAGGTTAGAGATCTTTCTTTACTAAGCAAATGTTTGCATGCTTTACCTGAAAAATTTCATGGTTTGGTTGATGTTGAACAACGTTATCGGCAACGTTATTTAGATTTAATAAGCAACCAGGAAAGCAAAGAAAAGTTTATAAAACGTTCAAAAATAATTCAGTTTGTTAGAGATTTTTTATTAGAAAAGGAGTTTTTAGAGGTAGAAACTCCTATGCTTCATCCGATTCCTGGAGGCGCTGTGGCCAGACCTTTTGTCACTCATCATAATGCGTATGATATTGATTTGTATTTGCGTATTGCTCCAGAGCTTTATTTAAAGAGGCTTGTTGTTGGTGGGATGGAAAGGGTTTTTGAAATTAATAGAAATTTTAGAAATGAAGGTGTTTCCACAAAACATAATCCCGAGTTTACCATGTTAGAATTTTACATGGCCTATGGTGATTATAACGATGGCATTGCATTAACCGAAGGTATTATTAGTTCTGTTGCAGATAAAGTTGCAGGCTCCTCTTATGTGAAGTTTGGAGATAAGGAAATAGATTTTACGGCGCCATTTAGAAAACTGACTATGCATGATTCGTTAGTAGAAATTGGTGGGTTAAAAGAATCTGAAATATCAGAAGAAAATATAGATAAATTACTTAAAAAATATAGTTTAGAAGTTGTGAGTACTGCTGGTTATGGTGCAAAGATTTCAGCGTTATTTGAAGAATTAGTTGAAGATAAAATTGTTCAACCAACTTTTATTATTGGATATCCAATA
The DNA here is from genome assembly GCA_030629005.1 of bacterium. Classification (GTDB taxonomy): domain Bacteria; phylum Babelota; class Babeliae; order Babelales; family UASB340; genus UASB340. Next base: position 153,331 of record DAOVPV010000003.1, on the reverse strand, counting down.
GAAATATCACCACTTGCAAAGCGTGATCCAGAAAAACCTGAATATGCGGCACGCTTTGAACTATTTGTTGCAGGAATGGAATTGGCGAATGGTTTTACAGAGCTTAATGATCCGTTTGATCAGGCCGATAGATTTAGAGCTCAAGTAGAAGCTCGTGGTGCTGGAGACGATGAAGCGCATCATTTTGATGCTGATTATGTAAAAGCATTAGAATATGGTCTTGCTCCTGCTGTTGGTGTTGGAGTTGGTATTGATAGATTAACAATGTTGATTACAGATACAACATCTATAAAAGATGTCATATTGTTTCCAACATTAAAAAAAGTCGAATAGAGTTTTTGTGTTTATTCAAAAACTTAAAACTGGAAATAATAGTTCCGGCTTTTTTCAAACTTATAACAAAAGAATTGGGGCTAAGTTTAAATGGTTTATACCAGAGTTAGATCAAAAGCTAATCACAAAAATTAGTGTAAATCATAATCTTAGTCTGGCTACTGCAACGGTTTTATTTTCCAAGGGTTTTAGATCTAAAGAAGATATTATTTCTTTTCTGTTTCCTTTAAAGGAGGCAAGTGTTCATGATGCGAATTTGTTTAAAGACGCAGGTGTTGTTTTAAAACGTTTGATTAAGGCAATAAATAAAAAAGAGAAAATTTTAATATTTGGTGACTACGATGTTGATGGAATTACGTCAACGTCTTTGTTGCTTCTTGCTCTTTTACCACTTGGTGCAAATATTAATTTTTACCTACCTAATAGAAAAAAAGATGGTTATGGTCTTTCCGAAAAAATAGTTAAAAAAGTTGTAGATAATGGTTATAAGTTAATAATTACGGTAGATAATGGCATAAGTGCTGCAAAGCCTGCTCAGCTTGCTCATGACTTAGGTGTTGATTTAATTATTACAGATCATCATAGACCCCATGGTCAAATTCCGGTTGCTCTTGGAATAATCGATTCTAATCAGGTTGATTGTAAATATCCGTACAAAGATTTGGCTGGTGTTGGAACTATTTTTAAAATAGTTACTATGATTTACGATCATTTTGAAAAAGATTTGCCAGAAAAAATATATGAGCTTTTAATGCTTGGTACTGTTGCTGATGTAGTACCTTTAACAGGTGAGAATCGATATTGGGTAAAGCATGGCTTGTCTAGAATTAATAAAAATAGAAGTTTAGCTTTAAGTGCTTTAGTTAGAAACTCTGGTCTTACTAAGTCTAGAATTGACTCAAGAGATGTTGGTTTTATGCTTGCACCTCAGTTAAATGCTCTTGGACGTTTAGATGATCCTAGAGCTGCGGTGCAGTTTTTAATAGGTTCAGATACACAAAAAGTAGAATCTATTGGTTTAAATTTAAAAAAAATAAATGATGAACGTAAAAAGATAGATGCGGCTATTTATTTAGATATAGAAACTGCAATTTTTGAAAAAAGAATAAACTTAGAAAAAGAAAATATAATTATGGCGGCAAGTGGAGAGTGGCCAGCCGGTGTTATTGGTCTTGTTGCTGGAAAGTTAACGCAAAATTATGGAAAACCTGCAATATTATTTCATCTAGATAAAAAAGGAATTTTAAAAGGTTCTTGTAGATCTATACCGGAATTTAATATTTTTGACGCTTTAGAAAGTTGTAAAGATTTGTTGATGCAATTTGGTGGACACTCATTCGCAGCTGGCTTAAAGTTACATAAAAAGAATTTAAAAGAGTTTAAATTAAAGCTAGAAGATATTATTAAAGAAAAGGTTGATCCGGTTGATTTAGTTCCAAAAATAAAAATCGATGGATTTTTAGGACTTACAGATTTGAAACATTCCTTTTTATCTGAGCTAGAAATGTTAGAACCTTTTGGAAATAGTAACGACCAGCCTGTTTTTTTAGTTGAAAAAGTAACCTTGCAGGGGCAGATTCAAATACTTAAAGAGAAACATGTTAAGTGTACTGTTTTTGCAGATGGTGTTTTAAAACCTGTGATATTTTTTAATAGACCCGATTTATATTCCTTTTTTAGTAATTACTATGATAAATATTTTGATCTTGTTGCTTATGTTTCTAAAAATGAATGGAATGATCGGATAAATATCGAGTTACAGGGTATAGATGTTACTTTATCTGGAGATTTTTAATGATTATTACGATAGACGGTCCTGCAGGATCTGGAAAAAGTAGTGTTGCTAAATCTTTAGCTCAAAAACTTAATGTTTATTATTTAAATACCGGTCTCTTATACAGAGCGGTAGCTTTTGCTTGGCTAAAGTTTGATCCTAAATTTGAAAAAGTTAATAATATAAAAGATATTGATCTTAGTTTTATTAAAAATATTGAATATAGATACGTCGATAAAAATCCAAATATTTTTTACGAAAGTAAAAATATCACGGGTCAGCTTTTAAATAATGTCTTATCGCAAGTAGCTTCAATTTTAAGCGCAAATTTAGAAATTAGAAAAAGGTTACTTGATTTGCAACGAAACGTTGCTAAAAAATATGATATTGTTTGCGAAGGGCGAGATTGCGGATCAGTTATATTCCCAAATGCTGATTATAAATTTTATCTTACAGCAAGCTTAGATGTTAGGGCTAAACGAATTTTAGGCGATAAAATGCGAGGTGATCCTGAGTTAACTTTCGAGAAAGTTAAAGTTGAGCTTGAGGTTCGAGATCAAAGAGACAAGAATAGATCTGTTGCTCCTTTAGTTGTGCCTGAAAATGCGATAATTGTTGATAATTCAGGAATTTCAGAAAAAGAGACAATTTTATTATTTTTATTAAAAATTAAGATTTGAGACGAAAAAGTGGTCTTTTAGTTAAAAAATCTTGATTCATGCGGCCGGCCCTTGTCTATTTGTAATATTTGGGCTAATTTAATAAAAAATGGTTTTTTATTTGAAAAATGGAGTTTTATTATGAAATTTAAATTTTTATTACTTATAATTTTAAATTTAATGTTTGCGTTTCCTGTTTTCGCGGGAAATGGTCAGGCGAATAAAAAGAAGCCTGAAGGGGCTGCTGTAACAAAAAATCCTACCACTCCTGACGTTTGTGATGTTATTCCTGAATCTACTGGTTCTTTTATGCCAGAAGAAGGGTTGCAGAGATCTAATGTTTGTTCAGGAATAGAAAATCCAGGGAATAGATGTTATTTAATATCACTGTTGCAGTGTTTATCTAATATTGGAGAACCAACGGATATTTTTTTTGATGGTTTAAATTCTGATGGTTTAAATCCTGATGGTTTAAATCCTGATGGTTTAAATTCTGAATTTTTTATAGATATTTTGAATGCAATAAGAGCTGGTTCTTCAAGATTTTTAAAGTTACCCGATGGTTTGTTAGAACTAGTAGATTTTTTGTTGTTAGGACAATTGGATGATTTTTCTCGCGGTGATATACAGCAAGATCCAACAGAGCTTTTAAGCATTCTTTTAAATGAAGAATATTCTTTATTGAATACGAGTTTTTTTGATATTAAATTAGTGCAATGTTTAGAAAATAGGATAACGAGAGAATTTAGAAGTCGCGATGTTACAGAGTCTGCTCTTAGTTTGGAATTAGTTCCTGGTATTTGTGATTTACGAAATCTTTTTTCTGATTATTTTCAACACTTGGAAACAATTGATGATTTTAAGTGGGATGAGGGTGGGAAGTTTGTTTCTACTTCAAAATCAGTTGGATTGTCTTCGACTTCGAATATTTTAGCCTTAAGTTTAAAGAGATTTGATTTTGATTTAGAAAGTCGTAGAACTGAAAAGTTTTTTGATTTTATAGATATAAATGAATATTTATCTGTAAATGAATATTTATCTGTAAATGATAATATTTATGAAATTTCAGGGATTATTTTTCATCGCGGAGCTACGGCATCTTCTGGTCACTATGTTGCTTTAATAAAAAAAGAAGATGGTTATTATTTATGTAATGATAAGAATGTTGAGAATTTAGGGCAAGATTTATTGTACATTTTATTAGACTTACACTTTAACCATAATTTTAACGCTTATGCAATGTTTTATAAGTATTTAGTTGATGCGAGGGAAGTTCCTATTGACGGTGGAATTAGACCGATGCTTGTTGGAAAACGAATTTATCTTGATGAGTTTGTAAGTGTGTTAAAAGGTGGAGCAGAGCTTAATGAAGTTCTGGATGCTTTGAAAGTTGGTGTTTCTTTTAAAGAGATTTTTAGGCAAACTCTTGGTGATGCGATACAATTTTTATATGAAACAGATATTTCTAAGATTTTTTATGATACTTGTTTAATTAATATTCTTGAAAAAGCAGGCTTTAGAGTTATTGCTGATTTATTGCCGTTTAGAAACTCTGATTATTCTATTAAAGGTATTGGACTAACTAGAAGATCTTTAATAAATTCTGTTTTGAGTCAATATCAAGAAAATTATGATTTATTAGAAGAATCTTTGCGTTAAAAACTATAAATTTAAGTTATAAAAATAACTAGGCTTTTAAACAAAGTTTGGTTATTTTTATAAAATTTCTGCCGCAAGTTTTGCAAGCTCACTACGCTCGCTCTTTTCTAAAAACACTGTTCCAAAAATAGAATAATTTTTAAACTTGGAGCTGGCTACAATTAGTCCATTACTACTAAAATCTAAATAGGGTGAATCTATCTGGAATGGATCACCAGCTATGATAATTTTTGTTCCCTCACCGGCTCTACTTATTATTGTTTTTACTTCATGTGGATTTAAGTTTTGTACCTCATCTATAAAAACAAATTGATTTGGTATAGATCTACCACGCATATACGTTATGGCTTCTAAGCTTAAAATACCTTTTTGTTGTAACATGTCTACAGGAGATTCTGATGAGAGGTGTTTTTTTCTTTTATAGTGTTTTTCTTTTTTTTTACTTGCATGTTCTTCGTCGGTTTCTTCTTTTATTGTATCTATTTGGCTGTATATAAAGTCTAAGTTGTCATAAACTGGTTGCATCCAGAATCGTAATTTTTCTTGAACTTCTCCAGGTAGATAACCAATATCGGCACCAAGAGCTACAACCGGCCTTGTTATTAAAAACTTTCTATAACTTCTTTCGTTTATTACTTTTTGTAGTCCTATTAAAAGTGTTAAAAATGTTTTTCCCGTTCCTGCTCCACCAACTAAACTTACTATTTTTACATCATCATCCATTAGCAAATCTAATGCCATTAGTTGTTGGATGTTTTTTGCATTGAACTGTGATGCAATGGTGATGTTATGAATTTCTTTAAAATTTTTACCGCCCAAGAATCGAAACAATCTAAAGTTTTGTGGATTATTTTCACTTTCTAATATTATAAATTGATTTTTAGATAACTGAGAAATTTCTAGATTATTTTGACGTAAGATTTCTTCTACAGAGTTTATATTTGCTTTTTTTAATTCGTTTGCTGGTATTGAGAGACTTTCCCAACCTTTATAAAAATCGTGTTTGGAAACAGCTTCTATTTCATAGTCTTCAGCATCAATACCTAATGCATCAGCTTTTACTCTTGCATTTATATCCTTTGTAACAAGAGTTACTGTAAAACCATTAGCTACAAGTTTTTGAGCTGTTTTTATAATTAGGTTATCGGCTAAATCTCCTATTAGTTCTTCGTTTTCAGAAAGTCGAGGTGTTTCCATTATTTTTAGAACAGATTTTGTTCCATTTTTAATTTCAACCCCGTCACTTAGGCAACCTTTACTTCTGAGTTTATCTATTGCTCTTATTACGCCTCTTGCATTTCTTCCTATTTCTCCCTGATTATTTTTGAACGTATCAAGTTCCTCTAGAACCACAAATGGAATAACAATTACAACACTCTTAAAATGGAATATGGATTTGCTATCGTGTAATAGAACATTTGTATCAAGAACAAAAACTCTTTTGGGCCGGAATTCTGAATAAGTGTTAATCCCATTATTTGTATTTTCTAGAGCATTAAGTGTTTCTTCCGACTGCCCTGAGTTCATAGCATACCCCTTTATTTTATAAAATTGTATTTTGTCAACTCTAAAATAGAATATCACGATTGATATTTTTAAAGCAATAAAATGAATCGCTTGTGGACTAAAGTTTGAAGTTTGCGTGAAATCACGTCGAAGCAGTTTTCTGCGAAGACGGATAAAAGTTAAATTAGATTGTTAAATTTATTCCGCTTTTCAAAAATCAATTTAAGATGTATCATTCGAATTGGACGTTCAATTTATTAATGTTTTTTGTAGGAGCAATCATGGAAAAAAATGAAAAGCTAGATAATATTCGGCACTCTGCCGCTCACTTATTGGCTCAAGCTGTATTGGAATTATTTCCTGGCACTAAGTTGACTATTGGTCCTACAACAAAAACAGGTTTTTTCTATGACTTTTTACCGCCTCAAAACTTTACAGAAGATGATATTCCAAAAATAGAAGCAAAGATGCATGAACTTGCCGAGAAAGATTATAAAATTGAAGGTCGCCAAGTTTCTAAAGCAGAAGCAAGTAAGATGTTTGCTGGCAATGAGTTTAAGCAAGAATTAATAGATGGAATAACAGATGAAACTGTTGGTGTTTATTGTCAGGGAAATTTTTGCGATCTTTGTAAAGGTGGTCACGTTGAATCTACCGGTTTGCTAAAACATTTTAAGTTAACAAGTGTTGCTGGTTCTTATTGGAGAGCTAATAGAGAAAATGCTGCATTGCAAAGAATTTATGGTGTAGCGTTTGAAACAGCAAAAGATCTTAGAAGTTATTTAAAACAAATAGAAGATGCCAAAAAATATGATCATAGAAGATTGGGTAAACAATTAGATTTATTTACATTTCATCCAGAAGCACCAGGTACTCCATTTTTCCATGATAAAGGTTTAAAAATTTATAATAAGCTTATTGATTATATGCGTCATATGCTTAAAGGTGATTATCAAGAAATCAAAACTCCAATGATATTAAATGAATCTTTATGGCATACCTCTGGTCACTACGAAAATTATAAAAATAATATGTATTTTACTACAGTGGATGATGTTAGTTATTGTGTAAAACCAATGAATTGTCCTGCTGGAATTCTTGTTTATAGCGAAAAACCTCACTCCTATAAGGAATTTCCATTAAGAGTTGCAGAATATGGTCATGTTTATAGATATGAACTTTCTGGAGTATTACATGGTTTATTTAGAGTAAGAAGTTTTACTCAAGATGATGCACACGTTTATTGTATGCCAGACCAAGTTGTATCTGAAGTTGAAAAGATGTTAAAGCTTACAATTGACGTTTATAATAAATTTGGTTTTAAAGATATCAAGATGGCAGTTTCCACAATTCCTGAAAATCATATTGGTTCTATTGAATTATGGGATGAAGCAACTGAGGCTTTAAAAAAGAGTCTTGATAATAAAGGCTTTGATTATGTGATTCAGGAAGGTGAGGGTGCGTTTTATGGTCCTAAAATTGAAATAGTTTTAACTGACGCTATGGGTAGAGAATGGCAGTGCGGAACAATTCAGTTAGATTTTTTTATGCCTCAAAACTTTAAAATGGAATATATTAAATCCGATCAAACAAAAGATGTTCCAGTAATGATTCATAGAGCTATTTATGGTTCAATTGAACGTTTTATGGGAATTCTTTTAGAACATTACAAAGGGCGTTTACCGTTTTGGTTGGCTCCTGTGCAGGTGAGAGTTCTTTCTATTACAGATGATGTAAAGGATTATTCACAAAAAGTTTTTGCAAAATTCTTTGATGCTGATATAAAAGTTGAAATGGATAAATCTGGAGATCAACTTTCTGCTCAGGTTAGAAATGCTCAAGTATCACAGATTCCATGGATGATTGTTATTGGTAAAAAGGAAAAAGAGAACGGTACTATTACTCTAAGGCATTTGGATGGCAAGCAGGAATTTGGTATTTCTGTTGATGAGCTTATAAAAAGGGCCAATGAGCTTAATAAGTTCTAAATTTAAGTTTTTTTGTTAAAGCTATGGTTAATGGGTTTGGGATGAAAAAGATTTTTTATTTAATTTTATTATTTTTATCCGTTTTTTTTCAACATGTTTTTTCGATGGAGTATGATATGTTGTCAGACGGTTTTGTCTCTGATATAGACACTGATTTTGAAAGAGAATTTTCTGGCTTGGAAGATCTTTTTGAAACTGATGAAAAAGATTTTTTAATTTCTGAGATTTTAAAAATAAAAAACAACCCTAAATTATTAAGAACACAAAAAGGTCTTTTAGTCCATAATGGGTTATTAATAAAGTTATATGAATTATTGCATGGTGATATTACTAAAGAATCTTCTATTCAAGCAAAGAAATTTTGGATTTATTTAAACGATAATAAGTACTTTTATTTTAAAGATGAGCGTGAAACAAAAAATGCTTACCTTCGCTTAAGAGAACTTTTATTGCGTTTTAAACGTTTATCTGAAAGTGAAAAGGTAAACCGAATGGCTGATATTGAGGCGCATTTAAATGGTTTAAGGCCTTTATCTGCAAAAGAACAGAAAATCATAAATAGAATATTTAGATTGAAGTATGATGATTTACTAACAGAAAATGCACGAGTTGTTTTAAACAGGTTGCTTTTCGTGTTGTTATATGAATTACGGAATGGGGTCATAAGTAAGGATACGCAGATAAAGACAAGAGATTTTTTGGATTATGCAAAAGAACATGACATTATATGTATAAGCGATAATTCTCCAGATAAGAAAGAATATAATAATTTAAGAGCTTTCTTTAACAAGTTCAAAAAATATCCTGAAAGTACAAAAGTAAAAAAAAGAGTTGAAGCTCAAAGGTATTTAACTAGTAAAAACAAGTTATCTGCAGAAGAAAAATTAATTGTTTTTCGTATTTTAGAGCTACAAAAAAGGAGATTGAAGAGCGGCTCTACTCGAAGTAATATTGAAGTTGGTTTGATTGTAAGGCTTTATGAACTTTTTTATTGCGATATAACAGAACAGATAACTCTTAAGGCAAAACAATTTTTGCGTTTATTAAATAAAGTTGGCATTGATATAACACTAGAAAATTTAAATGAAATTTTGTCTTATTTTAAAAAATTACCTGAGGATAAAAAAATAGAAAAAAGAAAATCTGTTGATAAGTATTTGTTTAACCTCGAAAATAAAACTATTTTAAATGTACCAATTGAATATATACAAAGTATAATTAGTAATATATTGTCTTTACAAGAAAAGCGATTAAATCATAAACGGAGACAAAGAGGGAAAATCGAACTTGGGCTTATTATAAGGTTATATGAAATACAGCATGGAAATATAACGCAAGAGACTGAATTTGGAAGAGTAAGATACGAAGAATTTATTGATTATTTAAATAACAGTAGTATCAATATTAAATATAATCTTTTAAAAACAGTTTTATTAATTTTTAAAAAGTTACCTGAAGAAAAGAAAAATTTAAGGAGAATTAAAGTTGATAAGTATCTTAGCCAAAAACAAGATATTAAAAAAATATCTAATAAGGAACTTAGGATTTTAAATGAAATTTTAAGAATAGAAAAAGATATTGCTGAAAATAAACTGCATGGTAGAAAGTGGCAAAATATTAGAAATGGTATTTTAATAAAGTTGCGAGAGCTAATATTTGGTCCTATTAAAATAGATACGGATCTTAATATAAATGAATTTGTTGATTTCTTGCTTGATAATAATTACATTAATGATAAGAGCAAGGTTGAATACAAAAAAATCTATGGATGGTTAAGAGGTGTTTTCTTAAGATTTAAAAAACTTCCTGAAGAAAAAAAGGAAAAAAAAAGAGCTGAAGTTGATAAATATTTAAAGAAAATAAGAGAATAAAAAAGCCCCGCAAAATTCCGGGGCTTTTTTAGTAAAGATTTTTTTATAATTCGGTTGCAATTTCGGCTGCTTCTTCTACAATTTCAGCCGCTTTATTTAGACCGACTTTAGATGCTAACCATTCGAAAACTATAGGAGAATTTTCTTTTAATAATTCATATCCTGTTGGGCCAAGTGCCAAGAACCACTTCCAGATTACACCCCAATTATAAACATGATCTCCTGGTAGAGGCATTGGTGGACAATCTAGAGCTTCGCATCCACCATCGGAAGCAAGCACGATTGCTGTAACAAGTGCCAAACCCAATGTATATTTATTAACAAATAACTGTTTTAATTTTTTCTTCGAAATTTTTGCTGTTGTATCATCTGTTAGGTCATTTGGTGTTCCTGCGTCATTTTTAAAAAGTAGTCCACCTGAGACGAAATGTATGGTTGTTCTTGGAAGGTTTTTTAGTGCTTTTAATGAATTAACAAATTTGCTTGCAAAGTTTTCTCCTCCAACTTCTACCATTATTTCATCATCGCTGATTTCATTATCACTTTCTCCTGCAAAAACCGGTGATGCAATTAATAAACCTAGTACTAAAATAATAGTCTTCTTCATACGATCTCCCATAAAAAATGTATTAATAAAATTATACTCTTGGAAATTAAGATATAACTTTTTTTAAAAGTTACAAGAAAAAAGTTCATCTTGTTTTTATAACGCTAACTTGTTTACAAAGATCTTTGATTTTACATTTGCTACACCAGGGCGAAGTTGGTGTGCAAATATTTTGTCCATGTTTTACTAAAAGATCATTGAAAATAATCCAGTATTTTTTATCAATTATTTTTTGCAGAGCAAGTTCTGTTTCTTCGGGTGTTTTTGTTTTTATAAGTCCCAATCTGTTAGAGATTCTGTGGACATGAATATCTACGCAAATTGCAGGTCTTTCAAATGCTAATCCTAAAACAAGATTTGCTGTTTTTCTACCAACCCCAGGTAAATTTAAAAGTTTGGCTTCTACTTGGGGTACCTTGCCATCGTATTTTTCTAGCAAATATTTGCAAACTTTATGGAGTGTTTTGGCTTTATTTTTATAAAATCCTATTTTGAAGATTATTTTTTCGAGTTTATCTGTTGGTATGGCCAAAATTTCTTTAGGTGTTTTTGCAATTTTTAGTAGATCGTTGCAAACGTGTATCGTTACGGTATCTTTGGATCTTAAGCTTAGTAAACAACAAATTAAAATTAGAAATGGATCTTGGCCATAATTTTTTATAATTTGTGTTATAAGTGTTGGGGTGAAATTTTTAGTTTCTAAAGTTAAATCATCTATAATTTTTTTTATTGTCATAATTTATTCTATAACGTTATATTTTTTTATTCTAATTTCGATAGGTGGATTGTAGCAAACAAATTGTAATACTGTAATTTATTAAGATTTTTTTATATCAAGATATATTAATTTTTTTTCAAGCAATTAAACTTATAAAGTTATAATAAAGGACTAGGTAGTATTATGGATATAATTGAGTTTGCTAATAAACAAAAAGACTTTCTGTCTTTTTTAGAAGTAGAAAAAAATGTGTCAATACATACTTTACGTGCATATCAAGCCGATTTAAACCAATTTGTTACTTTTTGGAAAAAGTTATTAGAAAAAGAAAAAACAAAAACATTAAATGTTTCTTCCAAATTTTTATCATTAGAAGATCTAATGCGAAGATATATTTTATCTTTGTTTTATAAAAAACTTTCTAAAGCCTCTTTGGCCAGAAAACTTTCTTGTTTTAGATCATTTGTCATGTTCTTAAGGTCTATGGGGTATAAATTGAGCTTTAATTTTAAATCACCCAAACTAGACAAAAAATTACCGGTTACATTTTCTGTTGATGAAATTTTTTATTTGTTAGACTCTGTAAAAGATGATGTTTTACCTACAAAATATCCATTGCGGGATAGGGCAATATTTGAGCTTTTTTATGCGACAGGCATGCGTTGTTCTGAGCTTGTAAATGTACAAATAACAAATATAGACTTGGACAGTAAGCAAATTAAAGTCTTGGGTAAAGGTAAAAAAGAGCGTATAGTTCTTTTTGGTGATAAAGCAAAAAATATTATGCAAAAATATTTTGGCCAGGAGCGCATGCAATTGTTAAAAGGGCAAGATTCTGAATATTTATTTTTAAATTATTTAGGAAACAAATTGACAACTCGTTCTGTGCAACGAATGTTTGAAATGTTTAGACATTTTTTAAAAATAGAAAAAAGATTAACTCCTCATAAAGTTAGACATTCTTTTGCGACGCATTTATTGAATCAAGGGGTAGATTTAAGAGTTGTACAAGAGTTGTTAGGGCACGAAAATATTTCTACAACAGAAATTTATACACATATTTCTTCTGCTGAGCTTGCAAAAATGTGTGATGAAAAGCATCCTATGAATAAGATGAAAAATATTGATATGCCTGATTATAAAAAATAGGTTTTAAAAGCTGGAGTTATTATAAAAGAGCGTTTTTTGCAGGATAGAAACAAAAAAATACTACAAATTTTTTTAGTTTATTCTGTTTTTATTTTTATTCTTTTTATTCGACTTGTGTATTTACAAATAAATCTTAAAGATAAATACTTAACTCTTGGAGAGCGTAATTTTTTGCGTTCAGAAGCTCTTGTTCCGTTAAGAGGCAATATTTTAGATTGTAATGGAAAATTGCTCGCAGCAAATAAGCCCTTATATAACGTTTACTGGAGCGGGACGGGTGAGTCTCGTTTATCAAATAAACAAACAGATATTTTAGAAAAGCTCAACTCAATATTAAATTATGATTTTTTTCAAAAAAGTTTTTTAAACAAAATATTTTATGCAAACAAACATCATAGAAAAATATTATTAACAAAAGAGATCTCTTTTGAGCAGTTATCTTTAATCTTTGAACAGTGTTCGGAATCTAAAAATCTCGTTGTTGATACGACATTTTCTCGTTTTTATATGCATAAAAATTTAGCTAGTCATATTTTGGGATATTTGAGTAGAAATTTCCATGAATCAGCAACAAATGGTATTGCGGGATTAGAGTATGCATTTCAGGATAAGTTAAAGGGTGTTGTTGGTTCTGTTGTAAATATAACGAATTCAAATGGTAGAAAAATTGACCAACTAAATGTTTGTCAGCCAAAACATGGGCAAGATTTAAAATTAACAATAGATTTAGATTTACAAAAGTTAGCTGAAGATGTTTTTGAACAAGACCAGGCGGGAGCTTTTATTCTTATGAATCCGCAAGATGGTGCAATAAAGGCAATTGCTTCTTTTCCTAATTTTGATCCAAATTTATTTTTAAAATCTATTCCTCAAAAAGTTTGGGATGAGTTTTTTACAGGTAATAGCGTTTTTTTAAATAGGGCTACAGTTGCAACCTATCCGCCGGCTTCTATTTTCAAAATTATTACTTATGCTGCAGGGCTAGAGGAGGGTTTATTTGATTTTGATACTGAGTTTAATTGTCGGGGATATATTAATTTTTGCGGCAGGCGTTATCATTGTATTCGGCATTGGGGGCACGGTGTGATAGATTCAAAAACTGCGCTTGCATATTCTTGTAATATTCCATGTTTTGAAGTTTCTCAAAAAATGAAAATAAATGATCTTGCTGATTATGCTTTCCGTTTTGGTCTTGGCAGAAAAACAGGTTTTTTGTTAAACGAAAGTTCTGGTTTAGTTCCGACTTATGAATGGAAGCAAGCGGTAAAAGGTGAGCGTTGGTGGAAGGGTGAAACTCTTTCTGCTTCTATTGGACAAAGCTTTACTTTAGTAACTCCGTTGCAGATGGTCAGAGTTATTTCTGCAATATTTACAGGCTTTCTTGTAAGACCAAGAATTCTTATGGATGAAGATGTGAATTTTTTTCCATTAAATATTTCTGAATCTACCATAGAATTTTTACAAGATGCTTTAAAGAGTGTTGTTCTTATTGGTTCGGCAAAAAGGCTTAGAAGAATAAAGGATTTTGATGTTTATGCAAAAACTGGAACGGCGCAAACTACAAGTTTGACAATGGAGAAAAAAGATAGAAAATATTTAGAACATGCCTGGTTAACATCTTATTTTAGATATAAAGATGACGATCCCTTGGCTATGGTTATTCTTGTAGAACACGTTGGTTCGTCTGGTTATGCAAGTAGAATGGCTGCAAAGTTTTTAACCAATTATAAAAAGCTTAGAGAAACGGGAAAAGTTTAAACCATCGGAATTATATTTATGAACAGAATAAAAGCAGCCTTTTTTGATAGAGACGGTACAATAATAGAAGATGTTTATTATTTAAATTCTACAGATAAGGTAAAGTTGATAGACAAAACTTTAGATTTAATTTTGTATTTACAGGAGCAAGATTATAAAATTTTTGTTGTTACAAATCAATCTGGAATTGCTCGAGGTTATTTTGATCAAAATTTTGTGAAACGTACACATCAATATCTTGATAATTTATTAGTTTCAAAAAACATTTTTATAGAAAAATATTTTATATGTCCACATCATCCTATACATGCAAGTGATAAAAAATATTTGATTGATTGTGATTGTAGAAAACCCAAGCCAGGTTTACTTTTATCTGCAGCAGCTCAATTTAATATTAATTTGGAAGAATCGTTGATGTTTGGAGATAAAATAAGTGATATTAAGGCTGGACAAAGCGCCGGGTGTAAAAGTTTTTATATACAAGAATTTTTAAATATATCCGAAGATGAAAAAATAAGTTTTTATAAAAATATATTTGAACGGGGTTAGCTTATGGAAAGTATAAATCTGTCAATAAAGTTTAATGGAAATGTTTATTTTGCGCGAAACACCGGCTTTTAAGCCGGTGAGCGCTCCATTTGTTTTATTAATTTATTCTCTAGCTCTTATTACCTTACGCCTTTGATCTCTCTTACGGCTTTGATCTCTACCTCTTATTAACTCTTGATCTCTAGCCTTTATTAACTTACGCTTTTTAGTCCGTTTTGTGACTCGGCTGCTTGTTTTTGTTTTACACTTGAGACCTTTACTACCTGACCCATAAATTTTAATTTGATTGTTAACTACCTTTACAATCAAAGTTTTATCTTTACCTTTACGTCTTATATCAACTTTACCTTCATAGTAAGCATTTAATTTTAAAGCTGGCATATATACTTGAATCTTGCGGACGTCTCTTCCCCCACGTTTTATAGATTCAGATTTTCCTGCTTTAATTTTACATTTAAACCTTTTTAAATATTTTGCTTGTTGTTTTTTTAGTTTTTTTTGTTGTTTTTGTGCTAGTTTTTGTTGTTTTTGTGTTCGTTTCTGTGCTTGTTTTTCACCAAACATTTTTTTAGATATTTCTTGATCTAGTGTTTTGTTTTTTTTCTTTTTAAATATTTTTTGAGTCTTTTTTCTCTCTTGTGCTTTCTGTTTAGGCTCTTTTTTCATTCGTTTATTTATGTTTACATATATTGTTTTATCTGTTTCGTTTTTTATTATGTAATTTGCTGCAGACAAGCTTCCCGTTATTGCGGCAAGAAGTGCAAGAGCTATCATTTTTCGTATATTTTTCATAAAAATTCTCCTTTTATTTGGTTAAAAATAATCTTACGATCTAACATTAAGTTTAAATTAAATGTTTTCTATTTGTCAACTTTGGTTGAGAGGTTATAAAAATATTTTATAAAAACGATCTTTTTATTGGTTTTTACAAGCAAAATCTCACTTTTGGCCTGTTTTTTTAGAAACATATGAAAAAATACGAAAAAATCTAGTTTTCTATAACTTTCATTTCCATATAAACAAATTTTCTGATATGCTTTAACTCCCTTAAAAAGCATTTATTGCTATTCATTAGTTTATATGGTGGGTTGGGGGGACAAAATAATCGATTATTGATCTGAGTTTTATAAGAATATAGATCAAGTTGGATAATCTGCTTTTAGTTAATCTTTTTATTTAAAGGTATGCGGATTATAAAAAGCGGTTATTTATACTTATTTTTCTATAATTTATAAAACGAAGGATTAATATACCTATGAGTATAAAATTTACAGAACTTAATTTATCTAAAGATATACAGAAGGCTGTTTCTTCAATGGGGTTTGAAATAGCAACTCCTATTCAAGCAGAGGCCATGCCTGAAGTAATTAATGGCAGAGATATTGTTGGTCAAGCTTCTACCGGTACTGGTAAGACTGCCGCATTTGGTTTGCCTTTAATTGATAAAATAGATGGAAATAGCAGGCTTGTTCAAGCTTTGATAATGTGTCCAACAAGAGAACTTGCAATTCAGGTTGCTGCAGAAATTAATAAATTTTTAAAATTTAAAAGTAATATTTTTGCATTACCTATTTATGGTGGTCAGCCAATAGACAGGCAGTTTCGTGGACTTAGACGTGGACCGCAAATTATAATTGGTACACCCGGTAGAATTATAGACCACCTTGAACGTGGCTCTTTAAGTTTTAAAGATGTAAAAACAGTTATTTTGGACGAAGCTGATGAAATGCTTAACATGGGATTTAGACAAGATATTGAATCTATTCTAAGAACAGTTAAATCTGAGCACCAAACATTGTTGTTTTCTGCAACAATGTCTCGAGAAATTTTGGCTATAACTAAAAGGTTTCAAAAAGATCCAAAAGTTATAAGGATAAAGGCTGAAAAATTAGATGCAAGTCTTACAAAACAATTGTATTTTAGTGTAGATAAGCCATATAAAATAGATTATTTAATGGATCTTATAAACAAATATAATCCTAAGCTTTCGATAATTTTTTGTAACACAAAGCGTTGGGTAGACAAGCTTGCTAGAACTTTAGAAAAAACAGGGTTTAGAGCTGCTGGAATTCATGGTGATATCAGACAATCTAAGCGTGATTCTATCATGAGTCAATTCCGTAAAGGTAGAGTTAACATTTTGGTTGCAACAGATGTTGCTGCTCGTGGTCTTGATATCAATGATGTAGAAGTTGTATTTAATTATGAACTTCCTCGGGATATAGAATCTTATGTTCATAGAATTGGTAGAACAGGTAGAGCTGGTAAATCGGGTTATGCATTGAACTTAGTTGGTAGAGAAGAATTTGGCCAATTAAGAAGGATTATGAACTTTACAAAACTTAACATTGAAGAATCTGAATTGTCTATGAATAATAATTTTGGACAAAATAATAAAGAAATTAAAATTGCAAAAAGCATTAGTGTAAAAAAAGAGAATAAACAAGATTATATTATTACAGACAATTATGAAGAAAAGAAGTTAGAACGAAAAGCTGTAAGAGTGTTAACTAGGGTTAAACGTAATCTTGATAGCAATGATCATTCTGAATATTTAACGATAGCAGAAAATTTTGTTGCTGATAACTATTCTCATGCAGATCTTTCAGCAGCATTATTAAAGATTTTAATGGACACTGATTGTAATAATAGTAATAGCAATAGAAGATTTTCTCCAAGATATAGATAAAAGCTATATTTACTTTTTAATTTATAAAAACGCAGTTTTATACCAAAAACTGCGTTTTTGTATTTTAGTACTTTTTGTTACAATAAGAAAAGATTATGGTATGAGAAGTGTTATAAATTTATAGGAAAAGGCGGTTTTTAAATGAGTATCTTTAAAAATGTATTAAAAATTAAATATTTTGCATTTTTTTTATTGATAAATTTAGTGCAAAGTTTTGTTATTGCGCAAGTTTATGTGTCTGATACTTTATCTTACAATCGTTCTGTTCTTGATGGTTTAGATGCGCCAAAACCAGAGCTTCCTGAAAATCCAGGTTTTGATTTAATAGAAAAAGAGATTAATAATTTAAAGGGTCAGTTCCCAGGTAATTATATTAATTTAGATATTAGCTCAAAAGATCTTGCGCCAAATCTTTATAATCAATTAAATTTAATTTTAGATGAGTTGGTTAGAAAATCTGGCGTGGAAAGGCCAAAAATTTCTATTTATGTTGGAGATAAAAGTGATACTTATAATGCAAGTATTAAAATGTTTTGTAGTCTTGCGGAAAAAACGATTACTACAACCTTAAATGGTGTTGTTTCTAAGGTAGAAAAAGATTTTGATAAGACGGTTTCTGGCAGCTTGATTTTAGGTGAAGCTTTGTTAAAAGTAATTTTCTGGAATAATAATTATAAATATTTACTTTCTGCAGTTATTGCACATGAATTAGGTCATTTAAAATCGGAACATTTTAATGAAACTGATATGGAAAATGAGTATGAAGCAGATTGTTTGGCCATAAAATTTGTTGGTAGAAATAACAAATTAGAGCTTATAAGAGTTATTAGTTTAGTTGAGCTTGCTGGTCAAATGCATAATACAATAATTTCTAGGTTAGATTTTAGTTTAAGTGATATTGAAAAAGTTATAAGAATAGTGAGTAATAATATTGTAGATAAAATGCCAATGTTGGGACAGCTTGGACAGTCGACTTCTCATGTTAAATTTGCAGCAACTGTTTCTGCTGCAGTAGAGAAAACTATTATGGATTTAGGTGAAAGTATATTAACATCAATTGTTAGATTTGCTGATAAGTTATCCGAAAACATTGAAATAGCATGTACAGATCAAAACAAGTTGTTTGATGGAGCTTTGGAAGAAGTAATATTAAAGTGTGAAGAATTGGAAGTAGGGGTTAATCGATTATATTCTCCGACGCATCCAGTTCCTGTAGATAGAATCAATTATATTAAATGTTTGTAAATTTAGATTAAAAAAATACAGATATGTTTTTAACAAAAATAGTGTTAGCAAATACATTTATTTCCGCGGCGAATTTAATTTTTATTTTGAGTTTATTACCGCAAATTATTTTGAACTATAAAATCCGTTCAACAAAGGGGTTGAGTGATCTTTTTATTTTAGCATCATTAAATGGACAGTTTTCGTATTTAATTTATGCTTTCTCAAAGGATCTTCCCGTTATTTATAAGATAATTAATCCAATTTATGCTTTATTGTTTTTGGTTGTTATTTTTCAGCGCTTTTATTACTCGGATAAAACAAAAAAGGATAAAAAAATATTGCGTTTATATTCAATAAATGTTCTAGTTTTAGTTTATCTTTTTTATTTAATTTATTTTCAAGGCGCTAGTTTAGTTAATATTATCGGATGGGTTCCGGTTGGTATTGGTTTGTGTAAAAAAGTGCCACAAATGTTTAAAGTTTATAGAGCTAAATCTGTTCATGGTTTTAGTATGTTTTTTATTCTACTATCACTTTTTTCTTATTTTTTAGAAACAATAGCAGGATTAATTTTAAATCTACCTGCACCTGTTTTAATGAACGGTTTGAGGGGTTTTTTAGTAAATTTAGTTTTTTTATTTCAGTTTAAGCTTTATAAAAGTTATTAAAAAACAGCAACATTAAATGTTTTTTCTGAGTTTATGGCAGAAATGTGGGCTTTTTTTAATAGTCTATTTTTTTACTTCTCATTTTTTTTATTTCACCAAGATGTTTTTTAGACTTTAATCGAGCTTCAATGGCTTTTTTCGGAGTTCTTGTTTTGATACGTTTTTTAGGAATAAATAGAGCCTTGCGAACTTCTTGTGCAAGTAACGACAGAGCTTTTTCTTTGTTTTGAACTTGGCTTCTAGATTCGCTGTTACTTATAATTAAGTCACCATCTAGTGTTAATTTTGATTCTAAATTTTTAAGCATGCGCTCTCTTTGTTTGTCATTAAGAGCGGTGCTATTTTTTATATTCCAACGAACCGTAACTTTTGATTCTGTTTTATTAACATGTTGTCCTCCGGCACCTCCTGAGCGGCTGGTTTTAAACTCAAGCTCATGCTCTGGAATTGAAATTCCATTTTTTACTGATAAACTGCTATTCATACTTCACGAACTCTATTGTTAATGTACCATCTTTGTGAAGTGTTGTTTTTACATTTTCTAAGTCGAAATCTTCTGGTATTGCGTGAGCCTTATAAAAAGATTCGGCTTTTTTTTCGTAAAAGTAAATTTTGATATCACCTTTTTGTTCTGATTTTTCTTCTTCGGTTTCTGATGATTTTTGAGCTACAATTTCTAACATTCGGGTGCTTTTATTGATGTCTATTTTTATATCTTCATTTTTATAGCCTGGAAGATTTTCTTCTACTATAAACTTGTCTTGTTCCATTAAAGTATCATTTGCCATATTACCTCCTCAACATTAAATGTTTCTTCCGATAAATTATTTAAAGATTTAACTTTTATCTTGATTTAAAGTTTATCATTTTGTCAAAGTTTAAGGCAAGATTTCTGTAACAGAATCCTTGGAAAATTAAGTTTTTGGTTGTTTTTTTATATTAAGGCGATTTTTTGGTGAGTTTTATGAATAAAATTAAGCTTGGACGTTACGTAATAGAGATAACCAATTTTGACAAAATTCTTTTTCCAAAATCGAAGATTACAAAGGGAGATTTAATAAACTATTATGCAAAGGTTGCTCAATTTATGCTTCCGTATACAAAAGATAGGCCGATTAGCATGGTACGTTTTCCGTCTGGAATAAATAAAGAAGGTTTTTTTCAAAAAGAAGCCGGGTCTTATTTTCCTAAATGGATAAAGACTAAAAAAATAAAAAAAGAAGATGGGCACGTGAATTATGTAATTATAAATAATGCAGCAATACTTGTTTATCTTGCTAATCAGGCGTGCATTTCACCTCACATATGGCTTAGTAAAATTGATAAAATTAATTATCCGGACAGAATGATTTTTGATTTAGATCCTTCTGGGATACATTTTTCTAAAGTTCAGCAAGCTGCAATTTTATTAAAAAATAAATTAGAAGAGTTTAACTTAAAGCCGTACGCTATGCTTACAGGTTCTCGTGGAATTCATGTAGTTGTACCAATAAAACGTTTATATAAATTTGATTATGTAAGGACTTTTGCGCGAGATGTTGCTAGATCTTTGGTTAACGAGAATAGAACTCTTTTTACATTGGAAGCACGAAAGGAGAAGCGGGGGCGGCGTGTTTATATAGATATTTTGCGTAACGCATTTGGGCAGACGACGATTGCTCCTTATGCTGTTCGGTCTAAAGAGGGTGCACCTGTTGCGACTCCAATTTCGTGGAAAGAGGTTTTAGATTCAAAATTAAAGCCGGATAAATATAATATTAATAATATATTTGATCATATGAATAGAAACAAAAAATTGTGGAGTGATTTTTTCAAAAATATTTCAAAAATTCCTAAGTTATAATTAAAAAATATAGGGGGATATATGAAGAAAAAAATAGATAAATTAAAAGTTTATAAATCTAAAAGAAATTTAAAAGGATCTAAAGAGCCTACCGGTAAAAGTCAGAGTAAAAAATTAAAACATCCGGTATTTGTTATTCAAAAACATAAATCTAGAAATTTACACTATGATTTTCGTATAGAAGTAGATGGTGTATTAAAGTCATGGGCTATTCCTAAAGGCCCGAGTCTAAATCCAAGTGTAAAACGTTTGGCTATGCCTACAGATGATCATCCATTAAATTATGCAACATTTGAGGGAGTTATTCCAAAAGGTCATTATGGTGCAGGAACTGTTATGGTTTGGGACATTGGTACCTATAAGAATATGGATAAAAAATATAGCATGAAAAAATGTTATAAAGATGGCAAAATAAAAATAAACATTTTTGGCCAAAGAATAAAGGGGGAATATGTTTTATTGCGTACAGGTTTAAAGTCTGGTGGATGGCTATTAATAAAAATGGTTGATGAACATGCTAGTGCTAGACGTAATCCCATTGCTACACAGAATAAGTCTGTACTTTCTGGATGCACCATGACAGAAATCAATAAAGATAAATAGTTTTTGTAATTTATTATTGTAGAGCGACTAAAACCGTTTGTTTATTTTTTTTTATCAAATCTTTATATTTGGTTCTAAATAGGTCTGTAGTCTAGCATTTGGATTTGCAATGTCTAATGGAGTTAAGTTGTTAGGAAAAGCCTTTATTTTAGCGGTTTATAGATGCTGTTATTTTTGTTAACATTAATTTTTAGGGTTTAATTTACTGCAGTTTGCTGCATGATATTTTATAAGAAAAATTTTATGACTGGATCCTGAAATAAATTCAGGATGACAAAATGGAGATAATATTAACCTTGTCATGCTGAACTTGCCTGTCTCGACGTAGCCACGTAGGGCGTAGGCGGATTTCAGGATCTAGTTATAAAAAGTACAACGATGTTTTTAAATGATACTTCGTTAGATTACTGCGAAGAGCATTCATTTAAGCGTTTTTAAATTATGGGGGTGCGTTTTATGTTAAATTTTCAAAAAAAGAAATTTGCATACATTTTTTTTCCTTTGGCGCTTATTGGTTTGCCAAAGAATAAGAGGAAACATAGAAGTCGCAAGGCTCGCGTTGTAGATATAGTTGCACGTGCAGTTGTTCCAGGTTTGTCTATTGCTAATGACATTGCCGATATAAAAGAAAATTTTGATGTTGTTGAACATGAAAATTTATATCGTTCAGCTCAGCTTCGTCCTAGAAAATTAAGAAAAGTTATTAGAGATAATAATATAAAAACTATTGTTAATTTACGAGGAGAGAATCCTGATCAGGCGTGGTGGCAAAATGAGCAGGCGGTTGCTAAAGAAACGGGGGTGAATTTTTATAATATTCCAATGAGTGCCAAACAATTTCCAAGTAAAGAAAATCTAATAAAATTACTTGATATTTATGACAATGCGCCTCGTCCTATTTATATACACTGTAGAAGTGGTAGGGATAGAACTGGTGAAGCTGCGGCTCTTTATGTTTTAGAAAAAATGAACAAACCGGCTAAAGCCGCTTTAAAACAATTATCTTTTTTTAAATATCAGCATGTAAAAAAACTTTATCCTAAAAAGAGAGTGTTTATAAAACGCTGGAGAGGAAAAGATTGGTTGTTAAATGGCGGATATGAACAAGACGTTTTAGGAAAAGCTCCTACAGTATTGCAAAATAATTAAAAAATATAGATTAATTAAAAGGGTTTAATTCCCCGCAGCTTGCCATGTGCGACGTAGCCTTGGCGAAGTCTGTATGCGTAGTAGAGTGATTGAGGTCTAGATCCTGAAACAAGTTCAGGATGACACAGTCTACGCCCTGATCTTGTAACCTTTCTGTTATATCTTTAGTTTACTACGAATTCTAAGTGTCCACAAAAAGGTAGCAAGATTAGGCTATGGCGTACAGGTCGGCATGTAGGCAATGTCAGCATCCTGCGCGTGTCACCCTGAACTTGTTTCAGGGTCTAGTAGTTAAAAAAATTCAAGCTTTTGAATGATACCTCGCCATTTGGAAGAAGTGAGATTAAAAAAACAAAAAACCAATGGAGCTTTTTCTAAAAAAATATTTTTAGAAAAAATATTATAGTTTTTAAGATATACAGTGTTATATTTGCCAAATATAATTTGGTTCACCTATTTAAAGTAAAATTGTTAAAATAAACTTGTATTTAGAATTACTTATAATATGGGGAGAGGGTTATGAGTATATTTAGGGCAAGTTTTTTTTGTTTATTTTTTATAAATAGCGTTTTGTTTTCTAAATTAGCAACATTAAATGTTTCTTCCGATTTTCAAGAATCTGTTTTAACTGCTTTAGATGATTCAAATTACGTCCTTTGTATAGATGGCGGAGGCTCTAAGACAGAGTTGCAAGTTTTGGATAGTAATGGCTATTTGGTTGAATTAGAACATTGTGGTAAAAGTACCTATTCTGTAAGATCTGGCGGCTCAAATATAAATGTTGTTGGACTAAGTGGAATTAAGCAGGCTTTAGATACTTTGTTTGCAGGTGTAAAAACAAAAAAAGACCAGATTGATTTATTGACACTTGTAAAACAGTGTACAGTAATTGCAGGTTTTTCGGGTGCAGATATTCATGAGGTTAGAGATAAGATTTTTAATTTATTCAAAGAATATGGTTTTACGGAGAATAAAATTATAGTTACAAGTGACTCTGTTATGTCTCTGGAGCCTATTTGTGGTGACGGTATAATTTTAATTGCGGGAACAGGATCTGTTTGTTTAGGCAAAAAAGGGGCTGATACTATTCGTGTTGGAGGTTTAGGTCGATTGCTTGGTGATGAAGGAAGTGGTTATTATATTGGACATCAGGCATTAAAGTTTGCCTTGGAAGATGAATTTGGATGGGGGAGGCCTACTAAGTTAAAATTTTTATTGCGAGATTTTTTTAAAACTAGTGATTTAAAAACAATGGTTATTCCTTTTTATAACGGGGAAATAAATAATTGCCAAATCGCTGCAATTACCCCTATTGTTTTTGATTTGGCAGAAAAGAAAGATGAGGTTGCTTTAGAAATTGTAGATAATGCTTTAAATGAGTTAAGCAAACTTCTCGTTTCTATGATTAGGCTTGGAAGTTATAAAAATAGCACCATTTATTTTTTTGGTGGGATATTTAAAAGTAAGAATGCTGATTTATTAATAAAACAAATTTTACAAAAGGCAGAAATTAACAAAAACAACTGGTCTGTTTTTAATAAATCTAGTGATAACCCGGCTGTGTTATTGGTTCAACAAGTTCTTGTTAAATAATTTTATTAATACCTAATTTTATATGCATTCATAAGCCTTTTTAAATGCCATGATTAAGATGGCAACTTGAGTTTTTATTAATGCAATTAGAATATCCTTTCCCCCTTTGCTTTATTTATTCAAAATGCTAGTATTCCATTCTAACTTTGTTTGTGATGTTTTTAGAATAATAACGGTTTATTCGGGGTGGGCTTGATATGGTTCTTAGAAAATTATTTTCATTTTTGTTTTTTTCAATGTTTCTATCATTTTGTAATGCGCAAGAGCAAGTGTTAACCGCGGATGTAAACGTTCAAGATGATATTTTTTCTATAGCTACGCAGTCTACAACTGAAAAATCAGATATTTCAGAATTAGAAAATCAAGATGTTGAGCAAGAAGAGCGTGATTTAAACTCATGGGATAAGGTTGCCGCTCTTTATTTGCCGTCTTTAGTTGAAACAGTTGAAAAATTTCAAAAGTTAACTCGTGTTAATTTGTCCGATGAAAGTAAAAAAGAAGAGAGTTTTTCAGAGCGGATGGAAACGATAATGTCGCAAGGGACTAGAGATTTAGAAAAGGCTTTAACTCCTGATTCGACAGATTATATAAACCAAACTTTTATGTATTTTGCGAATGAAAAAAATGAAACAATAAATTTACATGATGAATTAACTGCGATTTTTGATGATACGACCTACAAAGATTTGAATTTATTTTGTGGAAAAGAAGATAATCTTGGAGAAAGTTTTTTTAATATAATAAATAATACTCAAACGGTTGCAGGTAGAGCTGCTTTGCTTGATATGTTATATAATCCATTAGTTGATATTGAATCTCTTTTGGCTCGTCAAAATGGGATAAAAAGACTTATTAATGATGAAGAGCTTTATAAATTTATTCAAGAAAAATTATCGATTATAAAAAATGCAGAACAAACTCTTTTTCTAATATTAAATGAAATGCATTATAAATTAGTATCAAAAATTACAGACAGATTTTATTTTAAAAGTATTTTTGATTTGCCATTGTCTGTATTAATAAGATATATTCCGTTTGGTAGCATGATACCTTTGGTTGATTTCTTACCTCCAATGAAAAAATTTAATGCATATGTTTGCGGTAAGCTTAATAAAAGATCTGGGCTTTTAGAGTTTTCAAGATTTGAAAAATATTTTTATCAGATGACTGTTACGCCAGCAATTTGTATAGGTTTATCAGGGCTTTTTGGTGCTGTGGCTTATGATGGAATTCAAGAAAATGATTTTGACCTTGCTGTTAAAGCGGGGATTTCTAGTGCTGCTCTCGCGGCCTTAACTTATTTTGTTGTAACACAGACTTATTCTTCTTTAAAGTATGAAACAAAATCGGAAAATATGCTTCATAGTGCTATTGGTAAATTGGCGCAAATGACAACTGCATTAAAAGAATTACAACAAATAGTTGAGCAAGATTCTAAATTAAGTCAGCTTGTTCCATTTAAAAATTTTGAAAAAGAAGCTGAACAAGCAAATGGCGATTTTAGAAAATTATTGGTACTTTTAGGAGATAAAAACTTTAAAAAACAAGCAACATGGATGACTTTTAAGGGCAAAATGATGGCAGTGTTGAAATTGGTTCAAAACCTTAAATATAAAGTTGTTCAGCCATATCTAGAAAATGGTAAATTAGATGCGCTTATGAGTGCTGCGATATTGTATAAAAAACAAGCAGGGCATTCTAATGCTTGTTATCACTTTGTAAATTATAAAGAACAAAAGACGCCGCATTTGGTTATGAATAATTTTTGGAATCCGTTTTTAGATCCAGATACTGTTATTACAAATTCGCTTGAGCTGGGTACAAGTTCTGAGCATCGCAATGTTCTTATTACAGGACCAAACGCAGGTGGTAAATCTACAGCGCTTAAAGCTATTGCTTATTCGGTGTTACTCGCTCAAACGCTTACTGTTGCTAATGCTGATATAACTCTTACACCATTTAGTAAAGTGTTTACTACTATTGATATTACAGATACAGTTGGCAAAGAGTCTTTATATCAAGCCGATAAAAATCGTGTAAAGACTGTTACAAAAACGTTGGCCTCGCTTGACGCAGGTCAAAAAGCGTTACTTATTTCTGATGAACTGTTTAATTCAACAGGAGCTTCTTACGGCGCAGCACTATTTTATGGAACGTTAAATTATATTAATAATTCTTTAAAAAATACTCTTTTTGCAGCCGCAACACACTTTGAAAATCTAGTTGAGCTTGAGGTTGATACAAATGGTTCTGTTGCTAATTTTAGAGTTGAAGAAGCAAAAGTGAATTCTGAAGGAAAGTTGGCTTGGAGTTATAAAATTAAGCCTGGTATTAATAGGCAAAATATATCTTTTGAATTAGCACAAGAAGATGGCTTTAGTGATGAGCTTTTAAATGCAGGCATGAAGTTTTTAAATCGACATACAGCTAGCGTTAATTAATAAACTGTTTAATTTGTAGAGCGATTTCTTTGGCGTTATTTTTGTTGCTGTTTACTGTTAAGTCATATTTTCTATTTCTATAGACATCGAAGTAGTGACTTCTTGCGTGTCCAACGGGAGATGTTCTACGATTAGCTTCTCGTTGTTCTAAAGTTTCTAGTGGAATTTGAACCGCGACATAGTAAGTTTTAAATTGTTTTAATTTTTGCTCTAAATCGTCAAACCATTTTTGTTTATAGGCAATGTAATCAACGATAACATTACAGCCGTTTTTTGCGTAAGAAGCAATAGAGTCATTCATGGCGTAAATGGCTTTTTCGCCTTCTTTTCCTACAAATAGAGTTACGATGTTGTTTTTAGAAAGATCTTTAGTTTTTTCAATCCATCTTATGGGGTTTTTTGATTGCCAATAATTCATATTTTCAGGTGTAATGTCTGGCATTGCATTATCAAAAAGAGTATCTATTCCTGTTTTTATCCACAGAGCTGGTAGTTGTAACTGTTGAAATTCTTTTTGGATTGAACTTTTTCCAGATCCAGAGGGGCCGTTAAGAACGATAACGGTTCCGGTTTGATTTTTTTTGCTTGTTTTCAAAAACATAAAATAACCTATAACTATTGTTATTAAAATGGTACAAATTGTTATTAATATTTTCATAAACATTAAATGCTTCTTTTGATTTAGTGTATTGGAACTAGTTTTTCAGAAAAGATCAGAATGAGATCCAGATCTAACAAATATAATTTGAGTTGCTGTTTTTTTATAAATTAATAACCAATCAGGTTTGACATGACATTCCCAGAAACCTTTAAAGTTCCCTTTGAGTTTGTGATTTAGATTTTTTGCATGTTTTTTTTTCAATTAAGAGTGTGATGATATTTTTAAGTTTATCGATATCTTTGCTGCGTTTTTTTATTTTTTTTATATCGTTTGCAAATTGTCGTTGAAAGATTGGATTTAACATTTAAATTCCAAGTTTTTTAAAAAGGTCTTTTATGTCTTTGGCTTTTGTTAAATCTTTTCCTTTTTCAACATTTTCGATAGCTTTTAAGGTTTCTTTATTTGGATATTTATAAAGATGTTCTCTTATTGATTCAACAACTAGTTCTCTCATGCTCTTTCCGAGAAGCGCCGAGATAGCTTTTAATTTTTTATGATCTATTTTTGGCATATCAATGGTAATGCGTGAAAAATCGCCCTTTATATTCATTATATTTTTCCTCCAATAATATTTGATTAAATTAATTATTATATTCACAATACCATAAATACAGAAATAATGAAATATGGTTTAAAGCGTTTGTGAAAAGGCGGTAATTTATACAGCTTTTTGTTTAGTTTTATTGTTAAATATTTATAATTGGAGAAATGGGTATGATGGATTTGAAAGGGGCTCCTTTTTTAGAAGATGTAAGAAAAGAAATTTTATGTAAGTGATTTTGGGTAGTGATGAATTTTAAAGGGAAGTCTGACCTATAATATCTAATATTAAAACTTATTGAAATAAACTAAAGAGTTTTGTTTTACTAAAAAAGTTGTTTATAAAAAAAAGTATATTTTGTTATAAATAAGGAGCTTTCTTATGACAAAACCATCTCGTAAAATGAGTTTATTCACTCTTATTATGATTTCATCAGCGTTTACAATAAGTGTTAGAAATCTTCCGACAGAAGCTGTAACAGGAATGCATTTAATATTTTTTGCATTAATTGCTGCAATTGGATTTTTTATTCCAGTAGCACTAGTTTCTGCCGAACTTGCAACAGGTTGGCCAAAGCAGGGTGGTATTTACGTCTGGGTAAAAGAAGCTTTTGGAGAGCGGTGGGGTTTTGTCGGAATTTGGTTGCAGTGGAATTACATGATAATTGGAATAATTTCACAACTTTATTTTGTTGGTGGTTCGCTAGCATTTATTTTTGCTCCACACTTAGCACATAGTAAATTATTTCTTCTTATAACTTTATTAATTGTTTTATGGGGATCAACACTTCTTGCTATTCGAGGGCAGAAAACATCGTCTGCAATTAGTACAGTTGGTTTTTTAGGTGGAGTTTTATTTCCTGGTGCATTATTAATAATTTTGGGAATAATTTATTTGCTGCAGGGGAATCCTTCTCAAATTGATATGACTCTTAGCATGAAAAATGTAATTCCGAATTTAAGTCAAATTACAACTTTAGTTTTGCTTGTTGGGTTTATGAGGAGTTTTTCTGGAATAGAGGCTTCTTCTTCTCATGCAGCCGAGGTTGAAAATCCAAAAAGAAATTATCCTATTGCAATCTTTTTTGTTGTAGTGATTGGGCTCATTATTAATGTGATCGGTTCTCTTTCTGTTGCAGCGGTTGTTCCTCAGAAAGAAATTAGTTTAGTTGCTGGAATTATGGAAGCTTTCACTGATTTTTTTGCAGTGTTTAATATGTCCTGGTTCATTCCAATTATGGGGATACTTGTTGCTTTTGGTGCAATTGGTGCAATAAATACATGGTTAATGGGACCTGTAAAAGGATTGTTGGCAAGTGCAAAGAATGGACAACTTCCACCATATTTTCAAAAAACTAATAAAAATAAATCACCACAACGATTATTAGTTCTTCAGGCAATTTTAGTTTCTTTAATTGGCGGAAGTTTTCTTCTTTTACCAAACATTAATATTGCCTTTTGGATTTCTGTTGCAATTGCAATGTTGATTTATTTTACGATGTATTCACTTATGTTGCTTGCAGGAATTCGACTTAGATACAAAGCGCCAAGAGTTAGAAGGGCATATAAAATTCCTGGTGGAAATTTTGGTATGTGGTTTGTTGGTATTCTTGGTTTGTTGACTTTATTATTAGGTTACATTGTTGCTGTTTTTCCTCCTGCACAACTTCCAACTGGTGACTTACTTGTTTATGAAATTGTTGTAATTGCAGGAATTGTAATAATTTTGGCTATTCCATTTATTATTTATAGTTTGAAAAAGCCTAGTTGGAAAATCAGGAAGAGGTCGTAACATGAAAATAGATTTGAAGCAATATTCACAAATGAGCCCATTTGAATTAAAGAATGTTTTAATTCAAATGGCTGAAGACGAAGCAAAAAAAAATATTGGTGAAGTTTTGAATGCTGGTCGGGGTAATCCTAATTTTTTAAATACACTTGCACGAAAAGCTTTTAATTACCTCACCCTTTTTGCGATAGAGTTATCAGAAAAAAATATAGATGTTGAAAATTTGGGATTAAAAATAAAGCCAGATGGAATAGCAAAAAAATTAGATAGCTTTTTAGTTAAGCTTGAAGATAAAAAATCTGCAATATTTTTAAAAGATGCTATAAAATATTGTGAACAAAATTTAAAGCTTGATTCAGATGAATTAGTTCACGAACTTGCAGATGCAGCTCTTGGAGATTTTTATCCATCGCCTCCTAGAATTTTTCCAAATATTGAAAAAATAATTTTTGATTATTTAAACCAAGTTTTGTTTAAAGGTGAACTCTCTAAGCAAGGTAAGTTTCAACTTTTTGCAACAGAGGGCGCCACTGCATCAATGATTTATATTTTTGATTCTTTAAAAGAAAATAAAATATTAAAAAAAGATGATCATATTGCAATCATAACTCCAATCTTTTCTCCTTATTTAGAAATTCCGTTATTAAATGATTATCAATTGGTTGAAGTATATGTTGAAGGTGATGAAGAGCAGGGTTGGCAAATCCCAGATTCTGAAATTAAAAAGTTAGAAGATACACGAATTAAAGCGTTATTTTTTGTTAATCCAACAAATCCAACTTCCGTTGCGTTAAGTAAAGAAACTTTAGAAAAAATAGAAAAAGTTGTAACAAATAAACGAAAAGATTTAATTGTTTTAACTGACACTGTTTATGCTACGTTTGTAGAAGAATTTAATTCAGTTGTAGGCGTTATTCCTAAAAATACAATATGCGTTTATTCATATTCAAAATATTTTGGAGTTACAGGTTGGAGACTTGGTGTAATCATGCTTCACGAAGACAACATTGTAGACGAGTTGATTGCGAATTTGCCAAAAGAAGATATTGCAGAGTTAGATAGGCGTTATAAAATAGATGCGCTAGAGCCTGAAAAAATAAAGTTTATTGATCGTCTAGAAATGGATAGTCGTAATGTTGCTCTTGCGCATACCGGCGGTTTATCTTGCCCTCAACAGTGCATTATGGCGTTGTTTTCTTTATTTGAACTTTTAGATTCGAAAAAAATATACAAAAAATCAATTCAATCTATTTTACTTAAAAGAATTACAAGTCTTTATGATAATTTAGGCATTAATTTTGCAGAGGGTCCAGAGCATACTTATTATTATGCGTTGTTAGATCTCGGTAAAATGGCAAAAGAAAAGCATGGTGATGATTTTGCTAAATATTTTATTGAAAATGTTTCAGCCATAGAGTTTTTATTTAAACTCGCACAAGAAAAATTTATTGTTTGCCTGCCGGGACAGGGGTTTGCTGGACCAAAAATGTCTCTTCGTATCGCTTTAGCAAATTTACCAAGTGAAGCTTACCCTATAATTGGAAAAGATATAAATGATGTGATGCAAGAATACTATAATGAATGGAATAAAAAATAAGGAGTATATTATGAAAAAAATTAATAAAACGATTTTTTTGTTTTTTTTAATTATTAATATTTTAAATTTTGCAAATTTAATTGGTAATATTTTTGATTTTGCAGGTTATGTTCGTTTTTATAGTAAAAAAACAGACAAAATGATATTTGTTGTTGATTCCGGGAAGGGGTTAGAGAAAGTAACGATTGGGCCTGGTGAGAGTGGAACTATAAAGATTAAGGGATGGGCTCCTAGAAATATAGGGATGCTTAAAGTTGATGCTTATTACGAAGATAAAAGTTTGAAAAACTATCGAGGAACTTATGTTTGGCAAACTTATGAGAATAAAGAAAAAATACGAGTTGATAGGGGCAAATTAACAAGAGTGTATTTAGAATACAAGAAAACTCGAGATGGAAATCGATATATAGAAAGAAAGGTTTTTAAGCCTGTAAAAAAAAAGAAAGGGAGGTGGCTTAAATCAACTGAAGTTCTTCAGAAGTATTCAAAGCAGGATCGTAATGCTTTTACTATAGTTAAAAATGATACAGGTTACCCTTTAATTCTTAGATTTAAAAAGAACAAAGTTGTTTTACAAAATGGTAAAACACAGTTTGTTAAAGTTTCTTTGGTTGGATTTTATAGTTTTAATAAATATAGTGATATAAGAGTAAATTTTTATTCAACAGATAAGCCACAAGAAAACTCTGTACTTATAAATGGTGAATCTGTTTTATTGAAACATCCTACTATAATTTTAAAAATCAATAGGTCTCATCCTAAGGATTCTCTAGCTTTAACTTTATTTGATAAGAATAGAATAAGAAGTGGTAACTATGCATCCAAAAATGAACTATTTGATAATGTATTTGTGGTAAATAATACAGGGAATAATCTTAACAATGTTCAGATTATATTTACATCTAATAAGCATAAAGATATGCCTACTAAAGTTTTTAATGATTCTATTCCTGCTCATAGTTACAAACACGCTAAAGATGCTTGGATTAAGCCAGGTGAGGCGGCCATGAATGGTGTTTATACCGTTGACGTTGATGGGCAGGTTGTTCCATTAACCATTTATGAAATAGGAAGCACAATAAAAAAGGTTAACTCTACGCCTGTTTTTTCATTAAAAAGGACAATTAATGATCCGGTTGGATTATTTGTTGTAATAGAAAAAACGTTGGATGGATTGTATAAAGCTAAAATAACGAAGCCATATTCTGTTAATGATGCGCCATTTGCATCGTTTAATTTGACTGCTGTTAATTAGTGTGTTTATAAGAATTATTAGAGAATGCCTAGCAATAGCATTGTTAGGCATTCTCTAATAATTCTTATCTTGGATATTTGTAATTTATAAAAGTTTTGTTTTTATTTATTAAAATCTTGATTTATTATATGTATGTAATTGTTAAAAATTGACAGTTTCGTACATATAATTTGGAAGGATTTATATGAGTAAATGTGTCTTTTATGATATGCTCTAGAAGGTTTTATTTTTCCCCGAGTACCTAGTATTTTTATTTTCATTAACATTCAAAACTTTCTTTTTCACTAACTTTTCCTTTCAAAGAAAATTGAAAAAATAAGATCCCTCAGTTTATGTATTTGGGAATAATTTTATAGAATTTGATTTTAGTTTACAAGAGTTGTAAACATTTTTTTAAATAAGGTTTGATTATTCAAATGTCCAACCAAATAAAGAGAAGTACATTGAGATATAATATTTTTAAAGAATATGATATTCGAGGAATTGTAGGTGAAGAGTTTTTAATTGATGATATCTATGATCTTACGCAAGCCATTATTACCTTTTTTCTAAAACAAAATCCGAAAACCAACAACATTTTGATTGGAATGGATGGCCGGTTGCATTCACCGAAAATAAAAAAAAATATGATTGCAGCAATTACTGATCTTGGATTAAATGTAGTTGACATTGGCTTGTGTCCAGCACCTGTTCTTTATTTTTCTTTATTTACCCACAGGGAAAGTGTGTCGGGTCTAATGATAACGGCATCTCATAATCCAAAAGAATATAATGGTATTAAAATATGCCTGGATAAAAAAAATGTATGGGGTAACCAAATTCAGGAAATTAAAAAAATTGTACAAGAAAAGGATTTTTACAAATACTCTGAAACAAAAAAAGGGAATGTAAAAACATATGATGCAACAAACGAATATATTAAATGGTTGGTTAAAGAGTTTATTCATTTAAAAAATTTAGAAATTGCTGCAATCATAGATTGTGGAAATGGAACGGCTGGCACTGTCATTCCTCGGTTGATAAAAGAAATGGGATGGAAAAATATAAAACTTTTATATGAAGAAGTGGATGGAACATTTCCTAATCATGAAGCAGATCCAACAAAACCTGAAAATATGACAACTGTTTTTGATTTTCTTAAAAAAGATAAAAAGTTAGAACTCGGAATAGGTTTTGATGGTGATTGCGACCGAATGAGTTCTGTAACTAAAGATTGTTATTTAGTTCCAGGTGACAAGTTGTTAGCAGTATTTAGTAAACAACTGTTAAAAAAACATCCTAAATCTACTATTGTTTTTGATATAAAGAGTTCATCTGGTCTTATAGAGCTTTTGAACAAATGGGATGCAAGACTTATTATGGCGCCCTCAGGGCATTCAAGGATCAAAGATATAATGCAAAAACAAGATGCTTTGCTTGCGGGTGAGCTTAGTGGTCACTTTTATTTCAAAGACCGATACTTTGGATATGATGATGGAATTTATGCTATGATGCGTCTGTTTGAAATTCTTCAAGAAACAAACAAAACGTTAAGAGAGTTGATTGCAGAGTTTCCTAAAAAATTTAGTACGCCGGAATATCGTTTAACCTGCAAGGAAAAAGATAAGCATCTTATTGTTGATCATGTAACAAATTATTTTGTAGATAAAAAAAATATTAAAATTTTAACAATAGATGGTATTCGAGCTCAAATGCCATATGGTTGGGGATTAGTAAGAGCATCGAATACCGAATCGATTATTAGTTTGAGATTTGAATCTGATACAGCAGAAGGGTTACGAAAGGTTAAATGTGATTTTGTTCGAGCACTAAAACCATATCTTGATGTAAGCATCTTGATGTAAACTTTCTAGGAACTTGCAGTAAAAGAATTGTATAGGGGCCGGCAAAAATCGTTATTGGTTTTTTAGACTTTTTAACAGCTTATTTAAGTTGATAGTTGCAACTCCAATAACTTTATCTGCTCCTCCATAATAAACAAAGATTTTATTTTTTATTGTTACTACTCCACAAGAAAAAACAACATTAGGTATAAGACCTTCCTTTTCATATACCATCTCCGGTTCAAAAATTGGATAATCTGTTCTGGCGATAACTTGGGAAGGATCCTGTAAATCTAAAAGCGCGGCGCCTAATTTATAGATGCTTCCGGGATTCGAAACTCCATGGTAAATTAACAACCACCCATCTTTTGTTTCTATCGGGAGACCTGTAATTCCAACTTTTTTATTATCCCACATATCTCCTCTTGGTCCAAATAGGGTTTTATTATGTTCTAGCCATCTTTTTTCTTTAAAATTTAAATCTGATATAAAACTTATACAAATGGAAACACCTACTCTATGAAAGAACATGTACGTTTTATTTATTTTTTGGGGAAAAATGCAAGCATTTTTATCTGCGATTCCGGGTGGAGAAATTAGTTTAGGTTTTTTCCAAAGCCATTTTTTATTTAGGAAGTTTTTTATTGTTATTGAGGTAAGAGCAACTCTTGGAGGATTCATACCATCATAAGCCGTATAACACATATAAAGTGTATTGCCAACTTTGGTAAGCCTTGGATCTTCACATCCTGAAAAATCCGGATAAAAATCTAGAGCATCCAATCCTGAAAAATCTGGTCCAGAAGAACTGGTTCCTTTTTTAAATTCAAAATCTTCCCTTGGAGTGTAGATGGGATATGGTAATCTCTCTTCTATCGTGTAGCCATTTTTGCTTGTTGCATAACCTAACGTGGAGGCATTATCTTTTGACATTGCCCTATAGATAAGGTGAACTTTTTCATCTAGATAAATAGCTCCTGAATTAAAAGTGGCTTTGGCTTCCCAGGCAAACTCTTGTCTAGGGGTAATAATAGGATTGCCGATAAATCGTTGTAATTTTGCTTGTTCTATGGTTTCTGTTAACTGAATTTTTGGCTTGATCCGTAATTCTTTAAGGAGCTCTTTTATATCTCCTGTTGCCAAACAGCAGGAAGTATCGGCGGCACCATAATATAAATGAAGTTTGTCTTGGTGCGCAAGGGCACCGGAAGGGAATACAATATTTGGTACTTTACCATTAAGTTCGTAATCTGCTTCTGGGGTAAGAATTGGTTTTTTTGTCTGACCAACAACTTTTGTTGGATCATTTAAATCAAGCAACAGTGCTTCGACCCCAAATGTTTTTTGGTGAGAGAGATAATTTTTGATGTAAGAGAAGAGCAATAGCCAGCCGTATCTTGTTTTTATTGGTTGAGCTCCAATTTCTAAATGATCAACAGAAGATCTCAACAAAGGTATTACATGATCGTCAAGTGAAGCATACCACTCATTCCAATATTGCTTTGAGAAAATCTGCTCTTTGTGGTCAAAATAAGCAATAGCGATTTTAGCTGGTGGCAAATCAGTATGTACGGTTAAGATGGCTGCAATCTTACCATTAATTCTTTTTGGGAATAGAGTCATAGCCTTAGAGTTAAACGGAGTTACTAAATGTTTTTCGTTTATTGTTTTAAAATCCTTTGTGATTGCTACACCAATATTTATACCTTCAGCTGAGAATGGGTATTTGGATAAAGCGGTATAAAAAATAAAATATTCCCCCTCCAGTTCGGTTACTCTTGGATCTTCACAGCCAAATGCTTCCCAATCATATTCAGGTTTAATCAGTTGTTTGCGTTTCTCAAAATTTATTCCATCCTTGCTTACGGCGTGCCCAATCGTAGAAAGATGCATGTTTATTCCGTTGTGTTCTATAGAAGAAGAAAGGGCTCTATAAACGAGATGTACCGTAGTTCCTTTTTTTACAGGGCAACCATTGAAAGCGGCCTCTGTTTCCCAATCATTACTTTTATTAGGAAGTAAAATAGGGTTTTTTATTGAACGCTCAAATTTAAACATATTCTAACTCAATTGGTTTTGAAGTTTTTAATTTATTCAAAAATTGTTTTAAAGGAGTCGTTGCCACGCAAGTTACTGTATCAGCTCCTCCGTAATAGACCAACAACTCATCGCCAATTATTGTTGCACCACAAGCGTAAATTATTCCCGTTTTAAAACCTTCATTCTCATATTTGGCATTTGGTTCCAAAATAGGATAGGGTGATCGATGGAGTATTTTAGTTGGATTATCACAATCAAGAATCATGGCTCCCAACTTGTATTTTCTAGGTTCTTGATTATCAATAGCATGGTAAATAATTAGCCATCCAATATCTGTCTTAATTGGTGGAGGACCAGCTCCCCTAACCATATTATCCCAACAGTTTTTTCTTGAACCAAAAGAATGAAAGCTTTTGAGAGGAGTATAATTATTGAATTCTAGATTATCGAAATAGTTAATTTGGATTTTAGGTGAAATGCTGTGTAAAATAGCAAACTTATCTTTTATTTTCTCGGGAAAGATTACCCAATTTTTATGGGCTTCGCCTAGTTTAGATATAAAGATTGGATGTTTCCATTTCCACTTTTTTGCCAAGAAGTCTTTAACGTTAATTGAAGTTAAAGCAACTCCGGGAGGATTTATATATCCATTAAAGGCAGTATAAGTCATATAGATTTTATCATCAAGCTTGGTTAATCGTGGATCTTCACATCCTCCAGATTTTCCAAATTCATGTGGCGTTCTAGGGAAATAAACTGGAGAATCTAACCTTTCTTCGAAGTTTTTTCCATTTTTGCTTGCAGCATATCCTAATACTGAATCTCGTTTTTCATTTACCGCTCGATATAGTAAGTGTACTTTACCTTCCAAATAAATTGCGGCAGCATTAAAAGTTGCTGTTGATTCCCATGAGTTTTTGGATTTAGGTTTGAGTATGGGGTTGTTTATAGATTTTTCTAAAGTAGGTTGAACATCGGCAGTTTTTTTGCAAAAAATAGCAACTAAAGGGACAACAACTTTTTGACGTTTTCCTTCTTTATTTTGAAAATAAAGAATTAGATTGTCTTCTTGTTTTTCAACTTTTAAAGGGCACAGTTTTTTTTGAGTTTTCCACACCGGATTGGTTGATCGCCATAAAAGCTTATTAGGCATTTTTTTGTCAAAAATGGCAACTCCTAATGAGAGGGGGGCTTTAACAAAATAGGTTAGTAAAATACCTTCATTTATTAATACGGCATTTAGTGTATGAAGAGGAGAAGAGTCAAAGTAATTTTTACGGGGTTGAAGTAAATTTTTTTTTAGGATTTTCCAACTTTTTAAATTTTTAGAAAAAGATACATTTATATTTTTTCTTGCCGAATATTTTATATAGCCATTATTTTCTAGAAAATTCATTCTAATACTTTCCACTGATTTCCTTTTTTTATAACAAATGCAAAGAATTTGTCAGAATGTTTAAATGACGAACCTTGTAATTAAAGGTATCAATTTTTTTTAAATTTACAAAATATTCACGTATCCTCGTTCATCTTCAATTTCAACCTGTGTATTAAATTTTGCGGAAAGGCGGTTCATTTTTTCCAAAATTTGTAATGCAAGGTCTGGAGATGCAATATTTACTTGCATATTCGAAATTAGCACAGGTATAAGCTCGATTTTTTCAAAACCATTTTTTGTTGTATAAATTCGGAACAAAAACGATGTGTCATTTATCTATAATTTTCATTTCTCTTTTCAAATTTAGAGGCTCGGATTCCATTATTGCAATAAAAATAGCCAAAAATTTTTTAATAATATTTTTCATAGCTGTACTAATTCTTTAAAAGCGATTTCTTTAGTAAAGAACGTTGGTATGTTTTGTTGTTTTTTTCTGTATAATCAATCGGTTGAAAATATTCTTCCCTTAATCTTTGTACGTCTTGGTTGGTTTCTTCCATTCTGGTATTTATATATTTTTGAGTATTTCTACCAAAGTGTTTGAATATGGTTACCAACAAATAATCTATAGCATCTCGCAAGTCACTATCTTCTTCGTAACTATGTGCTGTTCCTTGCCATACCGGTTCTTTTTTACCACTACTATTTTTGTATACCTCAATTAAAAGTATTTTATTAAATAAGGTATATTCTTCCGGTACATATGTAACTCTATAGCCATAACCATAACGATAAGGAGCATAATAGTTATAATAATACCAAGGACCGTAATCTGGAACGTATACTGGAACATCTCTTGTATGCGTTGATTTTTCCATTCCAAAGGAGAATATTAAATCATAATCTGCTTTACCAGTTGTTTTAACCGAGAACCCTTGATCTTTTATGAGCGTTGCAATTTTTTGTGAAACTTCTTGTATGAACAATTGATCACCTTTTTGTTTTGCTGTTATGGAAAAAGTGCTATTTGGTTTAAAACCTCTTGGTATAATTTCTTTATTTGCGAATGTATTTGTTGTTATCCGCATACCGGTATCTTTTCCGCATGAACTTAAAAGTAGAATTGAGATGCTTAATAAAAAGAGTTTATAGATTTTCATTATCGCTCCTAGAATTTTTTATTATTTTTTAATTTTTTTTCAATTTAGTAGTTTAGTAAAAGTAGTTTTAGGAATGCTAGAAATGTTTGATATTTAAATTAAGTATTGGAACATAAAGATATTGTTGGGTTAAAAGAATGAAATAGTTTCTTTGTGAAAAATATTTTTATATAGCGGTGTTAACGGTTAGAGTGATTTACCTAAGCTCTTAAAATTACTTTATTCCGAAAAAAATACTTGTGTTTTTATTTTAATTATTTAGTCTGTTTACTATTGTTATTTTTTATATTTTTTCAAATCAAATAACCAAGGAGTTAGAGTGAAGAAGATCATTTATAGTTCTCTTTTTATTCTTATGTTTTTAATGTCATCGGTAATGCCTATTATTCAATGGTTTAAGATATCAGAGATTAACCCTCCTGAGTTTACAGCCAGACCTGAAGATTATCCGAAGTGGGATGCTAGCAGGGGGTATACAGTTTTAGCTCGTTATGTTTTTATAAAAGAGGACTTATTTGAGAAATGGTTTGCAGAAAAATATGGAGTTTCTTCGGTGAAATTACTTTTCATTATAACCGATCTTTCTACGAGTTATGGACCTTTTTCAGGCGCAGAGGTGCTTAAGCCCGTTTCAGTTAAAATAGAATATACAGGATCTTTAAAAAAATAATATTTTATTATTTTTATAGAAATAGGCTCTATTTCAATATTAGAATAGAGTCTATTTTTTTATGTTTTTTTATTTTACTATTCTACTCTTTGTTATATTAAGGCTTCTATTGGATTAAAAACACTAAATTACTAAAAATATCCATAATTTTTGGCAAACCATCCACAATGCCATCCGAATTTGATTTCTGCTTCAAATTAATTATCACTTTGTGCTAACAGAATTAATTAAGTTGTTGCAATATCCTTGAATTTTAACCATATTATTTAAATAGTACCTTTAATTTTGACCATTTTTTATAGATTTTGCCTTGAATTTTAACC
The DNA here is from genome assembly GCA_030629005.1 of bacterium. Classification (GTDB taxonomy): domain Bacteria; phylum Babelota; class Babeliae; order Babelales; family UASB340; genus UASB340. The sequence goes on along the minus strand of DAOVPV010000003.1, from coordinate 113,311 downwards.
ATGGAGTAATAAAATGAAACGGTTTATTGATAAAGAATTATTTGATTGGAAGGATATTAAGTTTCGAAGGCCGCTGCTTTTAAGAGGGGCTCGCCAGGTTGGGAAGACATATTCTGTCCGGCACCTGGGCAAACAATTTGTATCATTTATTGAGATAAACCTAGAATCTCAACCTGCAGCTCGAATTATTTTTGAAAAAGACTTAGATATTCAAAGAATTGTACGAGATCTTTCTTTATTTACAGGGGAACCGATTATACCTGGACAAACTTTGCTTTTTATAGATGAAATTCAGGCGGTTCCACAAGCTATAACATCGCTACGCTACTTTTATGAAAACATTCCAGATTTGCATGTTATTGCGGCAGGATCGTTGCTTGATTTTGCTGTGGAAAATGTTGGAATTCCAGTTGGAAGAGTTGAGTCATTATATGTATATCCAATGTCATTTCTTGAATTTTTGCTTGCTACAGAAAATGATATTCTTGTACAGGAAATATTGTCACATCGTGTTGAAGAGTTGATTTCAGAACCTGTGCATAATAAAATATTTTCGATTTTGGGGGAATATTTGGCAATTGGTGGTATGCCTGGGGTTGTTGAGTGTTGGAGAGAAACAAAGGATCCTTCCCGTTGCTTTGCATTGCATCACTCATTAATTGATACATATCGACAGGATTTTTCTAAATATGCGAAAAAATTTCAAATTAAATATGTTGATGCTATCTTTACAAACATTCCTCAGCAAATGGGTAAAAAATTTAGATATAGCGGGATTGATGGTAATTATCGAAAGAGGGAGCTTGCCCCGGCACTAGATCTTCTTATTACTGCTGGAATAGCCCATAAAGTTACGCATAGCTCTGGTAATGGTATTCCATTGGGTGCAAATATTAATCCAGAATGTTACAAAATAATTTTTTTAGACGTTGCCCTGAGCCAAGCGGTTTTAGGACTTGATTTAGAAGCATGGTTTTTGAATCCAATGCAGCAGTTTGTTAACAAAGGTGAGCTTGTAGAATCTTTCGTTGGACAAGAAATGCTAGCCTATGCAAATGTGCATGCAAAAAAACAATTATTCTATTGGCAGAGAAATGTTCCTAGTAGTAGTGCGGAGGTTGATTATTTGATTCAAAAAGGAGAAAAAATCATTCCCGTTGAGGTTAAAAGTGGATCTGGAAAAACACTCAGGAGTTTACATTTGTTTTTAAAAGATCGTCCGAATTCATTATTTGGAATTCGTTTTTCTACACAAAATTATTCACGACATGAAAGTATAGAATCATTTCCTCTTTATGCCGTTGCTGCTATTTTTAAAGCAAAGGATTTGTTTTTATTTTCTTAAACGCATTCAGGAACAATTCTATAGAATTTGATTGTGATTTGTAACAGATTAGAACAGTCGTTATACCGGTTTCATGCATTAGTGATCAGCTTTTCACATAGGGCTGGTTTGGCGATTTCTTGAGCTAAATTAATCCAATCTGTGGCCTTTGATATATCTTCCTTAATTTGGCAATATTAGATTAGGTTATATCTAAAATGGAATGGTTATTTCACCATATTTATATGGTTTTTCAGGAGGTCATTTTTTATGAAAAAAATATTTAAAATTATTATACCAGTTGTTGTGGTTTTTCTTTTGGGAGGATGTGCGAAGTATCGAGTACAGCCATTAAATAGACTCATGGCAACATCATTTAATAATGATGAACAATCTATTTCTTTTGCGTATAAAGTTTTTAATTTAAATGATTGTAAGCGATTTTTAGATAGAAATGTTTTAGCAAAAGGCTATCAACCTATTCAAATTACTATAGTAAATAATTCTAACAAATATATTAATTTCTCTAGATCAGGGTTTAGTTTACCGTTTGTTTCAGCGGAGGAAATTTCAAAAAAAGTGCATACATCTACTCTTGGCCGAGCAGCTGGATATGGTGTAGTTTCTTTATTTGTTTTATGGCCACTTATAATACCTGCTATAGTTGATGGTGTGAAATCTTCAAGTGCAAATTCAAAGCTTGATGAAGATTTTATAAGAAAAGAATTGAGTGATCAAATAATTAGTCCTTTTACTTCTATTAATGGTTTGATATTTGTATCTAAAGAAGAATTTACATCAGAATTTAGAATTACATTAATTGATTCACGTAATAGTAAAAAGCTTGAGTTATCTACAAGCAATTCAATAATGAAGATTTGTTAATAATTTAAAGATAAGGAATAAATATGAACATAAATATTATAAAGATTATTTTTTTAGTATTATTTGTTGCTAACTTTAGTTTTTCTTTTGCATATTCACACCTTACACCACAACAACAACAGCAAAAAGATCAAATGATAGATATGGCTATGAAGGGATTACAAAATCCTTATGCAGGCTTTGAACTTATAGCTCAACAGGTACTAGAAAACTTTCATTCTAACACGGCTCCTGGTATAGCAGAAAAATTTGCAGGATTAGGGGCTATAAAATCAAGTGCTTTTTCGGCTGCTATGCTTGGTTCAGAAGAACAACTTAAAAAAAAGCTTGCTGCAATGAAAATACAGTATGGCATACAAAGTCAGATACAGTATCAACAACTTTTGGCTTTAGCGTTAAGTATTCAATAATTTTTTGTTGTGTGTAGTTTTAACCGCGGAATTAGAAACAGTTGATCTTAATAAGTACCGTAAAGAAGATCAAAAATATTGGAAGTTAAGTTTTACGAAACAATTTTTAATCTAAGGAGGTTATTATGAGTACACAAATAAAATATTTAGAAAATCTAATTAGCATTAGTATCAAACTGGGCATTGACATAAGTATGGAATCTCATGATTATTCACATGAACGGTTAATAGAAAATAGTAAAAAGTTTTTTTTAGCATATAACACACAATTCTTTATAATTCTAACAGAAAGACTTATCTTTAATAAACTTTACAACGATTTGCATGATTTTAACAACGATGAAAAAGTTAAAGATAGTAGAAAAAATATATACAAGAAGAACAAAGATCTTATAATTAAAATTTTTGTTAATCAAATGATAGAACTAATAACTAATGACTACGATAAAGTGGCTGGAGAAAAAGCGCAAGACAAACCGGATTGGGTTCTAACGACACATAAAGAAATTTTTAACGCATCTTCAGCATTACATGGTTTTTTATCATAAATAATAATATAAGTATCACTGATACAAAATCCGCGGAAGAAGATCTGGCTTCTCTAGACGAAAAGGCCTACAAGAAGGTTATGATGATGGGTACAAAAAGGGTAAAGATAATAGCCAAGAAGACAAGAAAATTTTTATTGGAATCAATAATGAGAATATCCTTTAAAAATATATTTTTTATATCAATTTCATTTGCGGTTCTTTTTTCTTGCAGTATAGGTGGTTTTTATGTGTGGAGAAGTGAGCAACTTATAAAAGAAGCAGCTTCCGTGGAAAAAGCAAGAAAAAGAAGATTAATAAAGCATTATGCTTTTGGCCTCAATTTTTATTATAAAGATAAGTTTTATGCTTTAAAAAGAGGTGATTATTTAACAATATCAATTTGTCATAAAGAAATCGAAAAAATAGAAAATCAAATGTATCAAGATGGCTTTGATAGAGATGAAATTCTTAGGGTTTGCTCGAAATGTTCTATCTAAAAAAAATATAGAAAATAGAAAAAAAGAATAGTGAGTTGTTATAGATTATGAAAAAAAGAATAATATTTATTGTAAAAACAATAGGTATATTTTCAATTTTAATGTTAATGGCAGGGGGGTTTTTAAGATATAGATATGCATTTCCTCAGAAGCTTCTTTTCAAGGTAAAGAAGGACGTCCCTTAGTTGACGCATTCAGAACCAAGTCTATAGAATTTAGTTATAATTTCCAAGGTTTGAGTAAGATTTTTACAGGGGAAAACCCATTATTTAGTAGTTTTTTAAATTGAACTCCAATTTATGGTTTGGGATGTTCCAAAAAAGAAAAAGCCGAGGAACAAATATGTTCCTCGGCTTTTTTATTAATTAAAAGTATTTATAATTGATTCGTTCTTACTCCACCGTATTCGATTAATAGTTTTCTTATTGCAGCTTGACTTTGTGATTCAAGTGCACCGATACTTCTACCATCACGGGTTCTATTTTCAGAATATGAAAGAGGTGTCTCTGTAATTTTACAATTACCTCTACCTTGTCTAATACTTGCCGCATTAGGATCTGCAGATCCTCTTAATAATTTTTCTACAGCTTTAACATCATTTTTTTGTATTGCTAAAGTTAGAGGAAAATCTAAACTACTTCCACTTTTAATTGGACAATTTGGATTAGCTCCATTTGCAATAAAGAATTGAATAACTTCATCTATCTTTTTAATGTTCCATGGTTGGTAGAAGATATCAACCCAAATAGATTTATCATACATAACATTATTAATGTTATATCCTCTATTGATAATTTCTTGTATAAACTCTAAGCATTCATCAGTTTTATAGTCTACGAAGTTAAGAGTATAATCTAACAATGATTTCATACCGCCTACGCAAGAGCCACTTTCATCGAATGGGAATCCGGTAAAATCTTCCCCATCTCTTACGAATTTGGTTGCTTCTTCAAACTGTCCTGTTAAAGCTAAAAAGTGTACTGGTTTTAAGTTGTCATACTTTTTAACCTTATCGGAAAAAACTCCAGTTGTTTTATTAGCACCACAGTTTTTTAATACTCTAATTAAAGAGAACCTTTTAAAATATCTTGCCCATTCAAGAGGATAAAGATCTCTAGGATCTGAATTAAAAATACTTATTCCTGGTTTTTTTAAACAAAAGAGCTCGTTTAATTTAGCCAATTGTTCAACTTGTTCTTTTGAATTATCAACAATAGCTAAAAATACCAAGTCCATCGCTCTATGAAAAGCTTCTGTGAAATTAGAGTTTTCGTCTGCAGCCAAAAGATCTAATATATTATAAATACTTTCTGCAAATTGGGAATCCATTTCATCTAAATTTAAATTGTCTCTAAATTTAGATACTTCATTGAAGAAAGGAGTTTGATATGTATCAAACTTTGAAGAATCATCATATCTGGATGATTCTTCCCCTGATAAATTAACATATACAGGTGCCTTAAACGTTGGACACACTAATGTTCTGTTTGCTGAATAAATACTTAATGGTATAATAGCAGCCGTAATTAATAATAATCTCTTTTTCATGATAAACCTCCATAAAGATTAAATTGTTAGATTTTTTTATTCTATTTTTAGAATATCCTTGTTTAATTTATAAGCAAACGCATTTATTGAAAAAAGGACTAAAAACAAGCAAAAAGGGTGTTTTTTTAGGGATATAAAAGTTATACGAATTAAATTCTTTTTGGAGGTTTGTAGATAGTTTAATCATTATTAATTTAAAAATGGATTTTTTTCTATTTGTTATCTTGATTTTTATTATTTTAGAAAAATTAAAATGCCATAGTATAATTAAACCTTTAAATAAAGGTATAACGAAAAAGGTAATTATAATATGGCATCAAAAACTATAGAAAAGCTTAGTTTAATTAATACAAAAGCTCAAGAAGCAAAATCAAACAAAATGATACTATTGAATTCTTTTGATTTTGTCGAAGTATTTGATAGGAATAAATCGTTAGAACCAATCAACAATTTAATTATTTCAGAATATGAAAATGATAATAAACGATTGCTTGAATCTAAAAAAATGACTCTTGAATCTTTTAGTTTTGATTATGATGAAATAAAAAAAGATTGTATTAACTGTGGAATAGATTTAAAAAAGGATTTTTTTGAAAAAAGTTTTTTTAATATTGATCCAAAGGGCTCAACTTTTGTTAGTGGTGATGTAGTTGATAATAAAATAGATGCTATTAAGAAAGTGTTGGATTTTATTGTTAATTTAAATTTTATTCATATTCCTTTTGTATCTAAGTTTGCATGTGTGGTTTGTTATTTTTCTGATAAAAGTTCTTTGCATGTAACATTAAAGTTACCGTCTAAATATAATATTTATAATAAGGAAAAAGAGAGGTTAGCTAGAATTCAAAATACAAAAATATGGTACTTGTGGGATCTTATTGTTTGGACATATAAAATTTACAAGTATGGAGAAGAATTAAAAAGGGATGCGTTAACAGATAATTTTTTGCTTTTTAACTATTATTCAGATCGATTAAAAGCTATTAAATCAATAATAGATGAAAGAACGACGGAAACTCCTTTTGAAAAAGCAACAGGAGTTAGTGTTGAAGAATTTAAATATGCTTTACAGATGATTTATCTTTACATAGTAGAAAAATTAAATTGTAAGTCCAAATTAATAAGAACGAAAAAAAACTATTTAAAATTTGAAGTAATTGGAGATAATAGGATTCTTAAATTAGGAAAAAAAGAGTGTTCATTTAATATAAATTTTGAAGTTGGTAGATATGTAAATTCATTTTATCCTAATCCTTATAATCCAATTAAAGAGAATGAATTGGTTTCTAAAGTTACTGGAGAACCGATTTCTATTGATTTATGCGGTAAAGAAGAATCTGTTGTCGAGGAGAGACGAAAATCTGCCAATAAAAAGATTAAAGAATGCCTAGGAATAGGAGGTGTCTTTAAAATGACACCAAGAAAAAAAGATGACGATCAAGAAAAAAAAAGAAAAAGAGAACATTGGATTAATCGAAAATATCTTTCTCCTGAAAAACCTTGAATTGGTTTTATTGATCTAGCCGTCATATTCACCATATTTCAAAACCTCATGGGGCGCCCTATAGGCGCCCCATTTTAGTTTGTAGTCTTTGGGTATGAAGAAATTACGCAAAGCTTCAAAACTCATTTTCGAACAAAAATCTGCGCAGAAGAGAGATGTCTCTTTGTTTGGGGATGATTTAAAAAAGTTTGCGGATTTTTTTTCATTGCTGATCACGATTGATCGGCGCGTCAAGAAAAATATTTTAAAAAAGAAAAGCCTGTATTAGCAGGCTCAATAAATTAGAAGGTTTATTATGAAAGATGATACTATTTCTACGCCTATTTTGCGAGATTTGTGTGGAGAGTCTTTTCGAAACAGAAGGAAACTTATTCAACTATTTTCTGAAACAAGAGATAATTCTCCAACTCCAAATATATTAATTAAAGTGCTTAGAACCGCAAACTATAATATTCAGCATTTACCATTGCAAGATAAGATTTTAATTTTTCGAATGAAACAATTAGCAGAATGCCTTCAGGATAATAAAAACATAATATTAGATAAACTTGAGGATGGATCATGCAATTAGATGAAACCTGTTCTTGCATTAATATCTGCAAGAACAGGTTTCAACCCAAAGTCTTCCGGAAATGGCTTTATAATCCTTTGTCCTGCACATGACGATAAAAATCCTAGTTTATCTATTGTTGAAGGTGATGATGGAAAGGTTTTAATAACCTGTCATGCAGGTTGTTCGATTAATGATATATGTTCTGCTATAGGTATAGAAGTTTATCAATGGTTGTTCCGTAAAAATGGCTTTAAAGTTTCAAACATATCTTATTTTGTTTACTGCAATGGAAAAAAGGAAGCTGATCGGTTTGATAAAAAATTAGATTTTGATATCTCATTGCTTCCATATGAAGGCAATGATTCCTGGGTAGAAAAAATGATTACTAAGGCTCATGAATGTCTTCAATCTGACAACATTCCACCACATGGCAAAAGCTGTGATTACTGCCAATATGTTTTATCAGTATTGGAGGTTTTGTAATGTTCAAAAGAAATAGCCAGTACTTTAAAAAGTTTTTTAATTTGTTGGGGAGTATGATCTTGTATAGTCATTTCAAGACAAATAATCCCAAGTCGTCGATAAAGTATATTTTTGGCTTTTTCTAATAATTTGATGTAATTATAGTATTCTTGATGTTTGATTTTATTTTCTTCATAAATTTTTTTTCTTTTTTCTTCATTTATAGATACTTTTCTATCTAGGTGTGCTTTGCCATATTTATTTCTTAATTTTTTTGATTTTTCGTATACAATATTATTTTTTATTGTTTTTAAAATTTTAGTTTCTTCTTCAGAGTTATTATCCCCATATTGCTGTAAATTCTTTTTTAGTAACTTTAATAAGCTTAATGAGTCTCTACTTTCATCATGAAGTCGATTGATATTAAAAATAAGTTGATCATGAAATGCGAAATAAGTTGAATATAAAAAAAGACTGTATTTTTGAAAAATTTCATCGTTTTCTTTAAACTGTTTGAATAGTTCCTTGATAATTTCTAACGTCGTGTAACAAGTTGCTATTTCTTGTCCGAGCGTTATTAGTTGTTTTTCGTATTTAGATTTATCTAATTTCATTATTTTACCTTAAAGCATTTTTTTTTAAAGTTTGTTATTTGTGTCCCTTAGTTGACGCGTTCAGGCCTGTCCACCATAGCCTTGGCGACGGTGGAAACAATTATATCGAATTTAATCTTAGTTTACAAGGCTTAAATATAGGCCGAAATTTAATCCAGAATTTGCGGTCGTTGACTTTGTGTCACGGTCGTGGTACGCTTTAAGTATAGAAAAATCAGGGAGTTTTATGGTTAAAAAGTTTGTAGCGTATAGTGGTGTTAAGTTTACTATAGAGTGGTATTTTGATTGTCGTGGTAAAAGTTCTGCTCTTAAATACTTTGAGGATTTGTCGTTTGATCAAAGGAAAAAATTTATATATTTATTATATTTACTTGGCGATATCGGAAAAATATTTAACAAAGAAAAATTTCGATATGAAGGTAATCAAATATATGCAATAAAAACATCGCAAAATCGTTTTTTATGTTTTTTCTTTGATGGATCAAAAATAGTAGTAACCAATGCATACAAGAAAAAAACAAACAAAATACCGCAAAGAGAAAAATCAATGGCATTAAGAGCAAAAAAAGATTATGAAAAAAGATATACAGGGGGAATTTATTATGATTAAAAAAATAAAATCAACAAGTGATGAATTTGTGGAATCACTAAGCTCAAAAGAACGAAACATTTTTTTTGAAGAATATAAAGAACTTTTATTATCAGAGCTTCTTTTGGCCGCTATGGAGCGGGACGATATATCTGTTAGAAAACTTGCAAAATTAGCAGGAGTATCTCCAACAGTTGTTCAGGCAATGCGTTCAGGAATCAAAAAAGATTTTAGTATGAAAAGTTTTTTTAAAATCCTAAATGGACTTGGCTGTAAAAAGTTAATGGTAGAATTAAATGGACAGTTGATTCCTTTAGATATTTCACACTCATTCAAAAAAGAATAGAAAGATTTATTTCCTTTAAAAAGTTGGATTGCTAGCCGACTTGTCCTCCGGCCTGTCCGCCGTAGCCACCTGGGCGTAGGGGGAAGCTTTAGCGAAGGCTGGTGTCCCTTATTTGACACATTCAGAACCAAGTCTATAAAATTTGGATTGAGTTTGCAAAAAATTTAATTTTACTTATTACCGTTTAATGAAGGATCTTTAGCTCCAAACGTATGCATAAATTTGACAAGGCTATCATAGTTCCCCTTGTCTGCTTCCTTTAAGCTTTTAATATATTCATTGCACGATTTACCTTTGTCTTGTAAATAAGGCCAATTTGGATAAGAACAACCACAATTTATTAAATAACGATCGGCAATTAAACGTGAGAAGCGACCGTTGCCGTTTTCAAAAGGATGAATAAAAACTAATCGATGATGGATCCTTGCTGCTTGTTCTATGAATGTTAAGTCAACGCTTTTATCGGACCAGGCTTTTACATCAGCACATAGTTCACCCAATTTATTGCTTATTAAATATGGTTTTATGCCAATAGAAGTTATAGATTTACGGAATTTTCCTGCCCAATCCCACACATCACAGAACATATCATAATGTATTTTTTTTAACTTGCTAACGTTGAACCACGAGGAAGGATTAGTTTTCAATTTTTTCAAATACTTCTTCTTTGCATGAGAGATATTTTCAGCTTCTACTCGATTGAGATCATCTAATGTTTGTACCTATTTAATTTTTAATCCACTGTAATCATTAAGTGGAGTTGCTCCCTCTGTCGTGGGGAAATTAATTTTTGTCATATTTGTTTATTACTCCCAAAGTTTTGTTCCAGAACCTTGAAGTAACTCTTCTTCTTCTTGTTTAGTGAGTTCTTCTAAGAGTTTATTGTCTGGTTTTTGCTTTTCCAAATTCATTGTCCCTTTTAGATATTCAATATGTTTTTTCGCAACAGACTTTGCTTGTTTATTGCGGATGACATCAATTGGTTCTTTAAGTATTGGTGCAACGACGATATTGCAAGAGAGCGCGTCAAATATTTTGGATATGGTTGATAAATTAGGTTCTTTTTGATTGAGTTCAATTCGAGAAACTGTTGACTGCGGAACCCCCGCACGCTTGGCTAAAGCTTTCTGAGACATTTTAAGTTGACTTCGAATGAGTTTTACAAATTCTCCAATTTTAAGCCCACGGAGTGCTTTATGAACTGTTTTTGCTGATTGACTTATTTCCTCTATTAATAGCTTTTCAGCTCGGAACGTTTTTTTCATAATAATTCCTATTATTTATGATAAATTTATTTTTTATATATTATAACTATAGCATTAAAGGCATAAAAAAAACAAAATATATGCTACAGGGGCATAAAAAACAGCGAATTTGACAGCTTAAAAGCTGTTGAGCCTGTTGCTTTTGTTGACACATTCCGGCCTGTCCACCATCATGTCCGTCGTAGCCTTTGGCGAAGACTGGAAGTTTTGGCGACGGTGGAGACAATTCTATTCAACTTGACTTTAGTTTGCAAGAGATCTTAGTTCTTTTTTATTTAGATGTTTTATGCTTTTGTTTTATCAGCAATTTTTTGTTCGTTATAAATATTATAATTTTGAGTATCGTTATAAGCTTAGAGTTTATATACTATCGAAAATGAAAATGATCTATTTTTTATTAAGGATTCTTTATGGATATTTATGATGCTAAATTAATTAAAGATGTTGCTAACAAGGTTAAATCTAAATTTGAAAGTGAAGGCTCTGGACATGATTGGGGGCATATTTATAGGGTATGGCAGAATGGCATAAAAATAGGTAAGAATGAAAATGCTGATATGTTGGTTGTTGAATTAGCTTGTTTATTACATGATATAGCGGATTGGAAATTTTATGATGGAGACCAAGATATTGGCCCTAAGAAAGCTGAAAAAATTCTAAAAGAGTTTAATGCTAATAAAGATTTAATAGAAAAAATAAAAAATATAATTAAAAGATTATCGTTTAAAGGGGCAAAGGTTGTTAGTGAAGAGATGTGTGTTATAGAAGGTAAAATTGTACAAGATGCAGATAGGTTAGACGCAATGGGTGCAATTGGTATCGCCAGAACTTTTGCTTATGGTGGTTATAAAGGACGTATTATATATGATTCCAACATTAAGCCTGTGATGCATACTAATTCTGAAGATTATATAAAAAATAATAGTCCTAGCATAAATCACTTTTATGAAAAATTATTATTGCTGAAGGACTTGATGAATACTTGTACTGGCAGAAAAATAGCACAAGATAGACATCAATTTATGGAAAATTATTTAGACCAATTTTATAAAGAATTGGAAGGCTGTAGTGGAGAAGAATAAAATAAAAAATAATAAAATAAGGTTTCGTTTTGCAGATAATTCATATGATCTTATAAAAGAGACTAAGTATTTGAGAAAAGATTTTACGGCAACCGGTTATGTTGTTAATCCGGAACGAACAAAAATTCTTGTTATTTTTCATAACAAATTACAGAAATGGTTGCCTGCAGGGGGGCATTTAGAAAGAAATGAGTTGCCTCATGAAGCGGCTTTGCGAGAGGTTTATGAAGAGACAGGGGTTAAGGCTTGTGTAATTTCAGATGATCCGGATTTTAATTTAAATGGAATAGTAGATTGTCAAATTCCAAGACCATATACTGTTCTTTATCAAATTATTCCACAAAATAGTAAAGATGATGAACATATTCATGTTGATTTTATTTATGCAATGGAAGCGGAAGAATCAGATATTAAAATACAGGTTGAAGAAGTTTCGAGAGTGGGGTGGTTAACTAAAAATGAAATATTAAATTCAAATTGTTTTGATTCTGTGAAGAGTTTTGTGAAAATTTTATTAAAGTAAGTTTAGTAATTATATTAGCAAATAAGTATAGTGTTAAATTTATAATTAAATTAATTACTTAAAGAACATGGCCAGCCATCCATCAGGAACGGTTCTATAGAATTTGGTTTGAATTTGAAAAATTTAAATATAGGCAGTAACTTAATTCATCAAAACTTCTAGTATTTAGTTTTTTGGCTTTGGCTAATTTGTTATTCTTTGTTTACTTGAAAGTATAATTCTTGGTATTTTAGATCGAATTCATGACTAGAAAAGTTACCAATATGTGTATTAGTTTCTGGTGAGGGTAATTTTTTTTATCTAAAAATAGGGCAAATATGTCTAATTCGTCTATGCCTTTTAATCTTTCAAATAAAAGCTTTTTTTTAAAAACAAAGTTAGACAATATTAGCAAATAATAAAAAGAAGAAATACGATTAAGTGTAATTCTTAATCCATCTGATTAATATATTTTTTTGCAAAATTTACAATATTTTCGTTATTAATACCATTATTTGATAAAGACATGGGATATGACAATGAAATAGGATAATAACCAAAAATAATAGACACAACTATTCCTATTTTCCCCCCCAAAGAAGCCTTCCTCAATAAGCTAAAAATACTCTTAACTCTAATCCCTATTAATTTAAAATCAGGGCTTCGCTTAGTTGAATATAATTCAAATTCTTTAATATTCTTCCATACAATAAGGCCGTATCCTTTAATAAAAACTCCATCTTTATTAATAATGGCCAAAGGTGAAGGGTCATTCATATAAAAATAAAGTTGAACTATTACTATTAAAAATAATAAAATTAATAAAATTAAAAGAAAATTAATAAAAGGAATAATATAAAATTCCAAGAAAAAAGGCATTCGAAAATTTACAATTAAATAAAAAAAAGAAAACATACTTACCAATAATATTATTGGTAAAAACATTATAAATATAAGAAATTTAATCGACTCTTTATCAAAGGGTATAACAATCTCTTCGTTATTCATACTTATACTCATTCTTTAAATATTAAAGTTGCTTTCTACTGTTACTTTAGTAAAAAGCAACTTAATTTATTAAATATGCAAGTTTCTTCAATCCATAGGTTTTGCCCATTAATTTTTGTTACTACGCAATCAGGTGGATCGGGATAACAAATATCACTACCTTCAAACAAATTTTTTTTTCGTAAAAACTCTTGAATTGTTACTTTTTCTTGTGATTTATTTAAATGTCTATTTATTTTATTTACATTGTTTAATTTCATAAAAATTTATTTCCTTTAAGTCGTTGGCATGCCAGCTGAAGCCTTGGCGAAGGCATTAAAATGGTCCGTCTACGCTGTAGCTACGTCGGACAGTCTTCGCATTTTACAGGCAAAGCCAGACGAAGCTCTTTAGAGCGAAGACTGGTGTGCCTAGCAGGACTTGAACCTGCGACCTCAAGATTAGGAATCTTGCGCTCTATCCACCTGAGCTATAGGCACAAAGTTGTGATTGTATTTCAAAGTGCTTGTCCTACTTCGCATAAAGCTTCGCAGGACATGATAGGCGCAAAGTTAATTTATTTTAGGACTGGATCCTCAATCAAGTTGAGGATGACAAAATAATAGTGGCGTAGCCAGAAGTAGCTCCATAGGAGCGAAGACTGGTGCGCCCGGCAGGATTCGAACCTGCAACCGACGGATTCGAAGTCCGTTACTCTATCCAGTTGAGCTACGGGCGCGGTTTTAACTTTATATTTTAAACAATTTTTTACGCAGCTATGTGTTTATATCCAGTTGCCTGTGCGCCGAAGTTTTAACGTAGGCGTAAGCTTCCTACTTCGCATAAAGCTTCCAGCCTTCGCCAAGGGCTATGGCGGACAGGTCGCAGGACATGACGGGCGTATAAATTAATCCTCGTAATAATATAAGCAGATTGTTGTAAAATCCGTTGCTAATTTTTCGTAATCGCTTATTGTTTCTAGAACAAAAAACTTGTCCTTTTGGCCGTTCTTAGAACATTTTGCATAAATTAAGTAATCTTCGTCGAAATATTTATTTAAGTCCTTTTGGGTTTCTATTTCTGTGAAGATTTCAGGAATACAAGTTGTTTGTATCATAGCGTTTACATTTGATATAAAAAAAACTAATGCAATAAAAAGAGACTTAAATTTCATTGTTGCCTTATATTTAAATTATGCTTTATAAATTTACATTATATTTTTAACAAAAAAACGTTTGATTGGCTAGAGCGTTTGAAAGTAATTTTTAAAAACTTGTATCGATACTTTAAGATTAAACGTTTTTTTCGATTTCAGAAGATATCTCCGTTGGAATTTCTACAGGTAGCACTGGTATTGAAATTTCCGGCGTCGGTATTTTTTCTGCTGGCATAAACTGTTCTTTTCCTGATAGATCAGGATGTAAGACGTCACTTTCTTTGAATGAAAGAAGAACCAAACTTAACATATTTGGTATGGCTAATGGTAATAAGAAAATATCTGTAATTTGCGCTAAGAATTTAACATCAGACATTGCGCCTAAAAACACTAATAAAGCCATTCCTAAGTTGTAGTATTTTAAATGTTTTTTATCAAAGCTATAGGTGAAACAGTGAGAGCCCATAAAGCCTTCGCCTATAATTGTGCCTAATGCGAAAAGAAATCCACTAAATGCAACGATGACAATTCCTACAGATGAGAAATAGTTTGTAAAAATTTGTGCAATAACATTTATACCAATCCCATTGCTTGCGGCAACGGCATTTTGCGGTAATAAAACTGCTAGACCGGTTAAGAAACAAATTATACCATTTGTATAAACCGCGGTCATCGATACGATTCCTTGGTTTATCGGGCTGTTTGTTGCGGACATTGAATGCGGAATACTAGCTGTTCCTAATCCTGATACGTTGGAATAGTAACCTTTTGCAAGTCCCCAGCGTAATGCTGAGTGTAAACCGTAACCAGCTCCGGCTCCAAACATTGCTTTGTATGAAAATGCAGATTTAAATACAAGAGCGATTGTTGATCCAATGCTGCCAAAGTTTTTAAATAAAATCCAAGAAATTGCACTGATATATAAAATTAACATTGCGGGAACAAGTTTTGCGGATATTTCGCCAACTCTTTTAACACCACCCATAAGAATATAAGTAATGGATCCGGCTAATAATATTCCTGTTACATAGTTTGGTACATTATGAGCTTGCAGTAAGTCGGCTAACGCATTGGCCTGATTACTTGCCCAAATTGTGACAACGACTAAAGCTGACATTGCATATGCTTTTGCCCACTTTGCAGAAAGAGCTTTTTTTATGAATGGCATCGCGCCACCATTTACAGAGCCATCTTTATTTCGGGTTCTATTTTTTAAAGCAAATGTTACTTCTGCAAAGGTTGCTGCAGAACCAAAAATTGTTGCAAGTAAAAAACCTATCAAAGCGCCAGGTCCACCAAGTTTTATTGCAATAATAGGGGAGACAATATTTCCGATTCCAATGGAAGATGACATGGCAGTAAGAAGAGCTTTTTTTACAGATATTGTATTATCACAGCTCTTTCTTTTTTTTCGTTGAAGAATAATTTTAATCATTTTAGGAATAGCTCTAAACTGTATAAAACCAGTTTTTATAGAAATAATAATAGAGCCTAGCAGTATAAACAGGCAGGTTCCAAAACTAATTATTCCTGTTATTTGGTCAAAAAACATAACAAATCCTTTTTTATAAACTTTTTTACAAAATTTTATAATTTTATTTTTAATAAAATTGCTTCAAAATTATAGAAGCGATTTTTGAAATTTAATACTGATGTTTAGTCAGTTGAGTTGGGCTGATAGCCCTAATAATTTGCCTAAAAGCAAAATATTGAAAAATTGTAAAATTAAAAGACTAATCACAATGTATCAGAAAACAGGGAAGTTATCAAAAGGGCCGCGCTGTTGCGAGATATCAAGCGTTTTTTGATGGGAAAGTGATGTTTATATTGAAAAAGGGTATAAAACTAATATTATTTATAACAAGATGTTGTTTTGTGCGGAAAAACGATGTTTTTTAACTAAAATGTAATAAATAAGGGAATTTACCCAAATTATTAAGGTTAATTTATTTTAAATTTAAGTACTATTGATCGTACCTTTGTAACAAATATAAAAATACCCTCGCCTTCAGAAAGACTTGCTTTTGTTCTTTCGATCTCATCCTCTAAAGAACAATATTTTTCTAGAGCAGTTTCTTTCATAAAGTCTTTTAGCTGCTTTATTGAAGGATTAGTTATTTCTAAAAATTCCTGAATTTCTTTATTCGTATTGAATACAACAGGTATGATGTTATTGGGTACGGTGCCTTTTTTAATAAGAATTGGGACTGTGCAGAAAATTGCAATTTCTATTTCTAAACGATTATCTGTTAAATAAGATTCAATGGCAGCTTCATAATTTTTAACATTATGAGAATCAAATTTTTGTTCCATGCTGAATGCCGAAGAGTTTATGAGTAAGAATGTTAATATTATGATTATTATTTTTTTCATATTGTACTTTTTATTTTAAAGGGTTTGTTATTAAAAATAATTAAATTGAACTAGGATGTATAATGTATAAGAATTTCTGATTTTTACAAATGATAAATTTATAAATTAGATTTCATTAGGGGTGTATAAATGATCCAGGTGTGGCAAAGGCTAAAAATTTTTTTGGAATTTATTTAAACGATATTTTTTAACTAAAATATAATAAATAAGGTGAAAAATGGATGAATTATTAGATTTGGTCGATTTAAATGATGTTGTTATAGATAAAATGTGGCGATCCGAAGTTCACAAAAGGAAGTTGTCCAATTTTAGGGTGATAAATGCTTTTTTGAAGAATGGCAAAGGTGAGATTTGGATTCCTTTGCGTACTGCGAGTAAGAAGTTATTTCCATTACATCTGGATGTTAGTGTTGGTGGGCACGTGTCTTCTGGCGAAGATTATGAGACTTCTTTTATTCGCGAGCTTTCTGAAGAGTTGAATATTGATGCATCAACTGTAAGTTACAAACAAGTTGGATATTTTACGCCTCATAAAAATGGGGTTTCCGCTTTTCAGACTATTTTTGAAATTGATTATGAGCAAGATCCTAATTTTAATCCGGATGATTTTATTGAAGGAAAGTGGTTTTTGCCAGAATGTATTTTGAATATTATTTTGTCGGGACAAAGGGCAAAGGGTGATTTGCCTAAATTGTTAAAGTTAATTTATTTGAATTAAATAAATATTTTTTTATAATCTTCATATTAAATTCCGGACTCGTTTTACAAACCTAATAAATTTTTCTAAATTTTATCACATTTAGTTTGTTTTTGGGTAATTATTAATAAAATTTTCTAAGGGATCTATTTATGAAGAAGATAAGAGTTAATTTACTAGGCCTAGTTTTGATATCTTTTTTTGCTGTGAGTTGTCAGGCTCAGCGGTCTGAAATAACTTATGCTATTAAGCATGGTGATTTAGATACGGTAAAAGAATTAATTGCGGCAGATAAGGGTCTTTTATTTACTAAAGAGACTTATCACAGTGTATCAAGGATATCTTTGTTACACTTTGCTATTTTATATAGACAGCATGACGTTTTAGAGTATTTATTAAAAGAGTTTACTACAAATAATATTGATATAGATAAATTATTAGATTCTGAGGGAAGAAATCCGTTGTTTTTTGCAATAGATGACGCAGATCCTACTTCATTAAGGTTATTGATACAATCTGATGCAGACTTGATGCTTAAAAATAAAGATGGGAATTCTGCTTTAGGGGAAGCTCTTTTTGGGCATGGCTCTACAGAAGCAGTTATAGAATGTTTTAATATATTGTTAAAAGAAGGTCTTCATGATAACTTCAGCAATGATACTTTGGATTTTATTGCTAAGTATAGAGAATCAGAAATAATGACTACTGCAAAGAGAGGTATGAGTTTAGTTGGAAAAGGTCGATATCTTTCTTATCGTATTACAGATAAAATACTTTCGATTTTAGAATCTATTTTATGAATAAAATAACAGTTTTTTACAAAAAACACCGTTATTTGAATTTAAAGTGTAAAAAGAGGTCCAAACAAATGCTTATAAATAGCATTTGCTTGGATCTCTTTTGTTTAGTAAAATGTTAATGAAATTTTATTTTAAATTTTGAGTTATTTAACCTTTTGATTGGTTATTTAAATAAAAATGGGGATTATTATGTTTAAGTTAAAAAAAACAATGTTTTTTTTATCAATCTTGTTGCTTTTTTCTCAAAGATCTTTTGCAGGAGAAGTTAAAGATAAAATTATTATTACTTTTAATGACATTTGTTCTAGTATCGCTCTTACAATTTCAACAAAACTTGCGCCTACGAATTTACAACGACAAGATGAATGTTTTTGGGCAATTGCAGATAATTTATTAAATGAATATTCAAAAGAAGAAGATATTCGTTTAATAGTGAATAGTGCATTAAATTCTGAAAATATAGATGAAATAGCGAGAGATTTTTCTTCAGCTTTGCTTGATATAAAAGATGAATTTGCAAGTTGTTATGTTGGGGAATTTAATTGTGCGCCTGAGGTTATTGAGTTTGATAATTATAGTGAAATTTCTATAAAGGATTATATAGTAGAAGTTTTAAAAAACTTTGAAAAAAAACCTCTTTTAGAAAGAATTGCTCAAAAAGCAAAGTTTGTCGGTAAATGTGGATTGGGTGGATTAACATGTGTATCTGGTGGTATGACAGTGTGGTCCGCCTTTAATCTTGTAGGTG
Source organism: bacterium (assembly GCA_030629005.1). Lineage (GTDB taxonomy): Bacteria > Babelota > Babeliae > Babelales > UASB340 > UASB340. The sequence continues at coordinate 94,439 of DAOVPV010000003.1, read as the reverse complement.
GGGCTGTAACTGCACATGAAATGATATGGGTTTATGGTGGAATATTTGTTGTTTCTAGTATAGGAACTTATAAAGTTTTTTCTGATTCTAAAGTCGATTTAGATTAATGGGAGGTTGTTATGTTTAAGAATTTAAGATCATTTTTTGCATTATCGTTAACTGCTTTAATATTTATAGTGACATTGTTTTTATTTGTTAGTTTTCCAAAAAAATTAAGATCAAGTCAAACTAATTCTTATAGTACAGACTCTAAAGAACTTATGAATTTGTTGGAACAATTTGATTTAGATGGCTTGTCTTTAGAAGAATTGGAAATGTTAGCTTTAAAAGCTAAAGTGATATCAGACATTTCAGATAGCACAAGTAAGATAAGAAATCTTAAAAAAAATAGATTTTCTAAAATAAAAGAAAGTCTGTTAAAAAACGCTAATTTTTTCTTGACTTGTAACTAGACAATTTTCAAGAACCTCAAGTTTGACTAGAGGTTCTATTTTGATTTTATAATATAAGTCGTGTTTTTCTGTATTGGTGATTTTGCCTAAACAGTAACCCTCTGGGTATACCATGCCTTTGCCACTAGATATAACAAGGTCTTCTTCTTGCAGTTTATCTAGGTGTGATACAAAGTTAAAATCTAATGATTTTGTATTACCGATTCCTGTTACAATTCCTGTTGCTTGAGATGTATTTGCATAACAGCTAATTTTACTATTGGGATCTGTAATTAAAGTTACTTTACTATGCCATCTATAAGATTCTGTTATTTTGCCTATTACTTGGAATTTATAAAGAACAATCATGTCTTTTTCAAGACCGTGCAATGTGCCTTTGTTTATTAAAAAGTAGTGTTCATATTTTGATATTTTTTTTAGAATAATATCTGCATAAATAAAGTTATCTAGTTCATATCTTTTTTTAAAATCCAAAAGTTCTTGGTTTTGGTTTGAGTAGTTTATACTTGCTTTTAATTCTACATTTTCTAGTAAAAAAGCCTCGTTCCGTTCTTTTAGCAAGTTGTTTTCTTGTAAAAGCTTTTTAAGATCCCTTTTTTTGTTTAAAAATTTTTTTATTGGTTGAACGATTTTATTGGCAGAGACTATAAATGGATGTGTTATATTTGCAGCAATGTTTTCTAAACCGGACTTTTTGTGAATGATTATTTTGTATGCAAAAAAAATAAATATTAAGATTACAAAAATTTTTAGAATTTTATTTTTACGCTTTAACATTAAATGTTCCCACACTTGCGTGTTTTTCCGATTTTTTTTAAAAATCAGAAACTTTCTTTAAGATTGGTTAAGGTTGTCTTCATATCTAACTCATTTTGTGCCAAAATTAAGCTTTGGCGAATTTTTGATGCTTTTGGCATACCTTTGATATAGAAACCCAAATGTTTCTTTAAAATATTAAATCCGTTCTTTTTGTAATAAGCCATGTTTAAGTCTAAGTGTTTTATTGCTAGATCTATTTTTTCTTTTTCATTTATTACAAAATTTTCTCCCAAGAGGCTGGCTTTTATTTCTTTCATCTTCCATGGAGCGCCATAAAGTGCTCTACCAATCATAAAACCATCTACGCCTGTAAGTTCGTATGTTCTTTTTGTTGATTCGGCATCTACAATATTTCCTGAAAAGATTACAGGTATTTTTACGTTGGATTTTATTTTTTTTACTAATTCAAAGTTAAGATCACCTGTAAAGCCTTGTGGCTTTAATCTTGGATGAATTATAATTCCATCAACACCTAGATTTTCTGCCATTTGGGAAATTTCTAAAGCATTTACTTTGGCATAGCCAGAACGGATTTTTATTGTAAATGGTACTTGATTGTTTATTTTTTTTATTATGAGTTTGATCATTTTTTCTAGCAGTTTAGGTTTTGACATAAGAACACTTCCTGTGCCAGATCCAACTGTTTTTTTTGCAGGGCAGCCTACATTTAGATTTATCATTTCAAAAGCATTAAATGTTCCCACACTTGTGTGTTTTTCCGACTTTTGTTCAAGGATTTTGTCTAATGCATCCTCAATGAAGTCTGTTGAATTTGCGGATATTTGAAAACAAATAGGGTGTTCTATTTTTTGTATATTAAATTCATCTAATAATATTTTGCAGTTTGCAATGCTCGCAACATGTCTCATTTGTCCAAATACTAATTCTTTAGGAGAAAATAATCTTATTAATTGGCGCATTGGAGAGTCTAGGTAGCCATCAATTGGTGCAGACATAAATCTTGGAACTGATAAATTTTTAAATGATATATTTTCTTTCCAAAACATTATTTTCTCGAGTTTTATTCAAAGTCCGTAGGATTTTTTGTGTGATAGTCTGTGCTTTGTTCAAATGCGTATGCTACTTGATAGATTAAATCCTCGGACAATCTTGGTCCAATAAATTGAAAGCCTATTGGCAAGTTTTCTTTAGAGAAACCGCATGGAATTGAAAGGGCAGGATTACCGGTAATGCAGTTTGGAACAGTGAAGTAATCAGCAAGATACATTTTTAAAGGATCGTTACATTCTTGTCCAAGTTTAAACGGTAGCATAGAAGCGGTTGGACTTATTAGTAGATCTACAGATTTAAATGCGTTTATAAATTCTTCTCTTAAAATAGAGCGTATTTTGAGGGCTTTATTGTAGTATGTATTTTTGTGGCTTGAAGAAAGTACGTAGTTTCCCATAAGTATTCGTTGCTTTACTTCTTGTCCAAAACCATCGTGTCTAGTATTTGTGTACATTTCTTTTAATTCTTTAGCTGCTTGATTTCTCATGCCGTATAGAGAGCCATCAAAACGAGCAAGGTTTGAAGCCGCTTCTGCTCTACTTATAATAAAATAAAGAGATATTCCGTATTTTAAATCTGGAAGATCGATATATTCTATTTTAGCCCCAAGTTTTTCTAAATGTTTTATTGCTTTTTCAAAATGCTCTTTTACTTGGCTGTTTATGTTACTAGACTCTATTGCATCTTTTATGATTCCAATTTTTAGATTCTGAGGAAGTTTTCCTGTTAAGTTTGCAGTAAAATCTTGAGCTGGTCTTTGTAGAGTTGTTGAATCTAATGGATCAGGTCCCATCAAAATTGAACTTATTAGTGCGTTGTCATAAACGGTTTTTGTTAATGGTCCCACCTGGTCGGTTGAGGATGCAAATGCTATTACTCCATATCTAGAAAATGTACCGTATGTAGGATATAGACCAACTAGATTTGAAAAGGATGCTGGTTGTCTTACAGATCCTCCAGTTTCTGTTCCTAATGCCCATGGAACAAGTCCTGCTGCAACTGCAGCTGCAGATCCAGAGCTAGAGCCGCCAGGAGAACGTGTCAAATCCCATGGATTTTTTGTGGTTGAATATGCAGAAAATTCTCCAGATGAACCCATAGCAAATTCATCCATATTTGCAGTACCTAAAATAGTCGCTCCACTATTTTGTAATTTTTGTGTTACGGTTGCGTCGTATGTAGATTTATAATTATCTAGTATTTTAGAAGCGCATGTAATTCGTTTATTTTTTTGAGAGATATTGCTTTTTAAAAGACCTGGAATTCCCGATAATATTTTATCGCTGCTATCTAAATTTTTTAAACTATTTTCTTCAAAAATATTTATAGCTACATTTAAATTATTATTATATTTTTTTAGTCGATCTGAGTAGTATTTTACAGACTCTTGTGCGCTAATTTCTTTTTTGTCTAATTTGTTTTTTAATTCTTTAATTGTTAAAAATGATTTCATGTAACTGTTATCCTCTTTTATTGTTTTAGTATTTGAGGTACGACAAAAAAATTATTTTTTTCTTTTGGCGCTTGTTTTAGTATTTGTGAAGAATCTGAAGGTTTTGCTACATCTTCTCGGAATCTATTCGAGCATCTTGTGTCTTTTTCTTCACCTGTGTAAGAGATCTCATCAAGTTCTTCGATGTATTTTAAAAGTATTTCTATTTTGCTTGCTAGTTCATCAATTTCGTTATCATAAAGTTTTAATGCTGTAGAGTCTGCTATTTTTAAGAGTTCTTCTCGTTTTAGTTCTACCATGAGTATCTCCGTAATATTAAATGTTCCCACACTTGTGTGTTCTTTTGAAATTAAATTTCTTTATTTTGCCATTTTGATGATTTTATACGTTTTAAAAAGAATAATCCCATAATTCCTGTATTAATGTAGAACGAGCCGTATATTAAGGAAAATTTAATAATTTGGTTTTCGATAGGGAGTTTAGATATTAAAAAGACGGCAGGTATAAAAAATAATAAACAAGAAAAGAATCTAACTTTCATCACCGTTCTTACATCACCTGCACCTCTTAAAGCTGCAGCAAGTATTAATTGCACAAAGTCAAAGATTACTAGAACGCTAATAAGCATTAATACCGGTGATGCGAGATTTGTGAATTTATCTTTCTTATCAAACAATTGTATAAAATATCTCGAGTTGGCGCAAAGTATTGTAAGAGTTACTGTGATCATCGCTGCGGTCAAAATCATAACTTTTTTGATATTATTTTTAGCACCATCAAGATCTTTAGCACCAATTCTGTTACTTACTAAAAATACAATAATTTGTGCAAAGCCAACAGCAGGTAAGAAAGCGAAGCGTTCGAGATCTTTGATTGCGCTGTATGATGCTATTGCATATTTACCAAGAGGGGCGATCATTTTTGCAAGAAGCACATATGCTCCGGCTAATGAACCCTTATCTATCATTATTGGAAGACTAAGTTTTAATATTTGTCGAACTTTTTCTTTGCTAAAATATCCTATAAACATTTTACTAAAATATTTTTTATAATCTTTTTTAGATGTTATATAAAAAAAGGCTATAGATATCATTACAATGTATTGAATAATCGTGGCAATTGCGGAACCTTTTAGTCCCATTTGTGTAAAGCCAAATTTGCCGAGAACTAGTGTGTAATCTAGACCAACAAAAATAATATTTCCGATTATGTATATGATCATGGGGGTTTTTGTATTTTTAACAGCTCTCATAAATGCGAAAAGACCTAGAGATACAAAAATTAAAAATATACCTGTAGCTCGTAATCTTAGGAATGGCATACCAAGTGTTACCATTTTTGCTGGCAAACCCATGAAACCTAAAATGTAAGGTGCGCCAAAAAATACTAATGCAAAAATGATGAGGCCCATAAATGCAGTTGTCCAAAAAGTAGATCCTAAATCTTGACCACATTTATCATATTCTTGTGCACCATTGTGTCGTCCCATAATTGCTATAGATGCAATGGGAATTGCTTCTGCTAATTTAATTAAAAAGTGTAAAAAATTATTAACCATCCCTAGTGCGCCATATGTGGTTGTTGAGTGAAGATTAGAAATTATAAATGAATCTATTAGCGGTGGCAGAGATACTAGCATTGCGTTTGATATGGTTTCAGGAAGCCAATAAAATAGAATATTGACTACCGAATCGCCGCTATTTAATATTTTTTTTATTGAATTCTTCATTTATGTTCCTTTAAATTATTTAAATTTCTTATAAAATCTTATTTAAAAGAAAAAACTATAACATTAAATGTTTCCACACTTGTGTGTTCTTTCGAATACAAAGTAAAGGTTTTACTCTAAAGGAAAAGTGTGATATTTGCAACTATAAGAATTCTGATAATTTTTAAGTTTAGACTTTTAGGACGGCTTTTCGGTCTGTTTTCGAGTAAGCGAAAAAATATAGCTTTAAAAAATATTAATTATTGCTTTAAATCGATTGATAAAAAGGGTTTCCGACAAAATAAAAAAATTATGCAAAAGTGTTTTGCTAATTTAGGACATTCTTTTGCTGATTTTTTATTACTAAGATTTTATAAAAAAGATCTTTTGGATAAGTATTTTAAAATAAAAAACTTTGAGCGTTTTAAGAAGGCATTGGCTTTAGGGCGTGGGGTTATTCTTTCGACTGGTCACTTTGGAAGTTGGGAGCTTGCAGCGCATTATTTGGCTTTGCATGGTTATAAAAGTTTTATTTTGTATAATCCTGTAAAAAATAATAAGTGGTTGGAAGCGTTTATAAAAAAGAATAGAGAATTTTCTGGGAATGTTTTAATTCCTAAAAAAGATTCGTTGTTAACCCTTTATAAACATCTAAAAAAAGGGGGGATTGTTATTATGGCTACAGATCAACATTGTTATCTTAATGATGGAATTGAAGTTGAGCTTTTTGGACAAAAGGTTAGAACTCATACTGCTTTTATTAAGTTAAGTTTAAAAACTGGTACACCTATTGTTCCTGGTTTTGTTTATATTAAAGATTTATTTAATTATGAACTAGAAATATTGCCTCCTATATATCCAGAAGACTATGATGGAAATTTAAACGCAGTACTTGATATTGCAAGACGAAGTAATTTGTATTTGGAGTCTGCAATAAAGAATGCGCCTGAAAATTGGTTATGGTCGCATAGACGCTTTAAAGGTATAATTAAATATTAAAGCCCGCAAGTAGCCCAATGCGTAAGCGTTGGGCTATTTTGGTTTTTTTATAGATTATATTTGTCATCAACAAAGTCTTTGCGCTCGCTATCTTGTTTATTTCGTTTATCTTTTATAATGCTTTTTTCTTTTCTTACAAGACTTGTCATCTTATCGACAACTCTATCTACTGCCAAATACATATCCGGGCTTTCTTCGTGAGCATTTAAATTAAAGTCGGGTGTTTTTAGATGTAATTTTGCAAGATGATGGTTGTGTTGTTTATTGGCCTTGAGCCATAGTTCGGCATATCTTGGAGTTCTCCATTCAGGATCCTGAATTAATTCTTTTATTTTCAAGATTTTTTCTTTAGCTTGTTGTTCTATTACTGGAGAATGCTCCATGCCCTCGAATGTTATTTTTATTTCCACTCTGTTATCCTTTCCGTAAATTATTAATTACTAAAGAAACTTATTAGAAAGTTCTTTATAAAACTGATAACCAAAATACATCTCTTTTGTTGCATTGTCGTTAATAACATCTTTAATGCTGCCAGTTTTTATTATTTGACCTTTAATTACAACATAACATCTTGATGCAATTGATAGCAATTGATCTACATTATGGTCTGATATAAGTACAGCTATATTACTTTTTGCCATATTATAAAAAATTTCTTTTAATTCATATATAGATTTGGGGTCTACGCCTGTAAATGGTTCATCTAACATTATTGCTTTGGGGTGCATAAGTATAGATCTGATGACTTCTAATTTTCTTTTTTCTCCACCAGAAAGACTTCCGGCCAATTGTTTTTTATGATTTGTTAAATTTGTTTTATCTAACCATGAATCTGTTTCTATTTTGAATTGGGATAATTTATTTCTATTATTATCCCAATAGTTATGATATTTAAAAATTAACTTTAAATTGTCGATCACTGTCATTTGTCGAAATAAAGATGTTTGTTGAGGTAGATATAATAAACCTAAAGAAACTCTATCTGATACAGATCGTTTATTTATGCATTTTTTTTCAAACGTTATAAGATTTAATTTATTGGATTCACTGTATTCTTGCAGTTTTAATAGTCCTGCTACGGTTCTCAATAAAGTTGTTTTTCCGGCTCCATTTGGCCCTAGAAATGCAACAACTTCTCCCGGGCTTAGATCAAAAGAAATATTAGAGAGAATTTGTTTTTTTGCGTAAGATTGGTTTAAATTTTCTACTTTTAGCAAAGACATTTTGTTTTTTTGTTTATTTTCTACCGACTATAAATTTTATAGGACATCCTAGCAAATCGTATTTTCTGCGTAAAACATTTTCTATAAAACCGAGTTGTGTGCCTTCAAACCATTGTGGATAATTAACTTTTAGTTTGAACATTAATGTTTTTGCATCTTCGATCCATCTTATTTTATGCAGCTTTAGTACTTGTTTTTTATGAAATAGTGGTTTTCTAAGTAATGCTGTTTTTATAAGCTCATCTAACTCTTCATTGTTAAAGTGTTGATTTAACCTTTGCCATAATTTTACTATTTGTTTATGTATTTTTGAGATGTTTTTGTTGTCTTTGCATGAAATCCATACGATAGGAAGTTTTTTTAGAATAAATTTGTATTCTGCTAACTTATATTCAAGTTCATATCGGTCTTCTGGTTCTATTAAGTCAGTTTTGTTGAATACTAAAATTAAAGACTTCTTTTCTTCTTGTGCATAAAATAAAAGTTTTAATTCTTGGTCTGAAAGTTGTTTTTCGCTTGCATCTACAATGAGTAAAATTATATCGGATGTTCTAATGGCACTTAATGAACTTTTTACCATTAAGTTTTCTATTTCTTCTTTTACATTCTTTTTTCTTCTAACACCCGCTGTATCTGTTATGAGTACAAGGTCTTGAGACACATAAGCAAGATCTGATATAGCTTCTCTTGTTGTTCCTGCGACTTCGGAGACGATTGTTCTATCTTTTTTTAATAAAAGATTTGTTAATGATGATTTACCTACGTTTGGTTTTCCGATGATTGTTATTTTGTAGGATTGTACATCTTTTTCAACTATATCTTTTGGTTCTGGAATTATTTCAGATACTGTATCTAATAATTCATTAACACCTTTACCATGTAGTGCTGATATTTTGATTATATCTTTTACACCCAAAGCATAAAAATCAGGCATGTTTTCTTGTAATAGATTTATATTGTCGGCTTTGTTTATTAAAAGTAACATGGGTTTTTTTGTTTTATGTAGAACTTTAGATATTTGTTTATCTTGTGTGGTTAAACCATTCTTTCCATCACAGACAAATAATATTAAGTCGGCATTATCCAAAAGATTGAGAACTTTTAATCTAACACCTTCTAAAATAGGATCTTTTTCACGTCGAAAGGAAACCCCTCCTGTATCTATAATATCAAATGTTTTGTCATTCCAGGTTACGGTCTCTGTAATATAGTCTCTTGTAACACCTTCTTGCTCAAGAACAATGCTTTTGGCGTACTTTGTAATTCTGTTGAATAATGTGGATTTTCCTACATTTGTTCTGCCGACGAGTACAACTTTTGGGTATTTGTTTGATTTTTTCATTTTTTGAACGTTCACTTTAAGAGTATTATTGTTTATTACTATCGTTTGCTTTTATTTTACCTGGAAAAGCAGACTGAATCAAGTGCGCTGTAGGCCATTTTTCTTGGTCTGATATATTTATTGCCTGAGTTGGTTGCGGACCATACGTAGGTCTTGCTTTTGGAGTTGCGTTTAATGTCTGGTTTGCTTGGTTACTAATGTTTTTAGTCGCCACTGGCTTAGGGTTTGTTTCTTTTTCTGAAAATTCAAAACCGATTGCTCCTGGAAATAGCTCGGTAAGAATTGTTTTCCATAATTCTTTGTTATCGTTTATAGTTGATTGAGTGAACATGTTGTTGCTTTCTAGTGCGATTTCGATAACTCTTTCTTCAGGGTTAAATTTTATGAAATCGGCCTTGTTTATCACAGATGTTAAAAATGGATTATTTATACTGTTTATTTTTTCCAAAAAACTTTGCCAGGATGAATTTGTTGTTGATTTTGAAGTGATTTTTTGTATGGTTACTGTTTTTGTATTATTTATGACTTGAGGTTTAGTTTTTTGTTGCGCCAAATTAGAACTTTTATTTACTGCGTTCGTTGAATGACTTATGTTGTCAAGACTTGGTTTTGTTTTTTTATTAAATGTTTCCTCCGACATTTGAATAATTAATGTCTCTATAAAAATCGTTTTATTTGATGTTTTTAAAAAGATATTTTCTTGTTCCCACATTGTTTTTAAGAATTGATTGAGCTTAATCAAAGAAGTGTTGGATGCTATAGATTTTAATTTTTCTGTGTCGTTAAAGTATGCAGGAAGCTTTGGCGCTTCATATTTTACCCAAAGTAGTGATTGTAAGGCTTGGACTAATGTATTCCATAATATTGCAGGGTTAAGATTTTCGAAGCCTTTTGATCCAAATATATTAAATATTGTTTTTTTATCTTGTAGTACAATTGCTTGCAATAAGTTTAATACTTCTCCTTCGCTTATTTTACCTAGTTGTTTTAGTATTAAATCAACTGTTATTTTTTTATCAGAAAAACGCATTTGCTCTAACATGTTGATTGCATCTCGAGCAGAACCTTCTGTTTCTTGAACAATTATATTTATTGCATTTTCTTCTATTTCTATATTTTCATTATTACAGATTTTTGAAAGGTACTTTTTTAGAGGTGCATTATTTATAGCCTTAAATATGATTTGAAAGCATCGAGATAATACTGTTGTTGGAAATTTTTGAATCTCTGTTGTTGCGAGTATAAAAAGAGCGGATGCTGGCGGTTCTTCTAAAACTTTTAAGAATGCATTAAATGCAGATTTACTTAACATGTGAGCTTCGTCTATAAGGTATATTTTTTTGTGACCGAGTATTGGCATATAAGAACATGCTTCGAGTATTTGACGAACATTTTCTACGCCAGTGTTAGATGCAGCGTCTATCTCTATAAAATCAGGGTGGCTACTGGAAAGCATTGCTTTGCAAGAATTACATTTTCCGCATGGAACGATATTTTCTTTTGGATTCGTTCTAAATTTTTTTATATTTTTACAGTTTATTGCAGCAGCAAAGATTCTGGCTGCAGATGTTTTTCCGCAACCTCTTTGACCGGCAAAAAGATATACTGGAAATAGTTTTTCTAGATAAAGGCTGTTTAATAGCATTTTAACAGGAATATCCTGGCCAACGAGTTCTTTAAAATTAGAAGGTCGCCATTTTCTTGCTAGATTTAAATTGTTATTTACTTGGTCCATAAAAATATCTCGATTTTCCACTAGAATTAAAAAGTACTCATAAAAAAACGGGGTACAGAGGCAATCAACCCTGGCTGCTTCCTTCCGGATCTGACCAATTTGACTTCATGCCAACTTACCCCGAATTTATAATATCATATTTTTAATAAAGCTTCAAAAACTGGCCGTGTCATACGACCTGTCCGCCGTAGCCACCCGGGCGTAGGCTGGAAGCTTTAGTGAAGTATGGTGGAGAGAGAGGGATTCGAACCCTCGATACCCCTTTCAGGATATACACGATTTCCAGTCGTGCGCTTTCGACCACTCAGCCACCTCTCCAGTAATTAAAATTCTTATTTTTTTGGTTCAGTTTTAGTTTCAGCTTTTTTAGTGGTTGCTTTCTTTGGTGCTACTTTTTTTTCAGTTTTTTTAGGTTCTTTAGATTCTTTAGATTCTTTAGGTTCTTTAGATTCTTTAGGTTTCGCAGCTTTTTTAGGCTCTTCTGTTTTAGCTTTTATTGTTTTTGCGATAGGTGCTTTTACTGTAGGCGCTTTTACTGGAGGTGCTACATTTTTGCTTGTTTCAGCTTTAGTTGCTTTTTTTGTATCTTCTTCTTTTTTGCTTTTAATTGTTCTTTCAGCTGCTTCTTTAGCTTTTTTAATTAATGTTTTTTTCTCATCTGCCTTAGCTGCTTTTTTATCGGAGTATATTTTTTGACCATCTTTTATAATTGTTGATAAGTATTGTAATATAAACTCTATTGATCTGGCAGAATCGTCATTTGCAGGTATAACAAAGTTGATTCCAGATGGGTCGGTGTTTGTATCCACTAAAGATATTACAGGAATTCCTGCATTTTTTGCTTCTCTTATAGAAGATGCTTCCTTTTTAGCATCAACCACAACAATTGCTCCAGGTGGAAATCTTAAATCTAATATACCACCAACGTTTTTTTCTAAACGAGCAACCTCTTTTTGCATCATGCTAAGTTCTTTTTTCTTGTAAAAATCTGTTGGTTTACTAACTATATCTCGTAAGTGAAGAAGTCTTGTTAACGCTTTTTTTACTTGATCAAAGTTTGTTAATGTTCCACCAATCCATCTATTTGTAACATATGGACAGTTTATTTCTTTTGCTGTTTTAAAAACCGCAGCTTGAGCAGCCTTTTTTGTTCCAACAAATAAAATAGATTTTCCTTCAGCTGCAATGCTGTGGAGGTATTTTCCGGCTCGCTCCATCAAAAATGATGTTTTTGCAATATCGATTAAGTGGATTTTATTTTTAGCTCCCCAGATAAAAGGCCTCATTTTTGGTGACCAGCGGGAGGTTTTATGGCCGAAATGTATACCGGCTTTTAAAAGATCTTTTAAGTCTATCATTATTTATCTTTCGCAGGTTTTAACAATTGTCTCTTGGGTTGTTTTGTAAAAACGACCACCTGTGTAATAAGAGACAAGATTCAACATATAAACTAACAGGTTAAAATTTTAACAGAAATTGTTTAAATTTCAACAAAATTTTAAAAATTGATTATTCTCCAATTGTTTTGTTTGCCTCAACCGTTTCTTTATATTTTTTACCAACAAAAAATGTTGATATTGTCCATATTGCGGATAATCCAATTATTATTGTTGCATTTAAGCGTGTTAGAACCAAGTGTGCTGTGTTTCTATATGCATAATTGAATAAAGAGCTAGATGTTTTTGAAAGAGTCCTTCCAAACGAATCTATCCACGATTTAGATTTAAATTTAATATCTTTACTTGTTGGAATGTATAAAATTTCACGAACAGGTCCGTTAAATCCGTAATGTAGGGCTCTTATAAGAACCATAATTACGAAGATTGTCGTAAGATTAGGTAGTGCAAGTAAATAAAACATCATTAATATTGTTGCAATAGGCATCAAAAATAAAGAAAGCTTAACTCCGAATTTTTTGAGAATTGTTGATGTTCCAAAAAGAGCAATAATAAAACCTAGTACTTGGAATGCTGCAGTGTATAAAAACATAAATGAGCTCATACCACCAATCGAATTATTTGTTGCAACGGACATTTGGATTTGCATCTGATAATCAAGTATCATGCTTATGGCTTCGAATATGTAAACTAAACTGAATATTCCCATAACATATGGTTGAGTTATCATTAACCTTAGGCCTTCAATCATGCTTACTTTTTTATCTTTACTCCTTTGTTTTTCTACTTTATATACTGCTTCATAGCCGTGTAGTAGGTAACCGGGAATCTCATTTTTTATTTTTATGATACAAAGTGCTGCAAGTGCTGATAACATTGCAGCCACAACTACTAATATTGGGATGCTTGTTGAAATCGAAACGTTTATTTTTTCCATTATAAACCAACTTCCAATTGATGTTATAATTCCTCCAATTCTGGAAATGGAGATAATTTTACCATAATTGTTTTTTGCGTATTCGGGTGTACTTATTGAGTTTGCAAATGCCCAAAATGTACTTACTACAATTGTGGAATACAGGTCTATTAGTATGTAGAATACCCATCCAAATATGCGATACGCGTTTGTTTCTGTATTTTGTAATCCTATTACAGGATGCAAAAGGATTCCTGCAGTTACTATTAGTGAGACAATATAAAATCCAAGGCAGTAGTATAGTACTTCATGTCTTTTAAATTTATCAACTAGTTTTGAGTAAATAAAAAGAATAGGAAATAAGATTATGATTGTTATAAATTTGGTTATAGGAGCGTATTCTTTGCCGATTAATCCTAAGAAAACGGACGTTTTTAGTGGCCGTATTATTGAATATGTTGCGATTATAAATAAAAAAGAGAAAGACAATAAGACCCATTTTTTCATATCATAATTTGTGCTGGAGGATTCTAGCTGTTTTTTTGAATTGCTAAGTAGTTTGATGAATTTGTCTAATAAAAACATTAATTGTTCCCGTTTTTTATATCTTTAATTGTTTATAAAAACAAAGATAAGTTTGTTGAAGCTTGAGCTTTATAGTTTTTTTAATTGATTACAAGTTGTTTTTGCTTGTTTTTAAAGTGTTATTATGTTGTTAATCTCGTAGTTTATTCCTCTCCAATAACTTCTTTGTTTGCTATAACGCGTTTAAGCGTTCGTCCTAAAAATAGAACGATAACAAGCCATCCACCCATCAACCCCAGGCTTATAAATAGGTTTGTGTAGAGAAATGACAATGGTGCCATTTTTTTCATGGAAATATTTAAAAAGGAGCCTACTCCTTTAGATATTCTTCCCCCGAAGGCATCAGTCCACGCCTTTGCTTTAAATTTAATAGCTTTTGTTGTAGGTATATACAGTATTTCTCGAGTAGGATGATTTAATGCGTAATTTAAAGAGCGTAAAAATACTAATGCAATAAATAACATGTCCGTTGTTGGATAAATAATTGTCATGATTATTAAAAATATGCTGCATGCAGGGAATATAAATAGGGCTTTATTTATGCCAAAGATTCTTAATATTGGAGTTGTTCCAAAAAGGGTTATAAACAATCCGACAAGATTCATTATGAAATAGTATGAGGCAAAGAAAGCGGTTAATGATCCTGTTGTTGCATGGGATGCATCAGCAGAAAGTAACACGACATAGTCAAATATTACAATTGTAACCTCATAAAAGAAGACTAAGCCAAAAATTCCAAGAACATATGGACTTTTTAGCATTACAATAAGTCCTTCAAAAGGCTTTAGAAGCATTTTTTTAAAGTTAAATTTTTCATTTGCCTCTTCCTTTTCTCTTGCTTTTTCTACCTGATATACAGCTTCGTATCCATGCATAAGGAAGCCTGGCACGTATTTCATTAAAAGGAAGATTGCTATTGCGGCACAAAGTAACAGGATGCTTCCTGTTAATAAAAATTTAGGTAGAATGACTTGATCCTGCGAAATGGCCATTGTACTTGTCGCTAAATATAAAATACCTGCTGTAATCATGCTTCCTATTTTAGATCCTGCTACAAGTAGGCCGTAATGTTTCTTTGCATCAGATGGATTATTTATTGAGTCTGCAAATGACCAGAATGACATGGACATAAAGGCTGCGAAGCTTTCTTGGAAAAAGTATATTCCCCAACCGACAGCTCTATTGGTTCCAATATTTGTATTTGCTAAGCCATAAACGGGATGAATTAAAAAGAAGTATAAAATGAGTCCACCAATTGCGTGAAATAATAAAAAAACATACATCAGTTGGTGGCGTCTTAGCCAATCGACAAGCTTTGAATAAATAAGAATTAGTGGGATTAAAAATAAAAGTGAATATATTTTTGCGTCTGGAACAAACTCTGCTCCGACCATTTTTGCAAAAATAGCGTTTTTTAATGGTCTCCAAATTGCCTGACAAGCAGACATAAATAGAAATGTTAAAGACAAAAGTAAAACTTTTAAGCGAAATTTTTTATCTACTTTCCAAAGAGAAAATATTTTTTTAGCCAATTTGCTCAGCATACCGCTCCCATTGTTTAACCAAATATCCAGCCCGTTAGGGACTAATTTAAGTGGAATCTGTTCTGGGGGCTGTCATGGTTAAAATAAAATACACAAAACAACTTTTACTCGATTCTTACAGTCTTAATTATATTGCTGGGAGGTTTAATGTCAATTTAATATCTAAGAAAAAAGGATTGCAACTTGTAATCTTGGTGTTGGAGGTATTTAATGGATTAGCTTCTTGATTTTACCGTCAATTTAGCATATCATTTATGTTACGATTTGTTTGGGGGAATTTTGTTTAGTATTTAATGTTTTTAATTTTTAAATTTGGTTAGAGTTCTATGGAACGAGTAAAAGATTTGAGTTTAAAATTTTTACCGGTTTTGCCTGTAAAAAATATGGTAGTATTACCGAAAAGTATTGTTCCCGTTATTGTTGGGCGTGATATTTCTATAAAAGCCGTAGAGTTTGCTGCAAAAAAAAATAAGGAAGTTTTTTTATCTGCTCAAAAGGTTGATAAGGTTGAAAAGCCTGCTATTACAGATCTTTATGATATTGGAACTAGGGCTATAATTTTACAGATTGCTAGAATGCCTAATGGTACTTTTAAAATCTTAATAGAGGGCATTTGTAGGGCTAAGGTTATGGCAGATCAGCCTGGCGATGGTTTTTTAGGTGTTTTAGCTAAAGATTTGATTGCGGATAAGCTTGAGGAGACTCCTGAAAATATAGCTATTTGGCGAAGTTTACTAGATGATTTTAAAGAATATATTTCATTGAATGATAAGATATCGCCAGATCTTTTGGATCTTTTTAAGGGGCCTCAAGATTTGGATTACTTGTTAGATACGGTTGCTGTTCAAATTCCTCTTAATTTTGCTCAACGCCAGAAAGTTTTAAATATCGTTGATATAGATGATAGGGCTGTTCATTTAAGTGTATTATTAAAAAAAGAGGTAGAGGTTCTTTTAACTGCACGAAAGATAAAAAAAAGAGTACAGAAGCAAATAGATAAGAATCAAAAAGATTATTACTTAAATGAACAAATGAGGGCTATTCAGCGTGAGCTTGGTCGTCAAGATTATCAACAAGAAATAGATGCTCTTCGTGTAAAATTGAAAAAGGCAAAGTTATCTAAAGAGGCTGTTGAAAAAGTAGACGCAGAATTGAAACGTTTAGAGTCTATGCAACCAACTTCTCCAGAAGCTGTTGTAAGTAGAAATTATGTTGATTGGCTATTGAGTTTGCCTTGGCGTAAAACAACCGAAGACAATGTTAGCCTTGCAGATGCCAAAAGTTTATTAGATAAGTCTCATGCTGGTATGAAAAAACCTAAAGAGCGAATTATTGAGTTTTTGGCTGCAAAGAAGTTTGCAGGAAGAGATCTTAAACGTTCTCCTATAATTTGTTTAGTGGGGCCTCCTGGTGTTGGTAAGACTTCGTTGGCGTTGTCTATTGCAGAATCTTTGGGGCGAAAGCTTGTACGTATATCTTTAGGCGGTATGCGCGATGAGGCTGAAATTCGTGGACATAGAAGGACATACATTGGTGCGATGCCTGGCAAAATTATTCAAGCTATGAAAAAAGCGGGAGTTTTGAATCCTGTAATAGTTCTTGATGAGATAGATAAAATGGCGATGGATTTTAGAGGCGATCCTGCTTCGGCATTATTGGAAGTTTTAGATCCGGAACAGAATCATGCGTTTGCGGACTATTTTTTAGAAGTTGATTATGATTTGTCCAATGTGATGTTTATAACAACGGCAAACGTTGTTGATAATGTTCCGTTTCCATTGTTAGATAGAATGGAAGTTATAAATTTAGATGGATACACTGCGGCTGAAAAGCTTAAGATTGCAAAAAAGTTTTTAGTACCAAAGTTATTAAAAGAACATGCTTTAAAAGTAAGTCAGTTCAAGCTTTCGGATAAGATTTTGTTAGATATTATAGAAGAATATACAAAAGAGGCTGGTGTAAGACAGCTTGAACGTGTTTTGGCTAAATTAGTAAGAAAAGTTATTCAAAGTTTATTAAAAGACAAAAAACTCAAAACTTTTAAAATATTGGAAAAGGATATTCTTTCTTGGCTAGGACACGCTAGATTTAAGCTTGCAGATAGAAGTAAGTTGTTAGACGTTGGCCGTGTTACTGGTCTTGCATGGACAGAAGTTGGTGGTGATGTTTTAGACGTAGAAATTGTTGCTATAAAGGGAAAAGGCGGTTTAACTTTAACAGGGCAACTAGGTGAAGTTATGCAAGAGTCTGCCCAAGCTGCTATGACCTATGTTCGGTCCAGAGCAAAAGATTTAGGTTTAAAGCCTAATTTTTATTCCGATTTAGATATTCATATTCATGTACCTGAAGGAGCAATTCCTAAAGATGGTCCTTCTGCTGGTATTACAATTGGAAGTGCTATAGTTTCTGCGTTGACTGGTATTCCTATTAACAAAATAGTTGCCATGACTGGTGAGATAACTTTGCAAGGTCGTGTTTTACCTGTTGGTGGTTTGAAGGAGAAGCTTCTTGCTGCAATTAGGTTTGGTATAAAAAAGGTCATTGTTTCCAAAGAAAATGAAGATGATATTAAAGAGTTTGAAACGGAACTTAATGGTAAACTTGAGATTTTTTATGCTGAAAATATGGACGAAGTTTTAGTAAATGCTTTTGTTAAAAATCCGTTTGAAGTTGCTAAAACTAAGAAAGCAAAAGCAAAGTCAAAGAAAGCTACGGGTAAAAAGTCTTCGAAGACAACTAAAAAAACGACTAAAAAATCTAGGATTAAAAAGTAAATAAATTAATTAAATTTTGTATGTTTTTATGTATTGTTTTTGATTGTTCCTTTAACCAGTCTAATGAATTTTTCCCCATACTGATTCTTTCATTATTATTAAAAATAAGTTTTTTTGTTTTTAAATAAAGATCTGTTTGATTTTTTACTAAAAAGATTCCGTTTGTAGCTTGTAGTTCAAGTGCTATTGTTTTTGTGTTTTGGTAATGCGGGCCAACAATTGATGGGATTGCCCATACCGCTGGTTCTAGTAGATTGTGTCCACCAATTGGAACAAATGTTCCTCCTAAAAAATTTATATCACAAAATTGATATAAGTTAAAAAGTTCTCCAAGTTTACAGACGAGTAAGATGTTATGAGTATTAAAAATAGTATTTATATTATTTTTTTCGTCCCAAACATTAAATGTTTCACACTCGTATGTTTCTTCCGATAAAAAAAATGATTCGTTTATTTTTTTTATTTTGTTTATTAATTTATTTTTCCAATGAAAGTGCCTTGGGGCTAATATTAATTTTAAATTGGGTTCATCCATTTTTAATTTTTGATATAAATTTAAATATATATTAAGTTCCCCAGGGTGAATTGAGCTGACTAATAATGTTGTATATTTTTTTTCGAAGTTGTATTTTGTTGTGGCATGTTTTTTTTGTTGAACATTTAGTGCTTTTATGTTGCCTAAGACTTTTAATTTTTGCGGAGTTACTCCCAATTTTTCGAACATCTTTTTATCATAATTGCTTTGAGTAAGTATTTGTTCAAAAATATTAAATATTATTTTTAAAATAGATTTAAGCATTAAATATTTCTTTTTGGATCTATCAGATATTCTTGCATTTATTAAGAATGCAGGAATTTTTAATAGTTTTGTAATAAATAGTAAATTAGGCCAAATTTCGGCTTCAACTATAATTAAATAATTGGGTTTTATTCTTTTAAAGGCAATGAATATTGAAAATAAAAAATCGTATGGCAAAAAACTAATATAGTCGTACTTAATTTTATTTTTTATTGCGATGTTTTTGCCTGTTATTGTGCCAGTTGTAAGATATACAAGAGAGTTTGGTTTGTTTTTTTTGATTTCATCTATGAGATTTTGAATGGAAAGAATTTCTCCGACTGAAACAGCATGGATCCAAATAATATTTTTAGTATTAGTTTTTGGAACAAATCCCAGTCGTTCTTTGAAGTTTCCGAATACAGATTTTTTTTTGAATTTTCTAATTAGTAAAAATATTGGCAATATCGGTATGGAAATAATTTGAATAATTTGATAAAAAATAAAAACTAAATATAGTATTATGTTCATTATTTCACCAACATTAAATGTTTCACACTCGTGTGTTTCTTCCGAATTTAATAAGAAAAGCGTCTTATCGAAATGTTATTTATTATTCCAAGGCTTGCCATTGTTATCCATAGATTTGTTACTCCATAGCTAAATAATGGTAACGGTATGCCAACAATTGGAAGTAGTCCGATGACCATTGCTATATTTATACAGACAGAAAGGAGTATATGCAATAGTAGGCCCGTAATTATAATTTGTTTTGATATATTGGATAGTTGGAGTGCTAATAATATTATTTTAAAAAACAATAATGAAAATAATGCTAAAATTAAAAGTGCACCAACAAATCCAAGCTCTTCGCATATTACTGCGAATATAAAGTCTGTGTGATCTTCTGGAAGAAAGGCCAATTTATTTTGAGTGCCTTTTAATAATCCTTTACCAAGAATTCCTCCGGATCCTATTGCGATTACGGATTGTTCTAGCTGATAACGTTCTTTTTTTGCACTACCTTCACCAAGTAGGACAAGAACTCTTTGTTTTTGGTATGGTTTTAATTTTGGCCATAAAAATGGTGCGCTTACAAATATTGTTAACATGGAAATTAGAAGGAATTTTTTATTCAAGCCAATGATCCAGAACAAAATTACACCAGAAAGTAATATGATCAATGCGGTTCCCAAGTCGGGTTGTTTTAATATTAGAATGAATGTTAATATTAATATTGTGAGCGGAAGAATAAAATTTTTAAGAGCAATTTTGTTTGAAATTGTTATTTTTAGGGGTTTATATTCATAAAAATAATAAGCAGTAAACATTGGAAGTAGTAGCTTTGTTAATTCCGAGGGTTGAAACTTAAAGAAATATATAGAAATCCAACGTTTTGCTCCCATTGCAACAAAGCCACTTAAAAATGTGTATGATAGTAGGCCTAGTGTTACAATGAATGCAAAAAAACCTAGCCGGGTTAGGCTTTTTAGATCTTTTAAACTAAAGAGTAGATAGATGGCTAATCCGCTAATTGCTCCAAATAATTGTTTTTTAAAGAATATAGAGAAAGGCTTGTCTAGTGTATAGGTAGAGCTAAATACAAATAATAAGCCAAATATTAAAAGTGCAAGTGTTATTAGTGAAATTGTCCAATCAAAATATCTGAAATATCTTTTTTTTAACATTTTAGTTTTTAATCCTAAGTTTTTTTGTAAACTGTTATATACAATTTATCAGATATTTTATAAAAGTTTTAATTATTATGATTCCTTTAAAATTAGAATTAAAAAATTTTTTAAGTTATGGCGATACTATTCAGACAATAGATTTTAAAGATTATTCTTTAATTTGTTTGTCTGGAAAAAATGGAAACGGAAAGTCTGCCATATTAGATGCTATTACTTGGTCTCTTTGGGGACAAGCAAGAAAGATCTCCGGATCTATAAAACCAGATGATGGTTTGTTACGCTTAGGGCAGACTAAAATGATGGTCAGCTTAGAATTTATTTTTGTGGGTAATATTTATAGGGTTAGACGCGAATATTCCAAAACATATGGAAAGCCTTTAATTTATCTTGATTTTGAAATATTTGATTCTAAAAAAGATCGGTTTGTTCCTTTGACAGAAAAAACGATTAAATTGACACAAGAGAAAATAGAAAAACTCTTGGGGCTTGATTATTTAACGTTTACAAATACAGCATTTTTGCGTCAAGGTGGTGCTGATGATTTTTCTAAGCGCAGTTCTAAGGAGCGTAAAAAGATTATAAGTAACATTTTGGGGTTTAGTCGGTATGATGAATTGACGAATCTAGCTCTTCGGAAATCTAAAAAGATGCACGAAGATATTCGGTTAAATCAACGGTTACAAGAAAACTTGGAAAAAGAAGTTTTAAACGAAGCCGATTTAAAGAGTTCAAATATTTCTGAGAAAGAAAAGTTAAGTTTGATAGATAAAGATATTATAAAGTTAGATGAGAATTTTAAACGAATAGAAAATGATTTTGCACAGTATTTTAAAAACAAGGATAAATTTTTATTTTTTAGTGGTGAGTTAGATAAAATTAAAAATATTTTTTCGGTTAAAATAACTGAGTATCAAGATCAGGTTGTTTTTTGGAAAAAGACTCATTATCAGTTTATAAAAAGGGATTCATTAGAGGCTTTAGAGTTTGAATTAAAAAGATTGACTCAGCGTGATAAAGGTTTTGTAAAAAATCAAAAAAAATTGTTGGTGTTGCAAGAAGAATTTTTAAAAAATAAAGAACAATATCAAAAATTGGGATTGAGTTTGAAAGAAAAAAGCAATTTAGAGTTGAATAAATTTAGATTTGAGAAGCAAAAAATAGATTTAGAATTAGATCAATTTTTAAAAAGTAAAACATCTAAAGAAGCAGAGCTTAAATCTTTGAAAATTTTAAAAGATAAAGATACAATTGAAAAGAATAATTTGAGTAAAGCGTTGATTGCCGCTAAAAAGCATGAAGTGGTTATTGGTAAATCACAATCTAGTTTTGAGAAGAGGCGATCTTTTTATCAACTAATGATTCAGCGAGGCAATTGGCTGAAAGGTCAATTAACAGATTTAAAAGATAAGTTTGATATTATAAAAAAGCAGGAGAGCCCTGCATGTCCTCTATGTGAGCAAGTTCTTACTGTTCGTAGAAAGTCTTTTTTATCGAATAAATTTTTAGGTGAAATAAAGTTAGCACAGTATAAATTACTTAGACCTACGAATATAATTAAACGATTAAAAGAGGTGTTGTTAGAACAAAATGAACTGGTGAAAAGTCTCAAAGATTTAGACATTGTGTATAAGCAGAAGATTAATAAATATAATGAACTAGAGATTATATTAAAGGATTATACAAAAAAGATTGAGCGATTAAATAAAGATTTAGTTGAGTTGGAAATAAATATAAAAAATTACAATGAAAAATCAAATATATTTTCTAAACAGCTAAAAGATTTAGAAAAAAATATAAAAAATTCTGTAGCGAATAATTTTAATAATAAAGATTTAATATCTATTTTTAACAAAATTAATTCAATTGAAGCTGAGAAAAAGTTGCTAGATTACAATGAGGTTGAATATAAAAAGAATCACGAAAGTCTTGTTTTAGTAGAACAAAAGATAGACATGTTGGGAAAGCTTGATGATTTAAAGTTGTTGCAGTCTAGTCGTAGGGCCAAAATTTTATCTATTTATATGCAATTAAAAGAGCTTAAAATATCAAAATTAAAAATAGAAACTGATATTAAATCTTTGAATTTTGATTTAAAAAAAGAAGAGATTCTTATTCGTGATAAGCAAGAAATAAAAAAACAGTTAGAAGAGTTAAAAATAAAAAAGGAAGGTTGTCTGCAACAGCTGACTTTACAGGACCATGAAATAAAACGAATAGAAAAATTAAAAAAAGAATTAAATGATATAAAATTAAAGTTAGTTGAATTATCTACGCATGCATCAGATTATCATTTCTTGTCACAGGCGTTTGGTAAAAATGGTATTCAGGCTCTTTTGATAGAGCAGGTTATACCTCAAATAGAAGAAGAGGCTAATAATATTTTATCAAGGTTAACAGATAATCAGGCACAAATTTTCATTGAATCTTTGCGAGATTTAAAAAGTGGAGGAGTCAAAGAGACTTTAGACATAAAAATCTCGGATGCTGTTGGTGTTCGTCCATACGAGATGTTTTCCGGAGGAGAAGCGTTTAGGATTGATTTTGCGTTAAGAATTGCGATTTCAAAATTATTGGCTCGTAGAGCGGGTGTTGCGTTGCAGACTTTAATTATAGATGAAGGCTTTGGTTCTCAAGATGAAGACGGTTTATCTCGTTTGATGGATGCTATATATGCAATAAGAGAGGACTTTTCTAAAATTATAATTGTTTCCCATCTTGAAAGTTTAAAGGATAATTTCCCGGTTCATTTTGTTGTTCAAAAGAATTCGTCCGGATCTTTTGTTTCTGTTTATGAACGTGGTTAATTCTTTTACGATTTTTAATTAAGTAATAAATAATTAATATTAAGAATAGCAGATGTATTAAGTTAGACATGCGTAAGTCTTTGTTAAGCCAGAATGGTAGATTTTTTACATCTAAATAAATTAAAAGTGGGGCGCGGCGTAATAGTACTTTTACAAATACTAGCCCTGCATGAGCACCCATATTGTTATAAAGTTTTCTTGTGTTTATAAAAATTAAGTTTAGCAGAGCTCCTAACAAAAATAATCCTAGGCCCAATTTCCAATTTTTTGTTACAAGGTTGAGTGGGTTTTTTAGATCATGAACAAACATAAATATTGTAGATGTTAAAAATAAACTGGTAAATACGGAAAAATGTTGTTCAAAATAAATAAAAAGAGTTCCTCTAAATATAAGTTCTTCTGTCCATGCTAAAAGAAAAACTACAAAAAACCCAAATAATATTTTGAGGATTAAGCTTAGTGCAAGATGCCCCCAATTTGGGTTATACAATGCATACCCTGATAAATAAATAATAAATAATAAAATTGTATGTAGAGTTGCAAAGACAAAGAAATACTTGAAAAAACTTTTAACAAAATTTTTCTCTATAAAAAAATGAAAATTTATTTTAAAGAAGTTTCTTAGAAATTCTTTTGTTTGAGTTAGTATAAATAATATTATTTGTAGGATAACAAGTGTTATAAACGCAACTTTACCGATACCTCTGTTGCTTAATAAATTAAAACTAGGGCCTAGCTTTAGTGCTAATGGTTGAAGAAGAAGAAATGTTATTGTAATAGAAAGGGCCGATAATAAAATCGGCCCAATTGCTTTGATAAATTTTTTTATCACGCGCCAAGCATTGATTAACGAAGTTGTTCTTTAAGATGCTTGCCTGGCTTAAAGCGAGGAACATTTACTGCAGGAAGATTAATTCTTGCTTTTGTTGCAGGATTGATACCTATACGTGATGGACGATGCGATAGCCAATATGTTCCAAAACCTGTAATAGAAACTTTTTCACCTTTTTTAAGTGATCTTTCAATTATGCGGGTAAAAGAAGCTAAAACTTTAGATATATCTTTTTTGCTAAAGTTGGTTTCTTCACTTAATGCACCGATTAATTCACTCTTATTCATTTTACATTCTCCCAAATTGACAAGGGTTAAAGAGTTATAGTTATACTTTCCAGTACTACTCTTACATTTTTACAAACATGTTCAGCTGAAATCTAAATTGTGTTGGTGCCTTTGTCAAGGAAAAAGGGAAAAAATATTTTATTTATGTGTATATTATATATTGAAAATTTTTTTATAATAATAAGTATGTTGAAGTTAAAGGGTTTTGTGGTTGTTTTATTCTGTGAGAAAATAAATTGATAAAAGTGTGTATTTTGTTTTATTAAAGGGTTTTTTATGTTTATTGATACTCATTGTCACTTAAATATGATGGCGGTAAAAAATTATAAAGATAAATTTGAAAATAAAGATTTAGATACTGTAAGAAATATTATTGATAGATCTAAGGCGAATAATGTAAAAAAGTTTTTAACTATCGGGACTAGTTTACAAGATAGTATTACTGCAATTTTAATTTCTAAGAATTTTGATTCCGTTTTTTCTGTTGTTGGTATTCACCCTTGTGATGCTACAGATATTTGGGTACAAGATTTAAAAGAGATTGAAAAACTTATAATCAATAAAGAAGAAAATAAAATTGTAGGAGTTGGGGAAACTGGTTTAGATTATTATCACAAGCCATATGATAAAGCAAAGCAAATAAGTGTCTTTGAAGAGCAAATAGCGCTTTCTGTGAAATATAATTTGCCGTTGGTTATTCACGTAAGAGATTCGGTTTGTGATGTTTATGATATTTTGAGTAATTATAAAAATAATATTACTGGGGTTATTCATTGCTTTTCTCAAGATAAAGAATTTGCAAGAAAGTTTTTGAATTTAAATTTGCATTTAGGTATAGGTGGCATTGTTACCTATCCTAAGAATGATTACTTGCGTGAGGTTATAAATTTTATGCCTTTAGATCGAATTTTGTTAGAGACAGATGCTCCATTTTTGCCGCCGCAAGAGTTTAGAGGTAAAAAAAATTCTCCGGAGTATATTCCTATAACGGCAAAAGCTATTGCGGATGTAAAAAAAATAGATATAAAAGAAGTTGAAGTTGTTACGACAGATAATGCGATAAAGTTGTTTGGTTTGGGTACTTAGTACGCCCAACGCTTACGCATAGGGCGATGAAGTTAATACAACTTGTCGAGCGCTATCAATTATAGATTTATCGAAATCTTCGGATTCTAATAAATCTATCGCTATTGTTTGATTACTCTTTCCTTCAATTAATTTGAATGGATATGTAATTGTGTGATCTATGTTATTTACGTTTGCTTTGACTTTGTAGTTTTTGAATATACCATTAGTTTTTTCTTCAAGATCTGTCATGACGGAATAATGACTTGCAAAAAGTGCTAATACATTGTTTTTTTTATTTGCTAATTTTGCAATATGTTCTCCAACGGCAAAACTTGCAGCCGCTCCTTCGATAGGATTTGTTCCGCTAAACATTTCATCTACAATAATTAAACTCTTACTGTTTTCTTTTATCATGGATAATAGATTTTTTACTCGTAAAACTTCGGATTTAAATAGAGAGTTTCCACCACTTATGTCATCTGTGATATTAAGATAGGAATCTATATAATCGAATGGTGTAAGTTCGCAGCTTTCTGATGGTGCGATTGTAATCGTCTGTGCAAGCAGTGCATTTAATATTGTTGATTTTAATATTGTTGATTTTCCGCCAGCGTTTGGTCCAGATATTAATGTACATTTTTCGCCGTTAATTTTTCCAAGTTCCAAGCTATTTGTTATTGCTTTTTTTGGATTTATAAATGGAGTCCAGAAGTTGTTTGTTTTGATATAAGAATTTTCTTGATCCAAATAGTTTGCGAAGCAAAATTTAGCATTATTATTTTGTGATTCTTTATATAATTTTGCGATGGATAAATATGCGTCAATTTCTCCAATTGCTTTTAAAAATTTAATTAATTGTTTTTGTGTTTTTACAAGCAAATATGCTGTTTGTAAGATTTCACCTTTTAATAAATATAGGTACATAAATGGAGCATTTTCTTTTGCATATATTTCTGAACGAAGAGATAGTAATAGTTTGTTGAATAATACATTTTGCAGGGCAAAGTTTTGAAAGTATTTGTCCAACTCTTCTAGCTCTTTAAATTTTTTGTTTAGTTTTGGGTTTGAACTTACAAGAGTTTTTATTTTATCTGTGCATGTAATTATTTTAGCAATTTTGTTTAATCTAGAATGGACATTTTTTACATGTTCATATTTTTCTTTTGTATTTTTTATATTGTAGCCAATACTAAGCGTATTAGATAGTAGGCCTAATCCGTCGATTATTGTAAATCCAGAACTCCATGCAGAACCAATAAAATTATTATCTTTAAATCTAGATTTTGATTTTTGCCAGTCTTCTTTCATTTCACTGTATTCACTTGGGATAGTTCTTGTTATGAGTTTATACATTTTTATTATATCCATTCCCAGCAAGAATGTGTGTAAGAAGTTTAAATTTGTTTTGTTAGAGTTTATTTGATTTATTAATCCTGTAAGTTTTATTTCTTTTGCCACTTCTTCTGGAAGCATGCTCATTATTATGTGTATTGGCCAGATTGCGTCTGGCATATAGTTTTCTGATCCAAATAATCGGTTAAATTCGCTTCTATCAAAGAAGTTTAATAATACAGCTTCGTGTTGTTTGTATTCAGTGATGACTTCTTCTAGTACTTCTATGTTGTTATCTTCTAACAGAGTTTTTACTATTTCTTGTCTGTGATTTAATTCTTCAATATCAGCTGTTGGTTCTAAAAGCATTTTTGCCAGCATTATTCTGCCAGCATAGCTCTGAGTTCTGTCTATTTTCGAAAGCAGATGAGAGTTTGCATTGTTTTGGCCGCACAAAACTTCTAAGTTTTCAAATAGCTTTTTGCTTGTTTTTATAGGACTTATTGGCTGACAAAGAGTGTCCCTTTTAAAAAGCTTTAGTATGACTTGAGTATTGTTTCTGGGAATGATAAATTTTTGATTAATTATTACTTCTAAAATTTGGGGATTTATTTCTTCGGTTTCTTGATTGTAAGCTTGAAAGTAGTCTTCTCTTTGTAGTTCAGTTCTAAAAGAGTTTAGATATAGTTCTTCTATTTTTAAGTAACTGTTTTTTTTAGAATATAGGCTTATTTGTGTAGTTGTTATAAATAAAACCGAAAATAATAATAATTTTAAATATTTTATATTTTGCATAATTTCCCAATAAAAACCATTTTCTTAGTGTTCTAGAATTTTAGCATAACTGGGTTTGTTGGGCAAAAGGGTTGCTTTGTTTCTATATGAAAATGTTTTGCGATGTTGTATTTTGTATAGATAAAAGTTTTTATTAAAAAAGGGGATGGCTCAAAATTATTTTGAGCCATCCCCTTTTTTAATTTGTTGTTAATTGTTTAACACATAAATTCAAGAGCTGCTGCACATCCTGTAGCACCTAAGCTCAAGGCTATTGCGCTCCAGATTCGAACTTTTTGCCACTTTGATCGAGGTGCTTTTTCAGCATTTTTTATATCAGTAGATAATTTGTCTTTTAATGCTTTTTTTAGTTCTTTTATTTGTTTATTTATTTTATATCGTTCAATAACATTGAATCGACTTATTTCTTTTAATTGATTTTGAAGATCTATTATTTCATGTACTAATTGATCAGGATCATTTAGAATATCCCCTTCGTTGTCATCATTGAAGGCAAGCTCTTCTTCCCGACTTCTTAGGAATGTTTTTACAAGCCGGTCAAACTTTTGGGACTCAGCTCTTTTTGCTTTACGCCATTTGTATACTTTGTAAAGTGTATAAGCTGTTCCAAGTGTAATAACACCCGCAATTAATAATCTTTTTATATTAGGCATAGATAGAAATTTTCTTAATTCTATTTTAGATGCTTCTGTTTGTGCGTTAGCATAATCACTCGAAACTTTTTGAGGGATATTTGCGTTTATTTTTTCAGAATATTTGCTGGCCGCATCTTTTAGTCGCTTTGTTGTGCTGACTATGAAATCAGCTTCAGCTGAGGTGTTTATTTGGGTTAAATCGAATTTGGGAATAGTTTCACAGATATCTTTGCCTCTATTACAGATTTCTTGAGATGGTTCTACTTTTACTGTTTTGCATGATAGGGGGAATGTTTTTGTTGATGTTTTACATCCTTTAAGCCAACTAAAAAGGCCACATTTTTTCTCAGATGAAATAGTTTGTGTGCATATTGTTGTTATTTCAGATTGACAAACTTCTGTTGAAGAACAAACGAATTCTGTGCCAGCACTCCCAATCCATTTTTTAGCTACATTTAGCTCTTCTATATACTGACCGGATGCATTAAGTTGGGTTATTAAGGCATCACGTGTAATTCCTGTTGTACTTGGAATAAAACTTTTAGCATTGTCTCTTAAAGATGTTTGAGTTGCGATAGTTTTATCTATTTCTGATACTGTTGTTTGAATATCAGCAAAAAGATTTTCTTTTGGCGATAAATAATTTTTAGAAAATCTATCAATGTGTGGTGATACTTTTTCTGAAATTTTACTTACAGCGCTACTTTTTGTTAAAGCATCGAATCCTCTACCTGCTATATTCCTGATTTTTGTAAGTCCATTTGAAATAAAAGGCCTAATGTTGGTAAGGTAGGCAGAACAAGCTTTATTATCTGTTGTTGGTTTAGCAAATAAACTATTACTAGAAATTATTATTGTAGCCAAAATTATAGCTATAACTTTATATTTTAAATTTTTCACGATATAACCTCCACGAATACGCATTATTACATAAAATCGTGCGCATTTATAACTTCCATTATTTTTAACCTACATTAAGGTTAAAGGTTTAAAAAAAAAGCGCAAAAGCCTCGCTATTTTTTCCTACGGATCCAACTTGTAAATTTATCGGAGAAAATATGCGACATCGCGCCGCTTACAAAGAAAAGATATGATATAAAGGCAGGATAAATTAGTTGTGGATTGTAATGAAATATTACAATTGGAATTACCAATGGCACAACTATTATAAACCATATCCTATGTGTAATGCCTCTGTGGTTTGATATGATTGGAATTAAGGAAACCACGCCTAAAATTGCGGCAATTTGCCAATTTTGGGCAAATATAGCGATTCCCATAACTAAAAAAAGAACAAAATATAATATTTTTTGAATCATGCTTTTTGTGTCTATGTCTGGAAATAGAGAACCCAGCAAACAAGCTGCTAAATATAAAAAGGTGTGGCTTTTGCCAAAAATATTGAGTTTTAGGGCTAAAATCATTATTAAATATGTAATAAATCCTATAAATAAATGTGTTTTATATTTTGGCATGTTGTAACTTTGCAAATTTGATACCTGGGTAATAAAATTCTATTACCCTTTTATAATTCCAACCTCTTTTTACAAGTTCATTGGCGCCTCTTTGGCATAGGCCAATTTGGTGGCCAAAACCATGACCTTCTATAATTATTTTGTTATTTATTTTTTTTAATGTGAAATTAAGACTATAAACGTTGCCTTTCAAAGCATCCCAAAATTGATTGCCTGATAAAACAATTCGTTTTTTTTCAAAAAATAATTTTAATTTTTTAACAATTCCTGCTTTATCTTTGTTTATTACTTTTATATCTATGAGCTTATCCGTTTGTTGGGTAAACTTTTTAGCTAAGTTTGGATTTGATTTTAATCTTTTTAAGACATTGCTTAAAAAAAATGTTTTTTTCCATGAATGTCTTCCATAATTTTTACAAAAATTACAAGCATTTTTTCTAGCGAGATATGGAGCTTTTTTAAAATCCAATGAGTCTATTTTATAAGGTTCTATTCCACCACAACAAGCATCAAACATTGCTAGAGCAGGTTTGCCGTTATGTATAATTAGTTCACTATCAGTTTTTTTTATAGCTTCTTCAAGATGTTTATGTTCATGGTGCCCGTTATATGTTTGGTGAAAGTTTGTGTTTTTAATATGGTAAAGATACTTTTTTTTTCGTTTGTTGTTTTGATCTATTTGGTGTACAGCATAAGTTCTGGATATAACGGCCTGAACTTTTTGCATTTCAATTGGCCAAGATGGATATATCTCTGAAGCAAGTACGGAATATACATATTTGTTTAAACTTAATTTATTCATAACTAAAAGATTATTATTGTCATTTAAATCTATTTGAAATATTAAATTTCCAGAGTAGAGCGTATTATTTAATTCTATAGCTCCTGTTTTAGATGATATTTCGAGCTGGTTGTTTTTTATTTTCTTAATAATAACTTTATTTGTTGATGATTGTTTAATTTCTACAGTAATTGTTCCGTTTTGAACTATAAGATTAAGATTGTTTTCTTTTATAATAAATCTTTTAGAAGTTATTCCCGATTTTAGTTTTAATATAAAAGAGTCTTTTGAAGATATATTAAAGAGACTTTTTTTATGGCTATTTATTTTATTTAATAAAACTTTAACCATTAATTTTTTAGGTCTTTTATTTGATAGAAAAATGTGAGCGATGTTATTTGTTGTTAATAATAATATTGCTAGAAATACTGCGGTATTTTTTAAACTTAAATACTTCAATAGTCTTAGCCTTATTTAATGTTAAAATTTTTCATTAGTATTAGAAAATCCGATGGTATTCCGTTTTTTTTATCAATACCTTCATTTGCGAGTTTGTCTGCAATTTTATTTTTTTCTCGCAAAACATGTTTGAATGTTGTTTTTGTGTTTTTTATAAGAGAATCTATAAGGTTTTTTATTTTTATTAGTTCTGGATTTTTAACTTTATAAAGACCTTTCATTTGTTTTATTAACAATTCAGAGTCCGAAACTATAGAGATTTCGGGTTTTGTAGGTTTGTCTTGTTTGATATGAAACAAGGCTAAGGCTAAAGCTAAATACTCTGCTTGATTATTTGTTTTTTTACCGAGAAAAAAACCTTTTTGCAAAAACGTTACATTATTTTTTTTGATATAAATACCAGCACCTGATGGACCTGGATTATTCCGGGATGCACCATCAACAAAGGCCGACCAAAATGATACAGATTTTGTCGTTTTGTTTTTAGAGGCTGTGTTAAAAAAACATAACTGGCTTTCCATAAATTAATTCCTGAACATTAAATGTTTCTTCCGAGTGTTAAAAACTTTCAGAGTTCATATTTTTTTCTTCGTCTGCATCATAATATAAAAAGCGATAGCAGTTTCTGCATAGCATAACACCGCCCGCTTTTAATTTTGCCATATCTTGACGTAATACCGGATAAAAACAAGCATTACAGGTTTGTTGATTAACAGGTACAATTGGATTTGGAGTTTTATTTTGCATTTTTTCATATTTTGCAAGCCATTCTTTAGGGATTTTATTTTTAGCAGCTTCTTTTTTAATGTATTCTTCTTTTAGTTCTTTACTAAGTTGTTCTAAGAATGCTTCTTGCGCATGAATACTTTCATTTAATTGCTTTAATTTCTCGATATTATTTTGACTTAATGTTTCAAGATCATTTTTAAAATTTTCCAAGGCAACCCATTTATCTTCTATTGAATTTTCTGATTCTAAAACTTTAAATTCGATATTTTTGAGTTCTCTCTCTAGAGCTTTAAATTCTTTAGAGTTTTGTATTTTATCTAAAGTTTCTCGTTTTTCTTTTTCTGCGCTTTTTAGGCTTTTTGCATCTAGTTCTAGTAAATCAAGTTCTTTTTTTAAATTAAAAATATTTGCCTTTAAACTGTCTTCACTTTTTTTTATTTGTGGAATCTGGATTTGATCTTTGTTTATTATTTTTAGAGATATTTCGCGTTTAGAATTATTCTCACGTATTTTTTTATCAATGCTTACCAGATTTTTTAGTTTTTTCCAAAGTTCTTGTCCGACCATAAAATCTCTCCAAAGGTAGAAGGGCTAGCATGATATGTAAAACAACAATCGTTAAAACTACGGTGCACATGAGCGAAGGGCTGG
Source organism: bacterium (assembly GCA_030629005.1). Taxonomy (GTDB): domain Bacteria; phylum Babelota; class Babeliae; order Babelales; family UASB340; genus UASB340. The sequence goes on along the minus strand of DAOVPV010000003.1, from coordinate 62,164 downwards.
GCTGGCGCCAGGCAACTTGTTCGCCGTAGTCATCTGGGCGTAGGCTGGAAGCTCCGGAGGAGCGAAGACTGGTGGGCCCACCAGGACTCGAACCTGGGACCTTTCGGTTATGAGCCGACTGCTCTGACCAACTGAGCTATGGGCCCCGCCAAATTTTCAATGATTATTTCAATAATATTAAGTGTTTTTTCTGATTTATTGATTGTAGTCTAGCTTAACTTTTTTTATATGTGAAGTAAAAAATCCTTTAGTCGGCAAGAATATCCAAATTCGTTATCGTACCAGCCAAAAACCTTAGAAAGCCTACCAATGCTTTCTGTTAATAAGCTATCTATAATGCAGGAATGTGGGTTTTGTATGAAGTCACTTGATACTAGCGGTTGTTCGCAATATTCCAAAATATTTTTTAGTTGTTTTTGTGAATAATTTTTAAATAGATTGTTTATTTTTTCATTAGTTAATTCTTCTTTTGTTGAGAATGTGAAATCAACAAGAGAAATATTTGGAGTTGGAACTCTGATTGATTTTGCTTTTATTTTTCCCATTAATTCTGGATATATTTTTGTGATTACTTTGCCGGCTCCTGTTGCGGTTGGTATTATATTTATTGCAGCAGCTCTAGCTCTACGTGGATCTTTGTGTTCAATATCCAAAAGAACTTGATCATTGGTATATGAATGGATTGTTGTCATTAGCCCGCCGATAAGAGTGAAATTTTCTTTTAATACTTTTATAATTGGAGCAAAACAGTTTGCGGTACAGCTTCCCAATGATACAATGTTATGTTTTGAATTATCATATTCAGAACTATTTACACCAGGGATAATTGTTATATCTTCGTCTATAGCTGGAGCAGTGATTAGAACTTTTTTAGTACCAGCGGTTAAATGTTTTTCAGCATCAATTTTTTTACAAAATTTTCCTGTAGCTTCTATAACCCAATCAATGTTAAAGGCACTCCAATTTGTTTTTAATGGATCGAGTTCTGTTAATATTTTTATTTTATATCCATTAACATCCAAGTGCCCATCCTTATATTTTACGTTGTTATGATATTCTCCAAAAACAGAATCATATTTAAAAAGTAAAGCTGTTGAATCTGGATCTCCAGGTCCTATATTTATGGCACAGATATTTAATTCTTGTTTGGCTTTTTCATCGAGTAATACGGCTCGTAAAAATGCTCTACCGATTCTACCAAATCCATTGATGGCGATGTTTTTCATTTTTTATCTCCTGTTTTTTAATTAAAATTTATAGTTATTTTATAGTTGTTTTGGGTTTGTTTATTTTAAAGAACAAGTTTGCTTGTTAGTAGTGAATTCAATTGGGGATTTTGTTTTTTGTTTTACTAAAATTTTTTACTTAAACTTATATTTACTTAAAAATTTAATTAATTCTCTCAGTCCATCTTTGCTTTTTGTGTGTATAAATACTTTTGGTGATATATCTTCGGTTTCTATTTTTAATAGAGCTAGCTCTTGTTCATTTAATTTATCAATTTTATTAAATACATGAAGAATTTCTTGGTCGATTTCCAAATCGTGTAATGTTTTATTTACAACTTTAACTTGGTTTTGCCATGTTTCATTGCTTGCATCAATTACATGAAGCAGTAATAATGCATACTTTAACTCATCAAGTGTGGATTTAAATGCTTCTATTAAATGGTGTGGTAATTGATTTATAAAACCAACCGTGTCAGAAATTAGACCAATTTTTTTACTGTCGATAAATAGTTCTCTAGTTGTTGTGTCAAGTGTTGCAAATAATTTATCTTCAACCAAAGTTTTGCTTTTGGTAATTATGTTTAACAAACTAGACTTACCTGCATTTGTATAGCCGACCAATGATATTAAAGGAATTTTGCTTTCAAGGCGTCTTTTTCTTTGGGTATCTCTACTTTTTTTTAAAGTTTGAAGCCGTTTTTTTGCTTTGTGGGATTGAATTGCAAAGTGTTGTTTTAACATTTCCTTTGCAGTTTCTCCTGGACCCTTTGAGCCAATCATACCTTCTTGTTGTGCTAACTCTATGCCTTTGCCAGACATGCGGCTTTTTAAAAAATCGATTTCGGCCATTTTTACTTGAATTTTCCCTTCTGCTGTTATAGCAGACTGCTTGAATATTTCTAATATTAACTTCTCTCTATCCCAAACGGTACATCCTAAAAAATCTTCTAAGTTGCGCTCTTGTAAGGGAGTTAATATTTCAGAAATTACGATTTCTTCTATTTTATTATCATCGCAATATTTTTTTAAGTCTAAGAGCTTTCCTTTGGTGAAAAACATGGCTTTATCTATTTTTCGGGCTTTTATAAAAAGGGTCTGTTCGTATTTTAGATTAATTGCTCTTGCTAGATTTATAAATTCGTCGTAGTGCTGTTCTATTGGGCGTATGTGATTGTATGGCGCATGTACGCCAATTAGTAGGGTGGTCAATTCTGGCGCATCTGTTGGTGTTGACTGTTTTGTCATATTTTTACCTAATTTGAAATTATTAAATTATTAATTTTAGTCTGGATTTAGTGTACTACTTTTTGAATTATTTAAAACAGGTTGACTTGTTTGTTCTCTATAATATTCAAGTAAGTATTGATCGGGCTTATTTTTAGAGTGTAAGATTTTAACTAATTTGAATCCAGCCTTTTTTAGTCCAAAATAACTTCGTAAATTATCCATATCAACGTATGCATTAAATTTATCTATGTTTTTATATATTTTAAAATATTCAGATGCTAACAATTTAGCTGCTTCTTGCAGTCTTCCGTCTCCCCAATATTTTGAGTTAAGCCAGCAGCCAAAGTTGCCAGAGTCATCTTCTGGGTCAAATTCTCTAACTTCGATAGAGCCTACAAGCCTATTGTCTTTATTATCAAAAACCATGTATATAAAAGTTAATCTATTCTTTTCTCGATTGAGTTCATCATCTAAATACCATTTTATGAAATTAAAGTTTATTTTTTTAGACCAGGGGAGTTGTTTTAGAACTTGTGGATCGTTTACCATATTAAAGTAATCTTTATAATATTCTGGCCGGATCCTTTTTAGTGTTACAATTTTTCCGGATATAACTTCAGGTCTTGTGTCGGGATGGCTAAATTCAAAAGATGGTTTTGTAGTTGCAATTTTTGATGTCGTTTGTTTGGAAAAATAAAAGTAACTGCCTACAGTTAATGCTGATAGTACAATAGCTATTAATAATATTTTTAATATTTTTTTATTAATTTTAAACATAAATTCCCCCAATATTATTTATATAGAAGCTGAAATTAATTTTAAGTTTAAATATTTAGACTTATATGGGCAAGATTTTAATATTATTCAGATATTAATTTTCTATGCTTGTGATGTTTGGTCTATAAAATTCTAGAAGGTATCGAGATGGCTGGTCTTTAAAATGGAATGTGTCTATAAGTTTAAATCCTGCTTTTTTTAATGCAAAAAAACTTCTTAAATTCCACATTTCAATATGGGCATTAAATTTATCTTTGTCTTTAAATAATTTGAAATATTCTTGAGTTATTAATTTTACAGCTTCTTGTAATCTCCCTTTTCCCCAATATTGGGGATTAATCCAGCAAGTGAATTCTCCATTGCTATCGAATTCTCTAATTTCTATTGAACCAACAATTCTATTATCTTTATTATCAAATATTGCATATAAAAACACAATGCCTTTACGTTCTCTTTCAAGATCTTGTTTTAAATTATGTTCGATTAATTTGTAGCTAGTTTTTTCTGGATAATATAGTGGCTTTAAAACTAGTGGGTGTTTTTTCATATTACAGTAATCTTTAAAATATTCAGGACGAAATCTTTTTAGTGTGATAATTTTTCCTGGAATAATTTCTGGTCTAGAATCGGGTTGGCTTAAATCGAATTTGCTTGAAATTACTTTTTCTTTTGTTTGTTTAGAAAAATAATAATAGCCAAGCCCTGATGCCAGTAATATTGAAAAAATTATAAGTAGTTTTGAGAGTTTTTTATTAAATTTAAACATGAGAATAAGCTCCAAATTTTTAATCTTAAAATTAAGAAGAAGTAGCAAATGAACTTAAACTTCTAAGAGTTCTTAATAATATTAACATTTTGGAGCCGAATTAATGAACTTATACTTATCTTTTTTTTACAACGGTATATTACCGTGTTTTTTTGCAGGAAGTTTTTCAACCTTTGACTCTGTTATTTGCAATGCAGAAATAAGATGTTTTCTTGTCGCTGTTGGTTCTATAATGGCATCGATATATCCATTTTCTGCGGCTGCAAAAGGGTTTAGATATTTCTCTTCATAATCTTTAATTAGATTTGCTTCGAGTTGTTTTTTTGTTTCTAAATCTTGTTCTTTGTTTAGTTCACTTTTATGTAATATTGTTGTTGCACCTTTAGCTCCAAGTACGGCGATTTGAGCATTTGGCCAGGCAAAATTAAAATCAGCGCCCAATTGTTTGCTACCCATAACAATGTATGCACCTCCAAATGCTTTTCTTAAAATTAAGGTAATTTTTGGGACTGTGGCTTCTGCATATGCGTATAATAATTTTGCGCCACGTCTAATTATACCATTGTGTTCTTGTTCGACTCCTGGTAAAAAACCTGGTACATCGACCAAAGATATTATTGGTATAGAAAAACTATCACAAAATCGAATAAAGCGGGCAGCTTTTTCTGAAGCATCAATATCAATTGCACCAGCTTTTATTAGTGGTTGATTAGCAACAATTCCTGTTGTAAATCCATTTAATGTTGCAAGACCTATAATTATATTTGTTGCAAATTGTTCTTGAATTTCAAAAAAGCTTTCTTTATCAAAGATTAGAGAAATTAAATCTTTGATGTCGTATGCTTTATTGTTGTTTGTAGGAACAATGGTTTCTAAATTTGTATTTATAGGTTCTACAAAATCAAAACTAGAACTCTTTTGATCTAGATAATTTGCAGGTATGTAGTTTAATAAGTTTTTGACTTTATCAAAACATTCTTCTTCAGTTTTGCATAAAAAATGTGCAACGCCTGATTTGGTATTATGTATTTTTGCACCTCCAAGTTCTTCTTTAGTAATTTCTTGGTGCATTGTTTCTTTTATTATATTTGGGCCGGTAATGAAAAGCTGACTTATGTTTTCTGTGGTAAATATAAAATCTGTTAATGCTGGTGAGTAGACTGCGCCTCCGGCACATGGACCAAGTATTATTGATATTTGTGGAATAATTCCTGAGTATCTTACATTTCTAAAAAAAACGTCTCCAAAGCCAGATAGACCATGTATTCCTTCTTGTATTCTGGCTCCACCGGAATCGATTATTCCTATGATCGGGCAACCTGTTTTTGCAGCCATATCCATAATTTTACAGATTTTTTTAGCATGATTTATTCCAAGAGAACCACCATTTAGTGTGAAGTCTTGAGAGTATATGGCAACGTTTTGATTGTTGATTTTTCCAAATCCAGTAACAATTCCATCGGTGTAATTTTTTTTATTAGAAAAAGGTGATGTTACTAGTTGATCTATTTCTTCAAATGTGTCTGTATCCAGAATAATTTCAATTCGCTCTCGTGCGGTTAGCTTTCCAAGACTTTTTTGGCGGTTTATTTTTTCTTTTCCGCCGCCTGCTATCGCTAATAATTTTTTGTTAAGCCAAGTTTGTTTTTGGATCATTTTATTTTATAATTGTGTTTTATAATTAAAATTATGGTTTATTAATTTGAACATGAAATTATAGCACGCTTAATTTCTATTTCAAATTAATATAATAATTGATTATTTATTGAGACTTGTATATAAAAAATGATAGCTTGTTTTTTATAAAAAAATAAAGATCATAAATTAGTTAAAATACAAATCAGAAAGAGGAGTGTTTAATGATATGTCATACAAGCTCTAGTAATGATTTATCTAAAAATGCCAGTTTAAAAAACTCTTGTGTTGCGTGGTTTAAACTTGCGGAACTTATTTCTAGGCGAGAAAAGGAAAAAGCCTTAAATCTTTATAGATTAATAGCCTATTCATTAAATGATAAAGGATATGTTTTACAAGTGGAAGGCGATATTTTGTGGGCATTGCAGGATGATTTGGCTATAGAAAAATACTCTCAAGCTGCATATTTATATAAAAAAGAAAGAAAGTTTTTGGCCGCAGCTGCAGTTTATGAGCATATTATAACTTTACAACCTAAGAATATTAATAATTTGAAAAGCTTGATTTTAATTTATCTGTTGTTGGCATGGTCGGAAAAATTCGAAGCCTTTTTCTATAAACTAATAAATCTTGCTTCTGAGAACGAAGTTGATGTAGATCAAGTTTGGGATTTTGCAAAAAATATCATAAGTTTTTCTGTAAATTCAAATAACTTAGAATCTAAATATTTTGATAAAGAAATTTTATCTAATAAAAAAGATAAAAATGAATATAAATGGGTTATTGGTTCTTTAAAAATAGTTTTTAAAGAAAAGGATAAAGAATTGTACGATCTTATGAAAAAACATTGCTTAGATAATAACTTGAATTTTAACGCCTAGTTTTTCTATACATTTTAAATTATCACTATTATATATAACTTTATTTTTGTGCTCTAATATAAAATTTCTATTATTTTCTTGGAACATTATTTTTAAGGACGTTTTGTTACCTTCCTGAGTGTTTCCTTCTTTTATAATTTTTTCTTTTAGTTGTGCGATTGTGCTTTCATTGACAATGCTTGGTAACTTTAAATTTAGGCTTTGTATTTTTACAGAGCTTGCAAATGTTTCTACGGGTATTAATTCATTTACTTTAATTTTACATTTGTTTGTGCTTGCTATATCGACAAAGCCTTTAATAATAAAAATATTATATTCATTTAGCATAGTTTCTGTTTTTTTGTATGTGCTTGGAAAAATTATTAGTTCTGCGTGACCGGAGAAATCTTCAAATTGAGCAAAGGCCATAAGATCACCTTTTTTTGTTCTTATTACTCGGATGGTTTGCATTAATCCATAGCAAGTAACAAAAGGCTCTTTTTTTATATTACCTTTAACTAATTCTAAACCATCTTGAAATTTGGTAACGTCCAGCCATTTTAAAATAGGATAATTTTCTAAGGGGTGTGAGCTTAAGTAAAATCCTGCGATTTCTTTTTCTTTTTCGAGTTTTTCTTTATCTGACCAATCCTCCAGAGGAGCAAAGGTATAGACATCCTCTATGCTTTTGTTGCCGTTATTTGTACTTTTTGTAGTACTAAATAAGCTTGTTTGTCCTGTTGCAGCTTCCTTTTTAGCATTAATTGCAATTTTTATGATTTTATCCAGCTCCGCAACTTTTTGGGCACGGTTTCCTGGGAAGGTATCCATTGCCCCGGAGTAAACTAAACTTTCTATTACTCTTTTATTTACTGTACGCAGATCGACTCTTTTACAAAAATCCATGAGATCTATAAATAGCTTTTCTTTTCTTATTTCTATAATGCTTTCTAATGCTGCGATGCCTACGTTTTTTATACCTTGTAATCCAAATAGTATTTCATTATTATTATTAGCTTTAAATTGTATTTCTGAAGAATTAACATTTGGTGGGATTGTTTTTATTTCCATATCTTTTATTTCTTGTAAATAAAACGTAAGTTTATCTGGATCGTTTGTTTCGTGAGATATTAATGCAGCCATAAATTCAGCAGGGTAGTTTGCTTTTAGATATGCAGTATGATATGCAATTAGAGCGTATGCTGTTGAGTGCGATTTATTAAAACCGTATCCTGCAAAGTAAGCCATAAGGTCAAATAGCTCAGCAGCTTTTTTTTGATCAAAATTTTGAGTTTTTGCTCCCTTGATAAAAATTTCTTTTTGTTCTGCCATAACTTCAACTTTTTTCTTACCCATGGCCCTGCGCAAAATATCTGCGCCTCCAAGTGTGTATCCACCAATCGCTGATGCAATTTTCATAACTTGTTCTTGGTAAACAATAACACCGTATGTTTCCGATAGTATTGGTTCTAGCTCTTTAAACATGTAAGTTGTTTTTTTTGCGGCCGTGTCTTCTTTCTATAAAATCGTCTACCATGCCTGATCCTAGTGGTCCTGGACGGTAGAGTGCGTTGACGGCAATTAAATCTTCAAATGCTTGTGGGCTTAGTTTTCTCATAACATCTTTAATGCCATCAGATTCAAATTGGAAAACACCGCTAGTATTTCCAGCTCTTAGTAAGTCAAATGTTTTTTCATCATCAAGATTTATTTTATCCAAATCAATTTTGATATTATATTTTTGTTCTATTGCCTCTAGTGTTTCCTGTATAACCGTTAAGTTTTTTAATCCCAGAAAGTCCATTTTTAAAAAGCCAACTTCTTCTAGTTCTGTCATCGCATATTGAACAACAAGTTCATTAGATGCTTTTGATGGAATATATAGTGGTAGAACTTCTTTTAATGGTGTTGGAGAAATAACAACACCTGCCGCGTGTTTAGATGCGTGACGGGTTAAGCCTTCTAGTTTAAAACTTATATCAAATAATTCTTTAACACTGGGGTTGTTATCGATCATTTCTTTTAATTTTGGCTCTTGTTTTATTGAATCATGAAGACTTATTTTTAATTGATTTGGTATAAGATCGGTTAGTGTTTTTGCATCTTGAAATGGAAAGCCGAGAGCACGGGCTACGTCTTTAATTACACCTTTTGCCATCATGGTTCCAAAGGTGATTATTTGACAGACGCAATCGTGTCCATATTTATCTTTTACGTAATTTATTACTTCTTCTCTTCGTTCTACACAAAAGTCGATATCAATATCGGGCATACTTACACGTTCTGGGTTTAAAAAACGTTCAAAGAGGAGATTGTATTTTATTGGGTCTACGTTTGTAATTTTTAAACACCATGCAACAAGTGAACCTGCAGCAGATCCTCGACCGGGGCCAACAGGTATGCTTTGTTCTTTTGCCCATCTTATAAAGTCAGATACAACAAGAAAATATCCAATGTATTCCATTTGAATAATTGTGTTCATTTCCCACTCGAGGCGTTTTACATATTCAGGGTATTTTTCTTCTGGAAATAAGTTTTCTTTGTTGAATTCTTCGAGCCCGTCTCGGGATAATTTTTTGAAAAATTCTTCTTCGGTGTATTTTTTAGGTATTGGGCTTTGAGGAAAAAAGAGTTTTCCAAATTCAAATTCGAATTCACATTTGTCTGCGATTTCACCAGTATTCCAAACAACTTCTGGATTGTCGGGAAAAAAATCTAACATTTCTTGTGTTGTTTTTACATGACATTCAAAATTTCCAAAAGTCATTCTTTTGGGATCGGACATTTGTTTTTTTGTTCCAATAGCCAATAAAACTTCGTGAGCGTAATAATCCTCTTTTGTTAGATAGTGTGAATCGCATGTTGCAATAGTTTTAGTATTATATTTTTTACTTAGTTCAAAAATTTTTTTATTTAATTCTATTTGATCTTTTTCTGGATGAGGTTGAACTTCTGTATAAAACCGGTCTTGACCAAATATATCTAAAAGCCATTCAGTGCGTTGATAGGCTTGTTCATAATCGTTCTTCATTAATAGTTGTGGTATATGTCCACCTAAACATGCCGTACCTATAATTAAACCTTCTGAATATTTTTGCAAAATTTTATAATCAATTCTTGGTTTAAAGTAATATCCGTCTGTTTGTGCAAATGCCATAAGTTGACATAAATTTTGATAACCAATTTTATTTTGTACAATTATTAAAATATGAAAATATTTTTGATTTATATCTTTAATGTTTACATCAGGAGCCATATACATTTCGGTACCAAGGATAGGCTTGACACCCGCTTTTTTTGCAGATTTAAAAAACTTTACGGCACCAAAAATATTTCCGTGATCAGAAATTCCAACAGCTTTCCATTTTTGTTGTTTTGCCATATCAACAAGAGAATTTATTTTTATTGCTCCATCTAATAATGAAAACTCTGTGTGAAGATGTAAATGTACAAAATGTTTATCCATTTTTCGTTGTGTTCTTTCTGTTTATTTAAAAAACTTTTTTTATGAGCCTCTAAAAGTTTATATTAAAAAAATATAAAAGTTAAAAAATATCGGAAGAAACATTTAATGTTAAGGAGACTTTTTTATGAGTTTTGACTTAGTATTTTATTTTGGAGCTTTAATTATTGGATTAGGTTTATTGTGGTTCGCGGGAGGTCTTTCTGTTTCTTATTCTATAAAAATATCTGATATTTTTAATTTGAATAAATTATTTATAGGTTTTGTTTTAGTGTCTGTTGTAACAGGTATTCCGGAATTGGCGGTCATTGTCGTATCTCTTTTTAAAGGGCATACTTTACTTCCGGCAGCAACAATTTTAGGTTCAAATGTTTCTGATATTTCATTTGTTTTAGGGTTACCGATATTAATTTATGGAGGGTTAAAGATATCAGAAAAAGATTCTCGCGATTCTTTATTTATGTTATTTGTTACAATTGTTACTTCTGCGATTATTTTTATAGGAGGTTCTTTAAATTGGATTTTGGGAGTTGTTTTAGTATTTACATACTTTTTTACAATTTGGTATATATGGCGAACGACCGCAAAAAAAGAAGCTTTAGAGGAAGAAAAAGTACAAGAAAAAATAGTTGCAAAGGATTTAAGTTTAAAGGTTTCTTCCGGGAGAGGACAGCGTCAAAAGCCAGGTAGAGTTGAATTTAAACAAAAGGTCTCTGCAATTTTAATTTTTCTTTCGAGTCTTTTATTTGTATTAGTTGCATCTGAGTTTGTTGTTAGAATTGCAATTATTATTTCTGAGAAATTAAATATAAATGAATATGTTATTGGTGTTACTATTTTAGCGATTGGAACATCGTTGCCAGAGTTAACTGTTAGTTTAAGTGCTATGAGGAAAAGGGAATATGCTTTAGCTATTGGTAATTCTTTAGGTTCTGTTTTGGAACAAGGAACTTTGCTTCTTGGGTTGCTAGCGATTTTTTCTAAAAAGCCTGTAAATTTAAAAGTTTTATATAATATTGTTCCATTTATGTTTTTTGCATTCATTCTTATTTTTGTGGAAATGATTTTTAGAAAAAGAATAGGTCGAGTTAGTGGAGGCTTAATGCTTTTATCTTTTATTACGTTTTTGATTTATCAAGTTTTGAGTAAATGAGTTTAAAGATAGCAGCTTAGGCTTATGTATTTATTACTTTACTTTTTTACTAAAAAATTTTTATAGGTATAAAAAGGTTTAACATATATAAGGAGTTGATTATGAAGAAACTAATTGTGTTTTTAATAATATATTCTATAACTCCAATGTTATTAGCTTATAATTATGCTATTTTTATTCCTTATAATCCAGGATTAAACGTATACGAAGAAGTTTTAGTTTCTGTAGATGATAGTTTAAAAGATTGGGTTTTCCGGTCAAAAAAAATACTTTTCAATACCCCAAATGCTTTAAAATATTTCCGTGTAGTTATGAGTTTCTTAAATCCTTTTGATTTCACGGAAATAAATATAGGTCAATTATTTATAAGTAAAAATAAAAATATATCTTTTTTCAAACATTTTGATGACAATTATTATTTTTATCAAGAAAAAGGAGGTTGGGAGTTTGGACGGAGAAAACTATTAAAACGTGAAGAGTTTTTTTTTAAGTCGTCATGTCCTGCCGCTATAAAAAGTTATGAAAATGTTTTTGTTTTTGAAAATGAAAAACGCTTTGAATCTTTCAGAGCGTTTTCTTGTCTATCTGATAGTATATCTGGTTTGGCTCAACAAGAAAAAATAGTTTATTTAAGTTTAGATTAAATTAATTTACTTAGGGTTTAGTTGCTTGCAGTTTGCTATGCAATTAGTCACTGTGTGATATTTTATAAGGAAAGTTTTACGACTGTATCCTGAAACAAGTTTAGGATGACAAAATGGAGATAATGCTAACCTTGTCATCCTGAACTTGTTTCAGGATCTAGTTATAAAAGTACAATTTTTTTTTATAAAATTTTAAACAAATTTCATTTCTTCGGCTTTTTTATTATGAAGCTCTTCTGCTTTTGTAATGAATTGATCTGTAATTTTTTGTAAAATATCACTAAGTCTTGCTGCAAAGTCTTCAGAAACCAAATGTTTCTTTTCCGCGTCTCTTACTTGGTTGTGGAACTCTTTTCTAATATTTCTAATTCCAATTTTGCATTCTTCTGTTTTTTTACCAAGAACTTTATCAAGTTCAGTTCTGCGGCTTTCTGTCATTTGAGGAAGCTGTATTCTTATAAGGTTGCCATCATTTGCTGGAGTTACTCCAAGGTCAGATGTGAGTAAGCCTTTTTCAATGTCATTTATAATAGATTTGTCCCATGGTTGAACTGCAATTAGACGAGCATCTGGTGTTGAGATATTGGCAACTTCTTTTAGTCTCATTAGTTGTCCATAAACTTCTACTTTGATATCTTCAACCATCTTTGTAGAAGCTCGACCTGTTCGTATTGCAACAAGTTCTTTTTCAAAGTGTTTTATTGGTTTATCCATTTCTGATTTTATTATATTTTCAAAATCAGAACTATTACCTTCTTGAAATATTATTTCCATCATACAGATTCCTTTAGCTTATTGTGCTACCAAAATTTGAATCTTTTAAAACATTTAAAATAGAATCTTTATCAAAAATATTAAAAATTCTAATTTTTATATCACGGTTTTGAGCTAATGTCATGGCTGTTAAATCCATAACATCTAATTTTTTTTCTAAAACAGTATTTATTGTTGTATTTTTAATTAAAATAGCATCGGAATTTGTTTCCGGATCTTTGTCAAAAATACCATTTACTTTTGTTCCTTTTAATACCAGTTTGGCTTCCATTTGTAAAGCTCTTAAAATGGCATTTGTATCTGTTGTAAAAAAGGGGTTTCCAGTGCCACCCACAAAGATGACAATTTTATTTTGATCTAAATTATAAGATATATTTTCCGATGTAACACTGGTTGCGATTGTAGGACACGGTATTGCGGAAAGAAGTTTGGATTTTATTTCTGCATTTTCTAACATGTTTTGTAAAATTAGGCCGTTTATTATTGTAGCAACCATGCCTGCTGCATCACCTGTAGTCTGTTTAATCCCTAATTCTTTGCCGCCTTGAGAGCCGCGAAAAATATTTCCAGCTCCAACTACTATACCAATATTATATTTGGTTGATATTTTTTTTATTTGCTCTATTACATTTTTTAAATGCTCCGTGGAGCTAAACAATTCTCCGCTGAGCTTTAGAACTATTCTTTGTTTCATAATTACCAATTCTTATTTGCCAATTGAAAATCTGGCAAATCTTTCTATTTTTAGGTTAACACCAGTTTCTTTAGATACGTTTTCTAATATTTGTTTTATTAATAATTTGTCATTTTTGATGAACAATTGGTTTTCAAGACAAACTTCTTGATAGTATTTGTTTGTTTTACCTTTCATGATTTTTTCTATCATGTTTTCAGGTTTTCCTGCAGCTAATAATTGTTCTTTAATTATTGCTTGTTCTTTTTCTAGAATTGAGTTGTCTAAATCTGCAGGCCTAATAGATAAAGGGCTTGTAACCGCGATTTGCATGCAAATATCATGTGCAACTTGTTTAACTTTTTCTCTATTTTCGCCAGAGAATTTTTTATCTGCTGTAAGTTCTATCAAGATTCCAAGATTTGCGCCTGGGTGAATGTACGAATGTATGAAGCCGGTTTGACTTGTTTCGAACATTACGAATTCTTCGGTTTTGATACTTTCTGCAATCTTAGATATTAACTCGTCTAATTTATCTTGAACTGTCATTTTTTCGTTGCTGAATAGGCTCTCTGCGAGTAAGTTTTCTATATTAGATGTTTTTTTGTTTAATATATGCATACAAATTTCTTTAGCGAAATCTTTTATGTTTTGTGTATTTGCAGAAAAATCGGTTTCACATGAAATTTTTAGTAATACACCTTTTGTATTGTCTTCGTTGATGCAGCTTTCTACGTGGCCGTTGTTTGTTGCATTCCCGGCTCTTTTTTGAGCAACGGCAGCACCTTTTTTACGCAATAGCTCTATTGCTTTTTCCATGTCGCCATTTGCTTCTATTAGAGATTTTTTACAGTCCATCATTCCTACTTGAGTTTTTTCTCTTAGCTCTTTTATTAATTCCATTGTGATTTCAGCCATTTATTTACTCCTGATTTTGTGTAAAATGTGTTTAATATAATTTAGGATGCCAAATTTGTTTGATTTTTCAAGATATTTACTTTTTTTTGACAAAATATAGGTAAATTACTAGGATATATGGCGATTTCTAAAGTATAAAATTGAAATTTGAAGTATAAATTTATAAATTAATTTGTTTTTTAAAGGAGATATTCATGCCAGTACCAAAACGTAGAACCTCAAGAGCTAGACGGGATCAGCGCGCAGCGGGTAAAAAGGCTGTCATTTTAAATTATGCACTATGTCCAACATGTGGAGCTCCTGTTTCAGGACATCATGTATGTAAAGAGTGTGGACATTATAAGGGCGTTAAGGTTTTAAGAACTAAAACTGATCGTCTATATGCGAGAAATAAAGAAAGACAAACTGTGCAAGCTCAAAAACAACCTCAAGCAGATGTGGCTCCAGAAGCGGAATCAGCTGCAAAGTAAAAACAAAGGAATGAGAGATGGCTATAGAGTTTTCAAAGAATTATTTAGTAGATAAAATCAATGTTGGATTAGATTTTTTTAAGAAAAATACAAAACTAGTATTGGGTTATGTTGCAGGAGTTTTGGTTTTAGGGCTAATTATTTCTGGTTATTTTTATTATCGCTTAGGTTTAGAAGGGCGCGCTCAAAAAGATTTTGTTTTGGCCTTAGAAGTTTATAATTCTAAAGTTATAAAGACCGTAACAGATGAAAAACTTGGTGTTAATGAGTTTAAGACTGATGCTGATAAATGGATGGCCGTTGATACTACTTTTGAGCGTATGTATAAAAAGAATATTTCTGCTGGTATGGCACCATTTTTTTTGGCATATAGGGTTGAGGCTCTTTTTAATTTGAATAAGCTGGTTGATGCCATTGATGTTCAAAAGGAATTGATTAAAAAGCTTCCAGGAAAGTCTGCATTGAAACCATATAACATCGTAAAACTTGCTCTCATGCAAATTGATACCAAGATTGATGAACGTGTAAAAGAAGGTTTAGATGGATTAACCAAAGTGGGCTATGATTCTAATAGTTCTGCGCAGGATTCTGCTTTGTATTATCTTGGTGAATATTATTTTTATGAAAGAAACTTTAAAGAGGCTGCAAATTATTGGAATCAGCTTGTTATACAGTTTGGTAAAAATATTGAGTATCCATCTATTTGGGTTGAATTAGCGAAACCTAGATTAAAAACAATTGTAGCCTAAATTTTTTTTAGATTTATTTTTATACCCGTAATTTAAATATCATATTTAGATTACGGGTATTTTACTAAAAAAAACAAAATTTGTTATTATGGAATTGAAAAATAAGATTAAAAAATTCAAAATAAACACTAAACGAAGAGAGTTGAATATGTCTACAAAAATAAGAGTACGTTTTGCACCATCTCCAACGGGGCATTTGCATATAGGAAGTGTTCGCGTTGCTATATTTAATTGGCTGTATGCCAAACATAATAATGGTACATATTTAGTTAGAATAGAAGATACAGATCAACAACGTTCTACAAAAGAATTTTTAGATTCTCAGTTAGATAGTTTGCGTTGGTTAAATTTGTTGTCAGACGAGCCAATTGTTTACCAGATGTCTCGAGTTGAAGAACATAAAAAACTTGTGAAAAAAATGCTGGATGATGGTTCTGCGTATCCATGTTTTTGTAATCTCGAAGAGTTAGCCGAAAAACGAGCAGCAAAAGAAGCAGTTGGGGGTGCATATAAATATGAGGGAATATGTCGAAATAAAAAATGGACAGAATCTGATTTATTAAAACCTCATGCTATAAGATTTAAAATTCCCGAGAATCTTTTGACTTTAGATTTTGATGATCTTATTCGTGGAAATATAAAGATAGATGCTGATCTGTTAGATGATTTTATTATTATGCGTAGGGATGGAACTCCAACTTATAATTTTGTTGTGGTTGCCGATGATATTTACATGCAAATAACTCATGTTATTCGCGGTGAAGATCATATTTCAAATACGCATAAACAAGTTTTAATTTATAAAGCCTTAAAAGCAAATCTTCCTGTTTTCGTTCATTTACCATTAATTTTAGGGACCGCTGGAAATAAGTTAAGCAAAAGAGATGCAGCTGTGAGTGTTCAAGAGTATAAACAAAATGGTTTTATTGCAGCCGCTTTATTTAATTATTTAGTGAGATTAGGTTGGTCTCACGGTGATCAAGAGTTATTTTCTCTTGATGAGATGATAAAATATTTTGACTTTGATCATGTTGGTAAAAAGGGCTCTATTTTTGATGTGAAAAAACTAGAATGGATGAATGGAGTTTATATTCGTCAATCTAGCTTTGATGATTTGTTTGTTGCAATAAAAGAGTTGGGTGGCGATTATGTTGAAAGATTGAATTCTTTATGGTCTAAAGAACAATTAATAGAATTATTTGAGCAATATAAACAGAGGGTTACTAGGTTATTGGATATGGTTTTGGATATTATTTCTCTTTCTAATGATCCAAAAACGTTGGATTTAAATTTAGTTTCTAAATGGAGTACACCAAAGATTGTCGATGTATTAGAAGTGTTTTTAGTTGAATTTGAAAAAACAAATGACTTTAGTCATGATTATTTGTTAAATTTAGCCAAGGTTACTGTTGCTAAGTTTGATCTTAAGTTAGTAAATTTAGCTCAACATTTAAGATTAGCTCTGACTGGTAAAGTTTTTAGTCCCGGAGTTTTTGAGCTTATAAAAATTTTGGGAAAAGAAGTGGTTGTGAATAGAATAAAATTTTTAATCAAGTTATTAACATTAAATGTTTCTTCCAAAAAAATAAATAATTAAGGAGTTGGGTTTTATGAAAATAGGAATGATTTTTCCGGGGCAGGGTGCTCAATTTCTTGGAATGGGTAAAGATTTTTTTGATAAAGAACGAATTGTTCAAGAACTTTTTGACTCAGCTTCGAATTGTGTGGATCAAAATTTTGTTAGACTTTGTTTTGCATCTTCAGATAAAGAATTACAAAATACTGTAAATGCTCAGACGGCAATTTTTTTAGTTAGTGCATCTATTTATAAATTATTAGAAGAAAAATATAATATAACCCCAGATATAGTTGCGGGACATAGTCTTGGCGAGTATTCAGCCTTGTTTGCGGCAGGCGGAATTAGTTTTGCAGACGCTTTATATTTATTAAAAAAACGTTCTTTATTTATGGATAAGGCAACAGAAGAAAAACCAGGAAGTATGATTTCTATAATCGGCTTGCCTGAACAAGTGATTGTTGGTATTTGTAAAAGATATCATAAACCTGAAGAGGGTATGGTTGCGCAAGTTGTTAACTTTAATTCACCACAACAATTGGTTGTTTCTGGAACCTTGCCAGAACTTGAGCAAATTAAATTAGATGTAAAAGGATTGTCAGGTAAGGTTATCCCATTAAATGTTGCTGGAGCATTTCATTCTGTTTTAATGAAAGATGCACAAAAGGAATTTGGGACTTATATGTTAAAGGTTGATTTTAAAGATTTAGAGATACCTTTAATTAATAACTATCAAGCTAAAATAATAAAAACAGCAGATGAAGTTAGAGAATCCTTAGTTCAACAATTGAGTAGTCCTGTTTTGTGGTGGCAATCAATGTTACATCTAAGAGATGTTGATGTTATTATACAAATTGGCCCTTCGGATAAACTTGCAAAAATATTAAAGAGAGAATGGCCTGATAAAAAAGTTATTGCTATAAATAAACCAACAGACATTCAGGATCTGTTTAATTTATTAGAACGAAAGATTCCTATCGATTTAAATTCAATAGATAATGGCGAAAAAGGCGAGAAATAAGATTTATGAATTCACTTGTAACCGGTGGAGCGACTGGTATTGGGCGAGAAATTGTAAATGTATTAAAGGCTCGTGGTGATAATTTATTTGTTTTTGATATTTTAGAAGAATCTGATCCCAATGTTAAAATTCTTTTAGATGAAAATATAAATTATTTTAAGGTAGATGTTTCCTCTGTCAAATCTATAGACCATGGTTTTAAGCAACTTTTTGAACGTATAAATGAGCTTGAAAATAAATATTTAGATTTGCTTGTAAACAATGCTGGAATTACAAGAGATACATTAGCGATAAGATTAAAAGAAGTTGATTGGAATTCTGTTATTGATGTGAACCTAAAAGGTTCATTTTTTTGTGCTCAAGCCGCATTAAAGAAGATGTTAGGGCAAGAAATAAGTTATATCATAAATATAAGTTCTATTGTTGGTATTCATGGTAATATTGGTCAAGTAAATTATGCTGCAAGTAAAGCAGGACTTATTGCTATGACAAAAAGTTTGGCCATGGAGTATGGTTCTAAAAATATATTAGTTAATGCAATAGCTCCTGGTTTTATAAAAACTAAAATGACGGACAAATTGTCAGAAAATATAAAAGAACAAATTTTGAATAGAATATCATTAAAAAGATTTGGTTCTTCTGTTGATGTTGCAAACTTGGTTGTTTTTTTATCTAGCGGTAATGCTGATTATATTACCGGACAGACTTTAATTTTAGATGGTGGGCTTTCTTAATTAAATATTTTTAATAATATTTTCTAAACCAATAGAATGAGATGCTTTTAGTAGCACAAGAGAGTTGCCATTTTTTTCTAGCAACTCCTTTAGAACAGTCTTCGCATCTTGCCAGTTTATAACAACATCTTTGGGTAAGTTTATGGGTGCCGCCTTAGCTATTTGTTGAGCATTTTTGCCGACTACGATTAGATGATCTATGTTTGTGTTTTTAAATAAATATTTTCCAATTTGTGTATGCTTTGTTTTTTGAATTTTTCCAAGTTCTAGCATGTCACCAAGAATCGCGATTTTTTTTCCGGTACAATTTAAACGATTAAATGCTTTTATTGCGGCTTTCATGCTGTGTGGTGATGCATTGTAGCTATCATTTATGAATAAACTTTTATAGTTTTTTACCTTTATTTCTTCAAAGCGACCATCTTTTGGCTTGTAGGTTTCTATGCCTTTTACAATGTAATATGGATCTATTTGTAAAAAAGATGCGGTTGTAGCTGCTGCAAGAGCATTGTTTATTAATCCGTCATGGTGACCATGCAAAAAAACGGGATATTTTTTATCATATATTTTTAATTTGAAATAGGTTGTTAAACTGGCGGAAGAGCAATCTTTGTTTTTTTCTTCTATTGTTTTTATGTTTCGGACTTGTATATTGTTTTTTGTTTTCTTTCCAAAAGTTATTATTGGGAATTTAAAAAAAGATCTTTTTATATAATCTTGGTCTCCATTTATTATTCCAATATTTGATTGGCTAAAGTTTTTAAATATTTTTAGTTTTTCGGTAATTATATTTTGGATATTTGTTAGTCCCTGTGTATGTGCGTGCGATATGTAGGTAATTATACCAATATTTGGTTTTAATATGTCTGCAAGTTCTTTCATTTCCCCAATATGGCTAATACCCATTTCAAATATTGCAAATTTATGTTCTTTTCGCATTTTTAAAATATTAAGACTTAGCCCGATATCTGTATTTTGATTTTTAAATGTTGCGAATGCAGGAATTTTTGCAGAATTAAAAATATTTAAAAGAAGTTCCTTTGTCGATGTTTTTCCAACAGAGCCGGTTATTCCGATTACTGGGTAATTAAAGGTTTGTCTCCACTTAGATGCAAGCGTTTTTAGTGCTATTAGGGTATCTGGAACTATAATTATTATTTTATCTTTAATTAAATCTTCGGAAGAAACATTTAATGTTTTTGAGATTTTATTTATTAAATCTTTTTTATTTTCGTTTATTATTAAACCAGAGCAATTTTTTTTTAGTGCGTCGATTAAGAAATTATGTCCATCAACATTTTTTCCATCTATTGCAATGAATATTTGATTTTTTTCTAGAGATCTAGTATCTATAGAAAATCCGGATACTTTATTGTTAGAAAGTAAGCTATCTAGATTATTATTTTGTGTAAAAAAAATAGCATTGTCTATGGTTGAATATAAAAAGTTTTTGTTATAAATCATAAAAAATAGCCGAAATTTATTTAAATATTTTTAGTTTAACTATTAATTCCTTGGAAAAAATTTAACTTTAATATACTATTATTTTTTTACTGTATTGAAAAGTATAAATATTATTTAACTAGGGAGATCGTTTATATGGCATTTTCTAAAGAAGATACATTACAGAAAGTTACATCTGCAATTGCTGAAAAATTAAATATGCCTGTTACTAGTATAGAAGCAACGTCAACTTTTAAGGATTTAGGTGCAGACTCATTAGATATTGTTGAAATCATAATGAGTTTTGAAGAAATCTTTGGCATAGAAATAAAAGATGAAGATGCTGAAAAAATAAAAATAATACAAGATGCTGTAGATATTATTCACGAAGTTCGAACAAAATAAATTATGTCAGAAAAAAAACATCGTGTTGTTATAACAGGATTAGGTTTAATTACACCTTTAGGTAATGATATAAAAATGTGCTGGAATAACTTGTTAAATGGTTGTTCTGGCATATCTTATCTACCAGATGATTTTTGGCCAGAAAATTGTAAAGGTTTTCCATATAATTTTGCAGGTTTTGTAAAGAATGAAAAAGAAATATTAGATGAAAGTTTTTCTTCAGAAAAACAAAGAAAGTCTGATAGGTTTATTCATTTGGCTATGATTGCAGGTAGAAGAGCTATATTGGATGCTGGTTTAAATTCGCAACTTCCTGAAGATAGATTTAGATTTGGGTGTGTGATGGGGGTTGGTGTTGGTGGAATAAGAACAATAGAAGAGGCTGCAAGAGATTTGTATTCTCGTGGGCCTAAAAAAGTTTCTCCATTTTTAATTCCGAGATCTATTAGTAATCAGGCTGCAGGATGGTTATCTATGGAGTGGAATTTGCAAGGACAAATTTCTGCAATTGTAAACGCTTGTTCTTCTAGTGGAGATTCTATTGGTGCCGCATATAAAAACATAAAAGATGGTTATGCCGATTATATGTTGGCGGGTGGTACAGAAAGTTCTATTACGCCATTGGCAGTGTCCGCTTTTGGTAATATGCGAGCGCTTTGTAGTTCTAATAAATTTGATGATCCAACTAAAGCAAGTCGGCCGTTTGATTTAAATAGGGCAGGGTTTGTTATGGGAGAGGGTGCTGCGTGTTTAGTTTTGGAGCGGATGGATTTGGCGGAAAAACGAGGGGCAAATATTTACGCAGAAATAGTTGGTTTTGGATCAACTTCAGATGCTTATCATATTACAGCAATGCAGCCAGAGGCTAGAGGTGCTATTGGTGCTATTAAGATGGCTCTTGATAGTGCAAAGATAAATGAGTCTCAAGTTGGTTATGTAAATGCGCATGGAACTTCTACTCAAATGAATGATAAAATAGAAACGGTGGCATTAAAAAATGTTTTTGGCGAACATATAAATCCTGCAAACGAGAATCATATTGCTGTTAGTAGTACAAAGTCTATGACAGGACACATGCTTGGTGCTACAGGTGCTAGTGAAGCTATTTTTACAATATTAGCTTTAAAAAATCAAATGTTGCCGCCAACAATAAATTTAGAAAATCCAGATCCGGAATGTGATTTAGATTATGTTGCAAATGTTGCAAGAGAGCATAAGTTTAAATATGCTATTTCTAATTCGTTTGGTTTTGGTGGTGGTAATTCTGTTTTGGTATTAAAAAAATAGGACCATAATTTATGGTCCTATTTTTTCGATTTGTTTTATTTTATATATTTTTTTAAAGCACGTTTTTTAAAATCAATGCGATTATTGCAGCTGTACCTAAGAGGATTCCTGCTGTTACGGTTGCTTTAGCACAAGAATTAGATTTTTTAGCTTGGGCTGTGACATTACTTGAAGTTTGATTGGTAGTTGCTTGTGTTCTTGGAAGTATCATTACCTGTTGAGCGCCCATTTGTTTTAATCTTTCTACAGAAACCGTGCCTGGCAATTGCGCAAATATTGAAGCACAACCAAAGGATAAAACCATTCCTAATAAAATTAACTTTTTCATAATAACCTCTATAAAATTATATTTAAAATTTTGTTTCTTTTAATCCACTTTTTTTTAAGTGACGTGAAACTATGTTTATTCCTGGTAAACCTAAAATTCTGTCGGCCCAGTTTGCTGTATCTTGTGTGACATCTGTTGGATCTTGTGTGACATCTGTTTGATCTAGTGCGACATCTGTTTGTCCAAAAGTTTCAGTTGTAATTTTGTTTCTTGGTGAAAGATCCATACTTTCTAAACATCTGTTATAATCTGAGCAATGAAGTCTTTTACATAAAGCTTCTCTTCGACAAGGTTCACCGCTCTCCCAATCAAAGCAACTTGCATCGCAGCATTCATAAGAGTATCCATTTCCAAGTATTTCGTTGCAAGTTTTAACTGGTTGTGGACGATTTATAAAGCCAGAAGCAATAGGTATCAAAACAGGAAGAACTATGGCTCCTCCAATGATAAGGATTGCTAGACTTGCAGATATTATTATTTCTTTTTTACTTGCAGTTTTATTACTTCGATCTTTTTTAAGAGTTTTATATTTTTGTATAAGTGTTTTATATTCTTTAATTGAAACAACTATAATTGCTTCGTTTATTAAATCAGATAGTTTTCCTTGCAAAGAAGGCAACCATTGTAAAGCTGTTTTTCTGTAAAAAGCTTTTTTAAATTCTATTATTTCGGAATAATTTTCGTTAGTAACATCTGCTGCTAATTCAAAAATATTAAAATTAGGATTTGTTTCTAATGTTCTTTTTACACCGTTAACAACTATTTTTAAATCTTCATCAGAATATATAGGTTCTTGTGCAGGATTTACTGATTCATCTTCAGTTTTTTTAACATCTTTAGATTTAGCATATTTCTTTGCTAATATAGCTGTAAAAATGGCACCAAGCGCTGCTGGTATCATCCATTTTGCTGCTTTTCTAAGTGTGCTTGCTTGAACAGGTACTGCTGTAGGTAGCATTGTACTTGGATTTGCTGAAGGTGAACAAAAATCATTAATTAAAAGATTTGTACTTTCTGTGTCTTCTGATTTTAGTTCTGTCGCGATGTCTTGTGTTAAATCTTTAGCTCCTGGTTCTTGGACTCTAGGTTTTTGTGTTGGTGCAGATCGTCTTGCCGTTTGCCTACGATGTCCGTTGTCATCTTGCGCAGTAATGTTTCCCATACCAAACATATTGGCTGAGTTTAATAGCATTATTGATAAAAATGCCAAAAATAACTTTTTCATATCATAACCTCCGAAAATAACCTCTAATTTATTTTTAATTATAAGATAATAATACCCCCTTAACAGATAATTACAAATGGTAATAAGATTGATTTTTATTTGATTTTTGCATTAAAAATAAAAGTATTACAGCAAAAAGACTTGTTTTTTAATAAAAAACAAGTCTTTTTGCTGTAATAAATACTTAGGGTTTAGAAAGAAATCCCTATTTTTCCATAAATTTCGAAGTTTTCAGTTGTTCCGTTACCATCCGTGAACTCATAACTTGCACCAATGCCTAGCATTAGTGGAGTTTTACATTCATTAAAGCAATATCCAAATGAGGTATAAATTTTATGAGTTAGGACACTGGAGTTTGTTGCAGTAGAAATGTCTATATGTTCAGAGTTTATGGCTCCGCTGGCACCGGACACATAATCTAATATAGGATCAAATAGTGTTGTAGAATTAAAGCTTACTAAAGAAAGGGCGTATTTATTATTTTCCCAGCAATTTTTTAGTTTAATACTTTCACTTTCTTTAAAGTAGATATTATATCCTAGATCAAATGTTACATTTTTAGCTGTAACAACTAGTCCCGCGATACCTTCCAATTGGAAGCCTGGTGTTACTTTTAAATCTTGAGCGAGAATATTGGCTGCAGGGAATAATGCATGTTTGTCTTTTTCACCAGCTAGATAATAATGAGCAAGAGGTAATTGTGCAAATCCTGTTACATAATTTTGAAGACCGATGATTCTTTTTTCAGTGTTTTTGAATAAATATTCAACGTGTCCTGCAGCTATAAAATCAATTTTTCGATGTTTATTTTCTGCGAGTCTAAATTTTGAATCAAAGTTTGCACCTAAAGCCCAATATTCACCATTTCCATTTATTGGTTCAAACAACCATTCTGATTTGGCTTTGTTTCCCATTGGAATTGTAACGTCTAGGCCAAACTTAATAAAATCTTTTTTATGTTTATAAAATTTATAACCTAGCGCAACTTTTATATCTCCCAATCCAGTTCTGTCTTGGTTATTTCCGATTTTTGCATACAAGAGTTTATTTTGTAGGTTAGTACTACCTAATGTTGTCTCTTGAAATGTTCCATTGAAAAAATTCATAATATCTTTTCCGCTGCCTTCGCCAGATGTTAATTTTGTTAGTGTTCCTGCTGTCTTTGGATTTATTCCTGTTTTAACATGTGTAATTGGGGTGCTAATTCTAGCGTAAAATCTTTTGTAGTTATGGTTATAATCTAAGCGTACACCAAATGTTTCTTGTTTAGGTTCTAGAAAAAATTTACCAGTTGCCTTTAAACTAGCAACATTTGCGAAGTTGTGAATTAAATTTCGAGGATTTAGGTAGTCATAAAGCGCTTCGCTAACATTTATATAATCTCGATCCTCATTGATTGTGTTTGAGTGGTATCCAAAATATTTTCCTAAGTCCGATTTATTCGTTGATTTTTGAAAAAAGCTAACTGCTTGAAGATTTACTCCCCAGTTTTTGTGTTTTGTTTTGTTTATTTGTGTATGCCATGTTGTAAGTTCCATAGGAAGATTAGATAAAAAGGGACGAGTTTGTAGATATGTTTTTTGTGTTTTACTTTTTGCATTAGTTCCTAAAATGAAAAATGCGCCTATAAAAAGCAATTTTATTTTGTTGTTCATTTAATCTCCTTTTTGTAAACAACACGACAAAATAATTATTCTTTTAGAATGCTAATAAAATTTTTATATAAAATGCAATATTTTTTAGTTTGGGTGAGGCTTGTTTTTATTTTTAAATTTTAATATTAAAAAGTTTAAAATTACTCCAGAGCTAAGAGAAACTACAAAAATAATTTTTGGTGGAAATACATTTACCAAAAATCCTGCAATTAAGAATGCAAATGCTGTAGCAATTAAAGGTGGAATTGTACATATGTTTTGAGCTTTTACTAAATCTATAAATGGAATCTTACAACTTCTGGATGTTGTTATTATTGTATCCGATACTGGGGCCATATGATTTCCTGCAACTGCACCAGAAAGTATTGCACCAAGTACTGGATATATCATAGGAACGAGTGATACCGGTATCGGTTGAGGCATGTTGCTAAAAGATGCAAGCATATTTATTGCAATTGGTATCATAATTGCCATAGTTCCCCAAGCGGAACTTATTCCAACTGAAGTTAATAGACTTATTATAAAGAACAGCACTGGGAGAATTTTTATATTTACATATTTTATTAAAAGTGAAGCTAAAAAATTTCCTGTAAGTAATTGATAATTTAAAATATGAGCAAATGACCAAGCTAAAAGTAATACACAAATTGATGGTGCCAAAAACATTATGCCGTCCCAAAAAATGTATGGAAGATCTTTTATTTGAATAGATTTTTTTGTGATTAAAAATATTATAGTAAAAATAAGAGTCAATGAGCATCCAAGTATTAGAGATAAAACAGGGTTGCCTTCTTGTATTGCTTTGAGAAGATCATTGCTTCCGCCCAACATGTAATAATTACCTGTATATAGTATAAATATGATTATTGAACTGATTAATAAAGATATTGGTAAAATAAAATCTATAATATGACTTTTTTTATTATTTGATCGTTTTATTTTCTTTTCTTCTATTTTTCTTCCTCCAAATAAATTTCCTGTTTCTTTGGCTATGGTTTCGTGTTTTTTTAGTGGTCCAAATGATATATCATTTTTAATGATGAACCATACTCCGGAGATTACGATAAAAGAATAAAAAATAAATGGTATTACGCTGAGGTATAAATAAAAAGGATCGGAAATTATTATAGGATTGTTTTTTGGTAAATTAGATACATTAGAATTGCTGATATTCAAAGTAATTGTAGCACTCCAGCTGGAAATTGGTAAAATTACAGCCAATGTTGATGCAAGGGAATTTACTATAAAAGCAAGTTTTATCCTGGCTATGCGAAGTTTGTCTGTGACGGGGTGCATTATTGCTCCAACACTGACGCAGATAAAATAGTCATCGATTGCGAATAGGTTAGAAATTAACATAGAAGCAAATTGAGCCATTTTTGCTGTTTTTATTTTTTTATTTACATAAGTTTGGAAGGCTTGTGTGCTACCAGAGTATGTTAACAAGCTGATTATTATTCCAAGTATAATTAGAAACAAAAATAGTAAAATGGTTGTACTTTCTAAAAAGTTGCTAAAACTAGTTAAGTTTCCTATTTCTGAAGTATCCCAAATTGTTTTAAAAACGTTTTTTATTGAAGCTAGTATTGCAAAGTTGTTATAAATTAAACTGCTAACAAAAAGTCCCGTAAATAAAGAAAGCACGACTCTGTGGGTTAAGTATGCGAGAATTATTACTAATATGGGAGGAAGCAGGGTTATAAAATTATTTTGCATGAGGATAATCTTTCTTTTTATTTTAAAATTTTCCCTTTAAAAACCATTTTTGCGCTAGCTATAACGTTGACTTGTTTGTTTTTGTCAACAAAACAGATTGCTTGTCCACCTAAAAAATTTAAGGTTATTTTTTGAGTTTCTTCGATAACATTAAATGTTTTTTCCGATTTTTTATTTTTATATAAATACCAGCATATAGCAGCAGCACCAGAACTACAGGATAGAGTTGGTCCAACTCCTCGTTCATACACTAATACATCAAAATCAGAAATGTTTTTTCTGTTTATATCTTTTTTATCTTTAAGATTAGGAGATATAAATTCAACATTAGTCTTATTTTTAAAGTTTTTATGACTTTCTATTTTATTTCCATTCGCTGCCAGCCATTCTTTGGTTACTTTTTTTTGAAATATGAAGTGTGGATTTCCCGCGTTAACAACGTGTCCCGTTAATTCTTGGTTATCGATTTTTATTTTTTGTATTCCTGAGTAAAGCAAACCGGATATTTTTGTTGTTATAAAATTTTTATTTATAGAGCCGGTTACTATTTTTTTCCCAGATTTAAATTTAAACGTCCTGCCTATGTCGTGGAAATCTATAAGATGTAGAGCCGCACAACGTAGTCCATTTAGACAAATTTCGGCTGTACTTCCATCTGTATTATAAACAAGTAATTCTGGTATTATTTCTGTTTTAGATTTTCCGTTACTTATTATTAATACTCCATCTGCACCAATGCCAAAATGTCTTTTGCATGAGTTAATTACAAACTTTTTCCATTTAGGTGAAGATATTTTTTCTTGCAGTAGTTCTTTATCTTTGTTATATGCATCAATTATTATAAAATCGTTTCCTAGCGATTGGTACTTATAGAAAGTCTCCATTTTTTTTATATTTGATCCTGTTTGTTAAAGGTATTGCTCATACAGATATTTTTAAATTTTGCATTTTCACCAAATACTTTTTGCAAATATGCTCTTCCGGAGTCACCAAAAGTTAATACAACAATGCTGTTTTCCGGGAGTGTTTTGCAGTAGTTAATTGCTGCGTGCATCACAGCACCACTACTTATTCCTACAAGTACACCTTTTTGTGCTAGATATTTGGTTGTACTAAATGCAGCTTCATCAGAAACCGGTATTATTTTGTCTATAACGGATTCATCAAATATCTCTGTTATAACATCAATACCAATACCTTCGGACTCATATGCTTTGGGAGTTTTACTTGAATATACGGATGTTGCTGCATCGACACCGATAATTTTTATGTTTTTATTTTTTTCTTTTAGATATCTTCCGACACCAGAAATAGTTCCGCAACTACCAGCTCCAATTATTACATGAGTTACTTTACCTTCAGTTTGTTCCCATATTTCTTTGCCCGTTGTTGTGTAATGCGCGAGTAAGTTTGCTGGATTGTAATATTGATTAGGCATAAATGATCCTGGTATTTGTTTGTGTAAAATTTCGGCCTTGGTGTGATAACCCTCAGGGTCATTTAAATTATCTGTGTTTTTACAAAGATAGACAGTTGCTCCGTAGGCGCGCAAAGTATCAACTTTTTCTTGGCTAGTTCTATCTGGTACTGTAATTATTACTTTGTATCCATGTATGGCTCCTATCATTGCGAGAGCAATACCTTGATTACCAGAAGATGCTTCTATAATTGTTTCGCCTGGCTTTAATAAACCATCTCTTTCTGCTTGTCGAACCATAAATAATGCGGAGCGATCTTTAATGCTACCGCCGGGGTTTAAATATTCGAGTTTGGCAAGAATAGTTGCTTTTATATTAAATTCAGTTTCAATGAAATCTAAATTTATCAGGGGAGTATTGCCAACGAGTTCTAACATAGTTTTAAATTTTAATTTTTTTTCCATAATTTTTTCTTTTTTCTAATTAAAGGTTAAAATGTCTATACAGTATAAAAAAATACGAGCAATAGTACAAAATATATTTTTATCTGAAAAGGCTTTGTATGTCAAAAAAAATAAGAGTAAGATTCGCACCTTCGCCTACAGGCTTTATGCATATTGGTAATATTAGAATTGCATTGATGAATTATGTTTTTGCTCATCAAAAGTCTGGGACATGTGTTCTAAGAGTTGAGGATACGGATTTGGAAAGGAATGTAGCTGAGGCTTCTGTTTCTTTAATCAAAATGTTGCGTTGGCTTTCTTTAAACTATGATGAAGGTCCTGTAAAAGGTGGAAAATATGGTCCATATATACAGTCAGAGCGTACGAGCATATATAAAAAATATCTTGATGAAATGATTCAAAATCAATTGGTTTATAGATGTTTTTGTACAAGAGAGGAGTTAGAGAAAAAACGAGAAGAACAAGTTGCAGCAGGTCTTCCTCCTAGATACGATAGAACTTGTTTGTATTTGTCTGATGATAAGATAAAAGAAAAAATTGAGGCAGGTTTGTCATTTATATGGAGATTTAAAATAAATCAGGAATCTATTATTGAAATAGAAACAATGGAGCGTGGTGTTTTAAAATTTGATATGAAAAACTTTTCTGATTTTGCAGTAACTCGCTCTGATGGTTCTGTTACATTTTTATTTTCTAATTTTGTAGACGATCATTCTATGAAGATAAGCCATGTTATTAGAGGCGAAGATCATTTAAGCAACACGGCTATGCAAGCTGCTTTGTATGTAGCCTGCGCTTGCCCTCTGCCTAAGTTTTGGCATTTGCCAATGCTTTGCGGAGCAGATGGTAAAAAACTTTCTAAGCGAGATTTTGGTTTTGGAATTCAAGATTTAAAAGATGCTGGCTTTTTACCTATGGCAATTTTAAATTATGTTGCTATTTTGGGAACTTCTTTTGAACAAGAAATTCAAAGTCTTGGAGAGCTTGTTTCGAATTTTAATTTTGAAAATATATCATCTTCTGGTGCAATTAAATTTGATATGGAAAAGCTTCGTTGGATAAATCATAAGTGGATTGAGCGTGTTGCCATTTCTAAGTTGGTTGAACTGGTAAAACCCTTTTTGAATGATCAAATAGACGAAAGTTTAACTTTGTCAGATAAGAAGTTAGAGTTTATCCTCGAAAAGGTTAGAACAGATTTAAAAACGTTGGTAGATATTGGTCCGGTTCTTTGTTTTTATTTTAAAAGGCCAATCGTGGATATTCAAGAGATAGAAGAAAAGTTTGGCGTAGATAAAACGAAGTTTGTATTAAAAATAATTAAAGAAAATATTTGTTTGATTAATAAAACAGAACAGTTTTTAGATATATCTAAAAAACAGGCTAAAGATTATGGTCTTAAGCTAAACGTATTTTTTGGAACAATAAGGTATTTATTAACTGGTAGATTTAATGGTATTTCTATACATGACCTGTTTGAAATACTACCAGATGAAGAATTAGAAGCTCGCTTGAATATTAAAAATAGTATTTAGCATATTTTATTAAATATTTTTTTATATTCTTGAGCTGTAAGTTTTAAAGGAGTAAGGTAGATATAGTTACAAAGAACATTTTCGAGAGAAGGAGAAGTAAATGTGTGCTCACTGTAAGCCAGGAGGTGGTTCAAGTGTAAATAATCAGGAATTAGCAACAAATCTTTCGGGTCTTTTACATAAAGTTTTGAATTTTCATGACGTGGACGGTTTGCCACAGATGGTTTTACACGAACTTGGGCATGAGAATTCGTTCAATTTTAGTCGTGCAACTTATTTGATAGATAATCCGGATTTTAATCATTTATTAGGTGTTGCTGGTTATGCTCATGATGAATGTCATTTTCATAAAAATGATTTATGGCAAGATCCGCAGTCTTTTTTAAAAGATATGGATGGTGCGCATTATCATAATCAAGTAAGAGATTTTCTAAAAGAAAGTCTTAGAAGAAATGAAATTGATTTAGATAGTAGTAAAGAGATTCATGAGTTAGGACATTGCTTAGGTTTAGAGAAGCCGGAGTTTTTTTCTTGGAACATGAAACATGGGAATCATGGACTTTTACTATTTGATCGCAAAGAAGTGATAGAGGATCCAGACACATTGAATTGGCGGGTTTCATTTTTAAGGAATATTGCAGCACTTTTAAGTTTTTGCGGGATTTAATTTAGTAAAAATTATTTTGACTTTGTTTTTGTAACATTTTTCAAGATTTTTTTTTGCAAAAAGACGTAGGCATTTTTTTGCTTTACCGTACTTTGGGGAGTAAGGGGTTTTTTTTGTATAAAAGTTCAAGTTAGATTTAAATTCAAATATATTATTGTTCTTATCGGTAATTATAAAGCTTTTGTTGTTTATTCTTTCTATTTTAATATCAGGATGGAAAATAAAGTTCCATATTATTAGGTTTGTTTTTTTATCTTCTGGGCTTTTGTTAAAACTATTATTAATCCGGTCGGTTATTAATAATTTCTCTTTGTTTTTATCAAAGATGAGTTTTCTATAAAATGTTATATTTTTGCTAACATTAAATGTTTCTTTTGATTTATAGTAATTTTTTATAAGTATTTTATGTTTGTTTCTTTTAATAATAACGCTATTACTTTGTTCTTCTTTTTTTAGTGTAAATATATCCTGTTCAGTTAAATTACTTGTTTTTTCTAAATAAAAAGTGTTGTGACTTTTATAACTTCTTAATAAATCACGATATTTTTTATTTGCTGTATATAGATATGTTCCAGGGTCTACAAGAATTGGTACGTTTTTGTATGCAAATGTTACAGACAAATCATCTTGATGAAAGTGCCCAGTGGGTTGTTTTTTATTGTAAGTAGGGTGCCTATAGCTTATGTGCCAGTTATTCTTTTTTATTATTGTTAGCCCAAAGTTTTTGTAGTGATTAATTTCTTTGGATTTGTTTTTGTTTTGTTGAAGCTTAAACTTAAAGTTTTTTAATATTTCGCTACTATCATTGTCTCCAATTTGCAGATATGAGCTTTTTGAGATCGTGTTTAATTTAATAAAATTAATAGCTTTATTTAACTTTATTAACATTTTATCAGGTATATTTAGATTGTTTTTTTTACACAAATTATAAAAATGTAAAAATATTTCGGTACTAAGCTTGTGATAGCTTGTTGATCCTTCATAACAAGTTCCATCTTCCATAAATTGTTTGTCTAACTCTTTTAATAATTTTTTATATGTTTTTGTTTTTGCTATTTTGAATTTATTTTTTTCTTCAAATAAAAAACATAAGTAAAAATAACCAAGCAAATCTATAAGATAGTGATTATTATTTTTATAATATATTTCCCAATTGTTTTCTAAATAAATAGCATGTTGATATAGATTGTTTATTAATTTTACCCAAAAATTATTTGTTATTGAATCTTCGTTAACATTAAATGTTTCGTCTGATTTTAGAAAATAAAAACTATGAATTAAATTAATTGCTCGAATAGAAACTTCCATTGGGTTTACCCAGTTAACACCAATTAAAAAAGGGTTTTGGTTTATCCAGGAATTTATGTTTTTTAAATAACAGTTTAAATACTTTGTGTTTTTTGTTTCTACAAAAGCTTTTGCCAATGCTGGTACGTGATAAAGTCTTGAAAGTTCCCATGGAACTTTTATATCAGAATTATATTTTTTTGTTTGTATTTTAATGTCTTTATAATAACTATTTTTCCAAGAAGTTATTATTTGGTTTGTTTTAAAATCCTGATGCCAATTAATATTATTTTTAAAATAAATACTTTTACCGAGAATATTAAATTTATTATTACAGGCTCTGTCTGCAGTAATTAATATTTTAGAAATATTAAAATTAATATTAGGGATAAAGTTTTTCGTTTTTAGATTTTTTAAGGAATCATTTGTCATCCCGGGCTCGCCTGCCCGACGAAGCCTTGGCGTAGTCTGGATCCGGGATCTCGTTTTTGTCGTTTTTCTAAATTTATATGAAAATATTTTGGATTTAAATTGTTGTTTTTTTACTTTTATAAAGTTTATTAATCCAATATCTTTGATCTTAAATATAAGACTCTTTAGCATTTAAATCTCTTGAGGGGCTAGTTCTCTTTTCTTTAACTCTTTGAAAAATTGTATAATTTTTCCAGCTTCTGTTTTAATTTTTTTATCTTTGTGCGTAAGCATTCGATTTAAATATTTACGTGCTTTTTTGTTGTTTGTGACGATCGCGCCATTTTTAATTAAAAACTTTATTAGCAAAGTAGGATATAATTTGTGTTCTTGATCTTCGGAGTCTTTCTTTAACGCTAATTTTAATACTGTTTCTAAGACTGCTCGACCTTTTTTGTCTTGAGCATTTATATCAAATTTATCTTGTTTGATCAGATCTTTAATAAGATCCGTTTTTTGTTCAAAACTTATATCCAGTCCAATTGTATCAATAAAAGGCAATAAATCGGTTTCGCTAGGCCTTAGACCTACCGTTACAAAAAATGTTAATAAAAGTACCAAAAATTGCTTTTTATACATAAAAACCCTTTAATTAATTAGATTATCAATATAAAATGCTTTATTTTAAATATCAAATGCTTCGTTATTAGATTTCTAGGCACCAAAAGTTAACCATTAAAACACTGAGGTCTCTCGCGATTGGATTTTCAGTTAATAAAGTTGTTTGTAACACTCCTTCAAAGACATCGCGATCTGGCTTAAAGCCTTTTTTTACTAATGAATATAGCAATCTGAATGCGTTTTTTTGATATTTAGGATAGTTTTTTAATACAAATATAAGATCTATGATTAAGTTGTAATGTTTTGCTGTATCGGGTATGCAAAGGTTTTCTATTAGCTTTAATATATCGATGAGGGTTTGATTTATTTCTTCGTGTGTTGCTTGTAAGTCTTCGTTTTCACGTATATGACTTATTATATCTATATTTTTGATTATTTTTAGACTTGTCCGTATAAATTCAAACAATTTTTCTGAGTTTAGGCCATCTCCAACGTCAATTTGTCGGTTGACTTGCTCAAGAAAATTATCGTATGTGTTTAATAAAGTGATTGTTTCTGTGGATAACTCTCGAACTCGTCTTTTTACAGTTATTTCTTTTTGAGACGAATCGTCCTCAATTTTAGTTTTTGTTGTATTTCGAGGAGTCTTTTTAGCCCTTTTTGTGTCTCTGCCTTTTCCTTGTTTACCTTTGGTTTTAGGCTTTCCTCGTCCTGCATTTATATCTGATATAGATAGAGCTAATGATGCGATTAATATAAAAGAAAAAATAGTTCTTAGTTTAATTCTATTTTTCATATTTAAATCTCCATTTTTAAAATTAGTAATATTAATGAATAGTGGTATTAATATAGTTTTTTGGTATATAAAAACAACCGTAGAATGCATTTTGTGTGCGAATTTAAAAGAAAACCATAGAATTTTGAGGTTTTTTCAAAAAAAAGGGCTTTTTTTGGCTGGGACGCTGTCAAATTGAAAATATTTGTATTAAAATTGTTTTGTGAGGTTATTAAAGATTGTTTTTATTGTGGGGGCTTATGAATAAGCTATTTAATATTTTCAAAAAAATAATTATATTTTCGTTAGTATGCTTCTTTGTTCCAACTTCAGCTTCTATTCGAAGAAAATTGTCAAAAAGAGCGCCTGAAGTTTCTGCTGAGACTAAGTGTTGTGCTCCAATGTCATACAACTTAGAAGAAATTATAGATGAGTTTGATTCTCATGTTAATTTAGAAACAGTTGATGAAATTTTGGAATTCTTAAAATTACATTTTTTGGCATGCGGTCATCCGGAAGAATTAAATTCTTGTTGTATTGTGTATAAAAAAATTATAAAAAAATTCCCCCAAAAGTTTGATATTATTCGAAATAGTGTAAAAACGTTTTTAGAACGCTTTAATGAAAATTCAAAAACATTAAATGTTTTTTCCGATTATTTTATTTATGGAATAAAAATATATAAATATTTAGCAAAAAAGAAATTATTTACAGAAGACGATTTCTTATTTATAAAAACCATTGTTTTTGAAAGTAAAGATTTAATTTTAAATAATGATGTTTTATTAAGTTCTCTGCTTAGTTTATGTGAGATATTACCCGATTATGATTTTTCACCTTTGCTTGTTATTAATTTTTTAACGGATTCATTTTATTTAGCTACGCATCCATTCGCACAGTTAAAGATAGCGGGGGATATATCATATGTTTATAGTGCCCCTTCATTGATAAATTTATTTAAAGAAAAAATAGAATCTGGAAATTTGAATGAAAACGATAGGGAATTATCAAAAAAAATTATTTTAATTCTTTCAAATTTTTTTGTTAGATTATTAGAAGAAGAAAAATTAGAAAAAGAAAAA
The DNA here is from genome assembly GCA_030629005.1 of bacterium. Taxonomy (GTDB): domain Bacteria; phylum Babelota; class Babeliae; order Babelales; family UASB340; genus UASB340. The sequence goes on along the minus strand of DAOVPV010000003.1, from coordinate 27,176 downwards.
AAAGAAATGGATGTCAATGCTTTGGCAGAAATAAGGAATACCAAGGATTTTGCTCGAAGGAATTTGGCTCATATTTGTTTTGAATTTTCGTCAGATGATAAAATGTTGGATGATATTTTGAGTTTTTTAATTGAAGATCCAGATCTAATTAAAATGTATCAATATTTTATTGTGGCAATTGATTTTAAACAAAAAGGCTTGGATGGTAAGCTTTTTTCAGAATTAACAGAACGCGAAAAAACTGATTTAAAGGAGTTTGTTGTTTTATTAATTAAGGGTTTAATAAAATTGCAATTTATGTATGACATTGAAAAAAGTGATAAGATAAGAAAAGATATAAAATATTGTAGTGGCAAATATGTATCCTTTTTAAAAAAGTGCAATTGTGAAATAATACAAGAAGTTTTAAATGATCTTTTTTCTAAGAATGATATAAAAAAAATACAACAGGGCTTAAAATTAATAGTAATTTTAAGTTTTGTTAAGTCTCCTTTAATTTTAAAAGAATTTTTTACAATGATTTTGAAGAAAAAAGCTTTAACTTTTCTAAAAAAACTTGGAGGAATGATAGAGTGTATAGCAAATAGTCTTGGAATAGAAAAAAGAGCAATAAATGCTGGTATAATTAAAGATAAGCTTTCAACCGATTATTCTATGGATTATTCCGAAGAAAATATTGTTGAGTTTCTTTTATATGGTGATGAACTGATAGAAGATATTAACGATGCTCTTTATGATTTACTTCGCATGCCTTTCATAGCATCAGGCTTAAAGCCTGGAGAACGAGTCCGTTCGGATTTATAATTAAATATTTAAGCCAGGAAGGTCTTTTTCTGGGTTTTTGCTGGCTAAATAAGAAAGCGTTGCTCCACCACCTGTTGATAAAAAATCAAAAGAGTCTTGTAAATTAAATATGTTTATTGCAGCGACGCAATCTCCACCGCCTGCAATTTTATAAGCATTTTTGTTGTTTGCTACTGCTTGCAATATTTCTTTGGTTCCTGTTTGATTTTCTTTTTCTTGATATATTCCCATAGAACCATTTGTAAAAATAGTCTTCGCTTTTGCTATTTCTTGAGAAAATAGTTTAATCGTCTCGGGCCCAATATCTGTTGCCGCAACATTAAATGTTTCTTTCGATAAATTTTGATCCAAATTATCATTTGTATAAATTGCGCCATTTGCGAGGTGATCTACAGGTAACAATACTTTAATATTACTCTGAGCGGCTTTTTCTAAAAATTCTTTGGCAAATTGAATATAATCTTGTTCGACTATAGACTTTCCCATTCTAAATTCTTGTGCTGCTAGAAAAGTATAAGCGATGGCTCCGCCAATTATTATAGAATCGGGTCTGTTTTCGATATCTTGATCCAAAAAGCCTTCTAATAATTTAATTTTGGTTTCTATTTTATTTCCACCTAAAACAATAATAAACGGCTTTTCTGGATTCTTTTTAATTTTATTTAGCTCAATTATTTCTTTTTCTACTAAAAAGCCAAAAGCTTTATTTTCTGAACTGAATAACTGGGGTAAATCTGTTACTGAGCAATCATTTCTGTGCATTAGGGCAAATGCATCATTTATATAAACATCAGTTAAATCTTTTAATAAATGGGCAAATTTTTGGCGTTCTTCGCCTGTTCCCTTTTCTCCATTAAAAAAACGTAAATTTTCAAGTAATAATATCTGATCGAAGTGCTGGTGGCTATCTTCAACTGCTTTTAGTAAATCAATCTTATATTTTATAGAATATCCATTATTTTCCAGCCATTCTTGGATTATTTTAGTAGAAAGGTCTTTATCAAAAAAGTTTGTCTGTCCCGTGGCATTTGGTCGACCGATGTGTGTGGCTAAAACGACCTTGCCTCCATTTTCTTGGATATAGCTTATTGTTGGTATTATTTGCTTTAACTTAAAATCTTGTAGGATTTTTCCATCCTTTAGCGGAATATTAAGATCGGCTCTTAAAAAGATCCTTTTGCCCTTTAAGTCAACGTTTTTTATAAACTTCATACTAAATTCCTGACTCGTTTTACAAAACTTATTATTTTTTCTAAATTTTATCACATTTAATTTGTTTTTGGATAATTATTAATAAATATCTTAAGGGATCTATTTATGAAGAGTATAAGAGTTAGCTTATTAGGTTTGGTTTTAATGTCTTTTTTTGCTGTGAGTTGTCAGGCACAAAGTTATAAGAAAAAGAAAGTTAAAAAAGTAACTCCTTTAATGATAGTTGCAAAAAAGGCTGACTATTCCAAACTAAAGAAACTTATTAAATTAGATGTTAACATTAATGCAAAAGATTCTGAGGGGCATGGAGTTTTATATCATTGTGCAAAGTCTAGTGAAGGCCCTAAAGATGCTTTAAAATGCTGTAAATATTTAATTAAGCATGGTGCTAAAGAAGATTTTGAGTGTTATTATTTAGATCTTTTATATAAATATGAGGTTTTTGCAGAAATAAGAGACATTTTACATAAAAATATGCATCTTTCTGCAAAAATCCGTTATTGGTTTTGGAAAGCTTTAGAGCCACCAACAAACAAAAATTAATTATATTTTTTAAAAAACACATAAAAAGGGTGTTTTTTAAGGTTTCAATATGAAATCGTTTGAAATATTTAGTTATTTAATTAACATAAGTATGTAACATTTAACGTTTTAGAATATAGAAATGGAGGTTTATATGTTCTTAAATAAATCAAAAATATATTTATTATTGGCGGCTTTTACTTTAAGTATTGTAAATATTTTTCCGATGGAAGCTCGTCCTACTGTTGCTTGCATAGAAAATGAGTCTAAATATATTTTAATGTGTGAAATTGTTAAAGATATATCTATAAAAGTAGCAGATGCTTTATATCCAAATAAAGATGATCGAGAAGTTGTACATTCAAATTTTATGGCAATTTTACGAATTAATACAATATTGACCGATATAGTTAAAGAAAGATATATAGAGTTTGCTCAAATAGTTATTTCTTGTGATGAAGAAGGTATTAAATATATTTCAAGAACTTTCTTAGATGTTTTATGTAATTATGAAAGACAAGATGATTCTTTTGCTTATATTATGGAAGATATTAGAACTAATTATTCTATAATATTGGAGACGTTAGAGAGGGAATTGAATTTTAAACCGCATTCTTTGATTGTCGAAGATGATGCTAAAACTGAAGTATTCAAGGATATTGTTCGTAGTTTATCTTATACAATTGCAGATCTTTTATTTCTAGATCAAGAAGAATTAAAAATGGCGCGTAATGATCTTTATGGAATCTTTTTTGATATTTTTAGAAAAAATTATGAAGAAATTATGGGTAAAGTTCTTGTGGGGAAAAATATTAAGATTTTATCCAATCAATTATTAAGAGAAATATATAAGGATTGTGCTGCTTTTATTAGAGACTATGGATTGTCAGATAATATTATACTTCAAGATATGATTGCAAAAATAAATTTTATAGTCGGTGAAATTAAGGCTGGAGAAGATGTTGTTTTAGAAAAGATGCAACAAGTTCTTATGCGCTTTAAAAAGAAGCCTCTTTTAGAAAGAATTGGCTATTATGCTGAAAAAGTAAGAACTGGTTTAGCTTGGGGATCCGCGACAGTAATGGTTCTTTCTGTTCCTGCCGCATTCGGTGGTTCATCTAAAGTTTTGCAGGTTGTTACATATTCTGGCGGCATATTTATTAGCACAACTGTTATTCCAAAAGCTTACCGTAAAGTTCGTTCATTAATTTAATTAATTTGAGAGGTTATTATGCTAAAGAATTTAAAATTATATTTACTATTTTTATTGTTATTTTCTATTGGTCTTCCAACTGGTTTAAGTTCGGAGCGAGTTTTAAACTCCGTTGATACAGATGTTTTAGCTCTACAAGATTTACCTATTGATGATTTGAGAGAACTGGCTATAAAAGCGGAACAAATGACAAAAGTTTTAGAAAATACAGAGAAAATAAAAAACTTAAAAAATATTAAAAGTGAAAATAAAAAACTTTTTTGGTTAAAAGATCATTTATTCAGTAATTTTATTATTGATGGCGTAACGGATGGTTTTAAGGGTGTTATAAGTAGGGTTATTGTGCCGATAACTGTTCAAGCGGTATTTACATTATTAATAATATCTAGATTTACAGGAATTCCGTTTCCTAACTTAGTGGCTACGACTTGGCGTTTGGCTTTTCCTGCAAAACTTTCTATTAATGGATCGTCTGATGCGGGTTTATTAGGGCCTTATTCTCGAAAAGACTATGTAGGTGGTTTTTTTGGGGCATATGCAATGGTTTACGATAAGGTTTTTATAGGATTAGCTAATGCATATAGCGCTATGCCATGGGTTGGTAATGCTACAACGGTTGATTAATATTAGAAATTAAATTTTATAAACAAGAAAAAGGCGAGCTAAATTTATTAGCCCGCCTTTTTCTTGTTTACCTATTCTTGTCTTAAAATGTTTGCCAAACTTAATTTGTAGCGTTGATTCTAGAATTTTCTACTGTTGACACTTCATAATCTAAAGAAGGGGTAAGTTTTTGATTTAATATTTCGTTCATGTTTCTTCTAAAGACTTTTACGACATATTCAATTTGTTCATCAGGTTTTAAATCTCTTGGTATTTCAAAATCTCCATGCATAAATCTCATTATATAATATTGAGCTAAGGCTACGCCTGCTGAAATTATAAAGGTACTTATCATTGACATGATATAAGTTTTTAGATTGTCATTATCCATATAGTTATTAGTATTTATATAGCTTCCAACAAAACCCATTACTATCGAAGTGAAAATCTCTGCAAGTTTATCCTCAACCTCCAAAACCTTATCTGCATGAAAATTTATTAGCCCGCTTTTTCTTTTGTTCTTTGACCTCTTTTGCCCTTTAAGTCAATATTTTTTATAGACTTCATACTAAATTCCTGACTCGTTTTACAAAACTTATTATTTTTTCTAAATTTTATCACATTTAGTTTGTTTTTGGATAATTATTAATAAATATTCTAAGGGATCTACTTATGAAGAAGATAAGATAGATGGAATAGAGCAAATGAAAAACAGTAAGGATTTTGTAGCAGATATAAAAGTTGTTTCTGCGTTAGATTTTAACAAAGAAAATTTTAATGAAAAATTAAAATTAAAAGTTGTTCTTTCTGATGAGAGTGGAGATGTTCATGTGGATTATTATCTTCATATAATATCAATAAATAATTTAAAAAAACAGGGGAAATTAAATCGTCAGTTTATTGATAAAAGTTTATTTCTTTCTAGTTTTTCTAATGACAAAATAAAAGGATTTTTAGATGAATTAAAAAAGCAGTGCAAGTTTAATACAGGTGTTGAGGATATTAAAAATATTTTGAAAGAATCCCTATTTGAGTAAAACATTAATAGTTTAATTTTTAAGGAGTTTTTATGTTTATCGGTAAAACAAAAATAATTTTAATGTTGTTTATTTCTATTTTTATAAGTTCGTTAAAAAGTCATCCAACTTCAGGGAAAAGCTATACCTTGGCAGAGAGAACTTTTTTTGAGAAGAATAGATGGTATTTTATGGATGAAGTTTTTATGAAGTACGTTGATAAAGAATCTTCTTGTTTCGATGGTAAGCCTCTTTGGGCGGCCCTATCTTTAGGAGCTGTTCCTGTTTTAATTGCGTTATTTAAGAACTTTAAAGAACGAAAAAAATATTGGGATAGAAGTAAACATTCAGAAAGGCTTCTTGAAGGTTTATCTTTGGGTGGGATGATTGCGTTACTATCAGGATTTATAGCATATGGTCTTGTTTCTGATGCTGCGTTTAAGAAAAAATTAAGTAAAACTTTTGTTTGGTTTATGAAAAATTATAATCCAGATTTAAAGGCAAATATTTCTGTAAATTTTAAAAACTTTGTGCCGTTAGAATTACATGATGTTTTTGATGCTATGTATAAAGAATATAGTATTCAAGGTGAAAAATACTTAAGTGGTAGGGGATTAAATCCATTATATGATTTAAGAAATAAAATAGAGTTTGATGTAATGAAAAATAAATATAAAAAACCAGAAGTAGTTACACAATATTATCCTTGTTATGTATAACAATAATAAATAAAGGTTTATGATGAATAAAAAATATATTATGGCAATATTCTTTTTTGCATTTACTAAATCGACCTCTTTTGCCATGTCTGCTGAATTGCAACCTCGGGTTCATTACGATGAAGTCGCTTATGATAGGTTAAAAGCTTTTGGGCACGGTGAGGGCATAGATAATAATTTATTTGAGAATGAAAATTTAAAAGGAATAAAGTTAGAAGAGTTTGATTTAAAGAATGTTTTTTTTGATAGCAGTAAGATGAATCATTCTCGATTTATTGGCTTGTCGCTTGAAGATGATTCAAAGATCGTGAATTCAAATTTAAAGAAAGCTTGTTTTAAAGATTCATTTTTCTATGATTCTGGTATTTTTTCTTCAAAATTTATTGATCTTAAAATATGGAGTTCTGTTTTCAATAACTTTGTGATGTTTGGTTCAGATTTTAGTAAATCGACCTTTTTAAATTGTCGTTTTGCGAATATGATAAAAGAAACAAACAAAGGTAAAAAGTGTTATATTTCTAAAAATAATTTCAGTGATTCGCAGTTTAAATATTGTACCTTTCAAGGGGTTGGACTTAGAAATAACAATTTTACTAGAGCAACTTTAGACAAAACATCTTTAAAAAAATGTTTTATTATTGGGGCAGACTTTTCTGGAGCTATTTTTAATGATGTTATTTTTGAAAAATGTATATTTGTTGATTGCAAGGATTTAGATAAAGTTTCTTTTAATGGTTGTGTTTTATTTAATCGTTGTGAATTTATAAAAACAGATGGCGATAAGAAAATTGCAGATAGTTCTATTCGAAAAATTCGTAGGTTTGGAAGATATATTTCTAAAGAATCTGGCAAATGGGAGGTATTTAAAAAAGTTGCTGGTGCACATATTGGTATTGAGGGACTTTGTGATCGTCTTATTTTACCTTCCAATCCTACTTCTGAGTATGAACAAAATATACTTTCTGAATGTAGGAAGCTTTCATCCATGTATTTGGACCAAGGTCTGCAACCTGTTACGTGTTCAACAAGTAATTTATAAGGAATTTATATGTTAAAAAGAAATATTTTATTCTTAGTATTTATAGCGTTTATTTTAAATTTAGGTGCAACTCCACAAAAGCGTTGTAAGCGTCCTAATTGTTCTTTTTGTGGGATGCCAATTCCTTTTACAGAAAAAACAGAGTTCAGTTATCTTCGTGACTTAAAAGATAGAGTGGAAGATGGAGATTTTGAAGTATTTAGGTTAGCGCTTGAAGCGGCAGATATTGGTACGCATAGTAAAGTTAGATCTATTAATCGTATTTCTCAAGAGATATTTAAGGTTTTATTTGAAAATCTTAATATCTTCGTAAGTCAAGGTGAATATTTTAACGAAGCGATTGAATTAGCAAGAGTGGGGATGAAGTGTAGACATATAGGTATAATTGGCTTAGTTCCAAAACTATTTGAGACACTATTTGATAAGGACCAAGGTTTTGAGGAGGCGATTGAGGTGGCAGTGGTTGGTGTACAAAGCCATGATCGCGATTCTCGCATGCTTGCTTTAGCGCTATTTGATACTTTATTTAAGAAGGGGCAAGGCGTTAAGGAAGCAATTGAATGGGCGAGTGTTAGTATGGAATGTGGTAATTTTAATACTCTTACGGTTGCTTTACATCTATTTAAGATTTTATTTGACAATGGCCAAGGTTTTGAGGAAGCGATTGAGTTAGCAGGCGTTTGTATGAAAAGTAATGATCTTGGTATTAGACGTTCTGCTCTGGCTTTATTTAAGGCTCTAGTTAACAAAGGTAAAGGCTTTAAGGAAGCGATTGAGTTAGCAGGCGATTGTATGAGGAGTGATAATTCTGGTACTAGACGTTGTGCTTTAGGTTTATTTGAGATTCTGTTTAATGAAGGTAAAGGCTTTAAGGAAGCGATTAAGTTAGGAGCCTCTGGTAGGAATAGAGGGAAAAAAACTGTTCGCCAGGATTATGAAAAATTATTTAGGGCTCTACCTTATTCTTTTGAGCGTTTAGTAAAGAACGGTAAGTGCTTTAAGGAAGCGATTGAGCTAGCAAAAATGTTGATAAAGTATAGCTATTTGGACACTCTAAGTTTATTTAAAGCTTTATTTGAGCAAAGTCAAGGTTTTGAGGAGGCGATTGAATTGATGCAAGGTGGTTCTCATGGGGATTATGGTTTAGGCCGCGCTTTTCAACTATTATTTAATGTTTTAGCCCAAGAACTTGTGCCTATGGTAAATGATGGTCTGTATATTGAGGAAGCAATTAAAGCGATAGCGGTTAGTAAGCAGTATGTGGCTAATTGGTATTTTGGGGATTTTCAGGATAATAAGTTTCGTTGTTCACGTCAAAAACTATCTAGGGCTTTAGCGAATCAGGGGCACTAAGCATTTTTTTGTATTAATGAATTTTATAAAAAAAAGATGGCGTGAAATGCTTAGAGTTTTTTGTTGGTATTTTTAATAGTATTAGAAATAATTATGTTACACGAACAGAAAATTATAGGCTTAATATATAGAAATTGAGCATAAAAATGAGTGCTAACTAGAAAAAGCGGGTTAAAATAACCCGCTTTTTCTTTTGTTCTTTGACCTCTTTTGCCCTTTAAGTCAATGTTTTTTATAAACTTCATACTAAATTCCTGACTCGTTTTACAAAACTTATTATTTTTTCTAAATTTTATCACATTTAATTTGTTTTTGGATAATTATTAATAAATATTCTAAGGGATCTATTTATGAAGAAGATAAGAGTTAGCTTACTAGGCTTAATTTTAATGTCTCTTTTTGCTGTGAGTTGTTTTGCACAATTATCTGATGAAACATTAAGGCGAGCTTCTCATAATGCTAGCTTCGGTGATTTATATTTAATTAAAGAGCTTGCAAAAAGCGATGATTTAGGTGCTGATTCGGCTTCAAAGTTATTGAAAACTACAGTATGGAGTAGTGGTGGATATAAAGAAATTTATAAAACCTGTGAATTACTAATTCAACATGGAGCAAGATATGAGCTTTCGGAGTGGGATATTGACCACTTAAGTGATCGGGTTTTTCCTGATAATCATGAAATTGTAAGGTTATTAGTAAAAAATATGAGTTTTAAAGGGAAAGCTATATGTAAAACTTGGAGGTTTTTGGGCCTTCTCTCAGGAGATAATAAGAAACGACGTAATTTTTTTGAAAAAATAAACGGAAAAAAGAAAGTTGAAAATAGAACGCCTCTTATGTATGCTGCAAATAAGGCTAATTATTCTGAGTTAAAAAAACTTATTAAATTAGATGTTAATATAAATGCAAAAGATTCCGATGGCCATACAGCTTTATACCATTGCGCAAATTCTTTTGGAGATGATGACTCAGTGTTGAAATGTTGTAAATATTTGGTTAAACATGGAGCAACGGTTAATTTCGATTGTTCTTTTATTTATTCGTTATATAAATATGATAGTTTCTCTCATATTCGAGACTTTTTATATGAAAATATGAGCATTTTTGTAAAAATGCGTTATAATACTTGGAATTTTCTAGCCTCTGAAAAAAAGTAAAAAACAAGCTTAAAATAAAGGTCTTTATAAGAAAAGTAATATTATCCTTGTTTTCTTTCATTTCAAATTGAATGCATTTGAATTATCTTTTTATAATAAGTAATCTTTGTATAGATAATTTTTAGTTTTAAAGAACAAATGGAGGTTTGTATGTTCTTGAATTTTAAAAAATATATAATGATATTTTTATTTACAATAAATGTTTTCAATGTTTATTCAATGAAGCGTTTGTCTGATAAAAAAGTGGAGCTGAATTTAAACGTTGGTTCTTTTGATAATAAAGAGGCGTTTAATTTTTTCAAAAATATCATTCGCAGTTTATCTCTCACAATATCACATTTTTTGTATATGGATGAAGAATTAAGAGAATATGCTCGGTGTGATATTTATGGAATTTTTTTTGATACATTAAGGAGTAGTTATGAAGAAATTGCTTCTAGAGCTTTAGCAGGTGAAACTAAAGATATTAAAGATTTATCTAAACAATTATTGTCTGCTGTTTATAGAGATTGTGATGCTTTTGTTAGAGATTTCAGTTCTTCTGATAATTTAATATTAAATAAGATGATTCGAAAAGTAGAAAATATTGCTTTAGATATTAGAGCTAGAGAAGAAGATGTTTTAGAGAAAATTGAGAGCGTTCTTTTGGACTTTGAAAAGAAATCTATTTTTTTTACAATGAAACGTGTCTTAGAAATTGCAAGAAAACCAGCAATGGTTATATCTGGCGGTGTTACAACTTTAGCTGGATTGGCTATAAAATTTGAAGGTTCATATTATGCGCCAATGATTTTGCCATACTCTGGTGGAATTTTCATAGTGGTTACAGTTACCCCTTCAGTTTTTAGATGGGTATCCTCATTATTTTAATAACTAGGAGGTTATTATGTTAAAGTATTTAAAAATAAATTTTATATTATCAATGGTTCTTTTTATTGGTATTCCTATTGGTTTAAACTCAAACAAGAATTTTGAGCAGATAGATGGTGCTTTTGATTTACAAGAAGAACGAGATCTTTCTTCATTATCGACTAAAGATTTAAAAGAACTTGCGGTAAAAGCAGAACAGATTGCTAAAATTATGGAAAGCAGCGATAAAGTAAAGAAATTACAAGAAGCTGGATCTGTAAATAAAAAGTTTTTATGGCTAGCAATGCTCAAAAGTCATTTGTTAAATAATTTTATTGTTGATGGTGTAACAGATGGCTTAAAGGATATAGTAAAAACGGTTATCGTTCCTGAAACGGTTCGAGCAGCTCTTATATTAGCTATTATTTCTAAGTTTACAGGAATTCCATTTCCTGATTTAGTTATGTTTATTTGGCGAATAGTTTTTCCTAGGAAATTGCCTTATCCTAAGGACTTACAAACAGGACCTATGGAATTTCCGATTCCTGATTTTGGGGATGAAAAGGTTGGGTATTTTGATACTTCTGTTGTGGCTATAATGAAAACGTGGAATGCTTTGCCATGGGTTGGTAATGCTACAACGGTTGATTAATATTAGAAATTAATTAATTATAAAAGAAGAAGGCGGGCTAAATTTATTAGCCTGCCTTTTCTATTTCTACTCTTGTCTCAAAACCTGAGAAACATTAATTCTCATAATAGCCCTTGCTGGAATCCATGTAGCTAAAAAACCTAAAATTAAATGAAGCTGATCAAGAAGTAATAGGAATTTGCCAAGCAAGTTTTTAAAAATTTGATATGCTTATTATCTAAACTAATATCTTTAATATTTTATAAAAAGGAATACTATGAAATTCACTAGTTATATAGAAAAAGATCTTGAATCTGGAGAATATATCGGAGTAGTTCCGGCAATACCTGGAGCACACACTCAAGCAAGTACACTTGATGAATTGCAAAGAAATCTCAAGGAAGTAATTATTCTATGTTTAGAAGAAATGGACTCAGAAGAAAAAAAAGCTATACCAGAATTTATTGGCTTACAGCAAGTGGAGATCAAGGTTGACTAAACTTTCCCTGCTTTCAGCAAAAAAGCTAGAAAAATTACTATTTATTTTAGGCTTTGAAAAAATGAGACAAAAAGGAAGTCATGTTTTTTACCGTCATAGCGATGGAAGAGTAACTACAATTCCACATCACAAAGGGAAAGATATTAGTAGACCATTAATCAGAACAATTCTTAGAGAAATTAAAATTGATATAAAAACATTCAATCAATTTTTAATGAAACTTTAACATTAAAATCTATTTACTCTTGTCTTAAAACCTGAGACACATTAATCCTCATCGTAGCCCTTGCCGGAATCCATGTAGCTAAAAAACCCAAAAACATCGTAGCTAGAAAAACTACAATAAAAATCTCTAAATCCATTTTTGCCGGTAAGTACGAAACATAATAAACATCCGGCAGTTCTATAAAAGGGTATTTATCTAATAAATATCCGGTAAAAGCGGCTAAGCTAAGACCGGTTACAGTTGCCCAAAAAGTTAGTTTTGTTCCAATACTTAAAAAGATAGACCTAATGTTTTTAGCAGGAAAGCCCATTGATTTTAGTATTGCAACATCACGTCTTTTTTGTTGAATGTACATAAATAACAATGATATCATTGTCATGCAAGCAACCATTATTATTAGCGCCAGGATAAAAAACATTACATATTTTTCTAGCTTTAAAGAGGAGACTAGGGCTGGGTAAAGATTTTTCCAGCTGGTTACGGTAAGTGCCGGTAGAGCTTTTTGTAATTTATTAAGGATTGTTTCCTCATAATTTTTAAAACTAAATAAGTTTAATATTTTTTGAAATAAGTTTAATTTAGGTTCTTTAAAAGTTAAATTAACTTGATCTGCTGAGTTTTTATCTTCTTTAAATAGATCTTGTAAAAAGTTTAAAGAGCAAAATGCAAAGTTATTATCATATTCTTCCATACCTATATTAAATATTCCTGCAACTACGACAGACTTTTTCTTTAGTCCAATTTTATTTCTGCCAGATTCCTTGGGAATTAAAACATTAAAATGATCACCAATTTTTAGATTGTAATTTTTAGCAGTTTTAACACCAATTAAAACCGAATTATCTGTTATTAAATTTTTTAGTTTTGCATCTATAGGTAGAGATATTTTTTCTTCAGTGTTGCTAACTAGAGCTTCGTTTATAGGATCAATACCTTTCATAAATAAGACAGATTGAGTTTTATTTTTGTCGATGAGTAACTGTTTCATACTACTGGGACTGATAGCTTTTATATCATTTGGATAATTTTTAAATAAAAACTCTTTTATAGCATTATAGTCTAATTGTTGTCCGTGAGAGTAAATAATCGCTTGAGCATTTATTCCTTGCATTTTTTCGTGAGTGACTTTTTCAAAACCATTCATAATTATAAGGGTTAACATTAATGCAAAGGTTCCTATAGAAATTCCAAGAAAGCATATTTTCATCATTAAGGATATGTTTCTATCCTTGTTTTTAAATTTTATATATTTTGTTGCAATGAAAGAACTTAATTGATTCATTTTTTTCCTTCTTTTTTTTCTATATAAATTTTAGTTAAATTACAAAATATAGTATAATTTATTTTATTCAAACAAAAAATAGAACATTATAATGTTAAAAAAGAACCAGGAGTTAATTAATGCTTAACAAAAACTATTTATTTTTTTTATTCGGTATTCTATTTATTTTTCCAGGTTGTATCAAATATTATAAATTGTCCAATATGGAGTTTCACCAAGGGAAAAATCACCCAGAAGATCGAGATGCTTTAGATGGAACAAAGAAACGCGTTGCTATTTATGATGAGTTTCGGACAAAAGCTATTTTTGATGTTTTGTATCTATCTGACGCGGTTCGCATGGCTTATCTTGATATTAATTCAGAGAAAAAGGGTTATGACTTAAATACAAAAAATAATTTAAAATCTAAAGAGTTAGAACAAAATAAATTTTGGACAACATTTTATATACTTGCAGATATAAGAGATAAAAAGAAAACATCTTTAACTGATAAGAATTCAGATTGGTCCTTTTATTTATTGTTAGATGATTTAACAAGGGTACAGCCAATAAGTATAAAAGAAATTGAAGTCGAGCCTGAATATCAATATTTATTTGGTTCTCGATTCAACCTATTTCAACGTTATTATGAAGTTAAATTTCCTGCAAAGGATTTAAGTGGAAATTATTATATAAATATAAAAGAATCGTTTGATTTGGTATTGAGTTCTGCATCTAAAGAGACTCATGTTAAATTTAACGAGCCTAAAGATTTAATTGCGAAGAAAAAAGATAATAGAACAAATAAGGGAAAGATTGTAAGTGATGAAGATTACTATTGGATCTGATCATAGAGGGATTGAATTAAAGGAAAAAATAAAAGCATCATTTAAAGACTTTGTCTGGATGGATGCTGGTGCAAATGGCGCCGATCGAACTGATTATCCTATTTATGCAAAAAGGGTTGTAGATTCTCTTTTAAACAAACAGGCTGATTATGGGATTCTTATTTGTGGTTCTGGTATAGGAATGTCTATTGCTGCGAATAGGTATCCTAAAATATATGCCGCGCTTTGCTGGAACGAATCTGTTGCAAAAGTTGCAAAGAGTGATGACGGTGCAAATGTTTTAATTCTTCCTGCAGATTATGTTTCTATAGATGATGCGTTAAAAATAGTTAAAGCCTGGATGGATGCAGAGTTTAAAGGTGGAAGATATCAGGATAGACTCGAATTGATTGATGTTTGAGTTGTAAAAACAGTGTTTTCTGTTTGTTTGACAACTGCGATGACTTTGGCTGTTGTGTTTGTGAAATTTGTTCAAAATGAGTTTTTTACATATAAATTTGCTAGAATCTTTTTCTAGATAAATTTTATATAAAATTATAAATTAGGATTTTAAAATATGAAAAAAGTTTTAACTTTAGTTTTTTCTTTGTACTTTTTAAATATTTTTTCAAATAATACAAATATTGATTTACCTGATTCGGCAAATAAGGAATTATATTCTACAGTTGAAAAAATTATCTTAAAGCAAAAGACTCAAAAATATAAGAAAGATAAAAAAAATAAATTATTAAAATATGGAGTTTTGTTTTCTATTTTATGTTTAGAACATTTCTTTTTGTGGAAATTTTGGAATTATAAAAATAAAAATGAAGCGCTCTCCGGCTTAAAAGCGAGCGCTTTACGTGAAATCCCGTTAACTGCGTCCTCCGAAGCTTTGAACGAAGGTTGGAAGCCGTATTCATCCGTGGATTCAAGCTTACTGTTTTCTGCTGAGACGGAAAAAAATCGACTAGCGCAACCTTCTTATTATAAAATTTTAGGTTTATCAAAGGATGCTAGTAAGATAGAAATAAAAAATAGATATAGACGTTTGATTGTTCATCCAAATTTAGATTCTTCTATGTGGAAATTCGTAAAGAATGCTTATAAAACATTATCTAATGTTGATTTGAGAGGAAAATATGATAAATTTTACGATGAAAATAAATTGGAGGCATTTCATAAGGATTTAAGTGAAGATATTATGGATTATTTTAAAAGGTTACATATGAATTTGCTAGAATCTTTTTCTAGATAAATTTTATATAGGGGGTTTACTTTTAGTTGGAATTAAATTTAATTTTGTAAAAGATAAGTTTAATTTTTGTAAAAATAAACTCATTAAGTTTTTTGATCATCCTATTCATAAAGAGTCTGATGAATTTGTTTTTAATTATCCCAATGATTTTGATATTAATGGCTTTCTTCCTAAGGACGCGAAAAAAGCTAAAAGTTTTTATATTATGTTCAATAGGCTTTATTTAGAAAATTTAATAGCGGAAGCTGATTTAATTAATTTACGAGATATTTATGCTTCAAGAGAGCCATCTAAGAAATACGAATACTTGAGATTATTAAATATTATGGATGAATTCGAAGAAGATTTCGGAAAAAGTGAGACCAGAAAATTAAGGTATCATTTAGAGCCTGTTGATAGAGATTAGCTTTGTAAATTGATGCAAAAAATCATTATATTGCACAGGAACAGTATTATTTTTCTTTAACAAGATAATTCTCTAAACTATTTTTTTTATTTAGATATAATTAAATGTGTAAAGATTAATTATGTATTTTAAGGAAATTAATGAGTACTCAAAGTAAAAATAAAAATCCGTTTCAAGGTACGTTAAATTTACCCAAAACAGATTTTTCACTACGGGCAAACGCTGCAAACAATGAGCCCGAAGTTTTAAAAAAATGGGATGATCAAAATTTAAGTTCCGTTTCATTCAAGCATAATGAAGGTGAAGAAAAGTTTATATTGCATGATGGCCCTCCTTATGCGAATGGAAATATTCATTTAGGTCACGTTCTTAATAAAGTTTTAAAGGACATTGTTGCCAAGTATAAGCGTATGTCTGGTCTTCATGTTCCTGTAACTCCAGGTTGGGATTGTCACGGCTTGCCTAGCGAGCTAAAAGTGGCAAAAGAAAAAGCAAAAGAATTAGATGTCTTAGATAGTTTACAAGATAAAAAGTTAGCTTTAAAAAAATACTGCCGAGAATATGTAAATAAGTGGATAAATATTCAGAGAGAAGAATTTAAAAATTTAGGTATTTTAATGGATTGGGACAATCCATATATTACAATGAGTTCTGAGTATGAAAGTTCAATTTTAGTTGCGTTTTCTAAGTTTGTAAAAGATGGTTACATAGAAAGAAAAAATAAAACGGTCCCTTGGTGTGCTTCTTGTGGTACCGTGCTTGCTGCGGCTGAAATTGAATATAAAGATAGGAAAGATCCATCTACATATGTTTTATTTGAATTGGATAAAAAGGATAAAGAAAGTATTTTTTCTAAATTTAGTGATTACGAAATAAACTTTTTAATTTGGACAACAACCCCTTGGACATTACCATTAAATAGGGCTGTTGTTCTTAATAGTAATGCAAAATATGCTTTATTAGATATAAAATCGAACAAAACTATTATTGTTGCAAGTAAACTTGTAGATAAGCTTTGTGAAAAGCTCGAAATAGATAAAAATATTTTGCTTGAGTTTGATTCTACTATATTAGCAAATAGCAAAGCAAATCATCCATTTATTCAAAATTTACAAGTACCTATAATTTTAGATCATTCTGTTTTATTAGATGAAGGTACAGCTTGCGTTCATAGTGCGCCGGGTTGTGGTCCAGAGGACTATGTCTTAGGTATAAAGAATGATTTAGAGATTTACTCACCATTGTCTGTAGATGGTAAATATACAGATAAAATAGAACCTAAAGAACTCGAAGGTATGCTTGTAACCGAAGGACAATTTTGGGTCCTTAAGAAATTAAAAGAAGTAGGGCGCTTGTTGCACAAGTCTAATATTACACACTCGTATCCGCATTGTTGGCGTTGTCATAATGGATTAATGTTTAGGGCAACTGAGCAATGGTTTTGTAATTTGAAAAAAAAGGATCTTGTTGAAAATGCATTAAAAGAAATTGAATCTATAAAATTTTATCCGGATTGGGGTAAAACTAGATTGTATTCATTTGTTTCTAATCGAACGGAATGGTGTATTTCTAGGCAACGTACATGGGGTGTGCCGATACCTGCTATTATTTGTAAAAAATGTGGTAATGCACACTTAACATTAGAGTTGGTAAGCAATGTTGCAAAACATGTAAAAGAGCACGGTATAGAGTTTTGGGATAAAGTTTCTCTTAAAGGACTTATAGATTTAAAGATTTTGTCTGCAAGCTTTATTTGTAACTCTTGTAAAAATAATAACTTAGAAGATTTTAGAAAAGAAACCGATATTTTGGATGTTTGGTTTGATTCTGGAGTTTCGAGTTTTGCAGTATTACAACAAAATAAAAATTTAGGATTTCCTGCTGATTTATACCTCGAGGGTTCTGATCAACATAGAGGGTGGTTTCAGAGTTCTTTGTTGAGTTCAATGGTTTTAAATAATAAAGCTCAAACAAAAATAATTGTAACTCATGGTTTCACTGTTGATGAAAAAGGACATAAAATGTCCAAATCGTTGGGCAACGTTATAGCTCCGGATGAAGTTATAAAAAAATACAGCAGAGATGTTTTAAGATTATTTGTTGCTTCCGTGGATTATCAAAGTGATATTGCTGTGTCTGGTGATGCATTAAAAAATGTTATGCAGGCTTACAAAAAAATAAGAAACACATGTCGGTTTATGCTTTCTAATTTATATGATTTTGATTTTGAAAAAGATTTAGTTGCTTATGATGATTTATTGCTTGTAGATAAGTATGCATTAAATAAATTGTATGTGCTTAATGAAAATATTCTAAATTCTTATCAAGAATATAATTTTGCTCAAGTTTTTCATTTATTAAACCGCTTTTGTACAACAGACTTGAGTGCTCTTTATCTTGATATATCTAAAGATAGGTTGTATACGGAAAAGGCTGATAGTGTGTTGCGCAGATCAGCCCAAACGATTATTTATCAAATCTTAAATACAATTACGCATCTAATGGCTCCCGTATTGTCTTTCTTGTCAGAAGAGGTTTCTGATTTTTATCAAAAAGATAAGAACGAAAGTATTCACTTGCAAGACTTTGTCCCGGTTGTAAATATTTGGGATAAGTTAAAAGCGGCTAAAAGTACGAATCTTGAAGCGACGATTACAGCGAGACTTAGGACTATGGGTACCATAGAAAACATTACCTATGACGTTTTAATGACTGGTGCTTGGAATAATTTTGAATGTTTACGAGATGCTGTTTTGAAGGCAATAGAAGATAAGCGTAAACAGGATTTAATTAAACATTCTTTAGAAGCAAAGGTTACATTATATTTAGATAAGAATAGTGAAGAAGCGCAATCGATAGGTTTCTTATTAGATAACTTATCTGAGAGTGAAAATATAAATAGATTTTATAAAGACTGGTTTATTGTTTCTCAAATAGAGCTTGTAGATTCTAACGATGGTTTAGAAGAATCTGAACTTTCTTGGGTAAATATAAAAGTAGAACATGCCGCAGGGGACAAATGTCCTAGGTGTTGGCAATGGGAAGAGACTGATAATTCTGAAAAGCTTTGCAAACGTTGTGCTGATATTTTAGGTAAGTAAATAATTAATCACGATAATGCCCAACGCTTACGCATAGGGCTACAGTAAAGTCGCCCGCTCACGCGGGCTCAACCAAGACATATATTTAAAATTCAAATTTAGCCTACTTTGTAGGCGAATCTGTGGTAGCCCTATGCGTAAGCGTTGGGCTACTCATTTTTTTTGTTTTTCAATAAACCTCTTCAGATTCTCTTACTAACCCTTCTATATCAACTAAGTATTTTTTTTGTTTTTCATAGTTTCTTACGACTTTTAAATATTCAGCTTTAAGTTTTTTAGTTTGTTCGTCGTTTGGAACTTGATCATTTCCTCCTGTTAATATTTTATTTGTAGCATTAACCAATAGTTCGCGGATTTTTGCAGGTTGTCCTGAATTATTTATTGTTGCAAGTATATTTGCTTTTATATTAAGATTTTGATCTTCAATGCTTCTAACTGTCACATTTGTTTGGCCAATGCTTGCTCTAATATCTTGTATAGCGTTAATGTTTTTTGAAATATCGGTTGAGACTTCTTCTATTTCTCCCAAGTCTTCTATTTTATTTCTGTATTTAGTTTTTATATTTTTAATTTTTTTGTGACCAGATTTTGGATTAGATTCTAAAATTTTAAGGTTTCTGTAGATGTTCGCAAAATTCTCAGGAGATTCTGAGGCTGTTCCTAAATCATGCTCTGCGCCTTCTAATTTTGTTATAATTTGGTTTTCATATTTAGCAAGTTCTGTGCTATAAGATGATGAACCCAATGATCTTAAAATATTTGCGGCGGCAACAGTTTCTTGAGGATCGCCTGGATTTTTTGCAAGAGGAATAAATATACCAATCAGATCCTTTAATGCATTATCTACTTTAGGGATAGATGCCTTTTTTGCTGGTTGCTTTATATCTGTTTCTTTGGCTTGGACAGATATTCTTACTTTATCTAATTCCTCAAGCTTAGAATTCAGCTTTGATAATAACTTTGAATTATAAACATCTTCTAGATTGTTATTGTTTCCTATTTTATATTTAGTTTTTATTTCTTCTGTTAATTTTATAACTTCTTGGCCGAGGTTATTTAGTTTAGCGATTTTTTCTGCTGTTTTTTCATCAATAGGTCTTGCTGAATCTGCTCTGTCTGTTGAGATAGGTTCTTGTGTTTTAGGTGGGCTTATTGTTGACGAATCTGGCTTTGGTTGTGACGGTTGTCCTGTCCTAGGATAAGGACTTGGTCCCGGTCTGCGACGTTGATAGTCTCCAGATCCATATCCAGGTCCTGGTCTGTATGGTGGATAACCAGGTCTATAACGTGGAGGATATCGTCTGCCAATAGGTTTTTCTTTCGCAGCCGCTGCTTCTGCTTGCTCCCTTGCTTTTTTCTTTGCTTCTATTTCTTCCTTTGCTTGTGCACTTTTGATAATAGAATTTAGTTGAGCTTCTATTTTTTTTAGATCACTCTTTAAGAGATCTTTTATTTCTTTTTGGAGCGGAGTTAAGTTTAAATCTAGGCGGGACTTTTTAGTAGGTTTCTTTTTTGCTATTTTTTGTAAAAATTCAAAATCAGATTTTTCAGATTCTTCTTTAATATTTTGAAGCTTTATATTTACAAGATCTAGTTCTGTTTTTTCTACGATTTTTAATGTATTTAATATATTTTGTCTTAGTTGAGTAAACATTGGAAGATAAAAGACTTTAAGATAGAGCTTTTTGCTTTTTATATTAGATAATCTAATTTCTACATTATTGAAAAGTTTAAATAACCCAAGTTCTTGCATTTGCTCTTTAAAAGCTGGTCCTAACTTGAAACTGTTTATTTTTAGTTCTATGTTATTTAGAGCTTTTACTAACCTATTTGTATAATAGAAAAATGCTTCAATTTTTTTTGATGGAAGCTTTGTAACCAGTTTGTCTTTTGCAAATTTTTCATCTTTGCTTTGTTTTATAGGATCTAAAAACTCCTCTTGCATGCTTTTTTTTGTAATAGCAGCAGGCTTTATTTTTGCATCTTGAGTTGGTTTTGTTATTGGGGAAGGCTTGGGGGCAGGTTCTTTTTTTACCGGTTTAAGATCATCTTCATCCATGTCTGCAAATATTTCGTCTAATTCTCCCATCATCTGTTTGAATTCATCGCTTCGCATTATTTCTTCTATTTCTTTAGGGCTTGGCACTTGTGATATATCTTTTTGAGGAAGTGTTGTTCGAGTCGTTACATTTTTAGTAAAAAAGAGCACAAGGACTAAACATATAATTTGTTTTATTAAATTCATATAAATACCTCTTTTGATTAGAAAATTTAAAACTATTGTTTTTGTACATTAATATTATTAAAACAATAATACAAATATGAAGTTTAAATTTAAAAACATTTTTATTGTTGGGTTATAGATGATTTTTAAAAGGGCGTTTTTATTACTTGAATTGGTGATTTCTCTTTCCGTGTTTATTATTTTTGTTTTAATCTTTTCTCAATTTATTAATTTGGCAATTAAAACAAGAAAGTTAGGACAGAATAAATTAATAATGCTTAACGAAGCGATTTTTTTATTAGAATCTGGGCACAAATCTAAAAACTCTAGATTTGTAAGTAAGATTAAAACAAATAAAATTAAATTAAAAGATACAAGAACATTAAATGTTTCTTCCGACGATTATTTTTGTTTTAATAAGGTAACGATAAAGGCTGGTAATAACGGAAAAGATGGTCTGAAACTTGAGCTGGTGGGGGCATGTTTTGAATAAGAGGGCGTTTTCTATAATAGAGCTTGTTATATACATATCGATTTTTTCTGTATTTAGTTTACTAATATTTGGATTTTTAGCTAAAAATTTTAAACGAGCATTTGTTTTCGAAAACAAAAATAAAAAGGATATAAGAAATATTGCAATGTTAAGCCTATTGCGAAGAGATTTGCTTATGGCGGACTGTAATAAAGAAAGCTGGGATTTACAGAACTTTGTTTTTAAGAAAAACATCAACATTAAACGTTTCTTCCGAGAAAAAACAGGGGATAGGGCAGTTGGTTGGAGCTTCCGTGACAAAAATATTTATAGAACAATAGGAGAATATGATTTTTTAAATAAGAAGTGGATAAAGAAAAATGTTGCAAAGCTTAATTTTGGAATTGCCAAGTTTACTTATAATATTATTACAAGCAAGATGGGAGATTCTATTAAATCAGTAATTGTTTGTTTAGACGGTAAAAATTTTTATATAAATTTAAGAAACCGAATAATTAAGATACAGATATGAATAAGCAAGGTTCAGTTTTTATTGTAATTACATTTTTTATTGCGACGTTGTCGTTGATATCTTTTGGCATGTGGTATAAAAGTGCGGTTTATTTGGATATTGTAAATCAACAAGCTGCGTATTATAAGAATTTTTATTTGGCTGAAGCCGTTATGAATTATGGAATAAAATTTGTGGTAAATAATCAGGAGTCATTTCAAAAAAATGCGACCGAGAATAAAAATTATAGCTTTAATAATTTAATTGAGGCAATTAATTTTAAATTAAAAGAAAACAAATTTAATAATATTCATGCAAGCATAACGGTAAGAAAAATTAAAAAAAATACTATTTCACTTATTACAAGGTTATATAACAGTCTAAATAAAAAATACATTATTAATTTATCTTGTGAGGGGGAAATTTTGTATAATGCGAAAAAAAATACACAAAAGTTTATACTTAAAAACTATAATATCAGCACTATTTTTTAGCCTATCTATTTTATTTGTAGATTCATGTGGTTTTTTAATAATTCCAGCATTTATTTTGCTGTATATGGTTTTAGCTGAAAATAATAAGATAAAACAAAGTATTTTAACCGGTTTTTTATGGGGGATTGTTGCATTTGGATTGCATTTTATATGGTTGTATGAAATGTTAATTTATCGTTCTGATGCTACATTTTTATTAGCAACGGGATTTTATTCTTTTATGGTGCTTAATGCAACTTTATTAGTAGTTGTGTATTTTTTTATATCAAGTGGTTTATTTGTTCTTTTTAAAAATATTTTATTAAGAATAACAACATTTTTTATAACAACATTTTCTTTTTTTTATTATATAGACAAATATTGTTTATTTTTTTTAGAGAAAGATTTTGGATATCCTTTTGCGAACCCTCTTATACCGTTGGCAAAATATAAGTTCTTCTTATTTATTTATAGCCTTATATTTTCTGTAGCACCAATTTCTAAAAAGAATTTAGAAATGTTTATGAAAGAAAATAAAATAATTTATTTAAAACCTATGGTTAAATCTTTTAAAAATAATTACAATGCATTAACTGTAGGACAGATGGTTTATCATCAGTTAGCAAATTTGAACTTACATAAATATTCATCAACATTAAATGTTTCTTCCGAGAAATACAAAAATATAATTTTACTTTCTCCGGAAACTTATTTTCCTTATTCTTTAAATAATAATAAAAAAATAGTAAAACTTTGGAAGAATGTTTTACCAAACAACAGTTATTTTTTTGTTGGATCACAAAGAGAAGAAAAGAATATAAAGGGTAAACGTAGATTTTTTCAAACAGTTTATTTGTTAAAAGCGGGTCGCATAATAAATTTTTATGACAAAACCCATTGTACTCCTTTTGGAGAAAAAATTCCCTCTAATTGTAAAAAACAAAAATGGGCAAGAAGTCTTTTTTTAACTAATAAAATAAAGTTTACTCCAGGATGTTTTATTAAAAAAAAAGTTACTATTTCTAATAATTTTACCATTATTCCAAGAATTTGCTCGGAATTTTTTTATAGGACTAATAATTCTATAAAAAAAGAAGGGGATGCTATTTTTTTATTTGTTAATGATTCTTGGTTATCTCCTTATTTTAGACGAACGCTTAAGTGTCTTGCTAAATTAATCAGTCTCGAGACGTTTGATGGTATACCCATTTTTTATATTGGGCATGAAGGGCTGGAAATAATTTAAGAAATTGAGCGAGAAGCATAAAAATATTTTTCTACAGATAAATCTTTTCTCTTTTTTGTGTTATATTTTACAAGCTTAAAATATTTAATTTTGATTAGAATTGAAAGGTAAACAATGAATGTCTATTTGTTAAAAGATGTAGAGAAAGTTGGCATGTTGGGAACTATAGTAAAAGTTTCTGACGGCTTTGCTCAAAACTTTTTAATTCCACGAAAATTGGCAATTAAGGTTACAGATACAAATGTAACTTTTTATAAATCTAGAGTTCAAAAAGCTAAAACTGAAGTAAAAGTGTTGAATAGTAAAATAGAAATGCTAGCTGAACGAATAAGAAATTTACATTTAACAATAAATGAAAAAGTTCATGATAACGGCAAACTTTACGGATCTGTTGGTCAAGATGAAATTCTTGCCTTATTAAAAGAAAAAGATATTTCTGTAAATAGAAAACAGATTGAGTTTACAAAAACAATTAAATCTATTGGCGAACATAAGGTTATTATTCGTTTGTCATCTAAGTTGAAACCAGAATTAACATTAAAAGTTGTTTCAGAGTAAATTAAGAAGATTCATTAAAGATTATATTTCAGAGGTGCCTGGATTAACATGAACATTCAAAATAAAACAAAATCAAATTTCCGGGCTGCGAATTTTCTAGGGAATAATTTACCCACAAACGTGAATGCCGAAAAATCTGTTTTGGCCGCGATTTTGCTTAATGGCAATAATCTTACTTTAATTACAGATACATTAAAATCTAATGATTTTCATGTAAAATCACATCAAATAATATATCAGGCGATGTTGGACGTTGCGCAAACGGATCAACAAATAGATATGCTAGTATTGCAAGATGAACTTGAAAAAAAGAAACTTTTAGATGCTGCGGGTGGTATTATTTACTTAATGGAGCTACAGGAGGATATTCCTGCTATCGGCATGATAAATCAGCATGCAAAAATAGTAAAAGATAAATCAATTTTGCGAGAATTGATTTATTCGGCTTCTGATATTATATCTACCTGTTATGATCAAGATATAAAAGAGATTGATATTGTTTTAGATAGTTCAGAAAAGAAGATTTTCCAAATATCTAATAAGTTAGTTCCTCCAACTTTTGTAAAAATAGATGAGTTATTAAAAACTACTTTTAAAAATCTAGCACAAATGAAAACCTCAAGGGAGGGTGTTACGGGTGTCCCTTCGGGTTTTAATAGGTTTGATGCTATGACTTCTGGAATGCAGAGGGGAGATCTTTTAATTTTAGCTGCACGTCCTTCTATGGGCAAAACTGCACTTGCCATGGATATGGCATTAAATGCATGGCAAGCAGGACATGCTGTTGGAATATTTTCGTTAGAAATGTCATCAGAACAATTAGTATTAAGAATGTTATCTTCTCTTTCTAAAATTCCTAATACTAAAATTAGAAATGCAAGTGTAACATCTGATGAATGGATGCAACTCACAAATAGTGCAGCACAACTAGCAGAAGCCAAAATCTTTATAGACGACAGTCCTGGATTAAACATTATGGAACTTAGAGCTAAAGCTAGAAAATTAAAATCCAAATCAAAAATAGATCTAATAATAATAGATTACTTGCAGCTTATTTATGGTACTGGAAAATATGAAAACAGAACGCAAGAGATTTCGACCATTTCCAGATCATTAAAAGCTTTAGCTAAAGAATTAGACACTCCTGTGCTTGCATTATCACAGCTTTCGCGTTCTTTGGAGTCTCGCATGGACAAGCGTCCGATGTTGTCCGATTTAAGAGAATCTGGGGCAATAGAACAAGACGGTGATGTAATATTTTTTATTTATAGAGATGTTGTTTATAACTCAGAAACAGAACATCCTGATATTGCAGAGGTTATAATTGGCAAACAAAGAAATGGTCCAATTGGATCTTTTAATGTAAAATTCACAGGAGAATTCACACATTTTGATGACCTAGAAGAAGGGTATTAAATAATTGTGTTAATTTATAAAATAGGAGAAAAAGGTGATTTTACTGGGAGTGGACCCTGGATTTTCTGTGACAGGGTTTTCTGTTTTAAAAAAAGAGTCAAACAAAACCATGATTATAGATTATGGTTATCTAAAAATGAGCAGCAAAAAAGATTTATCAGAACGAACAGGCATTTTTTATAAATTTTTTAAAGAAAAAATAGAAAAATTTGAAATAACAGATCTAGCTTTAGAAACATCATTCTTAGGTAAAAATGCACAAACTTTTTTAAAACTAGGATATTTAAGAGGAATTTTATATTTGTTATCGAATCAAAATAATTTAAGAATTTATGAATTTTCTCCTCGAGAAGTTAAAAATAGCATTACTGGTTTTGGTGGCGCGACAAAAGACCAGGTTGCATTAATGATTTTATCAATGTTTCCTCGACTAAATCAATTTGGCAAAATTGAAAAGCAAGATGTAACAGATGCCATCGCTATATCTATATGTGGTATTTGGAAATATGATCAAAATAAACTTTTTAGCAGATAAAGACTTGGCCTGTCATCAGATAATTGTTTTCGCCGAGAGTTGACTCTCAGAAAATGAATGTATTAATCTTAAATACATTGTGTAGAATTATTTTAAATAATATTGAATATTTCCAGAAAGGGGAAAATATGAAATTAATAAAAACGGGGCTGATAACTTTTGTTTTATTGGCTTTTTTTGTGCAAGATAGCAGTGGTGGAATCCGGCGGCGGGGGTTTGGACGCGAAAAAATCGCTAATTTTAGTGTAAAGCTTTTTCCTGCAAAAAGATCAGACCAGCGAGGGTTTAATCACTTTATCGGACATTTTCAAAATTTTGATATTAGCGATCAGTCAGTCGGGGGTTCCCTTGATTTTACAAGCTGTACGATTGAAGCATTAACAATGACGAATTGTACAATAGAAAAAGGACTCAAAATTAATTTAGGGAATAGCACTATCAAGAAATTACAATTTATAGATGTTACAATTCGAGAAAATACAAATCTGATACTTATTGTTGACGAAAGTATTCTTCAATGTTCGCTTATATTGGAAAATTTAACATTTGAGGATGGTGCGGCCGTTATTATCAGCAGACCCAAAGAATTAGATTTAAAAGCTACAAATCAAGAAGATTTAGAAAGAAATTTTGAGGAAGTAAAGAGTATAACGGCTGAAATAGTAAGAGAAAGAAGGGAAAGAGAGGCTGAAAGGAAAAGAGTTGCTGAAGAGAAAAGAGTTGCTGAAGAGAAAAAAGTTGCTGAAAAGAGAAAAGTTGCTGAAGAGAAAAGAGAGGCTCAAAGGAAAGTTGCTAGAGAAGAGATAAGAGAAAGAGAAATAGCAGCCAGAGAAACAGCCGCTGAAGCGAAGAAGAGATCGGAAACAGAACTCCTAGATGAACTTCTAAAAACGCATTATAAATAAAAAATATTCTAATATTACTTTCTTTATAATAAAAAGGGGCTAATTTCGGACCTTACCGAAATTAGCCCCTTTTTATTATATCCTTAAACCAAGATTTGATTCCGATAATAATTATTATGTTAAAACAACTAGTCTTATTT
>DAOVPV010000008.1 GCA_030629005.1 bacterium | reverse complement strand
GCACCAATTACAGCAAAAAGTTTTATAAGAAAACTGGATCCGCTTTTAGGTTCATATTCTAAAACAAGTTCTTTAAGTTGTTTGTAAAATTCGTTTTGTTGTTGTGGTGACAAAAACTCTATCATTGTATTTATTTTGTCGAATAATGTTCCTAGCTTCCTTCTGCAGATTCCATTTCTTCTTTCTTCATTTGTTTGAACTCTTGTTAAGTCTTGATATTTGACAGTGCTGTCTTCAGTTCTATTTACTACACTGCGTAAAGGGAATCCTCTTTGCATAGAGAATAAATTTTTGCCAAAGCTAAGTCCTATTGCAAATAAAAGTATTATATATAATTTTTTCATGATAAAACCTCCATATAATTTATTAAATAGCTATAAAATATAGCTTAATATACATGTATAATATCGTGTTTATTATAATGGTGCAAACGCTACCCTTCGATTTAAGGGCTTTTTGTGCTGTTTGTAAGGTGCGAATGCCATCGGCTGATTTTTTGTTACAAATAGTGTGAGTCTTGCCTTATTGCACGGATATTTATTTAAGTTATAATTGAAAAACGATGAATGAACTAATATTATTATCTCAAATTATATTAATTGTTGTTTTTACGTTTATAGCGTTAAAAATAGGTAAAAGTGCGCTTATTACTTTAATAAGTTTACAGGCTGTAATCGCGAATCTATTTGTTTTAAAACAAATAGATATATTTGGCCTAAATGCAACATGTGCAGATGCCTTCGTTGTTGGTAGCGTTTTGGGTATAAACTTATTGCAAGAGTATTGTGGTCAGGATATGGCAAAAAAGACTATAAATATTGGTTTTTTTGCTTTAGTATTTTTTTTAATTGTTTCGTTTATTCATTTATTATTTATACCAAATGGTTATGATTGGGCGCATAATTTGTTTAATGGGATCTTAAAGTTTGCACCAAGAATTTCTGTTGCATCCTT
The DNA here is from genome assembly GCA_030629005.1 of bacterium. Classification (GTDB taxonomy): domain Bacteria; phylum Babelota; class Babeliae; order Babelales; family UASB340; genus UASB340. Next base: position 62,618 of record DAOVPV010000008.1, on the reverse strand, counting down.
TATTGCTTATATCGTTTCTCTAAAATTTAATACCTTTATTTATGCTTATTTGGAAAAGAAGCTTAAAAGCAAGTTTTTTTTATTCAGAAATTTGGTTTCAATTACATTATCACAAGCTTTAGATACGGCTCTTTTTGTATTTTTAGGTTTATATGGTTTGGTTGGAAATGTGTTGCAGGTTATGTTGGTTGGTTTTGTTTTAAAGTTAATTGTAATTTTTTTATCAACACCACTAATAACTTTAGCAAAAAATTTTTTTAAATTTAATTTAGATAAGTAAGATAGATATGTTTGAACAAGATTTAATTAATAAAAAAAATAATATTATTTTGGATGATTCTAAAATATTAAATGTTTCTTCCGATTTTTTTAGATTCGAAGTTATTCATAAATCTAAAAAATCTAATGCTAGAGTTGGTAGAATTTATACACCGCATGGTCTAATAGATACTCCGGGTTTTGTTGGAGTTGGAACTAATGGAACATTAAAAGCTTTGGATAATAAAACTTTAGATGAGCTCGGTTTGCAGTTGATGTTTGCAAACACTTATCATCTTATGCTGCAACCTGGTTCAAAGTTAATTGCACAAGCTGGTGGAATTCATGCATTCGCCAACAGATCCATGCCTATAATTACAGATTCTGGCGGCTTCCAGGTTTTTAGTCTCGTTTATGGTGGGGTTGCTCAAGAGTTAAAAAGTAAAGGTCAAAAAAAACTTGATAATTCTGTTATAAAGATTAATGAAGAAGGTGTTTTGTTTAGATCTTACAGAGATGGTGCTAAAGTTTTGTTAACTCCAGAGACTTCTATTCAAGCGCAAAAAGAAATTGGTGCTGATATTATTGTAAGTTTTGATGAGCTTTTGCCTTATCATTCTGATAAAAAATATTTAATGCGTTCTTTAGACAGGACTCACAGATGGGAGACAAGATCTTTAATTGAACACAAGCAAAATATTAAAAATCAGGCTTTGTATGCTGTTCTTCATGGTGGTGTAGATAAAAATCTAAGAAAAAAAAGTGTAGATTATTTATTAAAACTAAATTTTGATGGCTTTGCAATAGGTGGAAGTGTTGGTAAAGATCGGTATGAAATGTTTGATATGCTAAAATTTTTAATGCCAAACTTGCCAGAAGATAAACCAAACCATTTGTTAGGAATTGGGGACTTGGAATCTATTGCAGGTATTGTTCCATTAGGGGTAGATACTTTTGATAGCTCTCATCCAACTCGTTGTGCTCGCCATGGTTTAGTTTTTACAAAGAATGGCACAATGCGGGTGATTAAAAAAGGGAATGCGCAGAATTTTGAACCAATAGAGTTTGGTTGTCAATGTTCAACTTGTAAGAATTATTCTATGTCTTATGTTTACCATCTTTTTAAGGCAAAAGAGATTGCAGGTTTAACTCTTGCAACAATTCACAATGTTCATTTTATGATTGAATTGATGAAAGATTATAGGCGTAAAATTTTAGATAATTTAATTTAATTGAATAATTTTTTTTATTTTTGTGGGTTTTTAAATTTTTAAAGCTAAAATTTTATGAATAAGTTTATTAAGTATTATTTATTTTTTTGTTTATTTATTTTTAATTTGAATTCTGTTTCTATAACAGAATTTGGATTTGATACGTTTCGAGATTTAGATAATTTTTTTCTTTGTACAGATTCTTTTAACGATGAAGCGCGTGAAAAACTAGCAACGTTATCTAAAACTGCGATTTGGGAAGTTTATAATTACTTGGTTAATGGTGTTAAACTAAAAAGGAGTTGGTTTTTTTGTGCGGATGAATTTGTTAGCGGTAAAGACCAACGGCTTTTGCGAAAAATGCCACAATATTATGCTCAAAAGATGGATATATCTGGTGAATTAAATTTTTATATTATTGGTGATTTGCATGGAAATTATCGAACTTTATCTAAAATAATAAATCGTTTAACAAACAATTTGGTTGTTAAACCAGGAAATAAGATTATTTTTTTGGGGGATTTTATAGATAGAGGGCCTAAGTCGTTGGAAACAACACTTTTGATATTTATTTTAAAGGCTATAAATCCAGAGAATATAATTATCTTAAAAGGAAATCATGAAGATGATGTTTTGTATCATCTTAAGGGGTTGTTTAAAGAGATGGCTGAAAAATTGCAGACAGATGAATTAAAGAGTAAAAATGAAGTAATTTTGCAAGGAATAGCCGGTTTTTTTTTAGAGGAAGATTCTCTAAATATTTTTTACAAGGTTTTACATGGAGGTAGAGATGGTTTGCAACAGGTTTTGGATGAATTAAAAGTTGAAGATGAAGTTGAAGCGCAAAATTTATTAGAACAAGTTTTGAGTGTTGAAAACATTGAATTTTTAAGTCTTTTTTACAATCTTATTAAAGCATTTAGATTATTACCATCTGTTTTTTATGTAAAAAATGATAATTTTTGTTTTCAATTTAATCATGGTGGATGGTATGATTTTTGGGACTTTAGAAAATATCTTTCTTCAACCGCCGTTTTTTGTGAAATTATTGGTGATGCAAGAGGGGTACTCTGGAATGAAGTTGATCCATTTATGAAAAAAGGAGATTTATTTGTCTTGGATGAGCGTAGGGGTATTGTTTATAATCCATCTTATGTTATTGAAAAGATGAAAGAGTTTGGTATAACTGCTATGTATAATGGGCATAATCATTTATTGCCTAAGGAAGGATTAATCCGCTCTTGTGATCTTTCTGACGAAAATTTACTAGAACCTTCTACTGGGGTTGTTGGGATTGTTTCAAAAATTTTTACAATAATTAGTGGACCAATTTTAGATGCGTCGAGTGAATATGCGGTTGCAATAAATTATTATCCATCGTATTTAAGGTTACTTGTAAATGATGGAGAATGGTCTCCTCATGTTCATGTAATAAAGCCTAGTTCGAAAAAATGATAAAATTAAAATTTAGAATACTAAACAAAATTTTTTTTAAAATCCAATAAGTTGACATTCTGGAATGGGTGTTATTTGGTAAGTGGAAAGCATCTGTTCTTGAATTTTTTTTACAAGATTAATTATATCTGCGCTTGTTGCTGTTTCATCTGTTACTATCATGTTTGCATGCTGGAACGAAACTTGTGCTCCGCCAACTTTTAAATTACCTTTAATGCCAAGTTTATCTAAATAATAAGCTACAAAGATCATTTTTTTTCCATTTATTTCTAGATTGACTTCTTCTGGATAAAAATTTCTAAAGAAACTACCACAGGTATTTTTAGTTGGATATTGTCTTTGTCTGTATCTTATTATTTCATCACGACGACCTTTGGCATATGCTGTTTCGAGATCAGAACTTTTTGTTAATTTAAAGCTTGCGGTTATTAGAAAATGTTCCTTTTTTTGTAATTTTGATTTGTCGTAGCTAAAATTAAACCAATCTTTTTCTACGGTTTTTATTTTACCTGTTCTGTTATTTATTATTTCTGCACTTATTAAATAGTTTGATAAAAATTTTTCAAAAAAATGAATATTTATGTAAACGGCGCCACCAATAGAACCGGGAATATTGCTAAAATCTTCTAAGCCTAAAAGATTGTTATCCAGGCAAACGTTTATTAAATCTTGAATTTCTACACCTGCTCCTGCTGTAACAATATTGTTATTGGTTTTATTTACAGTTAAGTTTAATAACTTTGGATTTATGGTTAAACCATTAAATCCTGCATCACTTATAAGTAAGTTTGCACCATTACCTAAAACAAATATGTCTAAATTGTTTTTGTTTGCAAATTCTATAGTTTTTACAAAATCCTGTGTTGTTTGGGGTTGGCAAAAATATTTGGAGTTTCCTCCTGTTTTAAACCAATTTTTGTTTTTTAGGCTTATATTTTCTTCTATGATCATAAATAACTTTTTTATTAATAAACGTTTAAGTTGTGTTCTTTATCATCTCGTATTTGACTGAGTTCGTCAAAGCCTGGCGAAGACTGGATGCGGGATTTCTTTTTTATACCCACGGAAATTATTAAAAAATCTTCTTTATCATATTATTTTTGTAAAAAAAATGTAGCAAGCAAAAATCTTTGTGGCAATAATGTTATTTCTATATTTTTCATATTAATTGACAATTAGAAAAAATAACTGCTAGTTTAAATATGAAAAATATGTTAATAGAATATTTAAGGGGGGGGTAGGGTCATGAATAAGATTTTTATAAAAACGTTTTGTTTTTCGCTTGTTTTGTTTGCAAATTTGAGTCCTGCTATTAATTTTTTAAAGATTGTAGAGGTTTGTAAAAACAGGTTTGCGCCAAATCTATTTTTGGAATTTACTAATTCTGTATATTTTGAAAAAAGGGTAAATAAACAAAAAATGCAGTTAGAGTTGGCTTTTCTTGCGATGGATCTTAAAAATTTTAGAGATCAGAATATTGTTGAGCAAATTATGAGTATGGGTAAAATTGTTAAAAATGTGAATTTATATCACACAAATGTACCTAGCCCAAGGGTTGTTGTTTTAATAACTTTTGCTGTAAATGATATCTTGGTTCGTTGGAATAAGTTAGAAGATCCTGCAAGATTGGTAATAGATTTTTTTAGAAAAAGGGATTTAGATTTATTGCAAAATAAAGGTAGAACAATTTTGCATGCAAGTAATATGATGAGTAGTGCAAAAAAAAAACGGATTTTGATTGATGCTGGACACGGAGGTTTAGATCCGGGAGCGCTGGGTTTTTTTTTGTTAAAGGAGAAAAATTTAACATTAGATATTGCTCGTAGAGTCCAAAACGTGTTAAAAAAAAATGGTTATAATGTTTTTTTGACGCGAAGCAAGGATAAAGCTTTGAGTTTAAAGCAAAGAAGTGAACTTGCTGCTCAGATGAGGGCTGATTTTTTTATATCCATTCATGCTAATGCTGTTTCGAGTGTTTCTGGTGCATCTGGAGTCGAGTCGTATTTTTTGAATCCAAACCTTTTTTTGCCAGGAAAGAGGAGAGGGGGTTTTTTATTTGTTTTTAATCAAAATGATAAAAATATTGCAAAGTTTGTAGATACTATATTAAAAGACAATATAGATTCTTCGCAAAAGTTAGCTAGTAATATACAAAATGGAATAATAGATTTTTTAAATCGAAATAAAATTGACGTTATGGATAGAGGCATAAAGAGAAATGATTTTAGTGTGTTGTTGCGTAGCGAGGTTCCGGCTGCATTAATTGAAGTTGGTTTTATAACAAATAAAATAGAAGCAAAACGTCTTTCTGAGAGTGTTTATAGACAAATGATTGCTGTTGGAATATCTAATGGTATTAAAAAATATATAGAAAACATGAGTTTGTAATTTATTTTTGAAAGGAGAGTTTGATGTTTTTGTTTTTATTTGCACCTATAGCCTTGCCTCCTATCGGAGCAGGAAAAGGTCTTTCCGGGATTGCCAAAGCAATTTCTTTATTGGTTAAACATTTGGATTATTTTTTGAGTTTTGTTGCTGTTATTTTAGTTCTAATATTATTTTATAAAGTGTATAAGGTTTGGCACAAAAAAATGTTGCAAAAAATAAATATTATACTATACAAATTATATTCAGAGGTGTTGCTAGCTGATAGGGTAAAGGGTAATGCTAAGGTTTCTTCGAATGAAATAGATACGATTGATTTGATCTTAGAAAAAATTAAAAAGAAGTTTTTTATAAAAAAAATAGGAAAGCAAGCGCAAGAAGAGTTTGTTTTGGGGTTAGAGTTGATTAAATCTGAGAATATAGATTCTGATTCTTCTTTAATTTTGGTTTCTAACTGGATAAAAATGTTAAATTATTTAATATTAGATTTATAATACTTTAGTTTTAATTTATCACAGTATTTATAGGTTTGCTTGATATATGCCAAATAGTATAGGAATTTTGGGATTTGGGTTGGTTGGAAAATCGGCCCTAAAAATTTTATCCAAAACATTAAATGTTTCTTCCAAATTTTATAAAAATTTAGAAATAAATTTGTATGATCGTAGAGTTTTAACTAAATTTGAATTGGATTTGTTAAAAAAATATTCTGTAAATGTTTATAGTCCTATAGATATTAATGATTTTATAAAAAATAGTGAAAAAGTATTTGTTAGTCCTGGATTTAAGTTAAAAGAACTTTTTAATAATTTTAAAGATATTAAGCCAAAAGTTTTATGTGAGCTCGATTTGTTTTTAGAGTTTTTTAAAAAAAAATCTGTAGCGATTACAGGTAGTTTGGGAAAAACAACTGTAACTTCATTTTTATCTAATATTGTAGGCAAATTACCTGGATTAGATGGGAGTTTAATGCGTGTAAAAAATGCAGGTAATATTGGCATAGCAATGCTTGATCTTATTGAACAACAAGATCAATTGGATTTGGCTTTATTAGAGCTATCTAGTTTTCAGTTAAAATTAAATAAAGATTATTCGCCAGATATTGCGATTTTGACTAATTTTTATTCCAATCATTTAGATTGGCATGTAGATCTTAAGGACTACTTTGAATCAAAGTGTAAAATTTTTGAGTATCAAAATAAGAATCAAGATTTTATTTTTAACTCGGATCTTTTGTTAGGTGAACTTAATTGTGAATTAAAAAAGATATTTGTTTCTAAATTATTAAAAACAAATTCTAAGATTTGTTGTATAACAAAATATTTTGAAAAAACTTTTTTAGAATTAACTAATATTGGCATTAAAGATTTTATTATTTTTTATAGAAAAGATGATAATTTTATTATTAATAAGATTGTTAATAATAAGATAGAAGATTCTAAAGTTATTTTTGATTTAAAATTTTTACCAAAAGTTAGTTTTGACAAAAACTGGTATACAATTTTAGCAACGTTATTCTTGTTGGACCTTGATTTATCTAAATTAAAAAAAGTTTTCTTGTCTGAGCAAAGTTTTTTTTCTGACAATAGTTTAAAGTTTAATAGACTAGAGCATTTTGTTACAATAAATAATATTGATTTTTATAATGACTCAAAGTCGACAGTTTATCAGGCTACGAAAGAAGCTGTACTACGTTTAGCTCAAAATAAAAGACCAATAGTTTTGATATTGGGTGGTTTGTCCAAAGGCGTGGATAGAAAGCCTTTGATTAAGTTTTTAAAAAATATAAAAGAAGTAAAAAACGTTTTTTGTTTTGGCAAAGATTGTAATAATTTTTCTTGTTACAATGTATATGAAAATTTAGAAGATACTGTTAATTCTATATTTAATGTAGTGAAGTCAGGAGATCAAGTTTTATTTTCTCCAGCAGGATCGAGTTTTGATTTATTTAAAGATTATAAACATCGGGGTGATTGTTTTAAAGAGTTAGTCTTAAGTAGAAAGAGATGTAATTAGATGGTAGATAGTAGAGTAGAAATAAAAAAAGATTTAAGATTGTTTCTTTTGATTGTTTTTTTATTAATTTTAATAGGATTTGTTTTTATATATTCTTCTAGTTCTGTGTATGCTCTAGAAAAATTTGGATCATCTTTTTATTTTACAAAAAAGCAGTTAATTTATTTAATACCAGCGTTTTTGGGATTAGTATTTTTTGCATTAATTCCGCGAAAGTTTTTAAAAAAAATTGTTCCGTTTTTGTTTTTTTCATCTTTGTTTCTAACTGCTTTAACTTTATCTCCAGACGTGGGGTTAAAGATACATGGTTCGTCTCGTTGGCTTACAATTATGGGACTTAGTTTTCAGCCGAGTGAATTTTTAAAATTGTTTTTGTTTTTGTATATTGGATTTTTTCTAGAAAAGAAAAAAAAGAAAATAAAATCTTTTTTGCATAGCTATTTACCTTTTTTAACAATTTTAGGTATTACATTTATCGTTTTGTTAAAACAACCCGATTTTGGTTCTGTAGCAACTATTTTTGTAACTTCATTAATTTTGTTTTTTGTTGCTGATTTTAAAATGACACATTTATTTTTTACGGGTTTATTTTCTTTGCCAATAATATTTTATTTAGTTTATTCTAAGGCTTATCGTTTAAATAGAATTCTAATATTTCTAAATCCCTGGTCCGATCCAAAAGGCAGGGGGTTTCAGATTATTCAGTCTCTAATTGCAATTGGCTCTGGAAAGTTTTGGGGAGTAGGCATTTCTAATTCTTCTCAAAAGTTCTTTTATTTGCCGATGCAACATACCGATTTTATATTTCCGATAATAGCGGAGGAAACGGGTTTTGTTGGATCCGCTATTATTATATCATTGTATTTATTATTTTTTTACTTTGGTATAAGGCTTGCTCTAAAAATGCAGACTGATTTTGCCTTTTTTTCAACTCTAGGTTTTGTTGTTATTATAAATTTGCAGGCAGTAATTAACTTGATGGTAGCGTCGGGGCTTTTACCGACTAAGGGCCTTGGTTTGCCGTTTATAAGTTATGGTGGAACCTCTTTAGCTGCACTTTTTTGCATGATTGGTCTTATTGCAAATTTTACTCGTTGGAATTCATGACATTACATTGTCGTTATTTAATTTACTCATAGTAAGATGTTGTGTTTTTTTTGCATAGAAAAGGGATTTCTCTCTTGACAGATTTATTGTTTTTGACATAATAAAAGCTCTTGAAAGCATATTATTTGGGGTTAATTTAAGGGGCTTTTGTGAAGTCAAGATATTTATTTCTACAGTTATTATTCATAGTTATTTTTTTTAGTAATTTTAATTTACCAGCAATGTCAGATTCTTCTGTTAACGTTGTTTCTGAACAGACGGATGATTTAGATGCATTTGAAAAAAGCTTAGATGAATTTTTAACTGGTGAACAGTGTGATGATTCTGTTAACACTGACCAAGCTTCTGCAATTGATGAGCTTTTAAAAGTGTATTATGTAATGGCAGATAGGTTGCCAGAAGAATTAAAAAATAGAGTTTTAATGACTCAGGATCTTTGTAATAAAACGATTGCAAAGATTATGGACCCTTCTTTAGGTTTAAATCCTCAAATTTTAATATTTGAATTGTTAAATGGTCTTATTTCTGTTTTAGACGACCAAGAAGATGTTTTTCTGAATATAGCGTTTCAGATCGAAGCCATTATTAAAAATCCAACATTTTTATTTAAATTGCAGAGTGGGCAGTTTGATGATGAATTAATAGATAAACTTTTAGATGTTCAAGTTTCGGTGGAAGTTTTTATTAAGCGGTCTAATTTATCTCAAGATTTGCTAGATAAGGTTTGTTTTTTTAATGAGATTATTTTAAAATTAATTGATTCTGATGTAGCCGGATTTTTTGGAATATTTGCTCAGCGAGCAAAAATAGAAAATTTAAAAGCTAAGGGTGATTTAAATTCTATCATTTCTGATTTAGACAAATTTTTACAGACTTCTGATATAACTCAAGAACAAGTTGAAGCTGTATCATTTTGGAAGCTTCAAACATTTGAGCCAATAGCCCCATTTTTAAATAATATTTTTGATGAAAATGGTGAAGTTGTATTTGGTGGTTTAAATTTAGGTGAAGGGTCGGAGTTGGATGGCGTTGTTGGTTCCGATGGCAACCTTGATATTGATGTCGTTATAAAATTAGCGCTAGAAAGTAATCCTGTTATAAAAGAAATTTTTGATAAAGTTAAATTTGCTACAGAAAAAATTGATTCTATTGCAAATAAAACATCTAGTTTAAACTCTTTGTTGCTTGCAACTTATGGTTTTTACAAAAAGTTTTCGAGTTTTTATGTGTTAGATAATACAAGTTTTTTATCTAAAAAGTTTACTTGGGGTAATAGATTAATAACTACATCTATGCTACCTGTTCTTATATTAAAAAAACTTGCAGGTGTTAATTTTTCTGATATTAAACTAGTAGATAATCTTATTGAAAATGTTAACGATGATGATGCTAAAAAGGGTTTATCTGAATTGGGAGAAAGATTAAAAAATGTTTTTACAGATAATTGGTTTGCAGATATTATTTCGTTGTATTTAGACAATGAGTTTTTAGCAAGAAATCTTGGTTGGCTTGGAAATTCGGCATTTAATATTGGTTCTTCTTTTGCTTATTATAATTTGTATGCAAAGCATAAGCTTGGGCAGAATGATCTTTGGCCAAACGATTTTAATCATTTAAATAATGCAGTGTGGAAGTCTTTGTTTTCTGGGTCTATAAGTGCAGCGAATTATTTAGGTTATGCAACGGGTTTAAATGGTATTAGCCTTTTGGATAAAGCTATGTTATTGGCTCCCGAATCTATGATAGCAAGTCGTAAAAATGCAGAAGACGTAGAGATTAATAAACAAAAATTAGAAGAAACAAAAAGAAAAATATTTAAAACACATCTTTGGGCTAAAAAAATTGAAAATAATTCTTTAGGAATTATCGGTCCAGATTTGATGCAGTTTTTGGCAACAACTTTTGTTCCTGTTTTAACAGAAAAATATTTTCCTAAAAATATTGCAAACTTAGATAAAAATACTGTTTTTGTTGAAGATTTAACTAAAAGTTCTGATAAGTTAAAGAAGGTTAAAAACTTTTTTAAGTCATATAGACCTTTAACTTTTGATTACTATGTTGGTAATAAAAATTTGTCTGCTATTTCTAGAGAGGAATATGTAAGAAATAAGATGCTTGGTTATGCTTCTCAAAAAGTTGGTCGACATGTTGGTAGAAAAGTTGGTTTGAGATATAAAAATATAGTTAATCGTTTTTCGGCTAAAATGATTGTAAAACTTTTTGATTCTTGGTTTGTGTCTAATGATGGTTACGAGATGTTTGTTTTGGAAAATGCAAAAGATTTAGAAAAACTTTCTGACTTAGATAAAAAGGTTTTCTTTATAAAAAGACATCTTAGAGACAGTATTCCAATTTTATTTAGTTTACGTGAAGTTAATCCACAAGCAAAAATGGCATATGAATTGTTGATAAACTCTTTGCTTTATACAAGTACTTTTACCAGTGTAGAATTAGCTCAGCTGGAACTTGATTTTAAAACTGGTGAAAATTTAACTGATGAAAGACTCGATAACTTTTTGGATAGAATTTTAAACTCTATAAGTGGAACAATTTCACAAAAAATTGGTGGAATTGTTGGAGGGTATGTTTCTAAAGCTGCTACAAATTATGTTGTTAATAGCGGTGGTGGCTCAGGTGGTCAATCTGGCGGAGAGGGTCAAGTTGCAGATGGTGACACACAATAGTCCAAAGCTTACGCATTCAGCCGTAATATGTTTAAGCCAAGGTGACGTTGCACATGGGTTACTATTTTTTCTAATCTAAACCTAATTCTCTTAACACAGAATATTGGCCTGCTGCATACAAACTTAAATATGTTACGATATTGCCGTAACTTTCAGGTCTTTGGTCGAGTGCGTGTTGAGCTGCTGTAAGACCTAAGTTACATTCTTGTGTAATAAAGTTTCTACTTGTTCGCTTACAAATAAATTTTACTAATTCTAGATTACCCTTTATTGCCGCAAGCATTAATGTTGTAATTCCGGAATTATTTTGTTGTTTAACATTAGTTGTTTCATTTTTTACTGCTTCTATAAAATCGTTAATATTTCCGATTAATATATAATTCATATAAGTAGAATTGCGATCGGTATAAACTCCAGGATCAATTTTTGGTGTATATGTACTCATGCAATTTACAGTGTTATTGGTTGAAATTATTAGTAATAAAATAAAAAGAATTTTTTTTATCATATTTTTATCCGACAATATTCCAATTTATAGTTGGTAGGTCTATTAAAAATTCAACAATTTCTTGATGGCCTTTGTTAGCTGCATGATCAATTACATTTTTTCCAAAACTATCTTCTTGTAATATAAAATCTCTACTTGCGCTATTACAAATAAGTCTAACAATGTCAATTCTACCTTCTGCTGCAGCTAACATTAAACTGGTAATTCCAGAAGCATTTTCAAATTCGCCTCTACTATTTGTTCGTTCTGCAATTTCGAGAAATTCATTTATGTTGCCTTCTATAATACATTGCATCGCTCTGCTATTATTATTTGTATATGCGGCTTCAGAAAAAGCGGTTATTTCTTGCGTCATCATGGCATTGCTATTGCTATTAATTGTAAATACTGTCAATATTGCAAAAATAAATCTAATTTTCATAATCGACCTCTTTTAAAAAAAATTGTTTGAGAATGTTTATTCTACTGTAAAAATTTTAGAATAAGAAATGTTTATCTTAAAAAAACGTGAATTTTATAAATTTTTATAAATCTTGAATTTAAAGGTCAGTATTGTTTTTAGAAAAAAGTTAGGTTTAAAGTCGTTTTTAAATGTTTTTAGAGAAAAAAAACAATGTTTTTACCGTTTTACTTTAAATTTTTAGAAATTACACTGTTAGTAATGGTTTTGATGTTTTAGTGTAAAAATATAAATAATGGGTTATAAGAATTATGAAAAATTTAAAAAAAATATTATTGTCGCTAGTTATTTTAGCTAATATTTCTGTAAATATGGATGCAGGAAATTTGTTTTCTAGTTGCAAAAGAAGAGAGTGTTCAGAAGTTTCAATATTTGATAAGAATGAAACAAAAATTTTGAGTTATATAGAAAAAAATTGGAAAGGGATTAGAAGAGATCCTGAACATGATGCAGAATATTATTTCTGGGTGTATTTAAATAATATTTTGTCTGAGGAGTTCGAAGAGATCCTTAGATTTGAAAATATTTCCAAGAAAACTTTGCGTGTGATATTAAGAGCATTTACTAATTGGTATCAAGCTGTATTTTAATTTTAAAATAATTATTAGAAAAATGCGTATTTATCTCTTTATTGACACAAGCGTAATTTCTAGTTCTTTTGCTTTCTTTATAAATTCTTGAGAATTTTCTATAAAAGTTTTATCAGAGTGCCAGGCAATTGCTTTTACCTGGCCTCTTTTTATTTGTTCTAAAGATTTAGTTCCAAGTGTTGGAAGATCAAATTTTTTATTTTGATTCTGATGTGCCGTTTTGCAAATAACAATATCAGTTTTGCCAAGATTAATTCCACGTTTTATGCAGTTATCTGTACCTTCTATTGCCTCAACGGCTATTATCATTTTATTTTTAACTATTACCGTTTGACCAATATCTAATAAAGAAAGTTTGTTGGCAGTTTCTAGTCCGAATTTAATATCTTCGTTTAATTCTGGAGTGAGCTTGCCTGTTAATAGGCCAGGACCTACAAATAAATTTTTTAGTACATTGCTTTGTTTTAAAATTTTAAAACCTTGCTTTTCTACCTGATCTATTATTGCTTGCATCAAAGTTGTATCACTTTTTGTTGTTGCTTTTGCTAAAGTTTTTATTGCAAGCCAGTCTAATTTTATATTTTTAAATAGATTGTTTTTGTCTACTTTTCCGATGAAAAGTATTTCTGAAATATTTTTTTCTCTTAAGAAATTTAAAATTTTACCAGCTTTATAAAATGGCAGAGTAAATACTTGAGCATGATTTTTAACAGCATCGTTTAATTTTTCTAGATTATTTTCAGGGAATAGGCATATAACTAAAAATTTTTTGTTTAAACTTACAAGAGACTTTGCTGCATTTATAGGCAGATTGCCTGTTCCCGTTATTATTGCAATCATTTTGCCAGTTCATCTAATTTTAAGGTTAGTTTTAATGCAGATATATCATTTTTTGCATTGTTTAACTTTTTACCCGTCTTTATCGATTTAATAAAATATTCTATTTCCTGTTTTAATGGGTTGTCTTTGAATACAAATAATCTTTCTATAGTTGATTCTTGTTTGTATTGCAATTGATTTACTCCAACAATAACACTATCTGTAGTATCTCTATGTATAGAAATATCTTGAGTTGTAAAATCAAGTTTAATAAAAGCATTTTTTTGGTGGATGCACATTGTTCGTTCTTTAGTTTGAGAAGCTCTACTTGCTGTGATATTTGCCATTACTCCGTTTTTGAATTTCAGTTGAACAACTGCGATATCTGCTAATTTTGAATATATTTTGCTAGAAACAATATTTGCATTTTCGATTTCTGAATTAATAATATTTAGAACAAGATCTATATCATGTATCATAAGGTCTAAAACAACACTGTCTGTTTGTACTCTTGGAGCAAAAGGGCCAACCCTATGGCATTCAATTAAAATAGGCTTGCTAATAATTTTTTTAAGTTCTTGAATTGCACCATTAAAACGTTCAACGTGTCCTATGTGCAATGCTAAATTTTTATCTTCAGCTATTTTAAATAATTCTTCGGCTTCGGTAATGTTTTTGGTTATTGGTTTTTCTACCAAAACATGTTTATCTTTTAATAAACAATCTTTTGCTATTTTGTGATGTAGTTCTGTAGGAACTGCTATTATTACTGCGTCTACAAAATCTAACCAATCTTGATAGTTTGTAGTTTTTTTTATAGAATCAGACTTTATTTTGGAAAAATTAGCTTCATTTGGATCCGCGACTGCAACTAGATTTATATTTTGCGAAAGCATGCTTGCGGATGCGTGATAGTTTCCCATATGACCAAGTCCAATAATTCCAAGTTTTATCATTTTTTAATCCCCAATATTTTTCACAGAATCTAGAGCCGATTTTTTGCTAATGCCTCTAGAGCTATTTTTTATAAAGTTAATAAAATTTATTACATTTAAATCTTGCCCCCAAGAATTCTCTTGAGAAGAGTTCTCTTGATAAGAGTTATTTTGGGCTAAAATTTCTATTTGCTTAATTAATAATTTATCTTGATAAAATAATTTTGCTACATGCTTAATATTATTTATGGATTCACGGCTGAATCCTGCCCGTTTTAAGGCAATAATGTTTAAATTGAAGTATTTTGCGGGAAGTCCGCTAAACATGCAATATGGAGGTAAATCTTGTCTTATTGCAGTATAAGGTGCAAGTGATGTAAATTGTCCAATTCTACAAAATTGGTGAGCAGCAGAGTTTGCCATAAGAAAAGCATTCTTTTCTATATGAACATGCCCACCTAAATTTACATTGCTTATAAGAGTTACATTATTTTCTAAAGTAACATCATGTGCTATGTGGCAATATGTCATGATATAGCAATTATCACCGATTTTTGTTTTTCCATTTTCTGATTTTGATGCGCCTATTGTTACAAATTCTCTTATTTTGCAATTTTTTCCAATACTTATGGTGCCTAAACTTTTTTTTGTATCTAAGTTTTGAGCTGGCATGCCTATTGTTATGTTTGCATATATTACAGAGTTATCATCAATTGTTACGTTGCCAATGATTGTACAATAAGGTCCAATTTTAACATTTTTTCCTAGGTGAACATTTTGGCCAATTATTGAACTTGGATGAATATATGTTTCATTTGATTCAAAAAAGGAGTACTCAAACGATTTTTTAATAAGAGTTTTGTCAGAATGATTTGTTTTATTTTTAGAAAATGTATTCATGAAATTGATTATTAGATTTAAAAAAAATGGTTGGGGCGGGAGGGATCGAACCTCCGTATGGCGGCACCAAAAACCGCTGCCTTACCACTTGGCTACGCCCCAATAGTATTTTGTAATTTATTACAAAAAGTATACGTGAAATGTTTTCTTTTTCAAGCTTCTTCTATTGTCTTTTTGTATTCAGCTACAATTTTTTCTTCAATTTGTTTTCTTGTTTCGGAATCTAACGGATGAACGATATCTTTGAACGTACCGTCTTTTTTGCGTCTAGATGGCATAGATACAAAGTAGCCTTTGTTGTCACTTTTGATAATTTTCATGTCTCTTACGATGAAACAATTATCAATAACCATAGTTGCATAACCTTTAAGTTTGCCTTCATTTGCTAAGTATACTTTTACTTCAGTAATTTCCATTGCATATCCTTAACTCTATTATTAATACGCTGAACTAAACGATGTAACTCTAAATCTGATCTCAAATTTTGTCAACAATTTAAGTTTTAAAAATTAATTTTTTTGCAGCACGTAATTTTGCAGATCGACAAGAAGGGTTTCCCTGAAGTTCTTCTTGTGTTGCTGTTATTGGTTTCTTTGTAAGTATTTCTAAACTGTTTTTATTTTCTCTGAAAAAAAGTTTTACAATTCGATCTTCCAGGGAATGAAAACTTATGCACACGATGCTTCCGTTAGGTTCTATTATTTCTAATATATCTCGCAAAAAAATTTCTATATTTTCGAGTTCTTTATTTACAAATATTCTTAAAGCCTGAAAAGTTTTTGTTGCAGGATGTATTTTAAATTTTTTGCTAAATGGTTTTGGTTTTGGGAGTATGTTTTTTACAAGGTCCGCTAGTTGTAGAGTTGTTTTAAACTTTTCCTTTTTTCGTTGCTCAACTATGGCTCGAGCAATTTTCCTTGAGTGTCTTTCTTCACCATATTTAAAAATAATATCAGCAAGTTGTTTTTCTGTGTATCTATTTATAATATCTGATGCTTTAAAATAAAAGTGAGCTTGGGACATTCTCATATCAAGAGGAGTGTCTTTTTGAAAAGACATTCCTGCTGTATTTTCTATTTGGTATTGAGATGTGCCAAAGTCTGCAAGAGCTCCATGAATATTTTGAATTTTTTCTTTTTCAACGAATTTTTTTATGCTGGCGAAATTTCCCCAGATTATTTTGAGTCGGTTGCCGTACTTTTCTTTAAGTTCAGGGTAATTTTTTTTAATGGCCGTTTTATCCCAGTCTAAAGCAATTACTTTGCACGTTGGTTCTTTATTTAAAATTGCCCTTGTATGTCCTCCGCCACCAAACGTTGCATCTAAATATGTGCAATTCGGTTTTGGGTCTAAATATTGCAAGACTTCTTTTATAAGTACTGGTTTGTGATATATTTTATTTTCCATGACTTTTTTTCTTTTTGTCTACAAGAGCGAATTCAAATATTTTACCTAATATTCCATATTTTTCAACTTGAATAACAACAACTCTTTCTCTTAATGTTGACATATTGCCTATAGAAATTTTGTTTTTTGCAGGAAGAGTTTCGTATGTACATTTATGTGCGAAGTCTTTTTGGCTTTTATCAAATACACCTAGAAAACCGCGCGCAAATACGCGGTTGTACTTATTTTTTAATGTATCGAGATCTATTTTTGTGGTCTCACTTCTTTTTAATTTATAAACCTTTGTTTTGTCATAGCGCCATGTGTCACCGTCGACTTTTTTATGATATATAAAACCAACAACATATATTGTTTCGCCTATTCTGTTTCTTATATAAAAATCTAACTCATGTTTTTTTAAATACGGCTCAGTTATCTCTTTATCTGTAATAATATCTTTTTGTATGGTGTCTCGTTTGAAGCCATATTTTTCGATATATATTCGGATTCTTTTATTTTTGAGTAAGTACAATAAATCTAAGTCCAACCTTTTTGATTCGTCTAATAATTCGTAGGTTGAATCTATTGCATCTTTCTTTTTATCAAATACTCCAATACAACCATATATACCTTTTCTATTGATTTTATTTACGATGGGGTCAATTTTTATTACTGTAGATTCATTTGGGTTTAGTTGATAAATATTAGATTTATCCCATCTCCAGCGGTCTCCTCTGGTGTGTCTTTTGATGTAAGAGAAGACAACAACATAAATTTTTGTTTCTGTTGTGTTTTCTACATTTACTTTTAGTCTTCTTTCTTTTCGTGCTTTTGCACTGAAGTCAATGTGCTTTTCTCCAATTATACCAGCTTTTTCTCGGCTTAATAGTGTTGCTTGATAGGTAAGGTTTTTAGGCTCTTCTGTTTCAGGAAGAGTTTTTGTATATTGGGAATTTTTTACACATCCGCTCATTAATATGGATATTATTGCTAGCGTTGTGATGTATAATCCAAATTTAAATTTCATAAAAGATTCTCCTTAATTTGTTTGTTTAACGTAAGAGTCATACTTTATGACATTAATATTTTTTGTTCAATATTATTGAGTTTTTTAGCAAAATCGCGATCATTTTCCAAGTTTTTTTCAATTTTTGTTATAGAGTGTAGAACTGTAGAGTGATCTCTGTTGCCAACAAATTCACCAATAGTTTTCAAGGAGCAAAAGGTTAGTTTTTTCATAAAATAAAATGTGACTTGTCTAATTAGGGCGATATCTTTCTGGCGTTTTTTTGATTTTAGATCATTTATTGATACTGAATAGTGCCTAGCGACTAGTTTTAAAACTTTGTCGAGCATTATTCCTTCCTTTTTTATGTTGTTGTTTAAATGTAAAAGTACTTTTTTTGCTAAATCCAGAGTTAGTGGTTTGTTTGTTAGTGTGCTGAATGCATTAACTCTGATTAATGCTCCTTCTAACTCTCGGATGTTTGATGTTATTTTTGATGCAATAAAATTTGCAACATCTTCTGTTAGATTAATAGAAATTTGTTCAGCTTTTTTTTCTAGAATTGCTATTTTAGTTTCTAAGTCTGGAATTTGTATATCAACAACAAGTCCCCATTCAAGTCTTGATTTTAATCTTGCTTGAAGACCGTTTATTTCTTTGGGAAAGGTGTCGCTTGTCATTACTATTTGTTTTTTTTCTTCATACAAAAGATTAAAAATGTGAAAGAACATCTCTTGTGTTTGTTCTTTGTTCGATAAAAATTGAATATCGTCGAGTAATAGTAGATCAACTTTTTGATATTTTTGCCTAAATAGCATTACTTTATCGAATCTAATTGCAGCTATAAATTCGTTTGTAAACCTATCTATTGTTTGATACAAAACGTTTTTAGAGTTGTCTTTGTTTTTTACTTCATTTCCAATTGCGTGAAGTAGGTGCGTTTTTCCTAGACCTGTTCCGCCATAGATGAATAATGGATTGTATACTTTGCCCAAATTTTGGCAAACAGCATAGCTTGCTGCATGTGCTAATGAATTATTTGGACCGATAATAAAAGAATCAAAGTTATAGTTTGAATTAACATTATTTCTTCGTATGCTAAATGTGGA
Organism: bacterium; assembly: GCA_030629005.1. GTDB lineage: Bacteria > Babelota > Babeliae > Babelales > UASB340 > UASB340. The sequence continues at coordinate 43,789 of DAOVPV010000008.1, read as the reverse complement.
TTTTGCGGGAAGGTTGTAATTTGTTGGATGCGTTTGTTTGGTTGGTTGGCTATTGTTATTTATATTTGGGTTATTGTTATGTATTGGGGTGTGTTGATTTGTTTTTTTTGTATTTATGATTGATGCTGGAATTATATTTTTGTTTTGATTAAAATTTTTATTTGGGCTTATAAATTCTATTGACAAGTTTTTGGCATTGAATAATTTTTCCAGAGTTTGTATAATAAGTGTGAAGTAATGTTCTTTTAACCAATTTTTTACAAATAGGTTTGGTACGTTTAGGTGTATAGTCTTTTTGTCGCGGTCTAACTTTTCTAGAGATACAGCCTTAAACCAGGTTTCTACGGTTTGATTACCGGCTTCTTCTTTTATGATTTTTAAAAAACTTTGCCAAATTTGGTCCACGTTAAAATTATTCCTTAATTTTATAAAAAAAATGTATTAAAATTTTAGAGGAATTATACATTATATCAAAGGAGAATTTTATTAAATATGAAAAATCTAAAAATATTAATTAAAATAAATGGCATTTTGTTTTTTATTCTTTTTTTTATGGGTTGTGGTAAACAGAAGCAACGCGCTTTAGCTCAAAATTATTATAAAATGGCTTTTGTTGAACTTCAGGATCAAAAAAATATAAATCAGTATTCTTATAAAAAGGCACTAGAATATATAAATTTAGCCCTAGGAATACAAAACAATCCTGAATATATGGCGTTAAAAGCAACAATTCTTTTGCGTCTTGGTTATGAAGATTTAGCAAAAAATCTTTTTGAAGACGCCTTGTTAAATACTAACAATGAAAAATTAAGATGTGAAATTTTAAATAATAAAGCTTGTTTGTTTGCTCAGATTGGGATAGCCAATAATGATAATAATAATATTAATTTTGCAATGACAGCTTGGGATAATTTAATTAAAAATAAGGATTATTTAACACCAGAGGTTGCTTTATTTAATCAAAGTAAAATATTTGTATCTAGAGGTGATTTTATTGCCGCAAAATATAAGCTGCAGGAAACACTTTATCATGCTCCAGCTTATTTAGATGCTCATTATTATTTAGCTTTAGTTAATTATAATTTGTCAGATTTTAATGCAGCAAAAAGAGAGATTGATTCTGTTTTGTTTTTGTATCCCGAACATAGGGATGCATTCCAATTAAAGAGCTTGATAAATAATATTTTATAAATTATTGCTATCCCTTGAATTTATTTTGTAAACTAACATGAGCATATGGGGATATTAGCGTAAAATAATTAGGGGGATTTGGGGATGAAAAAATTAATTATTTTTTTAGAGTTAATTGGTTTAGTTTTTTTTAATCTTAATTCTTATCAGCCTAAAGAATTTAATTTATTTGTTGATAGTTATAAGCAAGCAGGGCTTGGTTCTCTTGCAAACCCTGGTCAACGTTCTATTCTTACAAATAATGTTAGATCTAATAGTTCTAAAATTAAGTTATTGCGAGAAAGAGGAGAAGACGGTTCTGTTTCTAATGTTTTTTATATTAAGAATGTTCCTGAGTTTTTATACTTTACGACAAAGAAGGATTTGCCTGTTATTCTAAATATTTATTCAGGAAATAATACATATAAAATTAACTTTCAGAATTTAGCGTTAGAATTTACTAATAAATTTAATTTTTTATCTATAAATAAGTTGGTTGCTAGTGAACTATATTTGTTGCTTGAAATGTTTATGAAATTTGAAGAAATTCAGTTTTTTGATAAATTTCCGATTTTTCTATTAATTCGTCCAAAATCGGTTGTTATCGAGAATAAATTGTTGAATTTGAATAAAAATTCATTAGTTTTATTATCGGATCATGAAAAAGCCAACTTTAAAGAAATTGAAGAAAAGTTGGCATTATTCTAAAATTTAATATCTTAAAATTTGGTTTCTAACTCGTATTTTCTTTAAAAGTGTGCTTTATTTAATAAAAATGAATAAAAGTGTGCAAAAGGCAGTTGTTTGCAGGTAGTAAAAATAAAACGGTTATTGGTGGGACAAGATGTTTATTTGAAATGAAAACCATGCTTATTTTGATAAAAAATGATATTTTTTAATTTGCTAAGTAAAAAAACAATCCAAAAAGGTTGTTTTACATCAAAAAAAAGTAGAATAAAATGCGTTTTTTATATCTATAAATATCTTTTAAAATGATTATTGAAAGTGATTCAAAGTCACTTTAGATATGGGAAATGTGAGGTTATAAAAAAGTTATATAAATACTATGTTGTATTTATGTTTTGTCAGTCAAGTAAAGTTTTATGGAGGTTGTTATGAAACTTTTAAATAAAATTATGTTGTCAGCAACGCTTTTTGCTGGAATTTTTAATGTTGATTTAAATTCGATGATAAAGGGTGATCAGTTATATTATCGAGGGGAACGTGTAGCAGTTGTTACTGCAGATATGCTTGATGCTTTTGGCTTAAAAATAATTCCTCAGAAAAAATTTAAAGGTTATGGTTTATCAGGCTCTGGTGATGTTTTATTTAGGGTTAAAAATGCTCGTGGACAATATGTTAGTGTAACTGATATTTTAGCTATAATTGAACAAACTGCTGTAAGACAGATTGAGGTTGCGGCAACTCCTGAAGCTGTTATAGAGGTGGCAGTTCCGGCGATTGAAGCTGTTGGGCGAACTTTGAATATTGCTGGGGTGGACAATGTGTTATCTAGTGGTGAAGAAAGTTCAGGATCAGAGTCTTTAGGCGGCGAAGTATATTTGGATGATGACTCTACTGTAGACTCTAGTGATACGGAAGAAGTGTCTACACAAGATGTTGAAACTGCGATACAAACTGTTTTTGCAATAAATAATGCTGCGCAAAATGCTGTTTCTAGAATAAATCGTGGGGCTAGACGTACATTGGATATAGCAAATAGAGTTTTATATGTGTCGCTTACAACTATAATTTCTCTTGTTATTATTTCAACAAAATATTCGTTGAGAGCTAATCCATATGCAGCTGCGGTTATTATATTAGTTGATCTTGGAGCAATAGGATATGATGTTATTGAAAATTTTATTGGATGGGATAAATTTAGAGCGTTTTTAGGTTTTGCACTTACTCAGACAGAAGATTCTGAGTTGCAAGAAGCTGCAAGTAGGGTAATTGGTAATTTAGAAGCAATGAGGCAGGATTAATAAGTAAAAAATAAATTTACATTAAGACGTAAAGTTTATAAATAAAATTATAAAAAAAGTCGAGTCGATATGACTCGACTTTTTTTTTATATTAAAATAGTATCTAATTATGAACATTAAATGTTTCTTCCGATTTTATAAATATAATTAATATTATTTTGGAATAGGATTTGTATGAAGACTAGGGCCTTTAAATTCATTTTTAGTATTTTGCTTTTATTTAATATTTTAAATTCTAAAGAAATTTTGGTAGAAGGTTTTTCTAGCATAAAACAAACTAAGTTTGAATTGCGTTCCGGGCCATCTGTTTTTACAGAAAAACATCAAAACATTAATGGTGATTTGGTAGAAGAGTGGAATGTAAATGGTAGCAATATAGATAAAGATTCTTATTTTCAGGAAATGCTGTTAGCAGAAAAAGAAGAGTTAGAAATTAAGCAAAAAGAAGAGCAGCGTAAGTTAGAAGAAGTTGAAATAAAACGAAGAGAAGAGGCGGCGATAAAAGAACGGGATACTCAAAAAAAAGCCCGGGACTTGCGGGTGCAAGCCTTAAAAAGATTGATCGTGTTGCACGCAGACTCTGTAGAATCTTCTTTTGATAAATTGGAGCGTTATAATTTACAAAACTATTATGTATTTTCTGCTGATACGTTTTCTACATCCAAAGATTTAGAGAAAGCTAAATTTTCTTTTTTGAATAAGGCTAAATCTTTGTCGATAAAAGATTTAAATGAGTTAGATGAAGCTTATTTGAAAAAAACATTGAATAAATTAGAAAGATTGCCACAAAGGGTAGAATTGTTTTTTGAGCAATCGGTTAAATTTGCAATTAATAATTCTACAGATACAAGAAAACTTAAAGAGCTATTGACTCTTATTTAAAAATAAAATTTATATGTTTTTTCTGAAAAGGGGAATTTTATTATGAATATGATTCTGAAAGTTTTAAATTTTGTTGCAGCATTGGGTGCAGTAAATTGGGGCCTCTTGGCGATATTCAATTTTAATTTAGTCGAATATTTTTGTGATTCGATTGGAAAGCAAACGTGGGATAAATATCTTTATATTATTATTGGTATTGCCGGTTTTTTTGCATTAGTTTCTGTTTTTAACAATTAATATTTGTTGTTTTTTAAATAAAATTAAAATATTATAAGCTATAATATTGAATGTTTCTTTCGATATAAAGTTAGTGGCTTGTAATATTTTGGAGAACGGATGAAATTTTTGGGTAATTTGTCAGTGCTATTTTTAATGGTGTTTAGTTTATTTGGTTGCAAGATTTTAAATACACCAGAAAAGGTTATAAGTATGCGGAAATTTGAAAAGATTATATCGGGAAAATTTGATAATTTAGATGAAATAAAATTACTTTTTCCAAAGACTATTCAAGATGTAGAAAATCGAGTTGAGTATTGTAAAAAAATAGCCGTCGATGGTTTAGATGAAATTTTTAATCTTTTGCCGAAACAAAGGACCTTTGATAACACTGTACGGGCTTTGGATGATTTAGAAAATAAATTCTCTGTTGCTTCCAGTTCTTTTAGTATTTTTGAACTTGTTTGTCCAGATAATGATCTTAGAGAACGTTGTCATGATGCTGCTTTAGAATTAAGTCAGTTTGCAGTAGAAACTTTTTTTAATAAAAAGATTTATTTAGCTTTTAAAGATTATTTGGATAATTGTGGAAAAACCGAAAGTTTGAACGAAGAAGAAAAATATTTTATTGAAGAATCTTTGAAAGATTTTAAACGTAATGGCTTTGAATTACCTGAAGATGAATTTTTAAAAGTTAAAGAATTAAAGAAAAAGATATCTCAGGCAGGGCTTGAGTTTGATAAAAATATAAATACAGATAAAAGTTCTATAACTGTAGATGAAAAAGATCTTACAGGCTTGGAGCAAGATTTTATAAATGGTTTGAGTAAGACTGAAGATGGAAAAATAATTTTAAAATGTGATTATCCAACTTATTTTGGTGTAATGCAAAATTGCAGTAATCAAGATGTTCGAAAAAGATTTTATTTTTTATTTATGAATCGAGCTTATCCCAAGAATATAGATGTTTTAAATATTATAATTAATAAGAGGGATAAATTAGCCAAATTACTTGGTTTTAAAAGCTATGCTGCATTAGATTTAGATTCACAGATGGTTAAAAATACAAAAAGATCAGATATTTTTTTACAGGATTTAGCATCAAAGACAATAATTAAAATGAATAAAGAGTTTGAGTTACTTAAAGAAAGTTTGCCGGAAGGCGTTACTTTAGATTCTAATGGCAAAATGAATAATTGGGATTATAAGTTTGTATTAGAAAGTTACAAGAAAAAACATTTTAATATAGATGAGAGAAAGATTGCGGAATATTTTCCTGTTGATAATACGATAGATAAAATATTTGAAATTTATCAGAAATTTTTATCTCTAAAATTTGAAATAGTAAACTTAGATGGTTTATGGGATGAAGATGTTAAAGTAGCGAAAGTTTATGATAAAGATGGCAAAAACTTAAAAGGGATTTTGTTACTAGATCTTTATCCAAGAGAAAATAAATATTCTCATGCTTGTATGATAGATGCCATTCCAACATATAAATATAAAGATAAAGATATTCCTGCCGTAATCATGGTTATTGCAAATTTTCCTAAAGCTACAAAAGATAGACCTGCGTTATTAAAACATAATGATGTAGAAACATTTTTTCATGAATTTGGACACGCTATGCACGGCCTTTTGGGAAAAACTGAAATGGCAGGTTTTTCTGGTACAAATGTGAAAAGAGATTTTGTAGAAATGCCATCACAAATGTTTGAAGAATGGCTTTGGGATAAAGATATTTTAAAGATGGTAAGTTCGCATTATAAAACAGGAGAAAGTTTGCCGGATGATATTATTGATAAAAAAATAGAACTAAAGAAGTTTGATACAGGTTATTTTGTTACAAGGCAGAGCGTGCTTTCTCTAATTTCTTTAAGCTATTTTAGTTCTGGTGAAAATAAGGATTTGGATAAAATACAAGAAGATCTTTGGGAAAAGTATTTAACTCCTGTCCGTTTCGAACCAGAGGCTCATTTTTATGCTGCATTTGGTCATTTGGTTGGGTATGGCGCAAAGTATTATGGCTACATGTGGTCAAAGGTTTTTGCTCTTGATATGTTTTATAAAGTAAAAGAGCAAGGGCTTTTGAATTCTCAAGCAGGACAGAATTTGGTTGGTCTTGTTTTGAGCAAAGGGGGAAGTGTTGATCCAGACATTATGCTTAAAAACTTCTTGGGTCGTGAGCCTAATCAGGAAGCATTTTTAAAAGATTTAGGGATAGGGTAATAATAGAAGGGCTTAAAAAATTCTTTTTCACTAATAAGGTATTTAGCAGGATTGATATGAAACAAGTTTTGTTGAAAAAGAAATTTTTATTTTTGTTGTTTTTTTAATCTCTTTGGGTTAAATTCCCCGCAGCTTGCTGCGAGGAGTATTCATTCTTCGATGATTTTAATTTCTTTTACATTTATGTCTTCTATTGGCATAAGTCTTTCTTCTTCTCGACGGAGAGCTTCTTCTTCTCGTCTAGTTTTCTCTAGTTCTAATTGATCTATATATTCATCTACTTCTTTTTCAAAAAGTTCACCTTGAGCTTCTATATATTGATTTAGTTGTCCGCCGAAACTCCGACTTGCTTTTTTGCTGAATTGGAACCAGTCTATTGCATTTAAACGGATTATTTCTTTTATATATTCAAGGCTAGTGCGTGAGTCCTCTGGAAATTCTAATCTGTCTGTATACATGAACCCCAAAATTATACGTAATGCCTCTTCTGAAAGGCCAGAAGTTTCCGGGATTGTATTTTCGTCAGGAAAGTTTGCAAAATATTCTCTAAATAAACCTGAACGTACTTCTAAAACAAATTTGTTGATACTTATGCCTATTGGTACAAACTCTTTTTTGTTTTCTTCTGTTGTAATTTCACGTGTAAATTCCACAACATTCATACGTCTTAAGGCTTCTTCTAATTCTATTGGTTGAAAACTCAGACTTTCTTTTATTTCGGTTATTTTTTCTTCTTCATCTTCAAGCAGCCAATATATATCTGTATACGCCCATTTCAAAAGAAGTTCGAGATCTTTGAAACTTAATTCGTCAAGGATGTCTATTGTGCTAATATTCAGCCTTGTTTTTACAAAATTTTCATTAAAATTTATATTCTTTAGTTTAGTATCCGCACCTATTTTTTCTTCAAATGCTTTTAAATAGTCTGATCCTAGCTTTGCAAGCCTAGAATTTCTTGTAAGATATAATTCTATCTGTGCCATTGCCCGTGTGTTTGTTGTTCCCGGGTTGTTTCTCAAGTTAAGAGTAGTAAGAGTTCTATTTTTCTCTAATCCAGTAATAGAAGTTCTATTTTCCCCTAATCCATCAGCTAGTATTTGTATATCATCAGGGCCTATTTCGTTGTTGCCCAAGTCAAGAGTTTTAAGCGTTCTATTTGCTTCTAATGCAACAGCGATTGCGTTTATCCCAACGCTTGTTGTCCCTGGGTAAATACTACCTATTTCGTTGTCACTCAAGTTAAGAGTTTCAAGAATTGTATTTGTCAGTAATGCATCAGCTAGATTCCGTGCGCCGTTAGGGCCTATTTCGTTGTTACTCAACTTAAGAGTTTTAAGAGAGGGGCTTGACATTAATGCATCAGCTTGTAACTGATCTAGGAACCGAATCTGAAGCACAACACTTGGAAAAACATTGCTTAAGTCAAGAGTTTCAAGAGAAGTGTTTTCAGGTAGGGCTTCAGCTATTGAACTTATCAATTGATGGCCCGCTTTACCGCCTCTCAAGATAAAGGTTTTAAGAAAGGAGTTCTTTTTTAATGCTTCAGTTAGGTTCTTTTTGTTTATAGGTGTAGATCCCGCTTCGCCGAGGAACAGGCTAAGAGCAGTAAGAGTTTCATCATTCGTATCCAGCATCCTAATTCCACGCTCTAGAGACATGCGACGAGGCATGCGAGACGCGTTAAATGCTGGCTGCATTTGTAATATTAGGTATAAAAAAAGACCTGTTTTTATATATTTTTTCATAACAATTCCCCCGTATTAAAAAATAATCATCATAGTACTAGCATCTAATATATTAAAATTACAAACCGTAAATCAACAATTTTGAGATTTTTTGTTAGAGCGAGGTGATAATTTCCTATATTAACGCCAACTCGAAGTTAAAAAAAACAGCGGGAAATGCAGCCTTTCTTTTAAAGCCATTGATCTTTTCGGAGGTCATTTACTTTTTTTCAGAATCAACGTCGATTGGACCAACGTCTTTTTTTTGTCCTTCTGCTTGTTTGTCTTGATCGGTACCTTTGTTTTTTGTAAGGATTCTGATTGGTGTAAGTTTTTAATAATTTTCTTGATTTTATTTCTTAATATTCTCTATACTATTATTGACACATTGTAATAAAATATGTTTTTTTAAGAAAGGAAGTTTATATGAAGAATTTTTCTAGTAGGTTATCGTTTGCCTCCATTGTATTGCTACTGGGCTTTATTACAGTAGTATCATCAATGAAAAGACCTTTGAGCGACCTAAAAGCTAAAAGCTGTGAAGATCTTGAATGGCTTGCAAGAGACAGGGATCCTCAAACTTCTGTTTCTGCATTTACTGAACTGTCAATCCGGGAAGAATACACCTATAATAAAACTTTAAACGGATCTCTTTCGCGCGTAGTGAGAAGCTCTGATCCGGCTATCCGAGAAGAAGCGTTTGAGGCTGTTCGCAAGTTTGTCGCAAATGAAGACAACTTTACAAGGATATTGCCTGCTCTAAGAAGTTGGACACGGCTAAAAGGTAACGAGATAATTCAAGATTTTGCAATCCAGACTATTAAAAGTTTACAACCTAAAAAGCCTGAAAGTAGAGAGTCTGAAGACTTAGATTTTAAAAGGCTAGAAGCTCTAGCTCAGTCTGTAGATAAAGAGACTCAAGACACTGCGCTTAAAACGCTTGGGAACTTGATCAAACCTGAAAGCAATAAATCTAGAGAACTCGTGTTTAAAACGCTAATGGTTTTAGCATCATCTAGCAGCGCAGAAGCTCAGAGATTCGCTCTTGAAACACTAAGCAATCTGGTCCGCCCGGAAAGCCGTGAGCCTAGAGAACTCGTGTTTAAAACGCTAAGGGTTTTAGCACAATCTAGAAGTGCAGAAGCTCAGAGATTCGCTCTTGAAACACTAAGCTTTCGGGTTTCCCCGGCAAGCCATGAACCTAGAGAGCTCGTGATTAAAACACTAGAAATTTTAGCACAATCTAGAAACGAAGAAGTTCAGCAATTCGCCTTTAGAAATCTAAGTGATCTGATTGAGCTTGAAAGCAGTGAAACTAAAAATCTTATATTTAAAAGCCTGATTACCTTAGAACAAACCCAAATCATACCTCGTAAGTTCGCTACGGCTGTTAGACAGTTCGCGATTAAAACTATAAGAAGTTCGGTGGAGTCTGAAAACAAAGAAACTCTAAACTCCGTACTTAGTGAACTAAGAATTTTGGCACAGTCTGAAAATGACAAAGTTCAATGGTTTTTACGTTTATTCTGGAAAGATTTAGCACGGTCTAAAAGCGCAGAAGCTCGAGAATTCGCTATTGAGTCTCTGGCAAACTTTGCACAGTCTGAAAACAAGGATACTCAAGAATTCACATTTGATTGTTTATGGGAGTTAATCTGGTCGGAAAACAGAGATGATCTAGCTCTCGTACTTAAAACGCTCAGCTCGTTATTACCTAGCGAGCGCGTGTCTCTACGTCTTATATCTAGAATTTTAGAAAACTTAACATTTTCTAAAGACTGGTTTGTTAGACATGCCACGCTAAAAATACTAAAAACCTTAGTGCCTCCACCTCTAACACCTCCCAGGTTGAAAGACCTTATATTTTCTATTCTAAGTAGTTTCGCACGACATGGCTTGGGGCAGTACGAGTATAAAGAAATTAAAAAATTTACATTTGATTCACTAAGGCGGTTAGCAACGAATAGTAATAAAGAAATTCAAACAGATGTTTTTAAAACCCTGAGTGAGCTCGCACAGTCTAGAAATGAGGATACCCAAGAGCTCACTTTTCAATTTCTGCAAACGTTGGCACAATCTAAAAACAGAGAAGCCCAAATCCTTTCCTTTGAAACCCTAAAAAGGTTTGCACGTTTCTGGGACAGGAAAGTTCAAACATTTGCTCTTGAAATCCTAAAACGGTTAGTAAGCTCCTGGGAAATTGATAGAGAAGTTCTAGCACTTACTTTTGAAACCCTAAAAGAGCTCGCAAGTTCCACGAACATAGAAATTCAAGTATCTGCTCTTGAAATCCTAGAAGAGTTAGCCGATTCCAAGAGAATTAATAGAGATGTTCAAACGCTTGTTTTTGAAACTCTGAGAGCCTTATTAACAGAAATTGATAACGAAGAGGTTAAAGAAAGAGTGTCTAAAATAATAAGTGAAACAAGAAAACGAGATTAATTAAAATATATTACCCTTCTTTTGTGGCTAGTTTTAGCAAGGCAAAAGGAGGGTAAATCAAAAAATAAAAAACAAAAACAAAGCATTTAAGACTTCCTTCTGCTTGTTTGTTTTGGTCGGTACTTTTGTTTTTTGTAAGTATTCTGAAGAAAGATAGTTTTGAACATTCTATTTCGGATTCGCATTTGTAACTCTCAACGTTGGGTTTTACCGTTCCAATTGAGGCGCTTGTGCAAAGAGGCCTTGAATGATAATATTAGTTATTAAGTGTTGTATTAGCAACTTGAATTTAGATAATTAAAATATTATTATTTGGGGTTTTATGATTAATTTTTTAAGATTTAAAAAAATTTCAATGATGTTTTTGTTTTTTTTAATTGTCATCTCGGGAGATGCAAATGCGTCTATTCGTAGAAAATTGCAATCGCGATGGAAACAAGCTGAGTTGGAGAATAGGCCTAAATGGCGATTGTTAGGTTTTCCTGTTCCTTTTACAGAAATTTCTTTGCAAACCCATCTTGAAAACTTAAGAATTGCAGTAAAGAATAAGGGTTTTGTTGATGGGGAGATATCATTTGAAAATAAAACGATGTCTGTTAACGATGTAATTTTAGCTGCAGAAGCTGGTATTCAAGAGGATTCTCCTATTGCTTGTCGGACTGCTTTAGGTTTATTTAGTGTTTTGGCTAAATCTGGTTATGGTGTTAACCAGGCAATTAGAGCCGCAAAGTTTTGTATGCTTAGTGATGATAATTTGGTTTTATGTTCAGCTTTAGATTTATTTAATGTTTTATTTAAGTATACGACGGATTTACTTGATGGATCAATTGACGCAGATGTTTTTGATGGAGCAATTGAAGCTGCAAGTATTGGTATGCTAAGAGATAATTATGGGATTCATATTGCAGCTTTGGGGTTATTTAAAGCTTTAGTAGATCAAGGTCAAGGATTTGACGAAGCGATTGAAGCAGCAAAAGCTGGTATGCAGAGTGAGGATAATGATACTCGTATTGTAGCTTTGTGGTTATTTAAAGCTTTAGTAGATCAAGGTCAAGGATTTGACGAAGCGATTGAAGCAGCAAAAGCTGGTATGCAGAGTGAGAATAATGATACTCGTATTGCAGCTTTGTGGTTATTTGAAGCTTTAGTAAATCAAGGTCAAGGATTTGACGAAGCGATTGAAGCAGCAAAAGCTGGTATGCAGAGAGATAATATTATACAGAGTGGTAATGGTTTGATTAGTTTTATAGCTTTAGGGTTATTTAAAGCTTTAGTAAATCAAGGTCAAGGACTTGTCGAAGCGATTGAAATAGCAAAAGCTGATATGCAGAGTGAGAATGATTGGATTAGTTTTTTAGCTTTGGAATTATTCAAGGAGCTACTTGCTAGAGAATATGGTTTTGATGCAGCGATAGCCGCAGTAAATGCGAACATTAACCATGATGATTGTCGTGCTCGTCTAGTTGCATTGAAATTATTAAGAGAGTTGGTTGCAAGAAAATATCGTCCTGGATGTGATATCGCGATGAGGACGGTAGCCGCGGCAATTGGTGATGAAGATCCAGATGTTCGTCGATCTGCAAAGAAGCTTTCTAAAATGTTATTGGATATTTCTGAAGAAAGATAGTTCAGAACATTCTATTTCGGATTCGCATTTGTAACTCTCAACGTTGGGTTTTACCGCTCCAGTTGATGGGTTTGATCAATTTGACAATGTAACATCTTTTATAGACAGCCAATTAGAGTGCTTGTTGGGTAAACATGAATTTGAAAATTAATTTGTAAATTGTTAAACGAATAAAAGAAGGCTCGGAAAAACTCCGAGCCTTCTTTTACTTAGAAAGATGTTTTACTTTTCTTCAGAATCAACGTCGATTGGACCATCGTCTTTTTTATTCTTTTCTTGAGATTCCGATCCTTGCTTGTCCGCAGTAGCTTTAGCCTGTTCTTCTTTATAAAGAATTTCTGCAATTTTGTGTGATGCTTTCATTAAGTCTTCGTTTGCTTTCTTAAGTGCATCGCTATCATTTTCATTTTCTTTTAACGATTTCTTTGCATCTTCAAGAGCGGCTTCTACTTTTTCAACTTCATCAGCAGGAAGCTTTTCTTTATTTTCAGAAATAGTTTTTTCGACAGACATAATTAAGTTGTCTAATTGATTTCTTTGTTCAACAATTTCTTTTTGTTTCTTATCTTCAGCTTCATGTTGTTTTGCTTGTTTTACAAGATCTTCAACTTCTTCTTTAGAAAGTCCTGAAGAATCTGAAATTGTAATGTGTTGAACTTTTCCTGTACCTTTATCTTTTGCAGAAACATTTACAATTCCGTTTACATCGATATCAAATGTTACTTCAATTTGAGGCACGCCTCTAGGTGCTGCAGGAATTCCATCTAATCTAAATCGACCAAGAGTTTTATTGTCTTTAGCAAACTCACGTTCACCTTGAACAATGTTAATATCTACTGCAGTTTGGTTAGCTTCTGCTGTTGAGAAAACTTGAGATTTTTTTGTAGGGATTGTTGTGTTGCGTTCAATTAACTTTGTTGCAACGCCGCCCATTGTTTCAATTCCCAATGAAAGTGGGGTGACATCTAATAATAAAACATCAGTAACATCACCGGCTAAAACGCCACCTTGAATTGCTGCACCAAGTGATACAACTTCATCAGGGTTAACAGACTTGTTAGGTTCTTTACCAAAAAACTCTTTTACCATTTCAGCAACTTTAGGAATACGAGTTGAACCACCAACTAATATAACTTCGTCAATTTTTGACTTATCAAGATCAGCATCTTTTAATGCTTTTTTTGTTGGGATAAATAAACCATCAAAAATATCTTTACATAGGTTTTCGAATTTAGCTCTTGTGAGTTTTGTAACTAAGTGTTTCGGTCCAGATGAATCAGCTGTGATGTATGGTAAATTAATTTCGGTTTCAGTTGTTGCAGAGAGTTCAATTTTTGCTTTTTCTGCAGCCTCTTTTAATCTTTGTAAAGCCATTTTATCTTTTGTAAGATCAACGCCTTGCTCTTTTTTGAATTCATCTACGAAATATTTAATTAAGATAGAGTCAATGTTGTCACCACCTAATAATGTATTACCATTTGTGGATTTAACTTCAACAACACCATCACCAACTTCAAGAACTGATATGTCGAATGTTCCACCACCAAAGTCAAAAACTGCGATGATTTCACTTTTCTTTTTATCCATTCCATATGCTAGAGCAGCAGCGGTTGGTTCGTTAATAATTCTTTTTACATTTAAGCCTGCAATTTGACCAGCATCTTTAGTTGCTTTTCTTTGTGCATCATTGAAGTATGCAGGAACTGTAATTACGGCATCTTTTACATCTTCTCCGATATAGTCTTTAGCCGCTTGTTTTAGTTTTTGTAAAATTGCAGCGGAGATTTCTTGAGGAGTAAGTTCTTTGCCTTGAACTTCTATAACAATGTCATCATTTTTTCCGGAGGTGAGTTTGTAAGGTGCCAAGGAAATTTCGTCTTTTGTTAAAGTTGAATATTTTCTACCAATATATCTTTTTGCAGAGAAGATTGTATTTTCTGGATTTGTAACAGCCTGTCTTTTTGCAACAGCCCCAACTAAGCGTTGACTATCTTTTGTATAAGCAACAATAGATGGAGTTGTGTTGGAACCTTCTTGATTTGGTATAACTTTAGCGTTCCCGCCTTCCATGAATGAAACAACAGAGTTTGTTGTTCCAAGATCTATACCTATAATTTTTGTCATAATTTATTCCTCTAACATTAAATGTTTCTTTCGATCAACATTAAATGTTTTTTCCGATTTTAAAAAATTTACAGTTTAACACTAAAACTTTTATTTAAATTCAATATGTGTTGTTTTCAAATTGAAATAATGTTTATTTTAAATTAGCCTAGTTTAATCGTTTGCTTACAGAAGCCAACTTATCAAAGATTTGAAAACTTATAATATTTTAGTTCTGTTGTGTAGATCTGTCAAGGTTTACATAAAAAATCTTAGTCCGCATCGCTCAGGTTTGTGCATGGGAAGTTTGAACAGATATCTAGTCTTTAATATTAAATATTTTTTCCGATTTTAACGTTAGCATTATAGTAAGGCCTGTGTCGCATAATGCTGGGCAGCTTGGTTGAATTGTGCTTTTTTAAAACTAGCATTTTTATTTTTATAAGAGGTGTGCTTGTGCCTTATTCAAATTAGAATTAATTTTTTTGTATTAAGCTTGCAGACGGAGTGAAAATCGCATATTTCGCCGATTTTCACTCCGTCTGTGAATCTTCTGCTTTTTAGTGATTGGGTACAAGACGTAAGCTTATGGGTTTAGAAAAGATTGAAAGTTTTGCCTGAGGGCAAATTTGAATGCTTTGATGAAAGTGTTGATAGGTTGTATTACACGGAGCAGAAGCTTCTTGACTCCGTGAAATTAAATCGGAAGAAACATTATATAAGCATATTAATAAATATATTAATAAGATATTAAAGAGATGATTTAAAATATAGTGTAGGTTACGCTTGATAGTTTTTACTTTAAAGGGGATGTACCTAATTTAATTATGTTTCCTTATTATATAACCAATATAACGCTGTATAAAAAAAGTAGATTTACAATTACCAATAAAACGTTTTTTATATTCTTAATTTTTAAAATAAAAATCTCAATAACATTAAATATTTCACACTCGCCGTGTCCGCCATAGCCTTTGGCGAAGGCCGGTGTGTTTCTTCCGATTTAATTGCTCTTATTTTTTTCTTATTCTTTTTTTAAAGTTATTGAAAATCAAAAGATTAAAAAGAAAAACCTAAAAGGGGATGTACCGTGGCGGCCGATTCTTTTAGAGTAAATTTTGAGATTAAAGTTTAATCTTCTTTAACGAAGGTGGCCGCTTGTATGGGCCTGGAGTTCGCCTTGGAATTATAGATCGTCCTCGAAGACGTAATAGTTGCCTTTCGAGTGATAAGCGATTTGGAGTTGTTGTTAGACTAAAGCAAATTTTTGATATATCAAAAATCTTTTCATATACAGATTCATTGAAAATCAAGAAGTTTGGTTAAGATAAGAAAAATTGTGTGCCGCGCAGACTTGTGATCTAAATAAATATTTAATCAAATAATCTTTTAAAAAATTTTTTTACATTTGCCCAAATGCCTTTTGGTTCTCTATAATCTTGGTCGATTGGTTCTCTTTTTTGATATTCTCTTCCACTTCTTACAGATTCATACACGGCGTCATAGTCTCTTGCTGGCTGAGCATATTCAACGGCTTCTTCTGTAGAGCTTCTTGGTGCTTCAAAGGATTCTTCTATTATAATTCTAGGAATCGTTAGTGCTGGTCCTTCTTCTATAATTGGAAGTATTTCTTCTCTTGTGATAAACCCATCTACATTCCAAGTATCTCTATTAATATTAAGTATGAAATATGATGGATAATATTTCCATTGGTAGCCATGTTCTAATGTGAAAAGAGTTGCACTTATAATAGGGAACATTGTGTTTTTGATAGTGGCATAACCCGGACAGGGTTTATCTAAAGGTTTGTCTAAGGGTTTATCTAAGGGTTTATCTAAGGGTTTATCTAAGGGTTTGTCTGAAGATTCGTCTGAAGATTCGTCTGAAGATTCGTCTGAAGATTCGTCTGAAGATTCGTCTGAAGATTCGTCTAAAGGACACTCTTGGAGGATTTTTGGTACTTCGTGCATATGACCAAAAAAGCTAGCGACAATATTGCAGGATTTTCTTATTTCTAACACTTTGGTTAGATCGTATACTCTTACTTTG
Organism: bacterium; assembly: GCA_030629005.1. GTDB lineage: Bacteria > Babelota > Babeliae > Babelales > UASB340 > UASB340. The sequence goes on along the minus strand of DAOVPV010000008.1, from coordinate 27,362 downwards.
CTTTCCTCGTCAAAGCCTCGATCTACATTTGGGATAAAATATTTGTCGTCTTCTAGAGGGTCTATGTCGTTCCAAACTATTCGGAATATATTAGGGATTGTTTTTGGGATATAGTAATATAAATAATTTGTATCTAAAAAGTTTGGTTTGATGTTTGTCTCTATGAAATAATCCCATGGACTGTGGCTAAACATAAAGATTTGTTCTTGCCTATCTTTTATAAAATACATTACTGGTAAGTAGTTAAAATATTGGGATATTTTATTAAGGATTTCTTTTGAATTTTCTTTTCCTGTTTTGTTGATTATTTCGTTTTTAAAACCATATTCTTTCCATGAGCGGCGTATCGTTCCAATCGGTACGTCTAGCTCATGGTTGCCTTGTAATAATATGACGTTTTCTGGGTTTCTGCGTTTTATGTACATGAGCATTGCTAATGTTTCTAACGATTTATCTCCCCTATCAACATAATCTCCCAGACACACAAGCTTGTAATTGTTTAGAAGTCTTAAGGTTGGGGATAAAATTTCTTTATTTATTAAATCTTGTATAATATCGTCTAAACAATAAAAATTTCCGTGTAGGTCTCCTATAATAATAACATCTGCTTTTTCAACGGAATCTTTTTTAAAAATAATGTTGTCATTAATGAAGTCTGAGGTTCTATCTTGATTTGCGTATTCTGTTGAATATAACCTTTCTGTGCATAGGTTGATATATTGTTGTAGCCTTTGAGGGTTGTTGTACATTATTCGCTCAAGATAACGATATACCTGCCCATATGTTAGATCTAGATTGTCATATAATAAATTTAAAAGATTTATGGCGAGATTAAAATTCATTTGCGAAAAAGCTATGATGAAATCTTCGCTTTTATTCATAAGATCTATTGCGAAACGAATATTTTCTTGTCTGCTAGCTTGCTTAAATAGATATTCAAAAATTTGAAGAGCTTGATCTATTTTTGCTGAATCTGGACTTTCGAAGATAAAACATCGAGCAATTCTTTCTAGCTCGATAAGGTCATCGTCATTTTTATTCTCTTTTGTTTCTATAAAAAGTTTAATTTGTTCGAATGTAGGGTTTTCGGGTAAAACTATCTCTTCAGGTAAAGTCGGCTCTGTAAGTGTCATCGTATAGATATTTTGTTGAAATATAAAAATTGTTGCAATAAAAATGATACATACTTTCATTTGATTCATTTTTTTCCCCCTTGCTTAATAAGATATATTAAGTATTTAATATGAAGAATGAAAAATAAAAAGTTAAGTGTTTGTATTATTTGGTTAAATAACAAATATAATACTGACTTGATATTATTTTTTGTCTTTATATATATTCCGAAAGAGCTAATATTTAAATTAATTTAAATTATTTGGGTTATTATGAAATATATATCAAAGAAAAGAATTTTAGTTGGAGTTTTGTTTTGCGGTGCATTAACATTAAATGTTTCTTCCGAAATTGTTTCTGATTCTAAAGATCGAATAAAAGAAAGCTTTTCAAAATTGCAAGAGTTTACTGGGGACTTGAAAAGTCAGGTTGCTGGTCTAAGTGGGCGCAGAAAGATCATAAAGGGTGAGCTTAGTGCAACAATAAAAGCTTATAGGCAAGATTCTGAGTCTTATCGACTTACTCCTGATGACAGGATAAAACTTACTGAGTCTAAAAAGATAAAAGAACAAATTGCTTTTTTATCGGATCAAATTAGAAACAATAATTTAGTTATAGAATTACTAAAAAAAGATTTGTTTGAAAAATTGCCACTGAAACAAAAAATTGTAGTTAAACTTAAAAAGTTTAAGGTCATTGATGATAAAGGCAAAGAAATTGTTTTAGACAAAATAATTAGTTCTTTAAGAGAAGAACGCGTTTTATTAAATGATATACAGATTGGCTATATAAACAGTATTGTTGATATTGCATTAAAATCTGATGTTGAAAGTATCAGAAAGAAAGCTTTTATTTTGAGGGGAGAATTGGAGCGGTTTGGTGATAATGAGCAGTTTTATTCCATAGAAGATGTCATTAATCAACGACTAGAGATGTTTTCTAAGATTTCTGATGAGGGCAAAATAATTGTTCTTGAAACAATGCTTTTAAGTTTAGATAAGTATGAAAATCAATTAGATGAATCACAGCTTTACTATATAAATGAAATTATTAAGATAATTAGTAATTTAGATGATGCTATATTTAAGGATTACATAGATGCTTTTAACATAAAATTAAATCCTCCTGAAGAACTTGTTTGGGATTATGATATAAAGATTAGGGTTTTTACACAGATTTCTGATGATGGTAAATTTAATATTCTTGAAAAAATTATCTTATTCTTGGAACAAAATGATGAAATGTTAGATCAACAGCAACTTAAATACATTAATAATTTGGTTACTTTATCCGAAAAATCAGAAAATACAGATTTAAAAAATAAGGCTCAGTTGTTAAGAAATAAGCTGCAGATAAATCAAACAATTGCGGAAATAAAATTCTTTTTGAGTCAAAAAGAAGAGTTGTTTGAAGACAGGAAGCGTATCGATTTAAATTTATTTGCAGCAAAATTAGATGCGTTTAAAGTTATACCGAACGAAGGGAAAATTGTTGTATTAGGCTCTGTAATTGATTTTTTGCGAGGGAATATTTTGCCTTTAAATATTATTCAAATTGAATATGTAAAATCTCTCATAAATATTGCAAATTTAAGTACAGATTCCTTTTTAAGAACTAAGGCAACGGTTTTGCGCGAATTGTTTCATGATTATTTATTAAAGATTGAAGAATTTGGGTTGCAAGCTGATAAAGAAAAGTTAAATAAGTTAAATATAAAGAATTATAGAGAGCCCATTCAATTTTTTAATTTTGATAAAGCAAAAATAAAAGAATATTTTGATTTATATGCTAGGTTGAGAAAATCGAATAATGCAAATATAGTTTTAAATATCGGCAAAAAAATAGAAATAAATAATTTTTCGTCTACTCATCGAGCCTTTGATTTAAGTAATACTACTATAAATGATCAAATTTTATTTAAGGCAAAAAGACGAGCTGATTTTATAAATATTGAACGCGAAGCCTTTTTTAAGAATCTAATTACAACAAATAATTTTATATTTCAAAATGTTATTTTTAGCCGAGATGTTTCTTTTGTTAATGCAAGGTTTACAAATGCAGGTGGATTTAATAAAACAGTTGCTTTTAAAAATGTAACATTTAAAGAAGATTTAGACTTATCAGGTGTAACGGTTGCCAAAGGGGTTACTTTGGAATTCCGTAAGGTAATTATAAATGGCAAATTAAAAGTTGATAACTTAGTGTTTGAAAAAGGTTCCACTTTAAGGATTAATAGTAGGATAATTAAGCATGACTTTAAAAATAAGCTTTTATCTGCTTTTTAACGCGAAATAAAAAATTTAAATAATAAAGATAACAAGATAGAGGCATAAATTATATTTAGATTTACTTTTAGTGTTGGCTTAAGTTTCCAGTTTGCATAGGCATTTGTTGCGAGTATTGCATAATTTATTAGTTTAGTAATAAGTAAGCCTAATAATATAAGAATTGGGCTTGCAAAACCTTTTGAACTTATTACTCCATAAAACATTATTATCTCGATTAGTTTGAATAAAAATAATTTTTTTACCTTTTCTTCTACAATATAAAATTGTTCGTATGCCATAAAAAATAATTCTATAGCGGTTATTACAAAAAAAAGCATTGTCATTGCCGTGGCTGAAAAAGTTAGCGAAACTTCTTTGAGCCTGAAAATGAATTTATTATTAATAAATATAAATATTAAAACAGGAAACATGACGTTGTTTAGAGTTACTGATATTGATCTGAAACTATTCCGTTTTATTTTTATAGATTCAGATTTAAGTTTTGCAAAAAGTCCTCCGCCTGTAAATATTATTATAGCTTTGGTTATAGCTTTTATCGACTCTGCTATGTGGTTTGCAATATTAAATATTCCAGCATCTACCAATCCAAAATTGTATGCGAAAAATGGAGTTAAAAAGTTGCCTGAAAAAAAGTTTTTACCGATGTGTGTTGAATAAGAAAATAATCGTGTTTTTATAATTCTTTTTATAATTTTATGTGGAGGCTGAGATTTTGTATTTGGTATTTGTTTGTAAAAATTAAATATATAAGTGATAAAAAACATAACGCTAATAATGGATATTATTAAAAATGTTATAAATATGCGGTTAAGGCTAATTTCTTGCTTTGTAATAATATAAGGTAACCAGATTATTGTAAGAAAAGCTGTCATTAGTATATTCTCGATAAGAACAGTTTTTTTTGTTTCGAGTATGTTGTGTAGAAACCGTCGCAATAAGCTTCTTATTCCTTCAAAGAATAGGGTTGCAGGAACAACAAGAAGAAGAATGGAGTTTTGAGCTTTAAATATACTATTCTTATAAAGAATTAAAGCCGCTACCGAAGCAAGTAAGTAAATAATTATTTGAGGTAACAAGTATAATTTAATAAAATAATGCCGAAAATTATTTTTGTTTTTTATAAATATATTTAGAAAAGCAGGTAGTGCTTGAGTTGCTCCAAATTCACTTAGATACATAATAAAATATATAAAGGAAAATGTGGTAGCCATTATACCATAATTGTTCGGAGACATTGTACTTAATAAAAAAATCTGATTTAAAACCCTTGTAGTCTCGTAAAAGAAGCTTCCTGAAATGTTCCATTTTAGGCTAGATTTGAATTTAGTCTTTAAATTACCTTTTTTTTGATCTTGCATCAGGCTTTTTCTTTTTTTTACAAGGTTAAATTGTTAATTTTGTAAAAATATTATTTTTACTACCCGTTTTACTGTATAATTCTTTTAGGGTTGAGGGGGCGAACAGAAAAAGATTGGTTAGATTTCTTTTACTATCTGTTTATATGATTCTATTTTTGATTTTATAGAGTCGATATCCGTGTTGTTTATTAGGTTGCTGACTCTTTTTTCACGAGCTTCTTGTTCTATTTCTAGAATGTTGTTTTCTATGGATTTTAATACTGGCAAAACTTGAGTGTCAGCAGGGTCAACCGTTGATAATAAGAAATCTTGTTCGTCTATGTATGTATTTATCTTTTCTACATAACCATTTATTTGTTCTGCATTGGCAACTTCAGGTTTGACGCTTTCTTGTTTTTTTGCATTGTTTGTATTGTATGGAAGCATTTTTGGTTGAGGCTCTATTTTTTTGTCGATTTTTTTGATTGTTGCTGGAAATTTTTTTGACGAATCTTTTTTATTAATAATATTGTTATTGCTATTTTGTATTTTAACGGGTGCCTTTTCTTTTATTATTATTTTTGCAGCAGTTTGGTTTTTATTAAAATTACTCTTTTTTATGCTTTGTATATAAATAGCCAAAGGCTTAAAACTAGCAAATAGTATTAATAGTATTATTATTCTAAATAGGAGTTCTCCGAATATGGATTCTTTTTTTTTATTCATATTGAAATCTTCTTTATTAAAGAAACAAAAAATACTACTTAATTCCGTCCTAATAAGGGTATCGTTTTTTTAGCAGCAAGCAAATGTATTTAAAAACTTTTAAAAAAAACCATAAAATACGGTGAAAAAGTGTGTTTTGTGAATGATTTTGGATAGCAATATTTTTTTTGTTATAATATTAAACAAAAGTTCTTGTGGGGGTTTGTTGACACGCCTGGTAGGTATTTTGTTATTCGACAGATTTAAGGGGTATTGCATGTTCAATTTAAAAGATACGGTTATGTATCCTGGTCATGGAGTTGCTATAATTGATGGAGCAATAGAGAGAGTGGTGGGGGAGAAAAATTTAAAGTTATTTAAGCTCAAGTTTTTATTCAAAGACACAACTATATTATTACCACAAGAAAATATCAATGCATGTAGTATTCGTGAACTTTGCGATAAAGAAGCAATAAAATCTGTTTTTGCATTGTTTTATAAACCTTTAAACAAAAAATTTGAATATATAGATTTTACTCCAAGTGGATGGAATAGGCGAAATAAAGAGTATCAATTAAAGATCCAAAGCGGCAAAATAGAAGATGTTGCTTATGTATACAGAGATTTAATGACCGTCGCTATACAAAAAGAATTATCTTTTGGTGAAAAAAAGATTTTACAAACGGCTGAAGACTTATTGGTACAGGAGATTCAAGTTGTAACGGGACAGGATTCTTCGTCTGTTGTTGAACAGTTACATTCTCCATTTAAGCAGTTGTTATTTGCTCAGCCTACAATTAGGCCATTGTCTTCTACAATATAATTTATTAATATTCTTTCTATGATGAAAGAATATAATAAACCTTCTGTAATAATTGTATCCGGACCAACAGCTTCTGGAAAAACAGACCTAGCCAATCAATTGGCTATAAAATTTAATGGTGAAATTATAAATGCCGATGTTGGGCAATTTTATACACCTTTTTCTATTGGAACAGCAAAGCCTGATTGGAAGAATCAACCTGTAAGAAATCATTTATTTGATGTTTTAGATACACCAAAAGATTTTTCAGTTGTTGAGTATAAAAATTTAGTTTTAAATAAAATTATCGAAATTGTTTCTAGAGGTAAATTACCTATTCTTGTTGGCGGTTCTTTATTCTATCTTAAGTCGCTATATTTTCCTCCTATGGAAAAAGTTAAAACGAATTTTATAAAAAAAAAAGATGAGGTTTATTCCTGGGAGTTTTTAAATAAAATAGATCCCGAGAGAGCAAGTAAGATTCATTTAAATGATAAATATAGAATCGATAGGGCTCTTGATATATGGTATAAGTTTGGCATAAAGCCGTCGGATTTTAAGCCTTTGTTTAATCCGGAGTTTGATTCATTGTTTATTTATATTGATATGCCTAGAGAAGAATTGAATAAAAGAATTAATAAAAGAATCCAAGTCATGTTTGAGGCCGGTTGGGTTTCTGAGGTGGAGCCCTTTTTAAATACACCTTGGGAACTTTTTTTAAAGCAAAAAGGTTTTATTGGTTATCATGAGATTATTGAATGGATAAAAGGCGGGAAGCTTCAAAAGGATCGAGAACGTTTGTTAGATAACATTGCTTGTCAGACTCGTAGATATGCAAAACGACAATACGTTTTTTGGAAGAGTTTAAAAACGGAAATTAATTTAAATTCGTGTAGAATCTTGGAAATATCTAATTTATCAAGCATTGACTGGAGTTTTTTTAGTCAATATATAAAAAAATAACAAACATTAAATGTTTTTTTCGATATTATATAAAAATTTTTGTTGCAGATAATTAATCTTAACTATACAATTTGAGCATAATTACTTTTCATAAACATTAAATGTTTCCACACTCGTGTGTTCTTCCGATAATTAGTTAAACTTTATAGAGAGGATGAAGAAGTATGATTTATATATTTAGAAAAGAAATGAAAAAATGGCATTTCATTTTGTGGGCAGTGTTTTTTGCAATGGCAGGTAGTACGTTTTGGGGATATTTGTCATACAAAAATACTCATCCAACTCAAATTACAGTTGCTAAACTAAATGGTCATGACATAAAGCTTATTGATTATCAAAATTCATTAAATGATATAAAGATGCAAATTAATTTTTATAGAAGTTATGCAGAAAAACTTGGTATTTCTGTAGATATGTTTTTGGCTATGGCCGGGCTTTTAAATCCGGAAAAGGCAGCTTTTGATTCTTGTCTTACAAATAAAGCTCTTGATATAGAAAAAAACTATTTTAATATAGAACTTGATGATGATTATTTTGAAAATGAGCTTGTTAAAAAGATTCCGGAAACATTAAAAAATTCTTTTGGCAATATAGATATGGAAGCATATAAAAGATATTTAGCTAATATGAATCTTACTCCCAATGCATTTGAAAAACGCTTGGGTGAATCTATTGAAAGAGAGTTTTTTGAAAGTTTTTTAAATACTTCAAATTACATTACTCACAATGATGCAAAACATTCTTTTTCAAATAATATTGCAAAGAAAAGTTTTGATATTATTAAATTTAACTACAATGATTTTTTGAGAAAAGCAAAAGCCCAAGAGTTGAAGACTGAAGATATAAGTAAATATTATCGCGAACATAAAGAAGATTTTCGAGTTCCAGAAAAGAGAGCTGCTAAGTATTGGGTTATTAAGTCTGCGGATTATTCTAAAAAGATTGTTGTTGTTGAATCTCAAATACAATATTTTTATGACAGAAATAAATCGTCTCTTTTCAGAATACCTCCAAAGGTAAGCGTTAGACATATTTTGTTTAATGTTTCAAAAACAGATTTGCCCGAAAAACTTGAAACAGTTTTGAATACAGCGAAAAGTGTTAGAGAAAAAATAGTTTCTAAAAAAGCAAACTTTTCTGATATGGCCAAACAATATTCACAAGATAAAGATACTGTTAGCAGTGGTGGTTTAATTGGCTTTATAGAAAAAGGTAAATATGATTCTGAGTTTGAACGAGCAGCATTTAGATTGCAAAACGCGGGAGATGTTTCTGATATTGTAAAAACAGATTCTGGTTTTGAATTGATTCAGTTAGATAAAAGAATTCCTGCTTCTTTTAAAGCGTTAGATAGTGTTAGGGATGAAATTGTAAAGACATTAAAGGCTAAAAAGGCATTAACTAATTTGCGAGCAGATCTCCAAAGGGCTGTTTTTAATTCTCAAACAAATGAATTGTCTGTTTTTGATTTTGTTAAAGAAAATAATTTAAAATTACAAGAGTTGTTGCTTAGAGATAAATCTAAAAACTCAGAAAAGCCGCTTGAAAATATATTGATTGAAAAGATTTTTGCTCGAGGTAAAAGAGAAAAACAATTTGGATTTTTTATAAATGATGATGAATTTGTTTTATACCAAGTTACTTCAATTCAAAAAAGCTTAATTCCTGAGTTAAAAGTTGTGAAGAATGATGTTATTGAAGCTGTTAATAATGTGAATGCAAAGAAGGTTTTAAAAAAAGAATTGCGTTCAGCTAAGAGTTCTATTTTGTCTAAATCAAAAATTATGAAAAGCCTCGCAGGCTCTCTTGGTATGAAATTTATAGAAACTAAGAGTATTAAGAGTAATGATAAATTAGATGATTTGGGATTAGGTTTAAATTTTGCTCAAAAAGCTTTTATATTGGATAGTTCAGATCAGATTTTGAGGTATAAAGATGGCGTTGATTATTACTTGGTTCAACTAAAAAATATGGAACAAACAAGTTTGATTTCCTTTGAAAATGAAAAGTTGGGTATAATTAGGGATAAATTGAGTAAGCAGAAAGCATCGTATCTACAGGGTTTTATTGCATCTTTGTTAAGAACTGCTAAACTGGAAAAGTACGATAGATTTTTGGGTAATTCTAGAGGTGTAGATTATCCTGTTGGTATTTAGAAAGATATTTTATGCAAACAAAAAAAGTTACAGCGAGTAAATCTGTTTTAAGTGAAAAACAAAAAGCTTTAGAGGTGGCATTTGCTCAAATTGATAAGCAGTTTGGTAAAGGTGCCGTTATGCTTCTTGGACAGAAGACGGACGTTGGTATTCAGACGATTTCTACAGGGTCGATTCTAATAAATAAGGCTTTGGGAGTTGGTGGTTTACCAAGAGGAAGAGTTATAGAAGTATATGGTCCGGAGGCTTCTGGTAAAACAACGTTAACATTGCATGCAATTGCTCAGGCTCAAAAGGCTGGTGGTATTTGTGCGTTTATAGATGCTGAACATGCTATGGATCCTATTTATGCAGAAAGTATTGGTGTCAATACAAAAGATTTGGTAATTTCTCAGCCTGATTATGGCGAGCAGGCATTAGACATTACTGAGATGCTTATAAGATCTGGAGCTATAGATCTTTTAGTGATAGATTCTGTTGCGGCATTAGTACCGAAGGCTGAAATTGAAGGCGATATGGGTGATGTGCACGTTGGACTGCAGGCGCGGCTTATGTCTCAGGCGCTAAGAAAGCTTACTCCAATTGTTCATAAGTCGAAAACGTCTTTAATATTTATAAATCAGATTAGGCATAAAATTGGTGGGATGCCTTTTGCAAGTAAGGAAACAACAACGGGTGGAAATGCGTTGAAGTTTTATTCGACGATTCGCATTGATGTAAGGCGTATTGCTACTTTGAAAAAGGATGGTGCAGCTTTTGGGAATAGGGTTGCTGTTAAAATCGTAAAAAACAAGGTGGCTCCTCCGTTTAAGGTTGCTGAGGTTGATATAATTTTTGGCAAAGGGATTTCTAAAGAGTTAGACCTGCTTGAAGTTGCAGTTAAACTTGGTATCATTAAACAATCTGGAGCTTGGTTTGTCTACGGTGAAGAAAAAATAGGTCAAGGTCGAGATAATTGTATTAAAATGTTTTTAGAAAATTCAAAGTTGGCTGAAAAAATTTTAGCGGATGTTATGAAAGATAAAAATGCTTTTTAAGGGAATATATTAGTGAGTAAATTTAGAAGCAGACGTTTTGAGATTGATAGGAATGATAAACTTTTAGCGGCAAATTATTTTATAAATGAAAGAATTAGAGTTTCTACGTTGCAGGTTATAGATAATGTTGGAGAAAATCTTGGCGTTATATCTAAATCTGAAGCTTTACAGGCTGCGGAAACTGCTGATCTTGATTTAGTTCAGGTTGGGGAAACGGATGGTGTTGTTATTGCCAAGATAATGGATTTTGGTAAGTTTTTGTACAGGAAGAAGAAACAACAAAGTGAAGCGAAGAAAAAGCAAAAAATAATTCATATAAAAGAGATTAAGCTTCGCCCTAATATAGATGATAATGATTATAAAACTAAGCTAGATCGTGCAATTGGCTTTCTAAAGGAAGGCAAGAAGGTGAAGTTTACCATACAGTTTAGAGGGCGAGAGTTTATAATGATAAGAGAGCTGGGAAATAATTTTTTTAATAGAATTAATAGAGATTTAGAAGAGCAAAATTTAGGAACTCTTGTTGAAGAAAAAGAGCAACGAGGTGGTCCTTTTTGGTCTAAAATTTTTTATTTAAAATAGATGAATTAATGTTTTAAAGGATTTAGTATGCCAAAAATGAAAACTCACTCTGGGTGTAAAAAAAGATTTAAGAAAAAAAGTGGTGGTAAAATAAAAAGGGCTAAGGCTTACAGAAGACATCATGCCTGGGCAAAGAGTAATAAGAATGTAAGGCAATTAAGATCTGGTGATTATTTTGAAAAAGCTGATATTAAAAAAATACAGTCACTTATGCCTAATTAGTTTTAAATATTATTAAACGACAATTATACTTCCATGAAGGATTATTATGAGTAGAGTTAAACGAGGGGTTGTAACAAAAAAGCGTCATAAGCGCGTACTAAAGCGAGCCAAAGGGTTCTGGGGTTTGCGTAGTCGAGCTTTTAAGAAAGCTTATGAAACTTTGGTAAGAGCAATGGAGTTTGCTTTTATTGGTAGAAAGTTAAAGAAAAGAGATTTTAGAGCTCTTTTTATTTCAAGAATAAGCGCTGCATGCAAAAAGCATGATACTAGCTATAGTCGGTTTATTAATTCATTAAATAAATTGAATATAAAGTTAAACAGAAAAATGCTTAGTCAGCTCGCTATTTTTGAACCAAAAGCCTTTACACAATTAGTAGAAATGGCTAAAAAGTAAAATACTTGAAATAAGACACGTTGCCCTTATATATTGTCGATGTGTGTTTTGTACAAATTTATTAACCTTTGATTGTATAAAAAGGTAGAGAAAAATGAAGCAGTTAGAGGAGCTAGAGTCTAAGATTCTACAAATAGTTCAGAAGAACTTGGACTTGCAAAATGAAAATAGTAAGTTAAAAAAAGAAAACGAATTGTTGTTGACTAAATGTGTCCGAATGGAAGAGTCGCTTTTATCTAAGGATAAGGTTTCAGGTGACTTGCAGGGCGAGAAAACGGTGATTATGGATTCTATTAAAGATTTGCTCGATACGATAAGCTCCCTAGAAGAAAAAAACAAAGAAATAGTAAAGTAGCTAATTATGGAAAAAGAATTAAAAAAAATTCAAGCAACTATTTTTGGCAAGAGTTATACTTTTGCTACGGATGATAGTGAACAGCAAGTTTTGGATGATGTTGCATCTGTTGATAGTCGAATGAAAGAAATTGCAAATACGATGAATATAGCGGATGGTTATGTATCTGCTGTTATGTTGGCTTTACATTTGACTAGAGAGTTAAAACAAAAGAATAAGTCTTTTGTGGATATGCAAAATAAAATTTCGAATTTAGATATTTTGTTGGATTCCAAAATTAGTTAGTTACTTAGTTATTTTTTTTGTAATGATTTTTGAATTATAGATTTTATTAAGTTTATAGTTCCTTTTTATACAATTAACATTATGGTTAATACCTTAATGTTAATTTTTTTTTGAGGGTTTATTTTTTAAAATTAGGGAATTATAAAATGTTAATAACAATTTTTATATCAGGATTAGCTCTTGGTATTATCGTAATGTTTTTTTATTATACTATGAAAAAACAAAGTCTATCTAAACTAAAATCATCTGCACAAAAAATTTTGGCAGATACAAAAACTTATGCTGAAAGAGAAAAGCGTGAAGCTTTTTCTAACTTGAAAAAAGAGCTTTATAAGCGTAGAAGTGATTTTGATTTTGAGGTTAGAAGAGAACGAATGGAGCGAGAAAAGCCTGAACATAAGTTGCAAAGAAAAGAAGATGTAATTGAACAACGAGAAACTTTAGTAGACGATTTAAGAAGAGAGTTGCAGCAAAAAGAGCGTGATCTTTTGCGACGTTTGGATGTTTTAAGTCTAGATGAAATAAAGATAAAAAAATTACATAATGATTTAGTTGTAAAGCTGGAAAAAGTTGGTGGTATGAGTCAAGACGAAGCTCGTAGAATTTTAATAGAAGCTATAGAAAAAGAAGTAAAGCTTGAAAAACAAAAATGGATTGCAAAGGTCGATGAAGAAACAAATATTATTGCAAAAGAGAAAGCAACATCTATATTAACAACTGCAATGCAAAGAGTTCTTTCGGATCAAGTTACATTACATTCTTCCAGTGTTATAAATTTACCAAGTGAAGATATGAAAGGTAGAATTATTGGTAAAGAAGGCCGAAATATTAAGGCATTGGAAATGACAACAGGCATGGAGTTTGTTATTGGTGATACCCCAGAAGTTATTACTATTTCAGGTTTTAATCCAATAAGACGTGAAGTTGCAAAAAGGGCTTTGAATAAATTAATTCAAGATGGTCGAATAAATCCAACTAGAATAGAAGAAGTTGTGGCTAAGTGCCAGGATGAAATTGATCAGACAATAGAAGAAGTTGGTCGCCAAGCTGTTTTAGAGTTCAATTTAAGAGGTGTTCATCCCGAGCTTGTAAAGTTATTGGGTGCTTTGTATTTTAGAACTAGTTATACACAAAATAATTTAATACACAGTAAAGAAGTTGCGTACTTTTCAAGAATGATTGCGGCAGAGCTTGGATTTAGTGAAGAGATTGCTGCAAGATGTGGTTTGTTTCATGATATTGGTAAAGCGGTATCTGCTGATGTTGAAGGTCCCCATGCAATAGTTGGTGCTGATTTGGCAAAAAAATATGGGGAAGATCCTATTATTGTTAATGCAATTGCAAGTCACCATGATGAGGTTCCTGCTAAAACGATTTATGGATTGATTACTCATATAGCCGATGCGATTTCTGCTTCTAGACCAGGTGCTAGACGTGAAACTCTAACAACTTATGTAAAGCGTCTTGAGGCGTTAGAGGAGATAGCTTTAAGCTTTGATGGTGTTAAAAAGGCATATGCTCTTCAGGCTGGTAGAGAAATTAGAATAATCGTTGATGAGATTTCAATGGATGATGAAAGTTCTATGGTATTGGCCAGAGATATTGCTAAACGAGTAGAAGATGAGGTAAATTTCCCAGGACAAATAAAGATTAATGTTATTAGGGAAAAGCGAATTATTGAGTATGCTAAATAACTTTATTGGTGATTAAAATGTCTAGTAATTTAAGATTTTTATTTGTAGGTGATATTATTGGGCCTGCAGGTTTAGCTGTTTTTTTAAAACATCTTCCTGAATTAAAGGATAAGTATTCGCTAGATTCTATTGTTGTAAATGGTGAAAATTCAGCAAAGAGTGGCCGTGGAATAACAGAAAAAATAGTTCATAAACTAGTTGCTGCAGGTGTAGATACAATTACTTCTGGAAATCACATATGGGTAAATAGAGAAATTTATGATTTTTTAAACAGGACGGATAAATTAATCCGTCCTGCAAACTTTCCTACAGAATGTCCGGGACATGGCTATGCTATTTATCAGGTGAATGGTAAGTTCGTAGCAGTTATGAATTTACAGGGACGTGGTTTTATGAGAGAAACTATAGACTGTCCATTTAAGAAAGCGGAGTCATTATTAACTTTTTTAAAAACAAAAACAAATACAATCTTTGTAGATTTTCATGCAGAGACCACAGCCGAAAAACAAGCATTGGCTAATTTTTTAGATGGGAAGATTTCTGGTTTCTTTGGTACACACACTCATGTGCAAACTGCTGATGAAAGAATTTTACCTAAAGGAACTGCTTATATAACAGATCTTGGTTGTTGTGGGTCTATAGATTCTGTAATTGGTATGGAAAAAGAAGTTATTATTAACAAATTTGTAACACAATTACCTGCTAAATTTGTACCAGCATCTATTCCTCCATTTGCAATTGATGGTGTTATTGTTGATATAGATAGTATTTCAGGTTTTGCTGTAAAAATTGAACGAATAAAAATTATAGATAATTCAGCTATTGAATGATTTTTATTAAATAATTGGATCCTGAATTTGTTTCAAAATTGTTTAAAGTTAAATTTTTATTTGCAGATAGTGGTTAAACGCAGGATGCGAGATTTGCCATAATGTTGTTCACCTTTTTTTTAAAAAGATTTTATAAAAATTTTTTTATTTATTTTATAATTTTGATTTTGATTTTAGCGTCAAGTGATATGTTTTTAAGACTACCTGCAATATCATCTTTTAGTGCAGGAATTATGGTTTTTATATTAATGCTTCCCTTGATGTCGCAATTTGCGATTCCAATAGCGTCGTGTCTTTCTGTGTTGATGGTTATTGGTAATTTGTATGTAGAAGATGAGATTTTGTTGATTTATTATTTTAGGAAATCTAGATATGCGTTAACAAAATCTTTATTTGTTTTTTCATTGTCGATATTAATTTTGTATGTTCCTATTGTTACTGAGTTTGCGCCTCAGACTTACAAAAAAGGAAAACAGCTTATTTTAAATTTGGCACAAAAACATTTTGCAAGTTTGTGTCCAAAGAAGTTTCATAATATATCTTCAAATTTTACAATATTTTTTGAAAAGCAACTTAAAAATAATCAAAAATTAGAGTTTGTTAAGTTGCTGCTCTTTTTTAAGGAGAAAAGCGGTCAACAGTATATTGTGAATGCTCAAAGTGGTTTTTTGGCAAATAATATTTTATTGTTAAAAAATGGAACAATACAAAACATATCTCTAGATCATGCATATATTTCTAGTTTCGAAAAAACTGAGATTAATTTAAATCAGTTTATAGATTCGCAAGAAAGATTTTTAGATCGTAAAGATTTAAAGTTTTATACATTACGTGAACTTAATAATTTAGAAAATATGCAAATGGATATAAATAGGAGTGATAAAACTATAAAATTTTTGGATATTTTAATAGAAAAAAATAAAAGAATAGCTCAAATTTTATGGCAGTTTCTTTTTCCATTCTTGTCTTTGTTTTTGATAATTTATTTTGCAAAAAGTAAAAGTAATCTTTTGATTGGAATTTTCTTAAGTGGTTTTCTTTTTCTAATTTCTTATATTTTGTTAAATATTATAAAAACACTCGCATTTTTAGGCTATGGTGCTATTCTTTTGTTTTATTTTCCAATTATAGTTTTATTTATATTGGCCTTTTATTTTTATAACAAAAAAGTTGGAAGTTAATACAATTAAATAACGGGAGATTTTCATGTTTTTGGTCGTTCTCTTATATGCAATACTTGCCTCAACTTTTACAATAGCGAAAATTGCTCTTAATTATGCTAAGCCATTTTTTTTAATTGGTTTTCGAATGATTATGGCTGGAGGTATAATGCTTTCTTTCCTTTATTTATTTAAACGAAAACAATTTTATATAAAAAAGAAAGATATTTGGTTATTTATAAAAGTTGCGATTTTTCATGTTTACCTTGCATTTATACCGGAATTTTGGGCTTTACAATACTTAAGTTCTTCTAAAACAAATTTAATTTATTCAGCGACTCCATTTATTGCGGCATTGTTGGCTTATTTTATATTAAAAGAAAAATTATCTGTAAAAAAAACAATTGGAATGCTTATGGGGATCGGAGGGCTTGTTCCTATTTTTTTAACACAAACAGATATACGCGAAACTGGAATGGAATTTTTCTCAATATCTTTGCCCGAAATGGTTTTATTAGTTGCTGTTTTTAGTGCTGCTTATGCGTGGTTTATAGTTAAAAAACTTTTAGATAAAAAGTATTCCCTTTTAATGATAAATGGTGTGGCGATGCTTTTTGGAGGCATTGGCGCTCTTGTAACTTCTTTTTTTGTAGAAGGAACCGCAACTTGTCCAATTTTTGATTTCTGGCCATTTTTAGGTTGGACGAGTTTACTTGTTCTTGTTGCAAATTTAATTGTTTATAATTTTTATGGTTGGTTATTAACTAAATATTCTATCACCTTTGTTATAAGCGCAGGCTTCTTGTGTCCAATATTTGGAGCTTTTTATGGCTATTTCTTTTTATCCGAAAATATAACTTGGCATTATTTTATTTCTTTGGGTTTTATAATTCTAGGACTTTATTTATTTTATAAAGATGAAGTTAGGCTAAAGGCTAATTAGTTAGTTCTTTTTTAATTAAGTTCATTATTTCTGTAACTGTTTTGTCAAAAACATCGTTTATTACATTGTAATCAAATAAGCGTGGTTTTTGAGCATATTTCATTTCTTCTTGAGCAAGTTTTAATCTTTTTTCGACATGATTTTTTTCGTTGTTTTCTCTTTTTATAAGTCTGTTTTTTAATTCATTAATGCTTGGTGCTGTTATCCATAAAAAGCATGCAAAGTGTGCAACCTTTTTAAGTTCATGAACTCCTGGAAGATCTGTTACTATAATAAAGGATTTTCCTAGGTTTAGATCTTCTAAAATAGAATTAGGAGAACCATAGAGTTGCCCACTGTATTTTGTTGTTTCAAGAAAATAGCCTTCTTTTTCTCTTTTTTCAAATTCTTGAATAGATATAAAATCGTAATCTACGCCGTTGACTTCTCCTGGTCGAGGTGCTCTCGTGGTAGTTGTTCTTACCTTTGAGATATTTATTTCAGGTGAAAGTCTTTTAATTACTTCATTTGTTACAGTTGTTTTTCCTGCTCCAGAAGGAGCGGCAATTACAAATAATTTTCCGTTTTTCATATTTTTCCTAATTTTTTATATCGTTAAAGTTAATTATTAATAGTTATAATTTCTTCATCATTATCAAGCCAAACGGTGTTTGCTAATTCTCTTTTTTGGGGATTAAAGTTTAGCGTTAGTCCCTTGTAGTTTAATTTGCTAGTGTTTTCTATTTCAGTCATTATTTTTTCGTTTGTCATTGGGGGTGATATTTGTTCAAGATAGTATAAAAATAAGCTCGCTGCTAGATAGCCTTCTAATAAATATGAGCTAGGTTTTATATTGTTTTTTGTTGTTAATTCATTAAATTCTTTTACAATTTCTATGTCTAAGTTATCTATTGATGGTGTTAATTGTGTATTAATCATTTTTAAGTTTTTGTTTTTGATAAATGTTTTAAAAGATTTTCCGGATAGAGAACTTAATCCATAAAGTTTTTTATTGAACAGAAAGTTCATCCCAAGGTTATTTATAAGATTTTTAGCGTGAATGCTTGATGTTAAAAATATTATGGAATCGGGTATAAATCTTTGAATTCTTTCAGCTTCTTCCGAAACATCTACAGATGATGGGGAGTGTGGAATAGCGATCCAATCTCGACCTTTTACAAAATTGTGTTTGTGTAGGATTTCAACCGTTTTTTCATATGCTTTTATGCCAAATGGTTCTTCTCTATAAAAAATTGCTATTTTATTTGGATAATTATTTTCAAACATATATTCAGATAGAACCTGAGCTTCCCTGTCTACTGATGCGAAAAAGTGAACAACATTTTTATTTGTTGCAACTCTAAATTCAGGAGATGTTGCTTCAGGAAAAAATACAGATATTTTACCATCCTTCATAAAATGCGAATATGCTTTGAATTGGAGACTTCCCATTGGACAAAGAATAGTGCTTATTCCTGAATTTATAAGTTCTTGGATGTTTTTCCTTGCAAGTTCAGGATTGAATTTGTCATCCATGTATATTAAATTGATTTTTTGTTTATTAATGCCTCCCTTTGAATTAGTATCATTTATTTTTAAAAATAAACCATTTAATACTTGTTTTGAGTTTTCAGATAGTTCTGCAGATAGGTCTAGTGTTGTTCCTATGCTTATCTCTTCAAAGATTTCAGTTTCAGCTTCCTTTGGAGCTATTATACCTTCTTTTGTTTTTGTATCTGGTTTGGCCACAATTTTAGGAGTAGCTATTTTTTGTAGATTGCCATTCGTTTTAATTTTTTGTTGTCCTAAAATTTGTTGGAAAATATTTTGTTCTAGGTAGGAATAACCAGGTTGTTTTATTGCATTTTGATAGTAAAGAGAAATTTTTTGGTTTTCTGGTGAAATTATTAAAAAGGCATCATTTAAAAAGTTAAATACTTCTCGTCCATAATCAGTTGGACATGATAATGCTCCCCAAGAAATAGTCCCTTTTTCTGGTAGAAGTGTAAAGAGTCCATTATTATTTTGGGACAATTTATTTTCTCCGTTTAAGATTACATTTAAATTAAATTTAGTTGGTTTTTTTTCTGTATTTTTTAGAGAAAATTCTTCTATTATTTTTGTTTGTTTTTGTTTTAGAAAGTTAGCGAAGAAACTTTCATTTAGTCTTGTAAAATTCCTATTAAAATAAGATATTCTAGTTGTTTTATTGTTTTTATCTGTTATATATATTGCAAGAGGTAATGATTTTAGAAATGTTCGTAGTTCTTTTTCCAACGGGATTTTATTAAGTATATTTGTTTTTGACTTAAGTATAAGTTCTTTTTTAATGCCAAAATTTTGCCAATTATTTTTGTATTCATAATTTCCAGCTATAAAAAAGACTTTGTTCGGATTCTTGTCTATTAATTTTAATAAAACAGTAAATGTTTCAAGAATATAAGGAGAGTTTCCTAATACATTTCCGTTAAAAATTATATAATTGTCGCCTAAAATTTCTAGGCTTTTGTTTAATAAATTTAGTTCTATTAGTTTATTGAGGTTTCTTACAAGAGAATGAAAGGCTCCAGATATGTCTGTAAAAACAATAAATTTACTATTATTACTTTCAAGTTTTACTATATAATTCTTTTTATCGCTTACTTGTTTTACTTTTTCCAATTGATTTTTGAATAAATTAAAATCCCATAAGGTTCTTTTTATTCTTAAAATATTTAATATTTGATTTAATTTGTTTTGCAATATTGTTGGTTGTTCTTTTTGATAAAATGATGTGTAGTTTGGTTTCAACCAATTTGTATTATCTATTTTAGGATATTCTTTGTGTTGTTTTGCATATTTATTTAAGTCTTCAGTATTTCTAAATGGTAAAATATTTTGTCCAAATATGAAAAAAAATATTGAAGAATATAGGATATATAATTTTT
This sequence comes from bacterium, assembly GCA_030629005.1. GTDB lineage: Bacteria > Babelota > Babeliae > Babelales > UASB340 > UASB340. Next base: position 7,590 of record DAOVPV010000008.1, on the reverse strand, counting down.
TCATTTTACTCTCCTGTACCTATAAATTATAAGTTGATGCGTAAGTTATTAATATTGTAAATATTGCTAGAAACAAAAACATAAAATTTCTTATTAATATAATATTACTATTGACAAGTGCTTTTCTGTCTCCATCTCCTGCAAACTCTTTCATTGAATAAACATTAATTAGGAGAATTAAAAAAGATAGTATTAGAAATATCAAAAATAATTTATTTGCTATAGTAAAGTATCTTACATCAGGGCTCATGCTTTCTATTGCTAGTAGGTCAAATATTAAAGCTGATGCGCTACCAACAGATAAAGATAGTATTCCCGAAGTATTTTTTATATTTATTATAAGAGAAAATAGACTTAGGAAAAAAATCATATACAGTGGCAAGAAAATAGCCAATGTTTTTTTAATACCAGATTTTTGGAAGTCTAATTCATAATAGACTATTGGGTATTTATTACTTTTCTTTTTTTGATCTATGTCGATTGTATCATCTATGTAACCATATTCAACCTCGCATCCTATGTTTTTCCAGTCACTGGTGTATATGTTTTTTTTAATAGAGAGGTCTGTATTATGAGATACTAGAATTTCGGAATAAGGGTTCATTTCTGTGTTTATTAAACCAATATATATTTTGTGGTCTTCTAGAGGGAATAATTTGTAGTCTAAATTGCTTGTAAATTCTACCGTTACCTTATAATTTGCCCATATTTTATTTCCGATAATTTTTGTTTTAACTGGTTCTTGTTTTATAATTTTCCCATTTTCGAACGAAAATTTTTCTATAGTATTTAGTGATATTTGGTGAGGATCAAACTCAAACCATACAATTGCATTCATTACAAATTCATTTTTTACAATATCAAATCTTGAAAAATTTTTAATAAAGAGTCCTGTTTTTACTTCTTTTAAAAAATAATTTTCGGTTGATATTTTTGTTTTTTTTATTTTAGGAATAGGGTCTGTAGATGTGTACTTATACGTTTGACTATAAAAAATTGATACTAATATTATGACCATAAAACTGACTATACCAGCTTGAACTTTAAAGCTGGAAATAAATTTTGCAATTTTATCTTTAGTTGTTTCTTTTAAATTAGAGTAGACGCCTATAAATATGAGAAAATATGCTAAGATCCTGGAAATAACTAAAATTAGATATATTGGTTTGTCGAATCCAAGTATTGAGCTAATATGTGAAAATGCAAAAATTAAGAATGCTATTTTTATGTATTTAAATATAGAATTTGAGGTTAATTTATTTGCAAGATAACTTAAAATTATAATTTTTGTGCAAAGTAAGAAGTTTATGCTTTTTTCTATTAAAAACAGGTTCGTAAAATCTGGTATCTTTTTATATAAAAATAAAAAAAAGATACCTGTGAAAAAAAGGGTAATTAAAGCAATACTTGACGTAAGGAAATACTTTTTATATTTGTTGTTTAAATTTTTAAAAATAGCCCAGGCTATAAAAAGGTAACCAGAGATTCTTAAGGCTACGAATAATGAAGGGATAATTTTACTTAGATTTAAAAGAATAAATATATGATTTAACGAAAATAGAGTAAATGCAATAAATATTGCTTTGGGAAGAGCATTTTGGGAGGCTTTGTATATAAAATAGCTTGATATCGCTATTAAAATACATAATACCATATTAATAAAGGCGACAGGTTCAATTAATGTAAACATATTTCCCCTTAACATTAAATGTTTCTTTCAATTTTTAATATTTTTATACTTATTCAAATAATTTTTTGGTAATATAATGTTTGCTCTTAATAATATTTGATAAACCATTTGATAGTTTTATGTCAATATTTTGGACTTATCAATAGTAAGCTAATAATTTGAATTAGGTGTTAAAATGAAAAAACTTTCAGATATAAATCGTGATTTTGCTCAATGGTATCAAGACGTATTAGAAGCTTCAGAGTTTATTGATCAAAGTCCGGTAAGGGGTAGTTTTGTTTTGCGTCCGTATTGTTATTCATTGTGGGAAAACATACAAAAAACTCTAGATAAAAAAATAAAAGAAACGGGAACTGAGAACGCTTATTTTCCTCTTTTGATACCAGAAAGTTTTTTTAAAAAAGAGGCAAAGCATGTGGAGGGTTTTTCTCCTGAGTTAGCAGTGGTTACTCATGCTGGCGGTAAAAAATTAGATGAGCCATTAGTTGTAAGGCCAACATCGGAAACGATGATTTATTCTATGTTTGCTAAGTGGATAAAATCATGGAGAGATTTGCCTTTAAAAATAAATCAATGGGCTAATGTTGTTAGATGGGAGATGCGAACGCGTCCATTTTTAAGAACGACAGAGTTTTTATGGCAAGAAGGTCATACTGCTCATTTGGATCGAGAAGAAGCCGTTATTTTTGCAAAAGAAATTTTAGAATTATATAAAAATTTTGTTCAAGATTATTTGGCAATTCCTGTAATTACTGGTGTAAAGTCAGAATCAGAAAGGTTTGCTGGAGCGGATCAAACTTATGCAATAGAATGTTTAATGCAAGATGGTAAAGCTTTGCAGATGGGAACGTCTCATGTTTTAGCACATAGTTTTTCAAAGTCTTTTGATATAAAATTTCAAAATAAAGATGGTCAATTAGTTTCTCCATATTGTACTTCATGGGGTGTTACAACAAGATTAATTGGCGGAATAATTATGACACATGGGGACCAAAAAGGGTTGGTAATGCCTCCTAAAGTTGCTCCTATTCAAGTTGTTATTATTCCCATATATAGAAAAGATGAAGAAAAGGATTTAATTTTAAGTAAAGTTGAACAAATAAGGAACTGTTTAGAGCATGATGGTTTTAGAGTTTTTGTAGATTTGGATGATCAGCTTACTCCTGGGGCAAAATTTTTTAAATGGGAAGTAAAAGGAGTTCCAGTTAGAATGGAAATTGGTCCAAAAGATTTAGATAAAAATCAAGTTGTTCTTGTTAATAGAATAGAGCAAGATAAAACTAAAAAGAAAAGTTTTGTTTCTATAGATATGGTAAATAGAGAAGTTGCAAACTTGCTTGATAAAATTCAAAAAGATCTTTTTGAAAAGGCAAAAGAACGTATGCAAGGTTATCAACATAAAGCTGAGAAGCTAGAAGATTTTGGTCCAGAATTGGAAAAAAACAATGGTTTGTACCAGGTTGGTTGGTGTGGTTCTCCAGATTGTGAAGCCAGAGTAAAAGAGTATAAAGCTACAATTCGTTGTCTTTTAGATAGTAAAGAAAATAAAACTTGCTTTGCATGTTCAAAATCTAGTAAGACAGATATATTAGTTGCAAAAGCTTACTAGATTTTTGTTGGGATGCTCGAGATATGAGTTCTAAATTTAGCGATGAGTCTTTTTTTTCTTCATTTATTACTTATCTTTTAACAGAAAAAAGAACGAGTAAAAATACTTTTCTAGCATATAGAAAAGACATAGAGCAGCTTTTGGATTTTTTCAAACAAAAAAAAATTACGATATTAACGAGTAATAAAATTCATCTTAAAAGTTTTCTGAAGAAAATAAAAAATGATGGCATTTCTGCAAGCACTCTTTCTAGAAAAATATCGTGTTTAAAGTCGTTTTTTAATTTTTTAAATGAACGATTTAAAATACCCAACACTGCAGGAGATTTAGTTTTTCCAAAACAAACAAAGAGTTTGCCAATATATCTTACAGAAGCTGAAATCGAAGAATTACTAAAAGTTGCGGGTAAAGATAATTCTGATAAAGGATTCAGAAATAGAGCCATGCTTTCTTTGTTATATTCTTCAGGAATGAGAGTTTCTGAGTTGGTCAATTTAAAAATAGATCAAGTGGATTTTAATACGGGCTTTATCTTGCTTTCTGGTAAGGGAAGTAAGGAGCGCATGGTTCCTGTTCCGATTGCGATTTTTGAATTTTTAAAATTTTATTTAGAAAAAATTTATGAAAATTTAAAACCTAAAGTGGAAAGAAATAAAATTAATAATAATAACTATTTATTTTTTTCTTATTATAAAAGTACAATCAAACCAATATCTAGACAGAGCTTTTGGGGTATTCTAAAAAATATTTTATCAAAAACTAATATCAAAAAGAAAGTGTCTCCTCATACCTTAAGGCACTCTTTGGCAACTCATTTATTACAAAATGGTGCGAATATAAGATCATTGCAACTTTTATTAGGGCATGAAAATATTTCAACGGTTCAAATTTATACGCATTTGGAAAAAAGTCATCTAAGAAAAGTTTATGATGATAAACATCCTCGAGCATAAGCGTGAGTGTTTGAATTCTGCACGTTTTTTGCAAAGTGTCGCTTCTATTTAAATATTTGCGCCCTATGGCAGTGTGGGCTGGCTTGGCACTATGAAGCCAGCGTCCATGCTTTTTTATTGCATGTGCGACTTCTGTTTGCATTTTTTTACGAAGATATCGGGGGGAATTATCTATTTTAAATATTATTTTTTATTTTGTGAATATTGTCTTTCCAATTTTTACGTATGTTTTATACTAAATAATCAGAAGAAACATTTAATGTTGTTGAAAATTATGGTTAATATTATACAGTAAAGTAACTAGTTTTTTAAATTTTATATAAAATTAAAAGAGAGTAAAACTTATGGACGGAAAATTTGTAGTTGCACAAAAAGATATCTTGTCTTTGTTAACATCAATGCAGCCAATTTGTAGTAAGAAAACTGCACTTGATGTAACAGAATCAGTTATGTTTCAGGTTAATTCTAAAGAATTGGTTTTAAAATCTACAGATTTGCAAATTAGTCTGCAGTCTAGCATGGGTATTGATAGTAACTTTGCGGAAAATTTTGATTTTTTAATTTCCGGAAAAAGAATATTTGATTTAATCAAGGAAATGGAAGGTGATATAGAATTTAATTTTTCTGAAAATCAACTTGCACTTAAAGCTGCTGGTGTAAAGCTTTATTTAAATATTCGCTCTGCGCAGGATTTTCCTCAATTTCCAGAAAGAATCGAAAATTTAATGCAAATAGATTCATCGTTTTTAGTTGATTTGTTAAATAAAGTTGCATTTTTAATTCCTCAGAATAATTCAAATTCAGCATTAAATGGTATGCTTTTAGAGTTTACAAATGATGGAATGTTGATGGTTGCAACAGACGGTCATCGTTTAGCAAAAGTTTTTACAGAAAAATATAAGTTGCCTGAAAGTCAAAAGTGGCTTTTACCTAAGCGAGCTGTTTTAGAATTAAAAAAGGTTTTGGAAGAAACTCATTCGGAAAATGTTTTTTTAGGAACTTGTGGGAATCAGTTGGTATTTTCTGGAATAAGTTTTAACTTTTTTACAAGATTAATTTCAGATCCATTTCCAAGTTATGAACCTATTTTAGAAAAAGAGGGCTTTGTGGCTGCAAGTTTAGACAAGCAATCATTTTTAAAAACTTTAAAAAGAACAAGTTGTTTTTTATCCGGTCAATTTGTTTCAACAAATTTTAAATTTAAACCAGGAAAATTAGCTGTAAATCTTCACAATAAAGAAATTGGAAAAATTGATGAGTCTTTGGTATTAGATAAGTTTGATGGTAGTGAAATTTTAACAAAATTCTATTCACCATATTTGCTTGCAGGTTTGCAAGTTTTTGCAGATGAAAAAATTGATTTTTTTATACGTGACGAAATTAAACCAATAATTTTTGAAGCAAATTCTGTAGACAAAAATTATCATATGACATACTTGGTAATGCCTGTTTCTGCAGAATAAAATTAATTTTTTATAATCGTGATTGTAAGAAATATTAAGCTGAAAAATTTCAGATGTTTTTCTGATTTTCAACTTAATTTTGATAATAAGTTTGTTGTTTTGGAAGGTAACAATGGTACGGGAAAAACTTCTATTTTAGAGGCTCTTTACTATGCTTGTTATCTTAGGTCATTTAGAACTAGAACAAAAAATGAACTTATTAGTTTTTCACAAAATCATTTTTTTATACAGGTGGACTTTGATGAAGAGATTGATCCGATTTCTAATCAGATTCAGATAGGATATTCTCGGTCTGATGGTAAGTCTGTAAAACTTAATAAAAAATCTATTTCTAGTTTTAAAGATATTATTTCTAGATATAAGGTGATAGCATTAGTCGAAGATGATTTACAGCTGATTGTTGGAGCTCCCGAGTTTCGCCGAGCTTATTTGAATCAATCGCTTTTTTTATTGGAACCGGATTTAATAGATCCTTTTAAAGAATATAAAAGAAACTTAGATCAAAGAAATAAGTTTTTGTTTATAAACTCCAATAATAAAATTAGCGGAAGCGTTTATGATGAGCTATATAGCTGGACAAAGCTTTTATGGGAAAAAACGGTTTTTTTACAAAATAAACGAATCGAGCTTTTAAATAAAATCCAAAAAAGTGTAAATATTTTCTTACAATCTTATTTTAAAACTTTGGATCAGGATATTTCTATAGAGTTAACTTATGCTAGAAAAAATATGAATAAAAATAAATCGGAAGAAACATTTAATGTTGTTGATTCGTTTGATTTATTTTGGAAAAAATATGAATTAAAATTAATGGCAAATGAGATGCGTTGGCAAAGGAGTTTATTTGGAATTCACTTGGATGATTTTTATATAAATTTTAAAAATAAAAGAGCTCGTTTTTTTGCTTCCCGGGGGCAACAAAAATTAATTTTATTTTTATTAAAAATAGCTCAACTTCTTCAGATTCAAGGTTCAGAAACAGGTATATTATTATTGGATGATTTTATAACTGATTTTGATATTAAACGGCTGGTTAGTTCGATATCTCTTTTAAAGGATCAGCAATTTCAATCTTTTATAACATCTCCAATAGAATCTTTATTTCATTCAAGATTATTAAAAGATAAAAAATTAGATTTCGATTTTTTTTCTATTAAATAGTTAAATTCAATTTTTCAGTATTAATATCTATATTTTTGGCAAAAAGTTTATTTTTTCTAAAAAAAGCCTTTTTTTCAATACAGTCTGTAAATTTTTGAGGCCATTTGTTAATTTAGCGCTTTTTTTAAAAGGGTGCTTGATTTTCTTAAAGAATAGGTCTAGTATGTTTGTACTTAATTTAGAATGTAAAATTATCGCTTTGAATTAAGCATTAATTAGCTTCATTACTACTCTCCTTTCTCCTTTTTTCCGCCATATGGGTTCGCCTGTATGGCGGTTTGTTTTTGATACTTTTATGGAGCAATTGATTTTTCGTTTTTCCGTTATTTTTAATTTAATTTAAATTGATTTTGAATTTGTAAATAAGACTAGTTGTTTTAACATAATAATTATTATCGGAATCAAATCTTGGTTTAAGGATATAATAAAAAGGGGCTAATTTCGGTAAGGTCCGAAATTAACCCCTTTTTATTTATAAAGAAAGTGTCTTGTATTTCTCTTACAGGGTGGTCCTGTGCAGTGAATAGAGCATCAAAATTCCAGAAAGAACTCATAATCATGTCCCCAGTCATTTCTTTAAATCCCATCTCTGTCCATATTTTTCTTGCATAATCAGATGCTTGATTTACAAAATGTCTCTTTCCTCCATTTATTGAAGGAACAGGAGAGGTAATGTCATATCTTCTGAATTTTTTTCTTTTCCAGTTTGACTCT